>NZ_OXCQ01000005.1:0-115722 GCF_900411395.1 Streptococcus sp. 596553 | reverse complement strand
CCATAGTTCACAAAATTTGTCAAAACTTTACATCCTCAGCTTCTCAAGCTTTAACCGCTTTACAACAAGACTTTCAAGTTTAAGAGAAAATTAGGGATTCTATCAATTTCATAGAAATTTTGATTTAGTAAACGAAGAGACAATCTTATATGTCACTCCTCATTTAATAGGCCACTCCTTGACAACCAAGAGCATTATTACAGCAGTTCCAGTCCTTCAATTAACAGCAACTTACAATCAAGTAGAGGACGAACTCGCTGAAGCGACAACAGACCTATTTCTTAGTCATATTCACTAAAAAATCCCCGCCAATTCCCCGACCAAAATCCGAAAAATATCGAAAAATGATTTTTAGAATAGTCCCCAAAAGCCTGAAATAGAGCCAAAAAACTTCACTTGATTAGGCGACTCCCGACTTTAGCACTTATGTGATATAATATTTACGGCACTGCTACACCGCCTACGAAGGGAGATGAGATAGCCCATGATGGAATTAGTACTCAAAACTATCATCGGACCAATTGTGGTCGGTGTCGTTCTTCGTATAGTCGATAAATGGCTAAACAAGGACAAATAGTGTCAAAAAAGACCTCAAGCTTATTTGGTCGTGAGCTTGGGGTCTTTTCTAGCCTATGATATAGAACTAGTACTCAATTCCTTTTTATTATCCCACAGTTCACAAAATTTGTCAAAGGTTTATATTCTCATCTACTCAACTTGTCCAACTTTAGAATCTGTCCAATAAATTTTTCAAGGTTAAGCGAAAGTTATCGGAAAATGATGTTTAAAATAGTCCCCAAAAGCCTGAAATAGAGCCAAAAAACTCCACCTGATTGGGTGACTCCTGAGTTTAGCACTTATGTGGTATAATATTATACGGCACTTCTACACCGCCTACGAAAGGAGGTGAGATAGCCCATAATGGAACTAATCCTTAAAACTATCATCGGACCGATTGTGGTCGGTGTCATCCTTCGATTAGTCGATAAACGGCTAAACAAAGATAGATAGTGTCAAAAAAGACCCCGAGCTTAATGTGGAAGTTAGCTTGGGGTCTTTTCTAGTCCATGATATAGAACTAATCCTTAATTCCTCTCCATTATCCCACAGTTCACAAAATTTGTCAAAACTTTACATCCTCAGCTTCTCAAGCTTTAACCGCTTTACAACAAGACTTTCAAGTTTAAGAGAAAATTAGGGATTCTATCAATTTCATAGAAATTTTGATTTAGTAAACGAATAGACAACCTTACATGTCACTCCTCATTTAATACGCCACTACTGGACAAGCAAAATCATTATTACAGCAGTTTCAGTCCTTCAATTAACAGTCGCTTACAATCAAATTGAGTTTGAACTTGCTGAAGCGACAACAGACCTATTTCTTAGTCATATTCGCTAAAAAAATCCCCACCAAAATCTCAAAAAGTCCCCGCCAATTCCCCGACCAAAATCCGAAAAATACCGAAAAATATCGAAAAATGATTTTTAGAATAGTCCCCAAAAGCCTGAAATAGAGCCAAAAAACTCCACCCGATTGGGTGGAGTTAAGGGAGATTATTATGAAAAAGAAAAGTTTAGGATTTTATTAAATAAAGTTAGGAGGTCTTTATTTAATAACTATATGATACAAGACAAAGCTTAAAACTAGCTTAACTTTTCTCAAATTCTAGCATTTTTTAAAAATTTCTATCAGCATCACATCACCCCACAAAAAAGCCACCTGATTGGGTGACTTCATTAGGAGATTATGATGAAAAAAAGTTTTAGGATTTCATTAAATAAAGTTAGGAGGTCTTTATTTAATGACTATATGATACTAGACCATCCTTAAACTTTGCTTAAGAAAAAACAAGTTTTGTTATTTTTCTCGATTCGTCCAAATCATTCCTGTACAGTCATAGGTGGATAAGATTTCAAAGCCCATAGAACGATAAAATCCCACGTTTTTTTCTGTCTCTTCTGTCACCAGCTGGACTTGATAGGCCTCTTTAAAATTTTCTAAAGCCTCTTTCATCAAGGAGCTACCAATCCCTTGGCGCTGATAGCTAGGCAAAACAATCAAATCCTGTACAAAAACTGATGAAAAACCATCTCCAACCAAACGAATCAAGCCCACTACAGCATCACCATCAAGTGCCAGATAAATTACTAATGAATGAGACAAGGCCTTCTCCAGCATCTGAGGTTGATGGGTATAATTTGTCCAACCGACTGCCTGATAGAGATGCAAAATATCCTCTAGCTTGACAATTTCTTGCTTTCTAATAGTTATCATGTCATCACCTCTTAGAATTCTCTCAAGCTCTTGTACTGCCGCCCATTTTTATCAAAATTTTCAGGAGCCAACCATGTTTCCAAACGAGCTTTGACTTTTGGCCAGTCCTTATCAATCATAGACAACCAATCCGTATCCCTCGTACGCCCCTTATAAATCACTGCCTGACGGAAGGTTCCTTCATAAATAAAGCCCAAACGTTCCGCTGCTCGTCTTGATGGCAGATTAAGAGAATCACATTTCCACTCATAGCGACGATAGTGGAGTTCTTCAAAAACATAGCGAGCCAGAAGATACTGAGCCTCTGTCCCTATACGTGTTCCCCTGAGCTCTGGAGAAAAAGTGACAGCTCCCACTTCTATCACTCGGTTATTCTGATCAATGCGCATGAGAGAAAAAGTTCCCAAAGCCTTACCAGTTGCCTTGTCTATGATTGCATAGTAAAAACGGTCCTTACGAGCCAACATCTTATTTAAAAGGCTGACCAGTTCCTCCATGTCTGCCACTGGTTCCTGAAAAAGATAGGTCCACATCTCCCGAGGAGTATCCGGACCATAAACAGCTAGCAAATCCTCCGCATGTTTTTCCACTGAAAGAGCCTCTATTCGAGCATAACGCCCTTCTAAGAAATCAATAGCAGGTAATTTACCAGACGTGTGACCGACTAAAGACTCGCCAATTATCTGACCATATTCATTTACTGGCATAGCATTCTCCTTATTCACTTATTGAATATAGTATAACATATCTCAATGAAAATTTTAGGAAACACTTGGTTTTCGCTTCAACAATGCAAACTCCTCTTATAAGCCTCCATTTTATAGAGGAATAATCAAGTATGGAAACAAGTGAGTTAATGCACCCTTGTACTTCTCTCTATTTTTTGCTGTTTGTATTCAAATTTCTCTTGTTTTAGTGTTTGCTTTTGTATACTGAACTACCAACTAAAACTGTATTTTTATCTTAGTTGAGACTATTATAGTACGGTTCAGCACTATCTACAAATTTTTCAGATGTGTATCAAAAAAATTTATCGTAGCAAACCAAGAGTCTACACTTTCTTTCATTAATAAGCGCCAATCTTTTCGATAACGATGATTCGGTTGATAAGCAACCGTCAACATATGCCCTGTTTCATGGTATTTTTTAAACAAAATGGATTCCCCTTTATAATGTGAAATGATATCATCTATCGCGGATGATGCATTCCATATTTCATCAACATCGCTTCCTAGTAATAATAAAGGAGAGGAAATTTTACTCACATCAATCTGAGCCCTACTATCTTCAGGAATATGTTTTCCAAAAAACTTGTTTAACAAATAATCTCCTAACTGAAATTTTTGATAAGGAAGTTCCTTTTGTAAATATGTCCAAGAAGATGAATTAGAATTGAGTTTTCCCTTTATTCCCTCAAATATTACATTTGAGGGAGAATTGAGTACTAAACATTGCACATCATCCAAAATACTTTGTCCAGCCAGAACAAGCTCTGCTCCTTTAGAGCGACCATATATTCCTATTTTTGTATTATCAACTTGAGGATGATGGTATAGAAAATCTTTCGCTTCTTCCAGACATTCTATTGGAATTCGTTCTAAATTTTGGGGTAATCCCTCTAAACCAAAATAAGCTATTGCAAGACAAATATAGCCTCTTGAAGATAAAAGTTGGGCAATATTCTGAGCTTTTTCAATTCTTCCCTCACTACCGCTAACAATAATCACGGCTGGCGCCCTTCTTAACTTTTCATCATAAAATAATCGACCTTGAAAATGCTTGTCATAGATATCTTGATATCTTACTCCCAGATTCATATAACGCCTTACAAAACTTTGCTCCGCGACCACATCTTTCCCCAGCTTGATTTTAATTTCAACACCAAAACAATCTCGCAATGGAATTCTATCAAGAGAACTAGGTAATCTCCTTTTCCTATTCTTTAACGGCTTTGCATTAAAGAATAAGCCCATTTCTGAAACCCCTTTATAAGATCCTGAAATAGATGCTGTCTGAGAGGTATCAATCATACCGTCCTGATCAGATAAAAAAATGGCAGTTGATTTCCACATAACATCATGATCTAAAAGTAAGGGAGCATTTATACAGTAATAATCAGACAGGTACATTTCTACACAATACCTTGTCCTTGGGTCTAAACCATTGATAGTAATATAAAAAGATTCATCTGCTAAGTCAGTTTGTGAAATTAGTTCAATGTTTACAGTCATACCTTCTCCTTTTTGTTAATATACTTAACAACTAAATTTAAAACTTACCGCGACTTTTACCACGGTAATTCTCCCCACACCTTTTCAATATCATCCATCAATTTCACAACTGTTTGAAGTTCCACCTCGCTATAGTTGTTTAAAACTGAAAAGACCGATTTTTCAATATGTGCTTGTTGCTCCTTATGGATTTTAAAAATTTCGATGCCTTTTTCAGATAATCTCAAATATTTATTTTTCCCATTATTCGGATCAAAATCAAAAACAACTAAATTTTTTTGAATCAATCTCCTAACACTTTGAGTTATTGCACTTCTTGAAACTTCTAATAATTCAGATAATTTTACTAGATTTAAGGGCTGATTTTTCCCAATCACAACAATCAAATGTACCTCATTCAACGTAATGGATTTGTCAACACCACTTTTATGTTGATTTTTTTTTAACTCTTCAAACGCTAAAATAAACCTATTGAAACGATTATTAAATGCAATAAATTCTTTTTTATCCATAATCTCTCTTTCTTTTGTTAACCATGTTAACAAAATAGAAACTTCCTGTCAAATAAAAAATCCTCCAGATTCTACTCTGAAGGATTCCTATCTTATTTCACAACAATATTAACCAATTTAGTTGGCTTCAATAGTCCAGTGGACTATTGAAGGTGGCAGATAGAGCTAATAAACTCGTTATTTAACGACGATATTAACGAGTTTGTTAGGTACACTAATCACTTTCACGATTTCCTTACCATCAATTTCTGCTTTGACTTTTTCATCCGCTAGAGCAATTTCTTGCAATTCTTCGCGTGATAGGTCTTTGGCTACCATGAGTTTAGCACGAACTTTTCCTTTGATTTGGACAACGATTTCGATTTCGTCTTCAACTAATTTGCTTTCATCCCAAGTTGGCCAAGCTACATAAGAGATAGATTCTCCTGTTGCTGCAAGAGTTTGCCAGAGCTCTTCTGCCAAGTGAGGTGCAAATGGTGCAATCAATTGGATAAATCCTTTGGCATAGTCCACATAGAGTTCGTCTTCCTTATTAGCCGCATTAACAAAGACCATAAGTTGGGCAATGGCTGTGTTGAATTTCAATGATTCGATTTGCTCTGTGACAGCTTTGACTGTTTCGTTGTAAACCTTGTCAAGAGCGCCATTGTTTTCCGCAAGGATTTCTTTACTTGTAATCAAACGGTAAACACGGTCAAGGAATTTACGGCTTCCTTCCAGACCTTCTTCTGACCAAGCAATCGAAGCATCAAGTGGTCCCATAAACATTTCATAAACACGAAGGGTATCGGCACCGTATTGTTCTACCACATCGTCTGGGTTAACAACGTTCTTGAGCGATTTAGACATCTTGGCTGGCGCTTGCTCTAACTCTTCCCCTGTTTCCACATGGAAGAAGGAACCGTCACGTTTTTCAACCTTATCGGTTGCCACAAGAGCGCCACGGTGGTCACGGTAACTTGTTCCCAAAATCATTCCTTGGTTAAAGAGTTTTTGGAATGGTTCCTTAGTTGGAACGACACCGAGGTCATAGAGGAATTTATGCCAGAAACGAGCGTAGAGCAAGTGAAGTACAGCATGCTCTGCACCTCCCACATAGATATCTACTGGCAACCATTGTTTAAGAAGGTCCTCATCAGCCAATTTCTCCGTATTCTGTGGGTCAATATAGCGGAGGTAGTACCAGCTTGAACCTGCCCATTGTGGCATAGTGTTGGTTTCACGACGACCTTTGACACCATCTGCACGAGTCACTTCAAGCCAATCTGTCAAGTTAGCCAATGGACTTTCCCCTGTACCTGAAGGGCGGATGTCCTTGGTTACAGGCAAGACAAGTGGCAATTCATTTTCAGGAATAGCTGTTGAAGTTCCATCTTCCCAATGAATGATAGGAATCGGCTCACCCCAGTAACGTTGACGGCTAAAGAGCCAGTCGCGGAGACGGTAAGTAACCTTCTCTTGTCCACAGCCTTTTTCTTCCAACCAAGCCACAATCTTGGCAATAGCGTCTTCTTTGTTGAGACCATCTAGGAAGTCTGAATTGACATGAAGGCCATCTTCTGTGTAGGCAGCTTCTGCTACATTTCCACCTTCAAGGACTTCGACGATTGGAAGATCAAATTGTTTGGCAAATTCCCAGTCACGTTGGTCGTGGGCTGGCACAGCCATTACCGCACCTGTACCATAGCTAGCAAGGACGTAGTCGGCAATCCAGATTGGAATTTCCTTACCATTGACAGGGTTGATGGCATAAGCACCAGTCCAAACTCCTGTTTTTTCCTTAGCAAGGTCTGTACGAGCCAAGTCAGACTTGAGGCTAGCTTGGTGTTTATAGTCAGCTACTGCTTCTGCTTGCTCTGTGCTTGTGATAGCATCTACTAGTTCATGCTCAGGAGCCAAAACGGTGAAAGTCGCACCGAAAAGAGTATCAGGACGAGTAGTAAAGACTGTGAATTCCTTGTCTGTTCCTTTTACTTTGAAAGTTACATTGGCACCAGTTGACTTCCCAATCCAGTTGCGTTGCATGTCCTTGATAGACTCTGGCCAATCAAGTTCATCTAAGTCATTGAGCAAGCGCTCTGCGTAAGCCGTGATTTTGAGCATCCATTGGCGCATTGGTTTGCGGACAACTGGATAGCCTCCACGCTCAGATGTTCCGTCAGGAAGCACTTCTTCATTGGCAATGGCAGTTCCCAATTCTTCCACCCAGTTTACTGGCACTTCCGCTTCATAGGCCAAGCCTTTTTCGTAAAGCTTGGTGAAAATCCATTGCGTCCACTTGTAGTAGTTTGGATCTGTTGTATTGACTTCACGATCCCAGTCATAAGAAAATCCAAGCGCATTGATTTGGCGTTTGAAGTTAGCAATGTTCTCAGCTGTAAATTCTGCTGGGTCATTACCAGTATCCATAGCATATTGCTCTGCAGGCAAACCAAAGGCATCCCAACCCATTGGGTGAAGGACATTGTAGCCTTGCGCACGTTTGTAACGGCTGAGGATATCGGTCGCTGTGTAGCCTTCTGGGTGTCCTACGTGCAATCCAGCTCCAGACGGGTAAGGGAACATGTCAAGTGCATAAAACTTAGGTTTTGAGGCATCTGTTCCTGTCTTAAATGTATGATGTTCTGCCCAGTAGCTTTGCCACTTAGGCTCAATTTCTTTATGATTGTAAAAACTCATGGTCTCTCTCCAATTTTGTGATGTTACTATTATACCATTTTTGAGGGAATTTGAAATGTGTTAAAAGAAAAAACTATATACTGTATTTCATCAATTTTGATGACTATGAATTACTCTATCTCCCACTTTTTTATCTTATTGTTATACGGGAAATCAAAGAGCCAAATAAGAAGCTTATCTCTTATAACACAAAATACTAATTTTAGACCGAAGATACGACTGGAATGCTAATTAATGTATTTATAGTAAATAGCCGACAACCTGTGTCGCTTTTTAATTTATGAAGAACGTAGAATTCAATACGAGAATCAATAAAAGACTACCATTTGGAAAACAGTAGTCCTTATTGTTTATTTTGAATTTACATAGGCGTCTACAGCTATGATAGCTTGAGCAACATCTGAAGGCGAAATCTTAAACGGCATCTGATGGATTGTCTCACCCTCCATAGTTGCTTGTTTACCAACTTTTATTAAATCATCATATCCAACTTGATCTAAATGCATTTCTTTTAGAGTTGTTGGCATACCAATTTTTTTGTAAAACTCAATATACTTATCAAGTTCTTCTTTAGGTCTATTTTCCAATAATAGTTGTACCAAAGTTCCATAAGCTACTTTTTCACCATGTGTTAAATGATGTATGTCACCTGTCAATGCAGTAAAACCATTATGAATTGCATGCGCCGCAGCCAATCCTCCACTTTCAAAACCTAGGCCACTCAATAAAGTATTAGCTTCAACAATATTTTCTAATGCTGGTGTCACAACTTTAGCTTCACAAGCCGCCATGGCCTGTAAACCATCTGCGAACAGCGTTTCTTCACATTTTTTCGCAATTGCAACTCCAGCCAACGTTTGTTGTTGTCCTAACATAGTTTTTCCATTTGCCTGCATAACTGCACGCGCCTCAACCCACGTTGCTAAACCATCTGCAATACCAGACGCTAATAAACGCTTAGGAGCTTGTGAAATAACTTTTGTATCAACCAAAACTAAATCTGGATTTTTAGAATAAAATAGATAATGATCAAATGCACCTTCATCTGTATAAATAACAGATAAAGCAGATACAGGTGCATCGGTCGATGCAATTGTTGGAGCAATAATAACAGGCTTTTCAATCAAATCTGCAATAGCTTTTGCGCTATCAATCGTCTTTCCCCCACCAAGACCGATAATACTATCACAATTTTCTTTCTCAGCTAAGGCAACAACTCGATTGATTTCATTGTCAGAAGCTTCACCATTAAACTGGGCTAGAACAATATGGAAACCATACCTATGTAGGTAATCTTCAAATCGTTTTCCAACAATATCATAAACCAACTGATCGCATAATAGAATCGGACGATTTCCCAAATCCAATATTGATTTGGCATTTTCGAACAAGGCATTTTCCCCTTGAATATATCTCGAAGGACTAGCAAAAATTCTCATGTTTGTTTCCTCTCTATCTAAATGGAACGACTATTTTGAGTAACAAACCAGTCGTCAGAAAAGTCATCAACCGCCTTTTGGATAGATGGCATGGCGAAAGCTGATTCAAAAACATCTGCTCCTGCTGTAACAGCATGCGCACCTGCAGCTAAAGCATTATTTACTTGTGCTACATTTTTAAAGGATGCAGCTAAAATCTTACTAGGAGAGTTCTGTCTATCAATAGAAAGAGCTAATTGACGAATGACAGAATTTGAATCAATGTTCAGATTTTCCATTCTATTATAATATGGAGCTAGGTAATCGGCTCCTGCTTCGATAGCTAATAATCCCTGAATAACTGTATAAATAGCTGTTGCAGTGATATGGTAGCCCTCTTTTTTTAGCACCTTTATTGCACGTAATCCAGCCGGAGTAACAGGTACTTTGATAAATATATCATCTCCTGCTTGTCTACGAATTTCATGAGCATCCTTTAAGATGCCTTCAAAATCTTGAGAAATCACCTGAACATGAATAGAGGGTGCAGAGCCAATCAATTCTCTCACATCTTTGATTCGTTCAAAAAAATTAATAGAACCCTCTCTTTTTGCAATAGTGGGATTTGAAGTTACCCCAGCTAGCGGTAAAATTTCAGACCATTTTTTAATCTCATCTAAATTTAATGTGTCAAGCATAAATTCCATAAAAAGAACCTCTTTATTTTACAATGTATGCTCAGTACGTCCTATAATATCATCTTGGGTTGCCTTAGAAAGAACATTGAAGAATGCAGAGTATCCTGCAACACGAACAATTAAATCTCTGTGTTTTTCAGGATGTTTCTGAGCGTCAATCAACGTCTCTCTGGAAACAACATTGTATTGAATATGGTACCCATGTAAACGATTAAAGAATGTTCGTAACAAAGCAATTAGTTTTAATTTATCTTCTTCTTTGGCTAAGGTTTGAGGATTTACTTTCTGATTTAAGAGAACCCCACCTACGATTTCATCTGTTGGTAATTTTGAAACAGATTTTAAAACAGATGTAGGGCCGTGTTGATCCATATTATGTGATGGTGAACAACCCTCTGCTAACGGTGTACCCGCGTTGCGTCCATCTGGCGTTGCTAATGTTCCACGTCCCTGTCCTACGTTGGCTGAGATAGAAGATGTTCCTGAATAACGAATCCCTCCAATAGGACCTCTTCCATAACGTGTATTAGGATATTTAGCAATTTCATCAACATAAATGTCATAAGCAGCAGTAACCAATTTGTCAGCATAATCATCATCATTACCGTACTTAGGTGCATCATGAATCAACATTTCTTGAATGACCTTACCTTCTTCTCCGGCATAATCTGTTTCCAGTGCATGCCAAAGCTGACTTGGGCTTATACGTTCTTCCTCAAATACCAATTTTTTAATTGCAGCTAATGAATCCGACAAATTTGCAATTCCAACTTGCAAACCTGATATATAATCATATACTGCTCCACCTTCTTTCAGGTGTTTTCCACGACCAATACAATCATCAGTCAATGCTGAACATAGAATATCAGGAACTTCTCGTTCCAATGATAAATCAATAGAATTTTCAACAATAACACTCATTCGTGTCAAATATCTTAGTGTTTTATCCCAAGCATTTTCTAATTCAGAAAAGTTCTTCATATCCTTAAAATGACCAAAGCTTGGTGCAAACCGTTTACCCGAAGCCGGATCAATTCCATCATTCATCGTGATAAGTAGAACCTTAGGGAAGTTCATATAACTCATACCTGTGCAACGATAGCCCCATTTTCCTGGAACTGCCGTTTCAACACATCCAATGGCGCTGTAATCATAGGCATCATCTTCCAATACTCCTTTTGCAATAAAAGAAGGAATAATAATCTCATCATTATTAAATGCAGGCATACCAAAACCAAGTTTCATCACTTCAATACAATCATTCATGAAACGAGCATCTAAACCTGCATGGTAACGTACAGTTAGATTAGGTTGCGGTAGATGAGTTTGTGCAACTGATTTTAATACCAAATAAGATAATGGGTTAACAGCATCCTTCTTATCTCGAGTCTGTCCACCAATTGTAACATTTTGATATAAAGGACTTCCTGCTGAAGAAAATGTATGTGCTTGACTGCGAACCTTATTAATTGTAATTGTCTTAATCCAAAGATTTGTTAGACGTTCAACAATGCTATCTTCTGTTTCTTTACCACTTTCTAAATCAGCCTTCATATATGGATACATATATTGATCAAAACGGCCATATGAAAGAGAGTGGCCATTAGATTCAATTTGTAAAATACATTGAATAAACCAAACTGATTGAATAGCTTCTGCAAAAGTAGTTGCTGGTTCATATGGGACTCGAGAGCAAATATCTGCAATCTCAAGTAATTCTTTCTTACGTTTAGGATTTGCATTTTCGGCTAAACTTTTAGCAAGTTCAACAAAGCGATTTGCATATACTTTAATAGCATCTATTACGATAAATATAGAGTCGTAAAAATGATATTTATCAATACTTGCTGGATCTGTTAAATCTAGCGCTGCTTTCGCTTTACGAGCCCGCTCTTCAAAACCTCTTAAACCAAATTGCAACAGTTTCTGATAGTTAACTGCTAAATGAGCATCTCCAGAATTCATCTTACCTTCCATACCGAAGAATCCTGTTTCCATATAAACAGACACTTCTTCAGGTAACAAGGCACCAGCTCTAGCACGTAAATTATTATTTTCCCAAAACGGAGCAATACTTCTAAGTTGTTCTTTTGTTTCTTCTGTAATATAGAAAACATCTCCATCACGCTTTTCAAAAAGATCCAACTCATTGAGAACAAATTCTAGCGTATATTCTGGAAAAATAGGAGCATCTTTATTGGAAGAAGCTTGATTTCCCGCAATCATAGATTCTTCTTCGATATAGATCGTCATATTTTCCAAAATTTCTTTCAGCATATAGGCGCGTTTTAGGACATTAGGTTGTTCCTTATATCGATCATAAGCGCGTGTTGCTAGAACTGCTCTTTCAGCATCAATATAAGGTTTTTTATTTAAAACATCTTCTCGATATTTGTTCATTCTTTCAGTAAGGCTACCAAAATATTCTGTCTTGATTGTCGTTCTTGCTACTTCTTTATTTACCATCGTAAGCACCTTTCTTTCGAAAATATTTTTGTTTCTTTCGAAAATATAATACCTAATTTTTTAGAGAATTTCAAGCTTTTAACTAGAAAAACTCTAACTCCCTAATTTTTAGCACAAATGTGTGAGTTTAACAGTAACACACAAATGCCTCTAAGATTGTTTGATTTCATTTTGGTAAGCTAAACGATCTTGTATCTTAAAGAATGGAAAATAAACCACTGTAGACATCGCCAATACTAATAACTGAGTTACAACACCTTGCCATCCACCAACCATAAATCCTGATATAATAGCTGGGGTGCTCCAAGGTAATGTAACTCCTGAAAATGGCTGCATGAAACCTGTTGCAATAGCTCCATATACTATAACAGCTGCAAGTACAGGAACAAGAATGAAAGGTACAAACATAACTGGATTCATGACAATCGGAAATCCAAATACAACTGGCTCATTTACGTTAAATATTGCTGGAAAAGCTGCTACTTTCCCTAACGCTTGGTACTGTTTAGATTTTGATGCAAAAAGCATCGCAACTACAAGTCCAAACGTAATCCCTGAACCAGATAGAATTAAAAATGAATCTAAAAATTGTTGAGTAACAATATGTGCACCATTTTCTAATGATAGATTCCCAGAGGCTAACATAGCTTTATTAGCATCAAGATTAGATAAAAGCAGAGCTGTCACTACTCCATTTACTACTGATTGTCCATGAACACCAAACCACCACAAAAATGATATAAAGAATGCAATTCCAATTGCACCATACAAAGATCCAGTTAAACCTTGCAATGGAACTTGAATAGCAGAATAAATCATTTCTATGAATGTTCCGCCATTAGTCAATGAGCTCGCTAAAATATATACAATCATAGAAAATAAGAAAATTACAAATGCTGGAATCATTGCTTCAAACTGTTTGGCAATAGCTTGTGGAACTTGTTCTGGCATCTTAATAACAATTTTTCTCTTTATAAAGAAGGTATAAATACTTCCTACTACCAAACCTATAATGATAGCACCGATAATCCCTTGACCTCCAAACCAAACTTTACTAATAGCGTCCCCAATCGCCTCACCTTGTTTAGGGATATAAGATGATCTTAGCAAAATAAAGAATGCAGATACAGATAGAACTCCAGCTGGTAAAGCCTCTACTCCGCTATTCTTAGCATAAGAATAGGCAATTGAAAAACAAGAAATTAGACCCATAATAGCAAAAGTTCCTGAATATACTTGCATAAACGGCTCTGTCCAATTAGCTCCAAAAACACTAGCAATGCTCTTATTTAATCCTTCAAACGGCAATTGTCCCATAATCAAGAATAAACTACCAACTACTGTCAATGGCAAAATTGCTAACATACCATCTTTTAGAGCTATAATACCACGCATATTCACAAACTTCATCATAGGTGCAATGATTTTTTGAACATCCATCTTTGCCATAATAAATCTCCTTTTCTTACCCACTAATCAAAGATAGGGCCAAATCTAATACTTTTTTCCCATCTAACATACCATAGTCCATCATCGGAATAACAGCTATCGGAACATCACACTTATCACAAATTTCTTTTGATTTATCTAATGTATAAGCAACTTGAGGCCCCAACAGTGCAACATCTAGACTTGGGGCATAATCCGCTAATTTAGACTGAGAAAACGCCTCTATTTCTGCTTCAACTCCACTAGCTTGCGCTGCAATTTTCATATTATTTACAAGCATACCAGTAGAAAATCCTGCTGCACAAAACAAACCAATCTTCACCATTATATTTTCCTCCTCTATGTTAATGCTCTAGTATTATTTTTTATGAAGTTCTTTTCTTAAACTAATAATTTCTTTGATTAAATTAATCTCCGTCATACTAGTCATGAGATGATCTTGTGAATGAACAAAGAGAGCTGTTATTTCTGTCTTTGTACCAGACGCTTCCTGTGCCAAGAATTTTGTTTGTAGATTATGGGCTTCTAATAAGGCGGCATCAGCTAACTGGATTTCTTCTTCACACCGTTCACATGTGCCGTTTTTTATGTAATCTAACGCTTTATAAATATGTTGTTTCGCATCGCCAGCATATAAAATTAAACCCATGATAATTTGATCTGGAACAATAATTTCCATAAATTCCTCCTCATTTCACTATGTAAAAAGCTTTTTTCATTTGAAATTTTAAAATTTTCTTTTGTAACTATAGAATACAACTACATAATAAAGTTGTCAATCTAAAAACAACAGATAAACTATTTTTATTTATTTAAGCACAAATGTGCAAATGATTAAAAATAAAAACGATAAACTGAATCAGTCTATCATTTTCACTCACATAAAATATTTCGAAAAGAAAAATCACCATCTTCTTCCAAAACTTTTAAAATTGTATTTTTATCTGTAATCAAATGATTTACTAAATTAGCACGCAAAACAGAAAGAATCGAAGATACTTTCGTATCACCGTAAGCAACAGCTAAACTTTGAGGAATATTTTTTAAATCTTCCAAAGAGATTGCTATCGTTCTTTCCTGTAAGTTTTCATAGACTTCTTTACCTTTTGAATCAAAAAATCGACAACAAATTTCTCCTACAGTTTTAACTTTGGTCAATTCTTTAAAGTCATCCTCTGTAAGCATGTCTAACCATTGATGTTTTCCTTTATTGCTAAAATCACCAATTCCGACTACAGCTATATCTAAATCTTTCCAACTATTTTTCAAATCTTCAAAATATCTTGATTGCAAAATACCATCTGCTAACAATTTATTTTCTTGCACAATCGTTGCATTCATAAATGTACACTCTCCATGAAATTTTCTAGACATTTCATAAATCAGTGTATTCACATGGTATTTAGCGTGTATGTGACTAGGACCACCTGCTAGAGGATAGAAGTGAACATTTCGGACACTTTTACTGTGAATTAAATCTACTAAATTACTTAAACTTTTCCCCCAAGAAAAGCCAATTTTCATATTATCATCAATTAGATTCCTAAGGACGCCTGCTGCAACTTGAGAAATTCTTTCAGATAAAATTGTTGGAGTATCATCAAATTCATTTGGAATAATTTCTAAACTTTCCAAACTGTATTTTTCTTTTACATAATTTTCCAACTTAAACATATTTGTATCAAAATTCTCTATTTCAATTTTAACAATTCCTGCATTCCTTGCTTCTGTTAACATTCTACTAATAGAGGTTCTATAAATTCCTAATTTTGCTGCTATTTGTGACTGATTTAAGTTTTCAATATAATACAGATAAGCAATTTTAGAGAGCAGTTTATTCCTATCTTGATTCATACACTTAACCTCTTACGAAACTACCTTAACCATTATCCCAGCATTTTCTAATGTAGCTATATTTTGTTTAGAAAGTTTTTCGTCTGTTATTACTTCATAGACTTGACTTAAAGCAAATCTTCTTACCGTACCCCTTTTATCAAATTTACTTGAGTCAGTTAGCACAATGACTTTATCCGACGCTGCTGAAATATATTGAACTACCTCACTGCGCATTAAATCTTTTCCTGTAAAGCCCATCTCTTTATCGTAGCCATCTGTCCCAACAAAAGCTTGACGCACATGAAAAGTCTGTATCATTTCTTTTAATAAAGGTCCTACGGTAACCTGTGAATCTTTCTGAAACTCTCCACCAAGAACAATAACACGACATGAATCATAACCTCTCACAAAATTTGCTATAAAAAATGAATTTGTTACAATAGTGACATTTCTTTTTTGCTTGCAAATTTCCTCAGCAAGTAAAGCACAGGTTGACCCAGATTCTATCATTATTGTTTCATTATCTGATACCAATTTTACTGCTTCTTGAACAATTTTTCTCTTAATTTCATAATTAATTGACAAGCGTACATTTAGATCATCTCCGCTATTTAATACAGCATAGCCATGCTCTCTGTGTAATAAACCTTTTGACTCTAATTTATCTAAATCTTTTCTAATCGTTACTTTCGATACATTTAATTTTTCCGATAATGTATTAACATCAATCTTTTCATATTCTGATACTAATTTAATAATTTGTTCCAATCTTTTCATTTTACACCTCCGTTTTATTCTACCAAAATAAAAAGCAAAAAACAACAAATTAAACTTTCGTTCGTAATTGTTTTTCTTTCGTTTTTGTGATAGGATAGAATTATAAAGAGGAGGAACTCTTATGGAAATATCTAAAGGAATTATTTTTAATATTCAACACTTTTCAATTCATGACGGTCCGGGTATTCGTACAACTGTTTTTTTAAAAGGATGTCCTCTGCGCTGTCCATGGTGTTCTAATCCTGAATCTCAAAGAATGAAACCTGAAAAAATGAAAGATGCTCAACGAGAAAAATTCACTTTAGTAGGTGAAGAAAAAACTGTAGAAGAAATTATTACAGAGGTATTAAAAGATAAAGAATTTTACGAAGAATCCGGTGGAGGTTTAACTTTATCAGGGGGTGAAATATTTGCTCAGTTTGAATTTGCTAAAGCCATATTAAAGTCAGCTAAAGAACATCACATACACACTGCCATTGAAACTACTGCCTTTGTTGATCATGAAAAATTTGTTGATTTAATCCAATATGTGGATTTTATCTACACAGACCTAAAACATTATAATTCTATAAAACATAAAAAAGTGACTGGGGTTTTTAATCAAATGATTATTAAAAACATTCATTATGCTTTTTCTCAACATAAAACGATTGTTTTAAGAATCCCGGTTATTCCTGATTTTAACAATAGTTTAGAGGATGCAGAAGAATTTGCTAAACTGTTTAACTCATTAAATATCGACCAAGTTCAACTACTCCCTTTTCATCAATTTGGTGAAAACAAATATCGTTTATTAAATCGGAAATATGAAATGGATGGAGTCAACGCACTTCATCCCGAAGATCTTATTGATTATCAAAAGGTATTTCTTAACCATCATATTAATTGTTATTTCTAGTTCATTTCCTTGAAATGCTCTAGCTATTTGCAGACAACAAGCATCTATAATACATACTTAACTTTTCAAAAGGTTTAGCTAAAAAATTTTAGCCAAACCTTTTCTATTTTACCTTGCTCTAGAATTTTTAAACTGCTATACTTATAACAGAAAACCCTTCCAAGGAGGTAGCGGATGTCTCATTCCTTTAAAAAATCTCTCCAAAAAGAAATTCTCCATAGAAGCTCTATCGCAGCTTTTATGACCTCTCTTTTACTACTCATTTTACTTTTTGGTTTTTCCTATTTTTTACAAAAGCAGCAACTCTCCAAAGATACGAAACAGATTGTCAAACAGGTTCAAGAAATGAAAGAAGCAAATAATGAGCTCCTGACTACCATGAACCATAAAATGATTCCTGAATTTTTGGACGGCAAACACACAGAGAGAGAAGTCTTTAGCTTATTTTACGAGACAAAAGCTAAATTAAAACTTAGTTCTGACCTCATTATTCTAAGCGATACAGGTGAATTACTATTTAGTACCAATCGAAATCATCAAGAAAGTATTTTATCACCCTACTATCTAAAACTACTCATTCAAAATCCTTCTCAAGATAAAGTGACAGAAAAAATTGCACTCTCTTCAGACAAGCAACATTACACACTCTTTATCAAACCACTACTTCAAAACCAACGAGTTAAGGCCTATACTATTGCTTTCGTAAATGAGAATGATTTCATCTCAAGTTTCCCAATGATCAATTCCAAATACATCATTACCGATAGCTTTGGAAATATGTTTTCCAACAATACAAATCAGTTTACTCGTTCCACTCTTGAAAAATTGGATGAAAAACTCCTACACTCTCGCACCCACTGGTATGCGAATGAACCGCTTATTGTTCAAAAAGAAAAAGTCAGTGCTATTTTTTCAATCTATACTTTTCAATCCTTCTTTCCCATTCCTAGCTTACTCGGCCTAGCCTCCGTCCTCACCTTATGTATATTCTTCCTCTACTTCTGGCAAGCAAGACGAATTGCTCATAAAATTGCCACACACAACGCTGTTCCTATTGAAAGTTTGGTTTACCAACTTCAAGAAATTCCTAAACAAGCAGAAAAAAGACTTTCTCTACAAACGGGTGATGAGTTTGAGTTTATGGCAGAAAAAATCAACAATATGTTGTACGAATTAGATCAACTTCATCAAAAAATGTTGACCATAGAAAAAGAAAAGTGGATTTTTGAAAGAAAAATGCTGGAAGCTCAGTTCAATCCTCATTTTCTCTACAATACACTTGAGACGATTAAAATCACTTCTTTAATGGATGCCACTCTCACACAAGACCTGATTCAAAACCTCACGCGCATTCTTCGCTACAGTATCACCGATTTAGAAAAAGAAACAACCATTTGCCAAGATTTAAAGATTATAGAGGATTACCTGATGATTCATAAGATTCGTTTCGAGCACTTTTCTTATGATATTGTCTGTCCAGAAACTGTTGATAATCAACCTATTCCTAAACTTTTCTTGCTTCCTCTAGTAGAAAATGCTATAAAATATGGGATGCAATACCGTATTGATCTTCATATAGATATCCAAATTACCTTGGAAGCAGATTCTCTGACTTTTTTAGTCAAGGATAACGCCGGAGGACTCACAAAACAAGAGCGACTCGCTATTTTAGACTCTTTAGAAAGCCCTCATACCCAGCATGGCATCGTTAACAGCTATAAACGATTGAGCAATTTCTTTTCTGATGTCCAGCTAGATTTAGGAGTCAATCGCCAAGGAGAAACTTGGGTCAAATTTATAACGAAAGGACTAACTCATGTTTAAGCTCATTATCGTAGAAGACGAACACCTCATTCGAAAATGGCTAGAGATTGCCGTAGACTACTCTGCCCTAGGTATCCAAGTCGTAGGAACTGCCAGTCACGGTCAAGAGGGAATGAAACTCATCCAAGAAAAAGAACCTCATATTGTCTTAACAGACATCACAATGCCAATTATGGATGCTTTTATGATGTTCGAAGCCACTCGTACTCTCTCCTATGAAAAAGTTATCTTATCAGGTTATAACGATTTTCAAAATGCTAAAAAAGCCATGCAATATGGAGCAGTTGATTTCTTATCCAAACCAATTGATACCAAGGAGTTGACAGAATGTCTTCAAAAAATTGTTTTGCGATTACAAGGTAGCACCTATCAAGAAACTCCTTTTTTAGAAGAATATCAAACTTTACTCACCTCTATCCAACAGGTTGATACACAAAACCAAATCATTCAACAAATTATTTCCTTTGTCCACAAGCATTATGCAGAGCATTTTACGATTGCGACTATTGCTGAAGCTTTAAACTATAGCGAAAGTTATCTATACAAGGTTATCAAAGAAGACTTCCCAATGACGTTAAATGAATATATCTTACGCTACCGCCTCAAGCAAGCTATAGATAAAATGGCTGAATCCCCTAATTCTCCCTTAAGCGATATCTCTGAACAAGTTGGATTTTCAGACTATAAATATTTTGCCAAAGTTTTTAAAAAGTATCTCCATATTTCTCCAAAAGAATTAAAACTCATGGATAAAAACCATTGATGTAAAAGGATTGCTCAACTCTATTGTAGCAATCTTTTTATTTTATACTTCCCATCGAAATACTATCCACAGTTCACCCATTCTTGCTCGAGACACCCATTTCCTATTTCTCGTTTTAGATTTCTTTAAGGTTTTTATTATATCCTGTAGAACTCTACAATTTAAAAACATTAACAATCTAGGTAGAGAAAATGTTCGTAAAAAAAGGAGATACTTATGAAAAAAATACTATTCTTTCTCTCTTGTGGCTGGATATTCCTTTCTTTATCAGGATGTTCTTCACCTATAGAAGCGGAAACTAGCGCTGAAAAAGATTCAGATAACACTTTGGTTGTCTACTCGCCTAACCCTGAAGACCTTATCGAAGAAACAATCCCAGCCTTCGAAGAAAAATATGGTATTAAGGTTGACTTAGTACAAGCCAGCACTGGTGAATTGTTCAAAAAAGCTGAGGCTGAAAAAGAATCCCCTGTAGCCGATGTCATTTTCGGAGGCTCCTACGCCCTCTTCTCTTCTAACGAAAATCTTTTTGAACCTTATATTTCTCAAGAGAACGACCAAATAATCCCTGAATATCAAAATAAAACTGGATTCTACACGCCTTATACACTTGATGTCAGTGTTATCATTGCCAATTCAGCTCTGACAAAAGATATTAAAATTGAAGGCTACAATGATCTACTCAATCCTAAATTAAAAGGAAAAATCGCTACTGCTGATCCAAGTAACGCATCTAGCGCCTTTGCTCAATTAACAAATATGCTTGTAGATCAAGGTGGATACGAAAGTGAACAAGCTTGGACCTATGTGAAAAATCTATTTACCCTAGTAGATGGAAAAATTGCATCTAGCTCTTCGAATGTTTATAAAGCTGTCGCCGATGGAGAAATGGCTGTAGGACTCACCTATGAAGATCCTGCCTTAAAACTCTTAAATGATGGAGTTGATGTAAAAGTTATTTATCCAAAAGAAGGTACCGTCTTTTTACCTGGTAACGCTGCTATCATCAAAAATGCCAAACACATGGACAATGCTAAGAAATTTATCGATTTCCTACTTTCACAAGAAATCCAAGATAAGCTAGGAACTGAAACAACAATTAGACCTATTCGTAAAAATGCTAAAACCAGTAAAAATATGAAGGCTATGACAGAAATCAATATTGCTACTGAAGATTCAGATTATGTCATTAAAAACAAATCTGCCATTCTTAAAAAGTACAATGATATTTTTACAGATATCCAATCTAAAAAATAACATTTGACTTTCTAATGATTAACTGTCAAACCCTACTATAAAATCAAAAGATTACTTCCGTTTTTGTAGAGAATTTTACTCTAATAGAATAGAATTATCGGTTTTAAAAACGCTTACATTATTTTACAATAAACTTAAATAACACAACGGAGGTATCCATCATGAAAAAGAAATGGATGTATTATGCTGCTTGCGGACTAGCTCTTTTTGGTCTTGCTGCTTGTTCTTCTAATGAATCTGCCGATGGCGGTTCATCTGATAAAGGAGACGGCGGTTCGCTAGTCGTTTATTCACCAAACTCAGAAGGTTTAATTGGAGCAACTATTCCTGCCTTTGAAGAAAAATATGGTATCAAAGTAGAACTGATTCAAGCTGGTACCGGAGAACTTTTCAAAAAACTAGAGTCAGAAAAAGAAGCTCCTGTAGCTGATGTCATCTTTGGTGGTTCTTATACACAATATGCTACCCACGGAGAACTCTTTGAAAACTATACTTCAAAAGAAAATGATAATGTTATCAAAGAATATCAAAACACAACTGGCTACTCTACACCTTATACACTAGATGGTAGTGTTTTAATCGTCAATCCTGATTTAACGAAAGGCATGAATATCGAAGGATATAGCGATCTTCTCAAACCTGAACTAAAAGGAAAAATTGCAACTGCTGACCCAGCAAACTCTTCTAGCGCCTTTGCTCAATTAACAAATATGCTACAAGCTCAAGGTGGTTACAAAGACGATAAAGCCTGGGCTTATGTAAAAGATCTCTTCACACTTATTGATGGTAAAATCGGTTCAAGTTCATCTGGTGTCTATAAAGCAGTCGCTGACGGAGAAATGGCTGTTGGTCTCTCTTATGAAGATCCAGCAGTTAAACTCTTAAATGACGGTGCTAACATCAAGGTAGTCTATCCAAAAGAAGGAACCGTCTTCCTACCTGCTAGTGCTGCTATCGTTAAAAAAGCGAAAAATATGGAAAATGCCAAGAAATTTATCGATTTTATTATCTCTCAAGAAGTACAAGATACACTTGGTACAACCACTACTAACCGGCCTGTTCGTAAAAATGCTAAAACAAGCGAAAATATGAAACCAATTGACAAAATCAAAACACTCACTGAAGATTATGATTATGTCATCAAGAATAAATCAGATATCGTTAAGAAATACAACGAAGTCTTTACAGATATCCAATCTAAACAGTAAAAGAGGTTCACTATGAGTGAGATCAAAATTATTAACGCCAAAAAAATCTACCACGATGTCCCTGTTATTGAGAATTTGAACATTACAATTCCAAAAGGAAGTCTCTTTACCCTTCTTGGACCCTCAGGGTGTGGGAAAACGACCCTTCTTCGTATGATTGCAGGTTTCAACAGTATCGAAGGCGGAGAATTTTACTTCGATGATACAAAAATCAATAATATGGAACCCAGCAAACGCAATATCGGGATGGTTTTCCAAAACTACGCTATTTTCCCACATTTGACTGTCCGAGATAATGTCGCTTTTGGTCTCAAGCAAAAGAAGGTTCCAAAAGAAGAATTGATCCAACAGACCAACAAGTATCTTGAACTCATGCAAATTGCTCAATATGCGGATCGAAAGCCTGATAAACTCAGTGGTGGACAACAACAACGTGTCGCCTTGGCACGTGCCTTAGCTGTTAATCCAAGTGTTCTCCTCATGGACGAGCCGCTCAGTAACCTAGATGCCAAACTTCGCTTGGATATGCGTCAAGCTATTCGAGAAATCCAACACGAAGTGGGAATTACAACCGTTTATGTGACCCACGACCAAGAAGAAGCCATGGCTATTTCAGACCAAATTGCTGTTATGAAAGACGGAGTTATCCAACAAATCGGTCGGCCAAAAGAACTCTATCATAAACCAGCTAATGAGTTTGTAGCAACCTTTATCGGACGCACAAATATTATCCCTGCTAATCTCGAAAAACGGAGCAACGGCGCTTATATCGTTTTTTCAGATGGCTATGCCCTTCGAATGCCAGCTCTTGATCAGGCTGAGGAGCAAGCTATTCATGTAAGTATTCGTCCTGAAGAGTTTATCAAAGATGAATCTGGAGATATTGAAGGAACTATTAGCGATAGCGTCTATCTTGGACTAAATACGGAGTATTTCATTGAGACAGGTTTTGCCTCAAAAATTCAAGTTAGCGAAGAATCAACTTTTGAAGAAGATCTACAAAAAGGCGATCGTATTCGTCTACGAATCAATACCCAAAAATTAAACGTCTTTTCTGCAGATGGTTCGCAAAACCTGATAAAAGGAGTCAACCATGGAACGTAAAAAACTAAATATTTGGACAGCCTCCTCTTTCTTCATCTTTCTTACCTATCTTGTCTTTCTGGTTTATCCTATCGTTACCGTGCTCAAGCAAGCACTCATACATGAAGGACAATTTTCACTAGCTAATTTTGTCACTTTCTTTGGTAAAGCCTACTACTCTGAGACACTTGTCAACAGTTTCAAGGTTTCCATTACCGCTACTGTCACTTCCTTAGTTGTAGGAACCCTATTAGCTTATCTCTTCTCTATGTATGACTTCAAGGGGAAGAAATTTCTACAAATATTGATTATCATTGCTTCCATGTCAGCTCCTTTCGTGGGAGCCTACTCCTGGATTCTCTTGCTGGGACGAAATGGGGTCATCACAAAATTCATGACAAATGCTCTTCATCTTCCAGCTATTGATATTTATGGATTCAAAGGAATTGTACTTGTCTTTACACTGCAACTATTCCCACTAGTATTTCTATACGTTGCTGGGACAATGAAAAGTATTGACAATTCTCTACTTGAAGCCGCTGAAAGCATGGGTTCCTTCGGATTTAAGCGTATCGTAACGGTTGTTTTGCCTCTCCTAGTTCCAACCTTACTAGCTGCTGCCCTACTTGTATTTATGAGAGCATTCTCAGACTTTGGAACGCCTATGTTAATTGGTGAAGGATATCGGACTTTCCCAGTCTTGATTTATACCCAATTCATTAGCGAAGTTGGAGGAAATTCTGCTTTTGCATCTGCTTTAGCCATTATGGCGATTATCATTGCCTTGGCAATTTTCCTTATCCAAAAACACATTGCAAACCGCTACAGTTTCAGCATGAATTCGCTCCATCCAATTGAGCCTAAAAAAACTACAAAAGGAAAAATGGCTGCCATTTATGCAACAGTTTACGGAATTATCTTTATCTCTGTTTTACCTCAAATCTACTTAATTTATACCTCTTTCCTAAAAACATCAGGTATGGTATTTGTCAAAGGTTATTCTCTAAACAGTTACAAGGTAGCTTTCAATCGTATGGGCTCTGCTATTTTCAATACCATTCGTATCCCTTTGATTGCCTTAGTCCTAGTTGTCCTATTCGCAACATTTATCTCCTACCTAGCCGTTAGAAAACGGAATTTGTTTACAAACTTAATTGACAGCCTCAGTATGGTTCCTTATATTGTACCAGGAACCGTTCTAGGGATTGCCTTCATTTCTTCCTTCAATACTGGTCTATTTGGAAGTGGATTTCTTATGATTACAGGGACTGCTTTCATCTTGATTATGTCTCTATCTGTCAGAAGATTACCTTATACTATTCGTTCATCTGTTGCTAGCTTGCAACAAATAGCACCAAGTATTGAAGAAGCCGCTGAAAGCTTAGGAAGTAGCCGTCTCAATACCTTTGCCAAGATTACAACTCCAATGATGCTATCTGGTATTATTTCTGGAGCCATCTTATCTTGGGTCACAATGATTTCAGAACTCTCTACTTCTATCCTCCTCTACAATGTCAAAACAAGAACAATGACTGTAGCTATTTATACAGAGGTTCTCAGAGGAAATTACGGTGTAGCCGCAGCCTTGTCAACTATCCTGACTGTTCTAACAGTAGCTTCCTTGCTCTTGTTCATGAAAATCTCTAAAAGCAACAGCATTACACTTTAGTTTTCCCCATCAAAAACAGCCGAAAGGATTACCCTCGGCTGTTTTTTCTTATCTTGATATTCCTATCAAATCCCTAGCTCATGGCAAGTAAGTCTAAACTGATTAAATAGAGGCTTCCTCCATCTTCTCACGTCCTAGTTCCCGGTAACTACGGTCGCCGACAACTTCTACGCTAAACTGACCGTCCTCATATTCAAGAATCGTCACGCTACCATTATCGAGACCATGTGGATGCATACCATTGATCAGATAAACAATGGTTCCAATGGTCATTCCATGGCTGACAACGAGAGCATTGCCCCCACCTTGCTCTTCCATTTCTTTGGCAATCGCTTCAAAGCCTTCTTTGATGCGGCCACTGAGTTTTTCCCAACCTTCAGCCCAACCAGCTGTATCAACCTCTACCAAGCCCTCAGCCAGTTCAGCATAAGACAATTGGTGAACGTGATCCACATTAAAGATACGAGGAATAATGCCCATGAAAAGATCGCCATCGTAAGCTCCGTCAAAGCTACCAAAACACCATTCTCTGATACGCTTGTCCATGCGATAAGGGATTTTTCCCTGCAAGCCAAGTTCATCAAGGATAATTCCCATTGTCTGAATAGTGCGACCAGAATCACTGGAATAAGCGCGCTCAAACTGCAGACCAGATTCTCGCAAACCGATTCCTAACTCTTGAATCCCTCGCTCACCTTCAGCTGTTAAGGGAGTATCGCTCCAACCTTGTGCGCGACCAATCGTGTTAAACATGGTCTTGCCATGACGTACCAAATACAATCGTACTTTTTCCATTTTCCGTCCTCCGTTTGCTTCTATTATATCATGGATGATAAAACAAAAGCCACCTATACAGGCGACTTTTGTAGGAGATTATTATGAAAAAGTTTAGGAGTTCTATTAAATAAAGATATTAGATGAAAATCAAATTCAAACTAAATCAGTGTTATCTGTTTCAAATAATATTAGGAGGTCTTTATTTAATGATTATAGTATACACATCCAACCTTAAATAGAACTTAAAATTTCTCCTATTTTCTTAATTTTTAAAACTATGAATTGGTGCTGGGATTTGTCCTCCGCGAGAGATGAAATCGACAGACGAAGCTCCATTAACTTTCATAACAGGTGCAGTACCTAATAGGCCTCCAAACTCAATCATATCACCTTCTTTTCCTTTTGGAATGATACGAACAGCCGTAGTTTTCATGTTAATGACACCAATTGCCGCTTCATCTGCAATCATAGCCGCAATGGTTTCAGCAGGTGTATCCTCCGGAATGGCAATCATATCCAAACCAACGGAACAGATAGCTGTCATGGCCTCTAGTTTTTCTAAATTAAGAGAGCCATTTTGCACTGCCGCAATCATTCCTTCATCCTCAGAAACAGGGATAAAGGCACCAGACAAACCACCGACTTGGTTGCAGGCCATCACTCCGCCCTTCTTAACTTGGTCATTCAAGAGAGCCAAGGCAGCCGTCGTTCCATGCGTACCAACTGTCTCTAGTCCCATTTCTTCTAGGACACGTGCTACAGAATCTCCAACCGCAGGAGTTGGCGCCAAACTCAAGTCCACAATACCAAACTCCACACCCAATCTCTCACTGGCCATTTGACCAACCAATTGACCGATACGAGTGATTTTAAAGGCAGTCTTCTTAACTGTTTCGGCTACTACATCAAAGCTCTGTCCACGAACTTTTTCCAAGGCACGCTTGACCACACCAGGACCAGAAACACCGACATTGATGATAACATCTGCTTCCCCAACACCATGGAAAGCACCCGCCATAAATGGATTGTCCTCAACAGCATTAGCAAATACAACCAACTTGGCCGCTCCCATATCAGATAAATTAGCCGTTTCCTTGATAACTCGTCCCATATCTGCGACAGCCGTCATATTGATACCAGACTTGGTTGAGCCGATATTGACTGACGAGCAGACCTTGTCCGTTTCAGCCAAAGCACGAGGAATAGAATTGATGAGAATCTCATCTCCCTTTTGGTACCCCTTTTGTACCAAGGCAGAGAAGCCACCGATAAAATCCACACCGATTTCTTTCGCAGCCTTATCAAGCGCTTTTGCCAGAACCACGTAGTCCGTCGCATCTGTCGCTGCCCCTATCAGAGAAATAGGTGTCACCGATACACGCTTATTAACGATAGGAATTCCCAACTCAGCCGCAATTTCATCACCAACAGCTACTAAATTAGCCGCCTTGGTCGTAATTTTTTGATATATTTTCTCCGCAGCACGATTGATATCTGGATCGATACAGTCCAAAAGAGAAATCCCCATGGTAATGGTTCTAATATCGAAGTTTTGCTCCTCAATCATGGCGATGGTTTCAGTAACTTGTCTAATATCCATGATGACCTCCTAGATATTATACATAGCTTCGAAAATCGCTGCACTCTGAATATTGATTTTTACATTCAAAGTTTGCCCAAAAGCTTCAAATTCATTACGAAGATAGGTAAAATCTTGCTTTTCATCACTAGATACAACAGCCATCATCGTAAAATATTCATCCAAGACAGTTTGAGAGATATCGTCAATATTCAATCCTAATTCTGCAATTTTACCAGAAACACCTGCAACAATTCCAGATTTATCTTTACCAACAACAGTTATAATGGCTTTCATAAGTAAACTCCAATTCTTCTTTTAATAGGAAACCTGAACATTAAACAGGATTCTTTTCAAATAGTATAGCATAATTCTAACGAAAATACTCAAAAACGCCTGCTTACGAAGTTGTTCTTAAGAAAAAAACAATTTCGTAAACAAGCGTCTACTATCCCAACTTATGATGAGTGTTCCCGCTAGGACCGAAATCCTAGCGGTAGACCAGAGCTAGACTAAGAGCACAAGACTCCATCATCATAACACTCAACAAAATTGATGATTTTATACTAATTCGATGATCGCCATTGGCGCTGCATCACCACGACGTGGTTCAGTTTTAAGGATACGAGTGTATCCACCGTTACGTTCAGCATAACGAGGTGCGATTTCTGAGAACAATTTTTGAAGTGCTGTAGTAGAAGTGTACTTATCAGTTGCTTCATCATAGTTTTCAGATGCGATTTCATTACGTACGAAAGCAGCTGCTTGACGACGTGCATGCAAATCACCACGTTTACCTAGAGTAATCATTTTTTCAACAGTTTTACGGATTTCTTTAGCACGAGCTTCAGTTGTCACGATTGATTCGTTGATCAAAAGGTCAGTTGTCAAATCGCGAAGCATTGCTTTACGTTGTGAGCTAGTGCGTCCTAGTTTACGGTAAGCCATGTATTCCTCCTTTATTTATCTTTTAATCCAAGACCCAAATCAATGAGTTTGAGTTTCACTTCTTCCAAACTCTTGCGTCCAAGATTTCGTACTTTCATCATCTCTGCTTCAGATTTTTCTGTCAAATCATGCACAGTATTGATACCGGCACGTTTCAAACAGTTGTATGAACGCACAGACAAGTCCAGTTCCTCAATCGTACGATCCAAAATACGATCGTCAGATTCAGTGTCAGCTTCTTTCATCACTTCAGTTGACTTAGCAATCTCAGTAAGATTTGTAAACAAATCAAGATGTTCTGTCAAAATACGTGCTGAAAGCCCTAAAGCATCTTCTGGAATAATTGTTCCATTTGTCAAGATTTCAAGGGTTAATTTGTCAAATCCATCATTGCTACCTACACGAGCAGGTTCCACTTGATAGTTGACTTTTGTAACTGGTGTATAAATAGAATCTACAGCAAGTGTTCCAACTGGTGCATTATCCTTTTTATTTTCATCAGCAGGTACATATCCACGACCACTGTTAACAGTCATAGTCGCTTTTAGGGAAGAACCTTCACCGATTGTAAAGAGATAATGATCTGGATTTACAATTTCAATATCGCTATCTGTCAAAATGTCACCAGCTGTTACTTCAGCAGGACCTTCAACATCCAGTTCGATGATTTTTTCGTCTTCAACGTACGATTTCACTGCAATTCCTTTAATGTTCAGAATGATTTGCATCACGTCTTCACGAACACCTGGAACTGTGTCAAACTCATGTAACACACCATCAATGTTGATAGATGTCACAGCTGCTCCTGGTAGAGAAGCTAGAAGTACACGACGAAGAGAGTTACCAAGAGTTGTACCGTAGCCACGTTCAAGTGGTTCGATTACAAACTTGCCATAATCTTTATTTTCATCAATTTTTGTTATATTTGGTTTTTCAAACTCGATCATTTAGTTACTCCCTCTTAAACGAAAAGCAGTGTAATGCGATGATTATACACGGCGACGTTTTGGAGGACGAGCACCATTGTGTGGCACTGGAGTCACATCACGAATTGCTGTTACTTCAAGACCAGCGGCAGCAAGCGCACGAATAGCTGACTCACGACCAGAACCTGGACCTTTTACAGTAACTTCAACTGATTTAAGACCGTGTTCTTGTGCAGATTTAGCAGCAGCTTCAGAAGCCATTTGGGCAGCGAATGGTGTAGATTTACGAGAACCTTTGAAACCAAGAGCACCAGCTGATGACCAAGCAATTGCATTACCATGCACATCAGTAATCATAACAATAGTGTTATTAAATGTAGCGTGAATATGAGCAATACCAGATTCGATATTCTTTTTCACACGACGTTTACGTGTTGGTTTAGCCAAGACTTTTACCTCCTATATTATTTTTTCTTACCAGCAATCGCAACAGCTTTACCTTTACGAGTGCGAGCGTTGTTTTTAGTGTTTTGTCCACGGACAGGAAGTCCACGACGGTGACGGATACCACGGTATGAACCGATTTCCATCAAACGTTTGATGTTCAAGTTTACTTCACGACGAAGGTCACCTTCAACTTTGATTGCATCCACTTCACGACGGATAGCATCTTCTTGATCTGATGTAAGATCACGTACACGAACATCTTCTGAGATTCCAGCAGCAGCCAAAATTTTCTTAGATGTTGCAAGTCCGATACCATAAACATAAGTCAATGAGATTACTACGCGTTTGTCATTTGGAATGTCAACTCCAGCAATACGAGCCATGTTTTCTCCTTTCTATCTTATCCTTGACGTTGTTTGTGTTTTGGATTTGCTGGGCAAATTACCATAACACGACCATTACGACGAATAACTTTACAGTATTCGCAAATTGGTTTGACCGATGGTCTTACTTTCATTTCTTATCCCTCCAAGTTTTTCGATTATTTAAAGCGGTAAGTGATACGTCCACGTGTCAAGTCATATGGACTCATTTCGACAGTAACACGATCTCCCGCTAAAATACGAATATAGTTTTTACGAATTTTACCAGAAACTGTTGCTAAAATCTGATGTCCATTTTCAAGTTCAACCGTAAACATTGCATTCGGCATTGTATCAACTACTTTGCCTTCAACTTCAATCACATCGTCTTTTGCCACGCAAAAGCACCTCCATAAATTTCGATTCGATGCCTCTAGACACAGAGACAACAATTATAAGTCAGACTATCTCAGTATAACATTTGTAGCTGATTTTTGCAAGTGTGAAAAACGCTTTATTTCAAATTTGTCAATACTTTTTCAATATCTGAGAAGACATCATTGATATCTTGATTACCTTCGATGTCATGAACCAAACCTTTGGCACGGTAGTGAGCAATGATTGGTTCTCCTTGAGCAATATTCACATCCAAACGACGTTTTACTGTCTCAGGCTTATCATCTTCACGTTGGTAGTAATCTTCTTCTTTATAGTCAACTGGTGGGTTAAAGACCTTGTGGAAAGTTTCTCTAGTTACGCGGTGGATGATACGGCCACTCAAACGTTCCAAGAGGCTGTCAGGGTTCACTTCAATATTGATAACACCTTCTAGTTCAATGCCAAGTTCAGCCAATGTTTTGTCCAAGGCATGAGCTTGTTCGATTGTACGTGGGTAACCATCCAATAAGAATCCTGTTTCTTTAATATCATCTTGTGAAAGACGTTCTTTTACGATTCCATTTGTAACTTCATCAGGAACCAATTCACCCTTGTCAATGTATGACTTAGCAAGAACACCCATTTCAGTTTGATTTGCTATTGCAGCGCGGAACATATCACCTGTTGAGATATGTGCAACATGGAATTGTTCTACGATTTTTGCTGCTTGAGTTCCCTTACCTGCACCAGGTAAGCCCATAATCAAAAGATTCATGATCTGATCTCCTTATTTTATTTTTAAATAGAAGCAAAAAGTCTTTTCACCCCTATTTAAAAACAAAATAGAAGAGGGGAGACCAAACTCTCACTAATGTTAGAGTTAAACCTCCACTCCCTCAGCATTTACTGCTTCATACTCAATGAAAATCAAAGAGCAAACTAGGAAGCTAGCCGCAGGTTGCTCAAAGCACTGCTTTGAGGTTGCAGATAAAGCTGACGTGGTTTGAAGAGATTTTCGAAGAGTATCAGTAAATACTTTTATTCTGTTCTATCCATGAAACCAACATACTTACGTTTCAATAGGTAACCTTCCAATTGCTTGATTCCTTCGATACCTGTAGAGATAATGATCAAGAGACTTGTTCCCCCAAAGGCAACAACATCAGAAAGACCAAATACATCTTTAGCTGCAATCGGCAAAATGGAAATCACACCAAGGAAGAGGGAACCAACCGTTGCAAGACGACGAAGAAGTTTAGACATATATTCTTCTGTACCTTTACCAGGACGAACTCCATGGATATAGGCACCGCTCTTTTGTAGGTTCTCTGCCGCTTTTTCAGGATTAATCTGTACAAACGTATAGAAGAATGTAAAGAGAATAATCAACAAAGCATACATGGCAATACCAGTTGGAGAAGTGGTTGCCAACATCTCTTGTGCTACCCTTACCCAAGCCCAATCATGACCTGTAGCGCTCAAAAACTGAAGAATAGCCGCAGGCGCTGCAGTAATCGAACTTGCAAAGATAACAGGGATAACTCCAGCAGGGTTTACCTTCAATGGAAGGTAAGAGCTAGATGGAGCACCTTGTGCAACCTTAGTATATTGGATTGGAATTTTGTATTCTGCTTGTTGAACATAAGTTGTAAAGTAAATGATCAACAATACAGTAATAATCAAAATGATTACGAAAATGATAGATGAAGTGATACGGCTACTTGGGACGTTCACAAAGTAGTCTACATAGATGCCCTGAATCATCTCTGGAATTGAGGCAACAATCCCGGCAAAGATAATCATGGAAACACCGTTTCCGTATCCCTTATCTGTAATTTGCTCTCCCAACCACGTGACAATCATACTACCAGCTGTTAAGATGATACCAATCGTCAGAAAAACTTGTGGAGTTAAAGCAGTTTTAATCAATTGAGCTCCAGCCAAGGTATTAAAACCAGCTGTAATCCCGATAGATTGCACAAAAGCGAGAACTAGTGCAATATAACGAGTAGCTTGGTTCAATTTTCTTCGACCTACTTCCCCTTGTTTTCCCCACTCTACAAACTTGGGTAAAATATCCATTTGCAAGAGTTGGACAACGATAGAAGCGGTGATATAGGGACTAACTCCTAGGGCAAAAATCGAAAAGTTTTTTAGGGCATTCCCCGACACCAAGCTCAACATGTTTAAGAAGGATAATCCACTTAAAGCATTCAAGCTATTGGCATTCACACCAGGAACTGTAATGCTAGTCCCGATACGAAAGACCAAAACGATAAAAATTGTAAATAAAATTTTTGATCGAACCTGCTTGACTTTAAGAGCTTCTCTTAATAATTTAAAAAACATAGGTCACCTCTCTTAGATGACTTCTACTGAACCACCTTTAGCAGTGATAGCTTCTTCAGCTGATTTAGAGAATTTAGCTGCTTTCACAGTCAATTTCTTAGTCAACTCACCGTTACCAAGAATTTTAATACCTGATTTTTCAGCTTTAACAATTCCTGCTTCGATAAGAACAACTGGAGTTACTTCAGCACCATCTTCAAAGACGTTCAATTGGTCAAGGTTCACAATTGCGTATTCTTTAGCGTTGATGTTAGTGAATCCACGTTTTGGAAGACGACGGAACAATGGAGTTTGTCCACCTTCAAAACCAAGGCGAACTCCGCCACCGCTACGAGCTTTTTGACCTTTTTGACCACGACCAGATGTTTTACCGTTACCTGATGAAGTACCACGACCAACGCGGTTACGTACTTTACGAGAACCTTCTGCAGGTTTCAATTCATGAAGTTTCATTTTTATTTTCTCCTATTTTGTAAAATGCTAGCGCCGATAAGGGAGAAAAGGTTGTCTCCCCCATCAACTCGCCTATACGACGTCATCATAGATGACTATATCTAGTTTTAGGGGATGGTATAGTGCACATCCCCTAAAAATTCATTAGTTTACTTCTTCAACTGTTACCAAGTGAGATACTGCTGTGATCATACCACGGATAGCAGCGTTATCTTCTTTAATAACAGAGCTGTTCAATTTGCCAAGTCCAAGTGCTACAACAGTTTTACGTTGTGATGGAATGCGTCCGATTGGAGACTTAGTCAAAGTAATTTTAATTTGAGCCATTTTATCCCCTTTCTTATGCCAAATCAGAAACTGAAATACCACGAAGGGCAGCAACTTCTTCAGCGCGTTTCAATTGTTTCAAACCTTCAACAGTTGCACGAACAATGTTGATTGGAGTGTTAGAACCAAGTGATTTAGATGTAATATCTGCCACACCTGCCAATTCCACAACGGCACGAACTGCACCACCAGCGGCAACTCCAGAACCTTCTACAGCAGGTTTCAACAATACTTTAGCTCCACCGAATTCTGAAAGAACTTCGTGTGGGATTGTTGTTCCAACCATAGGAACTTCGATCAAGTTTTTCTTAGCATCATCTACTGCTTTACGGATTGCTTCTGGAACTTCTTGAGCTTTACCAGTACCAAATCCTACGCGACCGTTGTGGTCACCAACAACAACAAGAGCTGCGAAACGAAGACGACGTCCACCTTTAACAACTTTTGTAACACGGTTAACAGCAACTACGCGTTCTTCTAATTCAACTGCATTGTCTTTAAATGCCATTTTCTAGTGTCCTCCTATTAGAATTTCAATCCGTTTTCACGAGCTGCATCAGCCAAAGCTTTCACACGTCCGTGATATAGATATCCACCGCGGTCGAACACCACTTCTGAAATACCTTTAGCGTTTGCACGTTCTGCAACGAGTTTACCGACAGCAACGGCTTGTTCAGTTTTAGTTCCTTTTGAAACTTCTTTGTCAAGAGTTGAAGCACTTGCGAGCGTTACACCCGCTACGTCATCAATCACTTGAGCGTAGATGCCTGTATTAGAACGGAATACGTTCAAACGTGGGCGATCAGCAGTTCCAGAGAGTTTTCCGCGAACGCGACGGTGGCGTTTTTGGCGGAGTTTGTTTTTATCTGGTTTTGAAATCACAGTTTTCACCTCTTTAGTTTTAAATCGTGTGCTATGCACAAAGTTGGAAAATAGGTTGGTGGTTGAGAATCAACCACTCAACATTATTTACCTGTTTTACCTTCTTTACGGCGAACGAATTCACCAACGTAACGGATACCTTTACCTTTATATGGTTCTGGTGAACGAAGGCTACGTACGTAAGCAGCTGTTTGACCAACTACTTCTTTTGAAATTCCGCTAACAACGATTGTTGTTGGGTTTGGAAGTTCAAAAGTAATTCCTTCTGGAGCTTCAACTTCGTCTGGATGAGATTTACCAACAGCCAAAACAAGTTTAGATCCTTGAAGTTGTGCACGGTAACCAACCCCGCGCATTTCAAGTTCTTTCTTGAATCCTTCTGATACACCAACAACCATGTTGTTCAAAAGGGCACGAGTAGTTCCGTGGATAGTTTTCATTTCTTTTGAATCGTTTGGACGGTGAAGAGTTACTTCAGTACCTTCCACACGGATTTCAATATCTTTTGAGAACTCACGAGTAAGTTCTCCTTTAGGTCCTTTTACAGTTACAAGGTTGTCATTGTTAGTGATTTCTACACCAGCAGGCAACACGATAACTTTATTACCAATACGTGACATGTTTATTTTCTCCTGTTAAATTGTCAGGCCAGAACGGCCAGTTTTCACGGGGTTCAGATACTTATTTAGTCCAAGAGCTGAACTGAACACGCTCTAAGAACTGTGCAAAATAGATAAGTTGGCTTGTTTGTAAACAAACTTCTCCAACTTTCTAATTTTGCTTTGTTCTTTACGAGCTTTGTATCTTGATTTTACCAAACGTAAGCGATAACTTCCCCACCAACATTCTTTTGGCGTGCTTCTTTATCAGTAAGCAAACCTTCAGAAGTTGAAAGGATAGCAATTCCAAGTCCGTTAAGAACTTTTGGAAGGTCTTCACGTTTTTTGTAGACACGAAGTCCTGGTTTAGAAACACGTTTCAAGTTAGTGATAACTTTTTCACCGTTTGGTCCGTATTTAAGGAACACACGGATGATGCCTTGTTTGTCATCTTCGATGATTTCAACGTTTTTTACAAAACCTTCGCGTTTAAGGATTTCAGCAATCCCTTTTTTGATGTTTGATGCAGGTACTTCAAGTACTTCGTGTTTCGCTTGGTTAGCATTACGAATACGAGTTAGGAAGTCTGCGATTGGGTCAGTCATAACCATTTTGTTTTTCTCCTCTTACTAGTAGTTTGCAAGTTGCACTTGCTAGTTAATGATTGAGCTAGGCTCAGAATATGTTTCTAGGTTTCAATTCCTAAGTGAGTCTAGGCATCTGCTTGCAGGCATAACTTGAGTTAGGCAAAAGCAGATAACGACGAATCACGACGGGATTGAAAGCTAGAATTACCAAGATGCTTTTGTTACACCAGGAATTTGTCCTTTGTAAGCTAATTCACGGAAGCAAACACGGCAAAGTTTAAACTTGCGGTAAACTGAGTGTGGACGTCCACAACGTTCACAGCGAGTGTATGCTTGAGTAGAGAACTTCGCTGGGCGTTTGTTCTTAGCAATCATAGATTTTTTAGCCATTAGTTATACCTCCTATATTATTTTGCAAAAGGCATTCCAAGGCCTGTAAGCAATGCACGTGACTCTTCGTCAGTGTTAGCAGTTGTTACGATAACGATGTCAAGACCACGAGTTTTGTCAACGTCATCGAAGTTGATTTCTGGGAAGATCAATTGTTCTTTCACACCAAGTGTGTAGTTTCCGCGTCCGTCAAATGATTTTGTTGGAACACCGTGGAAGTCACGTACACGTGGAAGTGAAACTGAAACCAATTTATCCAAGAATTCGTACATACGTTCACCACGAAGGGTAACTTTTGCACCGATCGCAACACCTTCACGAAGACGGAAGCCGGCGATTGATTTTTTAGCTTTAGTGATAAGTGGTTTTTGACCTGAGATAAGTGCCAATTCTTCAGCAGCTTTTTCAAGGCTTTTAGCGTTTGATACAGCTTCACCAACACCCATGTTCAAAACGATCTTATCTACTTTAGGCACAGCCATCACTGATGAGTAGTTGAATTGTTCTGTCAAAGCAGGAACTACTTCATTAAGATATTTTTCTTTTAAACGATTTGCCATTATACTTCTCCTTTCCTTCGTGATTAATCAAGCACTTCGCCTGATTTTTTGTTGTAGCGAACTTTTTTACCGTCTACAAATTTGTAACCAACACGACCAGCTACACCATTTTTGTCCAAAACTTGAACGTTTGATACGTGGATAGCTGCTTCTTTCTCGATGATACCACCTTGAGGAAGCTCGTTAGTTGGACGTTGGTGTTTCTTAACGATGTTAACACCTTCAACGATAACTTTGTTTACTTTTGGAAGGGCAGTAAGGACAACAGCTTCTGTTCCCTTATCTTTACCAGCGATTACGCGAACTTTGTCGCCTTTTTTTACAAACATTAGGTTTCTCCTTGATTTTTCTTACGCCCATAAGGGCACCCTGGAGGTAAATCCAGGGGACTAGTTTGTTTCTAAAAATTAAAGTACTTCTGGAGCAAGTGACACGATCTTCATGAAGCCACCTTCACGCAATTCACGTGCAACTGGGCCAAAGATACGTGTTCCGCGAGGAGTTTTGTCTTCACGGATGATAACTGCTGCGTTTTCGTCAAATTTGATGTATGAACCATCAGCACGACGAGCACCTGATTTAGTACGAACGATAACTGCTTTAACAACGTCACCTTTTTTAACCGCACCACCAGGAGTAGCTTGTTTTACAGATGCCACGATAACATCACCGATGTTTGCAAATTTACGTCCTGAACCACCAAGAACTTTGATAGTCAAGATTTCGCGAGCACCGCTGTTGTCTGCGACTTTCAAACGAGTTTCTGTTTGAATCATTTCAGTTTTCTCCTTTCAGGTTTGATTAGATGATGACCGCTTCTTCAACAACTTCTACAAGACGGAAACGTTTTGTAGCTGAAAGCGGGCGAGTTTCCATGATACGTACGATATCGCCTTCTTTGGCAACATTGTTTTCATCATGAGCTTTGTATTTTTTAGAGTAGTTAATACGTTTACCATAGACTGGGTGGTTACGTTTTGTTTCAACTACAACTGTGATTGTCTTGTCCATTTTGTCAGATACAACACGTCCAACAAGAACTTTACGATTATTGCGTTCCATTGAAATTTCTCCTTCCCTAGTCTATTATTTCGCTTCAGATTGAACTGTTTTGATACGAGCGATTTGTTTTTTAACTTCTTTCAAGCGAGCTGTTTGTTCCAATTGACCAGTAGCAGCTTGGAAACGAAGTTCAAACAATTCTTTTTTCAATTCGTTTTCGCGCTTCGCGAGTTCTTCTTGAGAAAGACCACGAAGTTCTTTAACAAATTCTTTTACTTCATTAAGTTTCATGCCTTCTCCTTATTCTGCTTCACGTTTTACGAATTTACATTTAACTGGCAATTTGTGGCTAGCAAGACGAAGCGCTTCGCGAGCGATCTCTTCAGATACACCAGCGATTTCGAACATCACTTTACCACGTTTAACTGGTGCTACCCAACCTTCAGGTGCCCCTTTACCAGATCCCATACGCACACCGATAGCTTTAGCAGTGTATGATTTGTGTGGGAAGATTTTAATCCAAACTTTACCACCACGTTTCATGTAACGAGTCATGGCGATACGAGCAGCTTCGATTTGGCGGTTAGTGATCCAGTGGCTAGTTGTAGCTTGAAGACCGTATTCACCGAATGCTACTTCTTTTCCACCTTTTGCTTCACCGCGCATTTTTCCACGGAATTCACGACGGTGTTTAACACGTTTAGGTACTAACATTGGTTATTTACCTCCTTTAGTGTTTTTGCGAGCTGGAAGAACTTCACCACGGTAGATCCATACTTTAACACCAAGTTTACCGTATGTAGTATCTGCTTCTTCCCAAGCGTAATCGATATCTGCACGAAGTGTGTGAAGCGGAACAGTTCCTTCAGAGTATCCTTCAGCACGGGCGATATCTGCACCGTTCAAACGACCTGATACTTGAGTTTTGATTCCTTTAGCTCCAGCACGCATTGCACGTTGGATTGCTTGTTTTTGTGCACGACGGAAAGCAACACGTTGCTCCAATTGACGAGCAATACCTTCACCTACAAGGTGAGCATCCAAATCAGGTTGTTTGATTTCGATGATGTTGATGTGTACTTGTTTTCCAGTCAATTTGTTAAGTTTTGCACGGAGTGCATCAACGTTAGCACCACCTTTACCGATAACCATACCTGGTTTAGCAGTGTGAAGTGAAACGTTAACTTTGTTTACTGCGCGTTCGATTTCAATAGTTGAAACTGCTGCGTCAGCAAGTTCTTTTTGAACGAATTTACGGATTGCAAGATCTTCATGAAGGTAATCCGCGTATTCTTTTTCAGCATACCATTTGGCATCCCAATCACGGATGATGCCGACACGCATACCAATTGGATGTACTTTTTGACCCACGATTTTACCTCCTTATTTTTCTGCAACAGCCACAGTGATGTGAGCTGTACGTTTGTTGATTGGTGAAGCTGAACCTTTCGCACGTGGACGGAAACGTTTCATAGTTGGTCCTTCGTTTGCGAATGCTTCAGATACTACCAAGTTAGCTTTATCCAAACCAAAGTTGTTTTCAGCGTTAGCTACAGCTGAGTTCAAAACTTTCAAGATGATTTCAGCAGCTTTGTTTGGAGTGAATGTCAAGATTGCGATTGCATCGGCTACGCTTTTACCACGGATGTTATCAAGAACAAGACGTGATTTACGAGGTGAAACACGTACTGTACGAGCCATTGCTTTAGCTGAAGTAATTTCTGCCATTTATGTTCTCCTTATTTTCTACGTGTTTTCTTGTCGTCTGCAGCGTGACCTTTGTAAGTACGAGTTGGTGCAAATTCACCAAGTTTGTGACCTACCATGTCTTCTTGGATGTAAACAGGTACGTGTTTACGTCCGTCATAAACTGCGATAGTGTAACCAATGAAACTTGGGAAGATCGTTGAACGACGTGACCAAGTTTTAATAACTTTTTTCTTTTCGTCGTTAGCTTGAGCTTCAACTTTTTTCATCAAATGCTCATCGACGAAAGGTCCTTTTTTAAGACTGCGTCCCATTTTTATATTTTCTCCTTTAAATGTTGTACCACAGCGGCTTGCGCTCCTATGGAGCGCTACCGAGCTGGCGGATTTACTAGTTGCTTAAGCGACTAGTTTAATATTATTTCTCGTTGCGACGACGAACGATAAGTTTGTCAGATTTCGCTTTCTTGTTACGAGTTTTAAGACCAAGAGCAGGTTTGCCCCATGGAGTAGATGGTGCTTTACGACCAACTGGTGCTTTACCTTCACCACCACCGTGTGGGTGATCGTTAGGGTTCATTACAGAACCACGAACTGTTGGGCGGATACCTTTCCAACGGCTACGTCCTGCTTTACCAAGGTTTACAAGTCCATGTTGTTCGTTTCCGACAACACCAACTGTAGCACGGCAAGTTCCAAGAATCATACGAACTTCACCTGATTGAAGACGAACAAGAACGTATTTACCTTCAGACCCCAATACTTGAGCAGATGCACCAGCAGCACGTACCAATTCACCACCACGACCTGGTTTCAACTCGATATTGTGGATCAAAGTACCAACTGGGATGTTAGCAAGTGGAAGAGCGTTTCCGACTTTGATATCTGCTTCTGGACCTGAAACGATGCGTTGACCAACTTCAAGACCTTTTGGAGCGATGATGTATGCTTTCACACCGTCAGTGTAGTGTACAAGAGCGATGTTTGCAGAACGGTTTGGATCGTACTCGATTGTTTTAACAACTGCTTCAACGTTGTCTTTGTTACGTTTGAAGTCAACCAAACGGTAGAAACGTTTGTGTCCACCACCTTGGTGACGAACAGTGATACGACCGTTGTTGTTACGACCAGCCTTGCTCTTCAATGCAACAAGCAATGATTTTTCAGGAGTGCTTGTTGTGATTTCAGCGAAATCCAAAGAAGTCATATTACGGCGACCGTTTGTTGTTGGTTTATAAACACGAATTCCCACGATATTTCCTCCTTAGATTATTCAGCTTCAGCAGCAAACAACTCGATTGCTTTTGAATCAGCTGTAAGTGTGATGATAGCTTTTTTAGTTTTGTTAGTAAAACCAGTGTAACGTCCAACACGTTTAGCTTTTGGTTTTACGTTGATTGTGTTAACGTTGGCAACTTTAACACCTTCGAAAGCAGCTTCAACAGCTTGCTTGATCAAAAGTTTGTGTGCACGAGTGTCAACTTCAAATACATATTTTCCTGCTTCAAGTTGAGCCATTGAGCTTTCAGTGATGACAGGTTTTTTGATAACATCATACAAATTCATTATGCAAGAACCTCCTCGATTTTAGAGATAGCTGCTTGAGTAACAAGAAGTTTGTCACTATTTGCGATGTCAAGAACACTTGCAGTTGTAGCAGTCGCAACTTTCACGTTTGGAATGTTACGAGCTGAAAGAGCTGCGAATTCGTTTCCTTCTTCAAGAATAACAAGGACTTTAGAATCGATGCTCAAAGCTGCAAGAACTTTTGCAAATTCAGCAGTTTTTGGAGCTGTAAATTCAAGAGAATCAACGGCTACAAATTTATTTTCAGCAACTTTTTCTGAGTAAACAGATTTAAGCGCAAGGCGACGAACTTTTTGAGGAAGTTTGTACGCATAGCTACGTGGAGTTGGTCCGAAGACGATTCCACCACCACGCCATTGTGGAGAGCGGATAGAACCTTGACGAGCACGTCCAGTTCCTTTTTGACGCCATGGTTTGCGTCCGCCACCTGAAACAGCTGAGCGGTTTTTAACTGCGTGAGTTCCTTGACGAAGGCTAGCACGTTGGCTGATGATCACATCAAACACAACAGATTCATTTGGTTCGATACCAAAGATTGCATCGTTAAGAACAACTTCGCCCGCTTGTTTACCAGTTTGGTCGAATAATGTTACATTTGCCATTTTGACTGTATTCCCCTTTCCTTATTATTTACCAGCTTTAACTGCTGATTTGATAGTGATAAGAGATTTCTTAGCACCTGGTACGTTACCTTTGATAAGGATAACGTTCTTTTCTGGAACAACTTGTACAACTTCAAGGTTTTGAATTGTTACGCGGTCGCCACCCATACGTCCTGCAAGGTTTTTACCTTTGAATACGCGGTTAGGTGCAACAGGTCCCATAGAACCTGGACGACGGTGGTAACGAGAACCGTGAGCCATTGGTCCACGTGATTGTCCGTGGCGTTTGATAACACCTTGGAAACCTTTACCTTTAGAAGTACCAGTTACGTCAACAACGTCTCCAGCTGCGAATGTTTCAACTGTGATTTCAGCACCAACTTCCAAGCCTTCAACGTTTTTGAATTCACGAATGAAGCGCTTAGGAGCCGTGTTAGCTTTCGCTACATGTCCTTTAGCAGGTTTGTTGCTCAATACTTCGCGTTTGTCATCGAAACCAACTTGGATAGCGTTGTATCCGTCTGTTTCAACAGTTTTAACTTGAAGGACAACGTTTGGAGTTGCTTCAATAACTGTTACAGGGATCAATTCGCCAGCTTCAGTGAAGATTTGAGTCATTCCCACTTTTTTCCCTAAGATTCCTTTTGTCATGAGAAAATAGTTCCTTTTCTATATTTTTTATTCAAAAAGTTTTTAACGAGCGTTTTTTATGCTCAGGTCTAAGATACAAAGGGCGTCAAACTCAAAGTGAAAATAGGAAACTGACGCAGTGTCTAGCAGACACTAGGAAGTTTATCTTTTTCACACCGAGTTTAGCCCGTGTTCAATTAAATTGAAACACCAGCCTCTGCTCTTTTATATTTTAGATTAAAGTTTGATTTCTACGTTTACACCACTTGGAAGATCCAATTTCATCAAAGCATCAACTGTTTTTTGAGTTGGGTTAACGATATCGATCAAACGTTTGTGTGTACGCATTTCAAATTGTTCGCGAGAGTCTTTGTATTTGTGAGTCGCACGAATGATTGTGTAGAGGCTACGTTCAGTTGGAAGTGGAATTGGACCCGCAACTTGTGCACCTGTACGAGTAGCTGATTCTACGATTTTTGCAGCCGCTGTGTCAAGCGTACGGTGTTCGTAAGCTTTCAAACGGATACGGATTTTTTTGTTTGCCATCTTTTTCTCCTTTTCGTCTATTTAAGATAATAGGCTAGCTCCACAAGAAAACCGACGCGGTGTTGCGTGGCAATGCAACCGAGCGTGTCGCAACCTCTTGCATCAAAGCTAAAGCTGTAATTTACAGCACCATAATAGAATAACACAAAGCCCCTGCGATTGCAAGGGATTTGTTGCTGTTTTTTCGTTTTTTTACGATGAAACTGTTTTCCTATTTTTTCTTTTTAAAATTAGGGATTTTCTTCTATATAAACCGACTCCTCTTGACCTCAAATTTACCTTCTGATTGGTCCACTAGAATGTCCGCCCTTGACTCAGTTTCTTTGTAGTAGTGTAGATACTGCTCCCGTCTCATGTGATGAGTAGCCAATATAAAGGATGCATCGCGATTTCTCACAATCGTATCTCTAGCTAGTCGCCACTTTAATTCGGTCTCCTCATCCGTGTAAAAACAGATGGTTTTGTCAAAGAGTTCTTTGGGTAAAAAGCCAACAGACATCCCTTCGACAATCAGAATTGGCTTTGCTCCAGACAAGACCTCACTAGCTTTCCAAGGTTCTTCAATTGTTAAGATATCCATACCAGCCTTTAAAGCGAGAATGTCTCTTTCTAAACTTACCAGTTCATGAGCCACAGGTAAACAAGCGGTCACTTTTTGGTCTGGAGTCTCCTTTGGCACCATTAAATGACGATTTGAAGCAATGTAAGGATCGGTTTCCAATAAGTTTACCTTTGTAGAATCTAAAGCTTGGTACAATTCCTGTGCAAAGGTTGATTTACCTGAAGCTCCATGACCGTATATTCCCAGTGTCCTGATTTTTCCAGCTTCTATCTCTGAAACCAGTCCTTCTATTAAGTCGTTTTTCTTCACTCTCTCTTTACCTGTTCATAACTTTCTTTTCCGTCATTGAGCTTGTCCCAAATCACCACTTGCATACTTTTGAGCGATTTTTGCACATCGATGATTCTTTGGTTGGACGAGCCTCGAAACTGGAGCATGAGATTTCTCTTAGTTCGATCATACCGTCCATCGACAAGAATGTCAATCAGTGATAAGAGTTCCAATTTATCTGAGGTCTCCAGCATCATTTCTTCCCAAGTGTAGCCGGTCCAAGACCAGATGTCTTTGTCTGGCAATTCCTTCCGGATACGTTTAACGAGAGGTAAGAGAATGCCCGTATTGAGGAAGGGCTCCCCTCCCAGTAAGGTTAACCCCTGAACATAAGGCTGGGCAAGATCTGCCATGATTTGCTCTTCTAATTCTGCTGTGTAGGGAATTCCTGCATTGAAAGACCAAGTCGCAACATTATAACACCCCTCGCAGTGAAACATACAACCTGATACATAGAGAGAGTTGCGCACGCCTTCGCCGTCCACAAAGTTAAAGGCCTTGTAGTCGATGATACGGCCTTGACTGAGCTCCTCACTTTTCCATTCTTGTGGTTTTGGATTATTCATTCGCTACCTCTATCCAATAACGCTCGACTCCATTACGAACATCCTCAAGGAGCCCACCATTTGCTAGAATGACTGCTCTGCTAGCAGAGTTATTCACGCTACAGGTTACAAGAGTTTTCTTGATGTTCTTTGCCTTAGCAATTTGCAAGCCCTGACGGAGAGTTTCTTTACCATAACCTTTGCCTCTTTCTGATGGACGAATGGAGTAGCCAATGTGACCAGCACAATTCAGTAACCCCTCATTCAGTCTCAATCGCAGATTCAAAAAACCTAGAGCACGACCTACATCATCAAATGATACAAATTGAATAGAAGGAACACGATTTTCAGGCAAGTTTATTCCCATCTCTTTTTGCATATTTGTTTCCAACCACTCTTCATACACAAAGTTCTCTGTATCCCAAAATCCTCCATCATGGGCTGATTGGCTCTTTTCAAACTCTGCCATCATGTCTAAAACAGCTACCTTATCTGCTAATCTTGGTCTGCGTAGTTCCATCCTTACCTCCCACTGTGAGAAAAGTGAGAGCTGACTCTCATACTCTTCGAAAATCTCTTCAAACCACGTCAGCGTCGCCTTACCGTACTCAAGTACAGCCTGCAGCTAGCTTCCTAGTTTGCTCTTTGATTTTCATTGAGTATCACTTTTATTTTTTCTTATTCTTGTTTAAAAATTGTTCTCTGAGGCTAAGCAAACGTTCTTTCTTACCAGCTCCACCTTTAGAGTGTTTCTCGTGATAACGGGTCACTTGTGCACGCCCCTTATCGTCTAATTGATATTTTCCCATTTCATTTCTTTCTAATTTGTTACTTGATGCCCAGCTATTTTAATCGTTGAACCATTCATATGTTTGACACGCGCTGCGATTTCCTTGTGACGCCCATTGACCATAGGTCTCGCTTGAGGATTACCTAAATAGCCACAAGTCCGTTTAACAACGTCTACTGTTTTAGGATCGCTATTGCCACAGTTTGGACAAGCAAAGCCCCTCTCAGTTGGTTCAAAATCCCCTTCAAAGTCACACTTGTAGCAACGGTCTATTGGTGTATTGGTCCCAAGATAGCCCACACGGTCATAGGCATAGTCCCAGACAGCTTCCAGGGCCTTAGGATTTTGTTGAAGAACTGGATACTCACAATAATGGATGAAACCACCTGACGCACCTGCTTCTGGATAGACTTTCTCAAAGTCTAATTTTTCAAACGGTGTTGGATTTTTACGAACATCGTAGTGGAAAGAGTTGGTATAGTATTCCTTATCTGTAATATCAGGAATAGAACCAAACTTGTCTGTATCTAGTCGACAGAAACGGTCTGTCAAACTTTCAGACGGTGTTGAGTAGATAGAGAAATGATAGCCATATTGATCTGACCACTCTTCTACACGGCGTTTCATATCACGAATGATATCCAGCGTGAATTCCTTTGCTTCTAGATTGCTTTCCCAGCTATTTCCAAAGAAAACAGTAGCCACTTCGTACAAACCGATGTAACCCAGCGAAACGGTCGCTCGACGATTCTTAAAGAGCTGGTCAACACTTTCTTCTTTACCTAGACGATGACCAAAAGCACCGTATTGATAAAGTATAGGAGCATTTGCTGGTGTTGCTTCTTTAGTGCGTTCGACACGGTAAACCAGAGCATCTTCAGCGATATTCATACGCTCGTTGAAGATCTCCCAGAACTTATTCATGTCTCCCTCAGACTCGAGGGCAATACGAGGCAGGTTAACCGTCACAACGCCTAGATTCATCCGACCTGAATTGACTTCTACACCATTTTCATCCTTCCATCCTTGAAGGAACGAACGACATCCCATAGGAACTTTGAAAGAACCTGTCAACTCGATAATCTTATCATAGGACAAAACATCTGGGTACATCCGCTTGGTTGCACACTCAAGAGCCAACTGCTTAATGTCGTAGTTGGGAGTCCCTTCTTCCAAGTTAAGGCCTCTTTTCAGCGTAAAGATGAGCTTAGGGAAGATGGCTGTACGATGCTCCGAACCAAGCCCCTTGATGCGAATGTTTAAAATAGCTTTTTGAATTTCTCGTTCAAAACGACTGGTTCCCATACCAAAACCTAGCGAAGTAAAAGGTGTTTGTCCATTTGAAGTGAAGAGAGTATTGATTTCATACTCAAGGGATTGCATAGCATCGTAGATGTCTTTTTGGGTTTTCTTCCAAGCGTAATCTTCCCGTTTTTCAGGTAAGACCCATTCTTCCGCATCTTTGAGGTGTTTTTGGTAATTCTTCTCTGCATAAGGCGCCAAAACTTCATCGATACGGTCAGCTGAACAGCCACCATACTGGCTAGAAGCAACGTTGGCGATGATTTGCGAAATCTGTGCTGTCGCAGTCTGGATAGACTTGGGACTCTCTACCTCTGCATTTCCAATCTTAAAACCATTTTCCAACATACCTTTAAAATCAATCAAACAGCAGTTGGTCATAGGAGTATAGGGGCTGTAGTCCAAATCGTGATAGTGGATATCCCCTTTTTGGTGGGCATTGGCTACATGCTTAGGGAGCATTTGCAGTCCGATTGATTTTCCAACAATCCCCGCTGTCAAATCACGCTGGGTATTAAAGACATCGCTGTCTTTATTTGCATTTTCATTGACAACTGCCTGATCTTTATTAAGAAGCTTATGAATACTAAAGTTAATATCTGTCGCTTTTGAGCGCTCAAAATCTCTCTGTGTCCGATAAGTGATATACTCCTCAGCCAAGGCATATTCTTTGGCTTCAAGGAGTTCATGTTCTACGATATTTTGGATTTCATAGATCTTAACTCCCTGTGGAAATCGACTATGAATTTCTGTGACAATTCGCTCAGTCAGAGCATTTAGGCGCTTTTCGACTAAGGGTGTCACATCCATAACCTTGTCTGCCGCCTTGTGGAGAGCCTTGTCAATCTTGTCCACATCAAATACAACACGTCTCCCATCTCGTTTCTCGACGAAGAGAGTTGGCAAAATTGTAATTTTTTCTTCTAGTGCAATCATATGCATACTCTTTTCTAAAATGTTCTTTCTAAAAAGTATTATACCACTCTAAAAAGAAAAATCAATATCTTGTGTTAAAAATCCTAAAATTTTTAAAAATACACAAGATATTGATTTGGTTATTTGATTTTATAGACTTTAAACTCTGAGTAATCCGTCTTTACTGGTTGGTAATTTTCTTTCAAGATTGTTTCTACTTCAGACCAGACTGGCACCTTGTCATTTACCACAATCACCTTAGGTTGTTTTTCTTTCAAGTCATTAAGTAGCTTATTCCGGTTTTCCTCAGTTGCTGTATAATACATCGGGGACAAAATAGCCGATGGCGACAAACGCTCACTCTTACGATAAAGAGTCGCAGTATCATCCCATGCATAGATAGCATCTTCCGTATTTGTCTCCTCTTTTACCAAATCAGCAAGACGATCACGTTCTTGATAAGGTACCGGATAAAGGACAAACTTCATCAAAAAAGGAATAGACAAAAGATAGACAAGCCCTAAAACTGGCAGATATAGATTTCCTTTGAAGAAACGACTCCATAGGCTAACTGGCGTTTCTCTTCGTCTTCTTCTAACACTACGCCCCCTCTGTTGACTCTTAATATTGGTTACCAATAAAAGTAGGAAAACAGGGAAGACGACCATCAAATAAGAAGCGTGCAGAGGCTCTTGTGAAAAGAAAAGCAAAATCAAACCTAAAATTGTCACAAAACTTGCAGGAACCGAAATGACGTATAGTTTAGAAGGTTTGGATTGAAAGAGACCTAAAAAGATACAAACTACAAATCCCAAACCAAGGGACAACAAGCCATAAAAAGCCATATTCTCTAAAATTTTAGAAGTGAAATCAAAGCGAATACTGTCAATAGGATAACGAATACCACTAATGGCATCCCCAAAACTTCCTGTTGCAACACTATAGTAGGCAGTTGGATAAAAGACCAGTGAAAAACCTAAAGCCACTGCAAGAAACTGATAAAACCCATGCGTAAAGCGTCTATGCCCAAGGTTAAAGACCAACAAACCTAAACTCACTACTGCAATAAACAGAAGCGATGCCAAGGGAGCAAAGAAAAATCCGCCTGCCAAAGCTAGCCCAATCCGTACAAATCCCTTATCATGGCTTGGATTGCTTAGATAAGCCGCAACTAAACTAAAGGCCGCGAATAAGAAAGGAAGCGCTAAAAGAGTCGCATAACCTCCACCAAAAGCAAGACCTGTAACTAGCATGTAAAAAATAGTCACCACTTGTCCAGCTTGGTCTCCTTGCTCTGTCAAGGTGTCCGCTGATCTAAAAAGGAAAAATCCTCCTGCTACCAAGGCTAACCACTCAAAGATAGCAAAGAAAAATCCGCCCTGAGTCACGTAAGTCAGCAAATAATAAAGCAAACCTTGACTTCCATAATAGTCGCTGTAAATTTTCCCTGCCTGATGAAGCGCCCAACCTGCATAAAAATCCTGCACTTCTTGTGCACTCATTAAATCGAGTAATAGCGGTACTCCTAGAGTTATCCCCGTTACAAGCGTACTCCATAGTAAAATTTTCACCAAAGGAAGACGACTTGATTCACGATGATGCGATTCTTGTTCGATTTGGTATTCTAGAGGTTCACGATTCTCCTGATGAACTTCTTCTACTCTACCATACACACTCATATCGTTTCTCCTATTCAATTTATCTGTCTTAGTATATCAAAAAGTCCTAGGATTGTCAGCTTGCGATGGCTGTTTGAGTGATTTTTTGCATAGTTTCACAAAGGTTTCAATTTCTCGAAAGCGGTGTAAATGTGTCTGTTTGAATGTCAGGATATAGTTTATTTCTTTCTGAGTCAGCATCGTCCCTCCCTATATCTTTCTATTCGTAAAAAGCAAGAAAAAGAGGACTGGTTTGTATCCTCAGTCCTAGACTTCTTATAAGATAGGGGCGAATAACTGGGCGATTTCTTTTACAAGCTTTTGATACCAGCTCGTTTTGATAGAATGGGGATAAACTTCCTGAGAATCTGCAAATATATTTTGAAAATCTCGGGCGATTTCCATTATAGAAGGAGTTTTATAGAGTAAGACTGCATTTTCATAATGGTGTACCAAGCTTCGGTAGTCGAGATTGATTGTCCCCACCACCGCAAAATCTTCGTCTACCAACATCTGCTTACTATGAATAAAACCTGGACTATACTCATAAATCCGAACTCCAGCAGAAAGAAGGTCTGGATAAGCCCCTCTTGTGACTAACTGAATGAACTTCTTATCTGGTATGTAAGGGGTGACAATCCGAACATCGACCCCTCTCATAGCAGCATTTTTGATTGTCTCCGTTAAATCATAATCTATGATCAAATAAGGTGTAGTAATATAAACCGATTCAGTTGCTTGATTGATCAAACTCTGATAAACCTTTTTCCCTACCTGCGTTCGAAAAATTGGCTTGGGTCCACTTCCGTATGGAATGGTTAAACCGTCACTTGGGATAGAATGATTTTCTAAATGATATTGATCAAAATCACTAATCTCTCCTCGATTGATGTACCAAGTGGTTAAAAACAAGCGTGTCAGGGCTTTTACTGCTAGTCCGTCTAAGCGAATTCCACTATCCTTCCAATAACCAAATCTCTCGACGTGGTTAATGTACTCATCTGCCAGATTGACCCCACCAGTATAGGCTATCTGACCATCAACAATCAATATTTTTCTATGATCTCTGTTATTATAGGCCACTGTCAAACGAGGAATAACTTTATTGAATTTATGGGCCTCGATGCCTAGCTGACGAAGTCGATGTGCATAATCTCCTGTTAAAGTAGCCATACAGCCAATATCATCATAGAGCAGTTTAACTTCAATGCCTTGAGCGACCTTTTGCTCCAAGATTTCTAGAATACGATTCCACATCAAACCTTCTTCTATAATGTAATATTCCAAGAAGATAAATTTCTCAGCCTTTTTAAGATCTTCTACCATCTTTTTCCACATAGCTTCTCCGTTAGGAAAAAATGTAGAGGCAGTTTGATCATAGATGTCAGCATTGGTATCCATACTCAATAAGGACTTGATGACGCCATATGCCGCCTTATCACTTTCTTTTAATTCCTCTTTTAGTAACTGGCTATTTGCTTCTTGGAAATGCATGGAGCCTAGCTTCTTCAGTTGTTTGATTTCTTTTTTGGACAATCGCCTCTCACCAAACATCAGATAGAGCAAGGGCCCAAATACTGGTACAAAGGCTACTAACAACCAGGTTACCTTATTCTCAGGAGTCGTATTACGGTTGACTATCGAAATGATTGTGATGATACTCAGTAGAATGAGGACAGTAATCCATAAAATGGGAGCCATGCGTCCTAAATAAAGAAAGAGACCAAAAACCAGACAAAGTTCAAGTAACATAATCGAAATACTAAAGCCATACTTGGACATCAATAATTGAAATTTTCTATATTTCATATCCCCTCCTTGATATTTTGATACTCAATGAAAATCAAAGAGCAAACTAGGAAACTAGCCGCAGGCTGTACTTGAGTACGGCAAGGCGACGTTGACGCGGTTTGAATTTGATTTTCGAAGAGTATGAATGCTAAAAACAAGTAATTGATACTAGTATAACTCAGGTATTCGACAGAAGGCAAGTATTTATGATTATTTTCTAGGTAAAAGTAAAAAGGCTGAAAAATCCAGCCCTTCCTACTTGCATAGTCTTATTTAGTTAAAACGATTTGGTTCGATGGGTCTCTATCCATATCACCTACGATGATTTGATTACCGTTTACAGTGTAAATTTTGACATCATCGCCAATAATCATGCGTTGATTTGCTGCATCAAATGTGACCTGTTTGACTTTCTGATCCCCGTCAGATTCAAGCTCAGTCCATGTACCAGTCGTTCCAGTGACCACTAAAGTGATACGGTCTCCGTCATCTTGGCCTGTATAAGTCCCATCAATATCAGTCGGTTGAGCAACAGGTTGGTTTTGTACTGGAGCCGCTTGATTTTGGTTACCTCCTGCATTTGCAGTATTGGTATTCTGTTGAGCAGGCTGTTGAACTGGTTGTGTTCTTTGGGAACAAGCAACTAGCAAAGATACACTCGCTAAAGAAACAATAGAAAGTGCTGCTGTTTTGAATGTCATAATAAATGTCCTTTCTCTTGCCATGCTAGAGAAAAAGATTTTTCCTTAGTCAGCAATTCCCCTAGTATAACAAGTTCAAAAAAGGTGGTCAATTTATCTGCTCATACCCCAGTATGTTGCTCCGTACTTCTGAGATAAAATAGAGAGACCCTGTAATGAATAACAAGTCTTGCGTATCTGCTCTTTCTTCAAAATCGCTAATAAATTCTCTGTAAGAGGGAATTACATGGTAACCTGTTACATCTGTCTCGTCCAGAGAACCTTGATAGTCAAAACCAGTCACCTTGAGTTCCACCTGAGGCAAATTCTCAGTCAGATAACCCAACATTCCTTGATAATCCTTCCGTTTCAAGGCTCCAAAGAGGATTTGAGGTCGATAGCCTTCCTGCTCTTTTTCTTTGATAAATTCAACCAAGCGAGTCAAGGCAGGGAGGTTATGGGCACCGTCCAAGTAAATCTGAGGACGAATGCGCTCCAAACGACCAGCCCAATGGGTCTGCTCCAAGGACTGTCTTACAGCCTGTTCATCAACAGTTTCCTTTCTTTCTCCCATAAAAAGAAGAAACGTTTGCAACGCCAAGGCCGCATTTTCCTGCTGATAAGCTCCTTCTAAACCTATTTTCAACTGTGAAAGGTTAGCCAAAGAGCTTGAAAAATCCCCATTCAGCATTGAAAAATTCTGACCTGCCTGATAAAGGTCAACAGCTAAAGAGTCTGCTTTTTTCTGACAGACAAGTCTAGCTTCTGGAGGCAATTTCGCAATCACTGCCTTTTTACCAGCCTTAAAAATACCAGCTTTCTGCTCTGCAATTGCTGCTATACTGTCACCCAGAGTCTCCTGATGGTCAAGTCCGATGGAGGTGATGACAGCAATCTCTCCAGTTACCACATTGGTTGTGTCAAGTAAGCCACCAATTCCCACTTCTAGTAAAACCAAATCCACCTCTTGCTCCCTAAAGTAGAGAAAAGCAATCAGGGTCAGCAATTCAAAAAAGGACAACTGGTCATGGGTTTGCAAAAGCGTCTTTTCCATCTCCTTGACTTCCTCAGATAAGCGGATAAAGTCTGCGTCTGCTATAGGTTGTCCATTAATGCAGATTCGATCATTGATAGAGATGATATGAGGGGAGGTAAAGGTCGCAACTTTTTTGCCATGTCCCATAAATAATTCCCTCATGAAAGCAATGGTAGAACCTTTTCCATTAGTACCTGTTACATGGATAATAGGATAAGACTTCTCAGGATTCCCTAACAAATCCACCGCTTGCTGCATTCGGCCCAAACCTGATCGAAAATTCAAACCAATCCTACTATGAAGCCATTCTTCTACTTCAAACATACACATCTCCTTGACAAAAGTCTGATCAATTACCTAGCAAAATTCCGCAGATAACAAAAAACGAGGCCAGAATTTTCGTCCCAACCTCTTACCTGGTTAGCTAATAACTAGCTACTATAAATATTAACGTGGGATAAAAACGTCCCCAGACTTACCAGTTCTCCCTTATTTAAAGGAACTGGGCTGATACAGTCTCCCAGACTTACCAGCTCTCTCTTATTTCAAGGAGCTGGGCTAAAAACGTCCCCCGGACGTTCCAACTCTTCCCAATTTCTGGGAGTTGGAGTAAAAATATCCCCCGGATATTTTTACTCCTCCATAAAGCTATTGAAGACTTCTTCAATCATGTTCCATTCGTCTTCTGAGTCTTCTGGGATTGGTTGCAATTCGCCTTCTGTTCCATCTTCGTTTTCGATGAATGAGTAAGCTTGGATTTCAACTTGTCCGTCTTCGTCTTCTTCTGCGTTAACTGGTACTAGAAGAACATAGTTTTTACCAAATTCTTCTTTTCCGTCAATCGTCAAAAGGATTTCAAACAAGGTTTCATTTCCTTGTTCATCTACTAGTGTGATGAGTTCACGTTCTTCGTGGTCGTGGTTATGATCGTGTGACATAGCCTCTCCTTTATATTAAAATTTTCTATCTAAATAATTTTGTAAAATCAGCTGAGCTGCTAACTTATCAATGACTTTCTTGCGCTTATTGCGACTGATATCTGCTTGTTCAATCAACATGCGCTCAGCAGCCACTGTTGTCAAGCGTTCATCCTGATAGTCTACTGGTAAACCAAAAAGTTCTTCTAACTTCGCTCCGTAGGCTTGACTAGCTTCCACGCGCGGTCCGCTTGTATTGTTCATGTTTTTAGGCAAGCCCACTACAAATCGTTCCACCTTGTAAGCATCAACCAATTCCTTAACGCGTTCAAAACCAAATTGGCCTTGCTCCTCATTGATTTGGATGATTTCAAGCCCTTGAGCTGTAAAACCGAGCGGATCGCTAATAGCCACCCCTACCGTTTTTGAACCGACGTCCAATCCCATAATTCTCATAGGTTACAGATCGACTCCTTGTCCTTTAAGGTAGTAGCGGACCAATTCCTCAACGATTTCATCACGCTCATACTTACGGATTTGATTTCGTGCATTATTATAACGAGGAACGTAGGCAGGGTCTCCACTCAATACGTAACCTACGATTTGGTTAATTGGGTTGTAGCCCTTATCGTTCAACGAAGCATAGACATCAGTCAAAGTTTCGCTAATTTCTTTTTTATTGGAATCGTCCAATTTAAAACGTACTGTTTCTTCAGTAAATCCCATTCTAACACCCTCTTTCCTTAGAATAGTACCATTATAGCATAATTCCTTACGTTCTACAATTCAGGCAGTCTATTTATTTGGATTTTCTATTGTTCTGTCGCGCCATTTGCCAATCTGTCTGAAATATATTTGCTCGGTTCATTTTTCAAAAGATTTTCCAAGCCAATATTCTTCAGATATTCCAACTGAGAAGCCTTTTTGACGTCCAAAACTTGAAAATCAAAACTAGTCGTTGTTTGAAGTTCTGTTGCACTCAATAGTTTAGTTTCAAGCTTAAATCCTGCTAATTTACGAGCTTCTATGATGGCCTCATCCTTCTCCTCCGCCTCAAGAAGAGCTTTTTGGGTTTCTTCCACTCCGTGTTGGTCAATATAAGTTTTCAACTCATCAGAGACTGGACGCTTTTGTTGGATAGTTAGACTCAAAAAAGTCTTGTCTTTATATGTAATGGTTTGAGTTTGCTGGCTGCCATCATCTGACTTGGGCAAAACCAAAGTCTTGGTTACAACTGTATTCTTCTCGGCATTTTCAATAACTGGCAATGCCGACTGAAGCGTATCTTTTTCTGTTTTTGTAGCTGGTCCAGTTTCTTTTTTCTGTCCGCAACCAACCAGGACAAAAAGGAAAGCTAGACTAACAAGAACTATTTTTTTCATTTCATTCTTCTTTCTTTTTGAAATTAAAATAGAATAAGACTGGGAATTGCTCCCAGCCTTGATGTTTATAGAGCTGCACGCAAACGTGCTTCTGCATTTTCTACATTACGGACAGAGCGTGGTAGGAAGGCACGAATATCATCTTCCTTATAGCCAACTTGCAGGCGTTTTTCATCTACAAGGATTGGGCTCTTTAAAATTCTCGGTGTTTCCATAATCAGATTGAGGACTTCGTTGACACTCAAATCTTCAATATCCACTCCAAGGGCTTTGGCATAGCGATTTTTAGATGAAACGATGCTGGCTATTCCGTTATCTGTTTTGGTTAGAATATCCAGTAATTCTTCTCTCGTAATTCCTTCTTTACCAAGGTTTTGTTCTTTATAACTTAACTGGTGGGCATTGAGCCAGGTTTTTGCTTTTTTACAGCTAGTACAACTTGAGACTGTATAAATTTTAATCATGTACCTACCCCTTTCGCTACATGTTACTATCAGTTTAGTCTATTATACCATAAAAAACATCCGACTTGCGACCTATTTTTAAATTTTTTTGACTTTTTTCGTCATTTTCGTACTTTTTTCTTGACAAAATGAAATTTACAGCCATTCATTATATTTCTTGATATAGATTTTTTTCACAATTGTCACGCTAATCATATACAAAATAATGATGAAAAGTAAAAAGATGAAATAAATCGGTTTTAAAGGAGTTAAATGAAGTAGGACTGCGAGTGGACTGTAGGGAAGAAAGGTCACAAAGGCTGCAGCCAATAAGGTTGTCACAAGGACTAGCCAGGCTGGACGACTTTGTAAAAAGGGAATTTTAGCTGAACGCAGCATATGAATAACCATGGTCTGTGACCACATGGACTCGATAAACCAACCTGTCTGAAACAAGACAATAAATCCTACGGCAGACTCCGCTCCATGGACATAGGCTTGACCTGTCGTCATGGGTACAATGATAAAATAGAGCAAAATAAAGGTCAAAATATCAAAGGCAGAAGAGATAGGCCCCATCCAAACCATGAAACGTGTGATGGACTTAGCTTCCCAGGTATGCGGATTTCTCAAAAAATCTTTATCCACCTTGTCAAAAGGCAAGGCAATACAAGACAAATCATAGACTAGATTTAGGATAATCAAATGGACTGGTGCCATCGGTAAAAATGGTAAAAAGATTCCAGAGACCAATAGGGATAAGATATTTCCAAAATTAGAACTCACTGTCATTTTGATATATTTAGTCATATTGGCATAGACCTTGCGACCTTCAACAAGTCCTTTTTCCAGCACCATGAGATCCTTATCAAGTAGGATAACATCGGCCGTTTCTTTGGCAATATCTACTGCTGTATCAACAGAAATCCCCACATCTGCAACTTTCATAGAAGGAGCATCATTGATTCCATCTCCCATATAGCCTACAGCATGACCATTAGCCTTAAATTGCAAAATAATCCTTGCTTTTTGGTCAGGAGAAAGTTTGGCGAAGACGGTTACCTCCTCCACGGCTTGAGCCAATTCTTGATCACTCATCTGATCAATTTCAGATCCTAACAGCATCTGATTGATATCCAAACCAACCTTTTCACAGACTGCTTGAGTAACTTTTTCGTTGTCTCCCGTCAAAATCTTTGTTTGAACCCCATGTTCTAACAGAGCCTTAATTGCTGGTGCTGCAGATGGTTTAGGAGGATCTAGGAAGGCTAAATAACCAGTTAGAATCATATCCCCTTCATCATCAACTGTATAGGCATGGCCTTCCCTCAAACCTGACTTATAGGCCACTCCCAAGACACGCAAACCTTGTTGATTTAGTTGTCTGACTTCTGCTAAAATTTCTTCTCTAATAACATCTGTCAAGGGAGTAATCACTCCTTGGTATTCCGCATAACTGGAAATCGTCAACATTTCCTCTAGGGCACCCTTGGTTACCAAACTAACAACTTCGTGTTCATCCTTAACGATAACACTCATCCGTCTACGTTCAAAATCAAAGGGAAGCTCATCTATTTTTTGAAAAGTTTGAGCCAGATTTTGCAAGAGGGCGTGTTCTTTGGCTTCCTTTTCAGTCCGTTTGATGATGGCTCTGTCCATCAAATTTTTCAAGCCCGTTTGAAAATAAGAATTGAGATAAGCTCGTCTCAAGACGGTCAAATCCAAGCGTCCATGGATGTCCAAGGGATATTCAAGGACAATTTCGTCTTGGGTTAGAGTTCCTGTCTTATCTGTACACAAAATATCAATCGCCCCTAAGTCCTGTATGGCATTGAGTTTCTTGATAACCACTTTTTCCTTGGCCATAATGATGGAGCCTTTTGCTAGACTGGCCGTGATAATCATAGGAAGCATCTCAGGTGTCAATCCAACACCAACACTCAAAGCAAATACGCCAGCTTCCAGCCAGTCACCATCTGTTAAACCATTGGACAAGAAAACGATGGGCACCATGACCAGCATCAAACGAATCAAGAGCCACGAAATACTATTCATCTCCCGCTCAAACGAAGTAGGCTCGTCATAGGTGTTCAAAGTCTGCTCAATGGCTCCCATCATGGTATCATCACCAACTGCTAAAACCACGGCCTTGGCACTACCAGACAAGACATTGGTTCCCATAAAGGCGAGCGCTTCTGCTTCTAGCAGACTATCAGATTGTTGAACTGTTGCCTTGGTAAAGGCCAATTTTTCAACCGATTCACTTTCACCTGTCAAGCCCGACTGTTGTACAAAGAAATCGCGCGACTCAAATAAAAGAAGATCTGCTGGAATCATGTCTCCAGCGCTTAATTTAACCACGTCACCCACTACCAAATCATCGATAGGTACTTCTTGGATTTCTCCTTGACGAATGACAGTCGCTGTGTTGACAATCATTTTTGATAGATTGGTCGCAGCCTTATCACTACGGAGTTCTTGGACAAAGCGTATGCTACCAGAAATGAGGACTAGGACAACGATGATAATGGAAGTTGTCGGATCTTCTTGATCTGGTTTTGCCAACCAGACATTGGTCACCAAGGAAATCACGGCGATGACCAGCAAGATGATTGTAAAAGGATTGATAATGGATTCGTAAATCTTTTTGAGGATACTGTCTTCTTGACCCTTTGTGATGGTATTTTCGCCATATAGGTCACGATTTTTCTCCACCTGCTCCTCAGTCAAGCCTGTTAGACTTGTCTTATAAAAAGATAGAGTTTCGTTTAAAGATGTATGAATAGCTGTTGCTAATCTTTCTTTTGTAGTTTTCATTGATTTCTCCTATCTGTATGAATGATGTGTTTCATACACAGAGACCAATCACTTTACAAGGGCAGAACGACACAAATCAGCGATTGGCTGTGTATGTGCGGTTCCGGATGGTCGTCAATTTGCATCGTCTATCTCCTTTCTTTGATTTAAACAGTAGAAAATCCCACCATAAAATGGCAGGATTAAAAAACTAGTTATCTGTTTTTTCGTTCAAGCTTTAACTCCATAGGGCAATGTAATGAGCTTAGTCTTGGCCTTCGCGACCAGGACTGTTGACCAACGAGTAGTGTCTCCACTGCTTTGCGGTAGTCATCCGTATCCCTATGGTAGCCTCACCTACCGTTTTCGTCTTTCAGTATAAACCTTTAAAATTTAAAAGTCAATCATTTGAGTTGTTTAACTCTTAAATGACTATCAACTCTTTTGGAGCTAGGGTCAATAATTCACAACCTGTCTCTGTAATCAAGATATCATCCTCGATACGAACCCCGTATTTACCTTCGATATAGATACCTGGTTCATCTGTCAATGCCATACCTGCCTTAATAGTTTCAGTAGAAGTTTGGCTAAAGTAGGGTTCTTCGTGGATATCCAGTCCAATACCGTGGCCAATACCGTGAGTAAAGTAGTCGCCATAGCCTGCCTCGATGATAATATCGCGAGGGATTTTGTCAAAGTCACGGAAACCTAATCCTGCCTTAGCTTGATCAATCAAGGCTTGGTTGGCTTTCAAAACCGTATTGTAAATCTCTGCTTGCTCGTCGCTCACATGTCCTAGATAGATAGTCCGTGTCATATCACTGACATAGTGGTCATAAAGGCAACCGAAATCCATAGTAATGGCTTCTCCTAGCTCCACTGGTTTGTGCATAGGATGGGCATGGGGTTTGGAAGAGTTGATACCGCTAGCTAGAATGGTGTCAAAAGACAAGCCAGATGCTCCCAACTCACGCATGCGGAAGTCAAGGAAGTTGGCAATCTCAATTTCAGTCTTTCCTGGCTTAATGAAGTCAAGCGCATCGCGGAAAGCTTGGTCTGAGATAGAACAAGCCTTGCGAATAGCTGCAATCTCCGCTTCATCCTTAATCATTCGAAGACCTTCGACAAACTGAGTTTGTGGAAGCAAGTCAATTCCTTCAAAGGCTGCCTGCATACGGTGGTAATAAGAGACTGAAATCTCATCTTCAAAACCGATTCGAGACAAGCCCATGTCCTTGACAATGCCTGCAATGACAGCCAATTCATCACGGTCAGCCACAATCTCAAAACCACTGGTTTCTTGCTTGGCTGCAATGATATAGCGAGAATCCGTCACCAAGACCTGACGGTCACGGCTGATGAAGACTGTTCCGTTTGAGCCCCAAAAACCAGTCAGGTAATAGACGTTTTTAAGGTTGTTGATGATGATACCATCTAGTTCTTTTTCTTGCATTTTAGCTAGAAATGCTTGTACACGTTTATTCATGATGTAACTTTCCTTTCAAATACTGTCCTGTGTAGCTGGCTTCATTGGCCGCTACTTCTTCTGGAGTTCCTGTTGCGATGATGGTTCCACCGCCGACACCGCCCTCAGGTCCCAAGTCGATAATATGGTCTGCTGTCTTGATAACGTCTAAATTGTGTTCAATGACGAGAACTGTATTGCCATCGTCGACAAAGCGAGCCAAAACCTTGAGCAAGCGAGCGATATCCTCTGTATGAAGACCTGTCGTCGGCTCATCCAGAATGTAGAAAGATTTTCCTGTCGATCGTTTGTGGAGTTCACTAGCCAGCTTCATACGCTGAGCTTCTCCCCCAGAAAGGGTGGTAGCTGGTTGTCCTAAGGTCACATAGCCTAGCCCCACATCCTTGATGGTCTGGAGTTTACGTTGAATCTTTGGAATGTGTTGGAAGAATTCCACCGCATCATTGACAGTCATGTCCAAGACCTGCGAGATATTCTTTTCCTTGTAGTGAACTTCTAGAGTTTCACTGTTATAGCGGGTTCCGTGGCAAACTTCACAAGCCACGTAAACATCTGGCAAGAAGTGCATCTCAATCTTGATAATCCCGTCACCTGAGCAGGCTTCACAACGACCACCCTTGACATTGAAACTGAAACGCCCCTTCTTGTAGCCTCGAATCTTGGCTTCATTTGTCTGAGCAAAAAGGTCACGTATATCGTCAAAGACACCTGTATAGGTAGCTGGGTTGGACCTAGGCGTTCGTCCGATAGGGCTCTGATCAATATCAATCAAGCGGTCTACATGCTCAATCCCTGTAATAGTCTTAAATTTACCAGGCTTGTCTGAATTACGGTTGAGCTTCTGGGCAATGGCTTTTTTGAGGATACTATTGATTAGAGTAGATTTCCCTGAACCTGATACCCCTGTCACTGCGATAAATTTTCCTAGTGGGAAGCGAGCTGTGACATTTTGCAGGTTGTTCTCACGCGCACCTGTCACTTCGATAAAACGACCATTTCCGGCACGGCGCTCTGTTGGCACTGGAATAGCACGTTTACCTGATAAATACTGGCCTGTGATAGACTTGCTGTTGCGAGCTACCTGCTTGGGCGTACCTGCAGCAACAATCTCCCCACCAAAAACACCCGCACCAGGACCAACGTCAATCAAATAATCAGCCTCACGCATGGTATCTTCGTCATGTTCCACTACTATGAGAGTATTACCCAAATCACGCATCTTTTTGAGGCTGGCAATCAGACGATCATTGTCCCTCTGGTGAAGACCGATTGATGGCTCATCTAGGATATAGAGCACACCTGATAGGTTGGAACCAATCTGGGTCGCCAAGCGAATACGCTGACTCTCTCCACCTGAAAGGGTTCCTGCCGAACGTGACAGAGTCAGATAGTTAAGACCCACGTTATTAAGGAAGGTCAAACGATCCTTGATTTCCTTGAGGATTGGGCGAGCAATGATGGCTTCATTTTCAGATAGAGTCAACTGGCTTACCAAGTCCAAGTGGTCTGCGATAGACAGGTCTGAAATTTCTCCGATATGTGGCCCTTGCTCACCGCCCACACGGACAGACAAGGCCTGATCATTAAGACGGTAACCGTGACAGGTTCCGCAGGTCAGCTCATTCATGTAGAGGCGCATTTGGGTGCGGGTGTAGTCACTATTAGTTTCATGGTAGCGACGCTTGATATTATTGACAACTCCCTCAAACGGAATGTCAATATCGCGCACACCACCAAATTCATTCTCATAGTGGAAATGGAATTCCTTGCCATCTGACCCATAGAGAATCAAGTTCTTATCCTCTTCTGACAAGTCCTCAAAAGGCTTGTCCATATCCACTCCAAAAGCTGTCATAGCCTGCTCTAGCATGTTTGGATAGTAGTTGGATGAGATAGGATTCCAAGGAGCCAAGGCTCCCTCACGTAAGGTTTTGCTGGCATCTGGTACTACCAAATCAGTATCCACCTCCAGCTTGATACCCAAGCCATCACACTCACTACAAGAACCAAAAGGAGCATTGAAAGAAAAGAGACGAGGCTCTAACTCTGGAACAGTAAATCCACAAACTGGACAGGCATAATGCTCAGAGAACAACAACTCAGAGTCGTCCATAGTGTCGATAATGACATAACCTTCTGCAATACGAAGGGCAGCCTCAATGGAATCAAAGAGACGACTACGAATACCCTCCTTGATGACAATACGGTCAACCACGACATCAATATTGTGTTGCTTGCTCTTGGACAAGTCTGGCACTTCGGTCACATCATAGACTTCCCCATCCACACGGACACGAACATACCCGTCTTTCTGAACCTTCTCAATGACACTCTTATGTTGGCCTTTTTTCTTGCGGATGATTGGAGCTAAAATTTGCAGGCGCTGACGTTCAGGCAATTCTAAAACCTTATCCACAATTTGCTCCACAGAAGAAGCCTTGATAGCTCCATGCCCGTTAATACAGTAAGGCGTCCCCACACGCGCGTAGAGGAGACGCAGATAATCATTGATTTCAGTCGTGGTTCCAACCGTCGAGCGAGGATTTTTACTAGTCGTTTTCTGGTCAATGGAAATAGCTGGGCTGAGACCATCAATAGCATCTACATCAGGCTTCTCCATATTTCCCAAAAATTGACGAGCGTAGGCTGACAAACTCTCCACATAGCGACGTTGACCCTCCGCATAGAGGGTATCAAAGGCCAGACTGGATTTCCCTGAACCTGACAAACCGGTCACGACAACCAACTTGTCTCGCGGAATCTCCACATCAATATTTTTTAAATTATGGGCACGCGCCCCATGAATGACAATTTTATCTTGCATATTTGTTCTTTCTAGTTCATTATTGCTTACCATTATACCAAAAAAAGTGAGATTCTATTACCCAAAAAGCTGATTTTGTAGTATAATAGTACGGTGTGAAAAAATCTGAAAAATGAGAAAGGATAAGGGATATGAAACAAGTTTTTCTCTCTACAACAACTGAATTTAAAGAGATCGATACGCTTGAACCGGGTACTTGGATCAATCTCGTCAATCCGACTCAAAATGAATCACTCGAAATCGCTAACGCCTTCGATATCGATATTGCCGACCTCCGAGCACCGCTCGATGCGGAAGAAATGTCTCGTATTACAATTGAAGACGAGTATACCCTGATTATCGTAGACGTGCCGGTCACAGAAGAAAGAAATAATCGCACCTACTACGTAACCATCCCGCTTGGTATTATCATCACAGAGGAAACCATTATCACTACGTGTTTGGAACCACTACCTGTCCTTGATGTCTTTATCAACCGTCGGTTGCGTAATTTCTATACTTTCATGCGTTCGCGTTTTATCTTTCAGATTCTTTATCGCAATGCAGAGCTTTACCTAACAGCCCTTCGTTCAATCGACCGTAAGAGTGAGCAAATCGAAAGTCAACTGCATCAATCAACTCGTAATGAAGAATTGATTGAGCTGATGGAATTGGAAAAAACTATCGTCTATTTCAAGGCTTCCCTCAAAACAAATGAGCGCGTGATTAAAAAATTGACCAGCTCAACCAGCAATATCAAGAAATACCTTGAGGACGAAGACCTGCTTGAAGATACCCTGATTGAAACCCAACAGGCCATCGAGATGGCAGACATTTATGGAAACGTCTTGCATTCTATGACGGAGACCTTTGCCTCTATCATTTCCAACAACCAGAACAACATTATGAAGACCTTGGCCCTTGTGACCATCGTCATGTCCATCCCAACCATGGTCTTCTCTGCCTACGGGATGAACTTTAAGGATAATGAAATCCCCCTAAACGGAGAGCCAAATGCCTTCTGGTTAATCGTCTTTATCGCCTTTGCTATGAGTGTCTCGCTCACTCTCTATCTCATCCATAAAAAATGGTTCTAAGAGGAGTTCCTATGTCTCAGATTGATCTACAAAAATTAACTAAGAAAAACCAAGAGTTTGTCCACATCGCTACCCAACAATTCATCAAAGATGGGAAAACAGACGCTGAAATCAAGGCTATTTTTGAGGAAGTTATTCCCCAAATCCTTGAAGAGCAAGCCAAGGGTACGACTGCTCGTTCCCTCTATGGTGCACCGACCCACTGGGCTCATAGTTTCACTGTCAAGGAACAATATGAAAAAGAGCATCCAAAAGAAAATGATGATCCAAAACTGATGATTATGGACTCAGCTCTTTTCATCACTAGCCTCTTTGCCCTCGTCAGCGCCCTCACAACCTTCTTTGCGGCAGATCAAGCTTTCGGCTATGGATTGATTACTCTTCTATTAGTTGGACTGGTTGGTGGATTTGCCTTCTACTTGATGTACTACTTTGTTTACCAGTATTATGGACCAGACATGGATCGCAGTCAACGCCCACCTTTCTGGAAATCTGTACTAGTTATCCTAGCTTCTATGTTCCTTTGGTTGCTTGTCTTCTTTGCAACAAGCTTCCTACCAGCTAGCCTTAACCCAGTACTTGCTCCATTGCCGCTGGCTATTATCGGAGCAGCCCTCCTAGCCCTTCGCTTCTATCTAAAGAAACGCTTGAACATCCGCAGCGCAAGTGCAGGACCAACACGTTATTAAGAAGAATGATAAAAGCAACTGCAGGTGCGGTTGCTTTTTCACTTACTTTTTTGATTCTAAAGTATTCTTCTGACATCCCACATAGCTCTATCTAATCTTTTGTGATAAAATAGACTCAATCTATTTCTAGGAGGATAAAATATGATTTCTACTATTGGTATTGTTAGTTTATCTAGTGGCATTATCGGAGAGGACTTTGTCAAACACGAAGTGGACTTAGGTGTCCAACGTCTCAAGGACCTGGGACTCAATTCTATCTTTTTGCCCCATTCGCTAAAAGGATTAGACTTTATTAAGAATCATCCTGAAGCGCGTGCAGAGGATTTGATTCATGCCTTTTCTGATGATAGCATCGACATAATCCTATGCGCCATCGGTGGAGACGATACCTATCGCTTACTACCTTATCTTTTTGAAAATGACCAACTCCCAAAGGTTATCAAACAAAAAATTTTTCTTGGCTTCTCGGATACAACCATGAACCATCTCATGTTGCATAAATTAGGAATCAAGACTTTTTATGGTCAATCCTTCTTAGCAGACATTTGTGAATTAGACAAAGAAATGCTAACCTATAGCCTTCACTACTTTAAAGAATTGATTGAGACGGGAAGAATCTCAGAAATACGCCCTAGCAATGTTTGGTATGAGGAACGAACTGATTTTAGTTCTAAGGCTCTGGGAACACCTCGTGTCAGTCATGCAAATACCGGTTTTGAGTTGTTGCAAGGAAATGCACAGTTCGAGGGGAAAATCCTCGGTGGTTGCCTCGAATCCCTCTACGATATCTTTGACAACTCTCGATACGCAGATAGCACGGAGCTCTGCCAAAAATACAAACTTTTCCCTGACTTGTCAGACTGGGAAGGAAAAATCCTCTTGCTAGAAACAAGCGAAGAAAAGCCTGAGCCAGAATACTTCAAAAAGATGTTGCAGACTTTAAAGAACACTGGTATGTTCGAGGCTATCAGTGGACTCCTGGTCGGAAAACCTATGGATGAAACTTTCTATGACGACTATAAAGAGGCACTATTGAATATTATTGACAGCAATATCCCGATTATCTATAATCTAAATGTCGGCCACGCAACTCCAAGAGCAATTGTACCCTTTGGGGTCCATGCTCATGTAGATGCACAGGAGCAAGTCATCCGCTTTGACTATAACAAAAAATAAATAGTTTCTCTATTTTTGTGCTTTTGTATTCGTTTTCGTTACAATTTGTATCTGAATTTATTGCATTTCGCTAATTTCTATGTTATCCTTTTGAAGGAGGTGTATATGACAAAACAAAAAATTAATCGAATCGTAGGTTCTATTGGTGCCTTTATTGGAATTATAGTATTTATTGCCTACATACCTCAAATTATCGCTAATTTACAGGGAAATAAAGCTCAACCATTTCAACCTTTATCAGCTGCTATATCTTGCTTAATCTGGGTTATTTATGGATGGACAAAGGAACCTAAGAAGGATTGGATACTAATCATTCCAAATTCAGCTGGTGTTATTTTAGGTGGAATCACTTTTTTGACTTCACTCTAACAAATCTAATAGTATATATAAAAAGCTGGGAAAAATTTCTCAGCTTTTTTCTATATTCTCAGATATGCTAGTTACCTGTACACACTAATTCCTGCTTTTCCACTCACAATCATTCTCGTGGTCATCAACCAGGCCTGCAGCCTGTAGAAAAGACAAGACGGCGACTGGGCCTGTGAACTTGAAGCCTCGTTTTTTGAGATCTTTGGCTAATTTCTCAGACAAAGGTGTTTTAGCTGGGGCTTGGCGATAATCAGGAATATCGTTAACGACAGTTTTCCCCTCAACAAAAGACCAAAGATAGGTATCAAAAGAGCCGTACTCTGCCTGTAGTCGTAGAAAGGCTTGGGCGTTAGCGCGTGTAGCAAAAATCTTGGCTCTATTTCGGATGATGGCTGGATTATCCAGCAAGGCTTCCAATTCGGTATCGATCATCTCTGCGACTGCTTGAATTTGATAGCCATGAAATGCTTCTCTGAAAGCTTGACGTTTGTTGAGCACCGTTTCCCAAGACAGGCCTGCCTGATAGGTTTCCATACACAACAACTCAAACAATGCTTGGTCATCATGGAGGGGCTGCCCCCACTCCTCATCATGATAGGCGATGTAGAGCGGATTGGTCATCTTGACCCACGAACAACGTTTTGTCATACTCTGCTCCTATTTGACCAACATTTTAAGGGCCGACTTGATATAGTTCTCAGCTGTATCTGTCGTTCCTTCAAAGAATTTCTTGATTTTCTTGAGTTCTGTTGCCTTGTAGCCCAGTGCCAACATGGCCTCCATAGCCTCTTCCAATTCTTGGTTTTCAGCACTAGCTTGCACTGCCACCTTGGCAGGAAGGTCATCTCCTGCAACTACTACCTTGCCTTCCAAGTCCAGCACCATCTGCTGGGCTGTTTTCTTGCCAATTTTAGGGAACTTGGTCAAGTAGGTGATATTCTTGGTTTCAATGGCTTGAACCAAGCCAGCATTGTCATCAGCAGCGATAATAGCAAGAGCTGATACAGGACCAATCCCAGATACCGAAATCAGACTGAGAAAGAGCTTTTTCTCGTCTTCTGAGCGAAATCCATAAAGCAGATGAGCGTCCTCACGCACGACCTGATGCACATAAATCTGAGCCTCTTGATTAACCTGACCTGAATAGGCATAAGGATTGGGCACATGCAGGATATAACCAATACCGTTAGTTTCAAGGACAATGTATTTGGCAGTGATTTTGGTAATAATTCCTTTTAGATATTCGTACATAGTTTTCCTTTTTGTTTAATATTTCCCCAACTCACGGAGGCTGGTGTGATTTTCCTGAATGCGTCGGAACATCTTTTCCATATCCGACTTGGTAAAATGCACCAAAACAGGGCGTCCATGAGGACAGTTATAGGGATTGTCACATTGAGAAAGCTGATAGAGGAGTTGTCTAGCTGAATGGTCATCGATACGATGGTTAGCCTTGATAGATCTCTTGCAGGACATCATGATAGCCAGCTCTGCTCGGTATTTCTTGATAGAAACTTCCTTAGTCAAAAGGAGCATGTCACACATCTCATAGATGCCTGATTCAATCTCTTCTTCTGCCATCCAAATAGGATGTTCACGTAGGATAAATTGATTTTCTCCATACTCTGCTAGGAAGACGCCCACTTCCTCTAAAAGAGGCATTCTTTCCTTGAGACGCAGGGCATCATCTGCAGGAAATTCAAATATATAGGGCACTAGGAGTTGTTGCTGGCTCTGGTCAACATTGCCAATGCTTTCACGATATTCCTCATATTTAACCCGTTCCTGAGCTGCATGTTGGTCTATGATGTAGAGGCCATCTCGCCCTTGGGCAAAGAGATAGGTTCCATGCATCTGTCCGAAAAATTCCAACTCTGGGAAGCTGGATGATTCTTCTTGCTCCAGCTTATCATAGGCCTTATCAAGACTGGCTAAATCTAACTCTGGATGGTCTAGTTGGTCATAATTAGCAGGCTTTCTCTCTGCAAAATGCAGTTTTGCTGGCTTGGTCAGCTGATCCACGGTTTCCTTGGCAAACAAGGTCAAGTCTTGTCCTTCCTCAGTCAATTCCACCTGATAATCAGCCACCTCAGATTGACTAGATCTTATCGGCTCTGTTTTCTCATAGTAGAGCGTATTTTCTTTGAGTGGAAGAATAGTTTGCTCCACCTTCTCACGATTGCGCACGGTCGATTTGGCAAGATTTTCCAAGGCATCAGGTATCAAAGTTTGCTCCTTAAGACTATTGGAAATAGCTTCTGAGACCAGCGTCATCAGTTCTTTTTCCTTGGAAATCCGCACCTCTTGCTTGGTTGGATGCACATTGACATCCGCTAGATAAGGGTCTATATGGATGTGAATGACAGCCAGTGGAAAACGGCCTACCATGAGCTTACTACCATAGCCGTCAAGAATAGCACGATTGAGTAGGAAATTCTTGATATAACGGCCATTGATGAAGAGACTGATATAGTTGCGGTTGGCTCTAGTTAACTCAGGCAAGGACACAAAACCAGAAATTTCGAAATCTAAGTCAGAGTTCTCAATTTCAATCATCTTCTTAGCACTCGCCAAACCGTAAATCCCTGCGATAGCTTGGCGCAGTTGACCAGTACCTGCTGTCCGCGTCATTTCCTTGCCATCACTGATCAAACTAAACGAAATCTCAGGATGGGCCAAGCCCAGACGGTTGACAATATCAATGATATGAGACAGCTCCGCTTGCTGACTCTTCATATACTTGAGGCGGGCAGGCGTGTTGAAAAAGAGGTCCTCCACACAAACTTTGGTCCCCACAGGACTAGTCGCCGGGATGACTTCCTCAACTTCACCCCCACGCGCAACTAATTTGGTTCCATGACTTGCGCCCTCAACTGCTGTCAAAAGAGTTAAAACGCTGACGGATGCGATAGAAGGCAAGGCTTCACCACGAAAACCAAGCGTCCGAATCCGAAAGAGGTCTGCTTGATTTTTTATCTTACTGGTCGCATGGCGACGCAAAGCCAGCTCTACCTCATCGTGGGCAATTCCATGACCATTATCTGTAATTTGAATCTTCTTGAGACCAGCCTCCTCAATCTCAATGATAATCTGACTAGAGCCCGCGTCAATAGCATTTTCTACCAGCTCCTTAACAACGCTAGCTGGACGCTCGATAACCTCTCCAGCTGCAATCTGGTTTGCCAGCACCTCTGGCAATTCAATAATATGAGACATCTTTCAGCCCCTTTCTGTATCTATTTTCCTAGAAATTGATTAGTGCTATTATACCACATTTCAGATAGGACAGAAAAGCTCCACCACATAGGATACAAATCCCTCCACATAGACAAGATCCCTTGCCAGGGGGAGTAAAATAGTGGTATACTCAATAAAAATCAAAGAGCAAACTAGAAAGCTAGGCGCAGACAGTACTTTAGTACGGCAAGACGGCGCTGACGTGGTTTGAATTTGATTTTTGAGGAGTATTAATAAAGGTGTACAAGAAGTGAGATTAATTTTGTATAAAAAACAAGGAGAGAAATTTATGAAAGTAGAACTACAGATTAGTGAAACTTACAAGGAGGAAAAGCTGATTGTCCAAGCACCTCAGCCGACAGATAAAGTCCAGAAAGTCATCGAGTTCGCAGAAAATCTGGATCTAACAGAAAAAATCAAAGGGAAAATCGATAATCAGGTCTATCTCGTTGAGATTAGCAAGATTCAACGCTTCTATATCGAGAATCGGAAGGTTCTAGCAGAAACCGCGAGTCAGACCTACACCATTGACTTACGACTCTATCAGGTCCTTGAAGTTCTGCCGACCAATTTTATCCAAATTTCCCAATCAGAAATCATCAATATCGATTCCATCTCTCATCTCAAGCTCACCCCCAACGGCCTAGTAGAAATTTTCTTGAAAAACGAAAGCTTCACCTACTCTTCACGCCGTTACCTAAAAACCATCAAGGAGAAATTAGAACTATGAAAAAACAAATCTTCCACGACGCAACTACTGGTGTCCTCATCGGCCTCATCCTCTCTATCATCTTTTCACTCATTTATGCACCGAGTACTTATACCCCACTAAATCCCTACTCTCTCATCGGCCAAGTGATGGCTCAGCATCAGGTTCACGGTGCCCTGGTCTTGCTCTACTGCACACTGATTTGGGCAGCTATCGGTATTCTCTTCAACTTTGGTAAACGATTATTCAGCCGTGACTGGAGCATGCTCCGTGCGACGCTTTCCCATTTCTTCCTTATGCTGGCTGGCTTTGTCCCACTAGCAACTCTGGCAGGTTGGTTTCCTTTTCACTGGATCTTCTATCTCCAGCTCATTATCGAGTTTGCGATTGTCTACCTCATCATCTGGGCTATTCTCTATAAAAGAGAAGCTAAAAAAGTAGACCATATCAATCAACTCTTGGAGCATAGAAAATAGGAACCTCATAATAAGCAAATCCGAGAAAGAAACTTCTCGGTTTTTCTTTATCCTGCTGCACCTTATACTCAATGAAAATCAAAGAGCAAACTAGGAAGCTATCCGCAGGTTGCTCAAAACATTGTTTTGAGGTTGCAGATAAGACTGACGAAGTCAGCTCAAAACACCGTTTTGAGGTTGCAGATAGAACTGACGAAGTCAGTATCACATACCTACAGTAAGACGACGCTGACGTGGTTTGAAGAGATTTTCGAAGAGTATTACTATCATAGCAGTTATTTTCAGATCTTCTTTGTAAATTTTCTGTAATTTTCTATCTTTTTTCAAAATATTCTTGCATTTTCCCAAAGTTTTTTGTAGAATATAGATTACATATCCAGATTATTCTGAAAATTCAAAAAGGAGTATTTATCATGTCACAAGCTATTTCCTTAAATCAATCAACCTGGGCAAGCAAGCTAAAAGCAATGGGACCTGGAATCCTAATGGCTTCTGCTGCTGTTGGAGGTTCTCACATTGTATCTTCCACTCAAGCTGGTGGTTCTTATGGGTGGTCGCTACTCCTCTTGGTCATCTTAGCCAATGTCTTTAAATATCCATTTTTCCGTTTTGGTGCTGAATACACAGCTGATACTGGAAAGACTTTGGTTGAAGGTTATGCCGAAAAAGGAAAACTCTATCTCTGGATTTTCTTTATCCTAAATGTCTTTTCGGCTATGGTCAACACAGCTGGTGTCGCTATTCTGTGCTCAGCTATCATCGCCAGTGCCTTCCCAATGATCGGTCTTAGCATCACTCAGTGGTCCCTCATTCTCGTTGCAATCATTTGGGCTATGTTACTCTTTGGAGGCTACAAACTCTTAGACGGCATGGCAAAATGGATCATGTCAGCTTTGACCATTGCAACTGTTCTTGCAGTTATCATCGCGGCGGTCAAGCATCCCGAATACAGCTCTGATTTTGTCGAGAAAACACCTTGGCAAATGGCAGCTCTACCCTTCATCGTCTCCCTCCTAGGGTGGATGCCGGCTCCTATTGAAATTTCAGCTATCAATTCACTTTGGTCTGCTGAAAAGAAAAAGACCGTCAACTTTAACACCGAGGACGCTCTATTTGACTTTAACGTTGGTTACATTGGAACAGCTATCCTAGCTGTGTTCTTTGTAGCACTGGGAGCATTGATTCAATATCCTACAGGGCAAGCAGTTGAAGCTGCTTCAGCCAAATACATCTCTCAATTCGTGGGCATGTATGCCTCTGTTCTTGGCGAATGGTCCCGTTACTTGATTACCTTTATTGCCTTCCTGTGTATCTTTGGAACAGTTATTACTGTTATCGATGGTTACTCTCGTGTCAATCAGGAATCTCTCCGACTGCTAATCAGTCAAAAAGAAGACAGTAGTAAATCTTTGAATATCTGGATGACCATCACTGCTATCATCGGTATCGTCATTATCAAGTTCTTCGCTGGTCAGGTGTCAACCATGCTCCGCTTTGCCATGATTGGTTCTTTCCTGACAACACCATTCTTCGCTCTTTTAAACTACGCCTTGGTAACGCGTGAAAACAAAAATCTTCCTTCTTGGCTCAAACACCTTGCCATTGCAGGATTGATTTTCCTCTTTGGCTTCGCCATCTTCTTTATCTACGCACTCGCAATCGGAAAAGCAGGTTAACTGACAAGCGCGAGATGAAGATAATACTCTTCGCAAATCAAATTCAAACCACGTCAACGTCGCCTTGCCGTACTCAAGTACAGCCTGCGGCTAGTTTCCTAGTTTGCTCTTTGATTTTCATTGAGTATAAGGTTTCATTTCAAGAGAAAATGCAGCAAATATTTCTATGATAAAAAGCATAAGAACAAGGTTTTGAAGACCTGAACTTATGCTTTTTTACGTTCTCAAAGACTGTTTATACTCAAAAACAGTTGAAAAATCCCAAGCGCCTCTTATATTGACTTTAATTCTCCTTTTCCAACTCATACAAATCTGCGATAATCGCTGCGACACGTTTGATATCTTCCAGCATGCCTCGCATTTCAAAGTCAGCCAATACAGGGAAACCAAAGCGTTGACTGTATTGCTTAGCTGTCAGGCAGTATTGGTTATTAAAGTTACGATTTCCTGAGCCAACTACACCAAAACACTTACTAGCATTGTCACCATAGGCGATAAAATCCCCAACGGGTGTCGTCAAGATCTCGACATCTCCGTTATCAACGCCATTCCCACCTTCGAGATAGGTCGGCAAAAAAGCGACATAGGGATGGTCCATCTCATAGAAATTTTTACCTTCCTTGACCAAATCCTTGATATGAATCTTTTGAACCTCAATTCCCTCGTACTGGGACAAGAGATAATCTTTCAAGCGCGTCACAAAACTTTCAGTGTTGCCACTCAAACTAATATAAACTAAAGAAATTGTCTTCATATGTACCTCCATGATTTTATTTTTAATCGAAAAAGAACTACCAAGATTGTATCTTGATAGTTCTTTTTTGTCAATACTTAGGCAAGATTTTCTGCTTCCTCTTCTTCTGCCAAGGCTTTCTGTTGTCGCCACATCTTATAGAAGACAAGAGCTAGGAAGAGAATATTGATGACGATATAGAAAATGCTGACAGCTTTTGAACCAATACTCATTGTCAAACGCATGGTCTCATCTTGAACCAACTGCACAGCGTCCTGTAAACCAACATAGCCATAAATCGAACCGATAATAGCTAACAAAACATAGCCAACGTAAGTATAGTTTGCATATTGCAAATTCTTACGAATAAGGAAGACAATCGCTACGACCACTAAAATAACAGATAGCACAATCAGGGCCATATTAAAAATAGAATGATACGCTTCTGCTACTCCATAGTTGTAATTAAGCTGGTCTTCTAATTGCTGAGCACTGACCCCTGCAACTTGTTTCTGAGCAGCACGAAGGGCTTCTTTGCTAGGTAAGGGACTCAACATTCCAAACAGAGACATAGCTGAAATAAGGGCAGACAAGATTAGCAAGACCCATAGATAAATCGGTTTCTTTTTCATGATAGAACCTCCTAATAATATTATTTTTATTATAGCACATTTTGTAAAGGAATACAAATCTTACAGTATCGTTTCTACCTGTTTTCGGTAGGCTTTTGGCGATTTTCCGCACAATTTTCGGAACACTTTATAGAAATATCCAAGGTTACTGTAACCAACAGCATAACAAATATCTTCGATACTGTCACTGGTTGAAAGCAAGAGCTGCTGGGCAGCCTTAATACGTTGTTTGTTTAGTAACTCTGTAAAGGTCGAATCGGTTTCTCGCTTAATCAACTGCCCTAGATAGACAGGATTGATAAAGAGGGCCTTACTGATATCCTTGAGGGAAAGCTCTTTTTGGTAATCACGACCAATGACTTCCAGCACACTGACCACATTTTCATTCATACGGTATTGACCGAAAAAGCTGGTCAAAGTTTCCTTGATATAAGAAACCAATTCATCGAAGGATTGAATAGCATGAATGGTTTTGACGATGTCTGTCAGGTCATCAGCTTTGAGATGCTCAAATAAATGGAAAACATCCATGACAAACTGAATAAAAAGCTGTTTGGTAATCGGAACACGCGGTGTATTTTCAAGAACTACCTTCTCCAAGAGATTTAACTCTTCTACGATTTGATTGAGATTTCCCTGAATGATAACCCTATAAATCGGTTCGTAATAGGCAAAGAGACTCTCATACTGCTGCAAATTTACAGAACCGTAAAAGAGGGTTTTCTCAGCATTCAGCTTCCAGCGTTCAAAGTGTTCTTGATAAGGAGCTTCAAAAGGTGTAACGACTAAACCATCTAGGGGTTGGTCAGAAATGAAAATCTGCCAGTCCTGGCCCAAGACATAGTAGGGAATGGTGAAGGAACCTTGTTTTTCCTTGGATAGACCTATCCACCAATTCTCCTTATCCCCTAAATAACTAACAAATCCAGCCTCGTCTAATTCTTGACTAAGAGTCTGACTTTTCTTCCCTCTCTCGCCGAGCTGACCTGCAATCTTCTCCAGCAGATTTCCCAGCTCTACCTTATCAACAGGCTTGACCAAATAGTCCACCACACTAAGGTTCATTGCTCTTTTTACATAATCAAACTCCTGATAACCTGAGAGCAGGATATAGGCAGCATCTGGTAAGATCTCTTTCATCTCCCGAATCATATCAAGCCCTGTTTTGTCTGGCATATTGACATCGGAAATGATGACATCGACAGGATTTTCCTGAACATATTCTAGAGCTTCATCGGCATGACTGGCTGTTGCGACGACCTCCATATCCCACTTATCAAAGGGAATCAAACGCTTCAGACCTTCTGTCACCATGTACTCATCATCTACTAATAATACTTTATACATTTTCTCCCTTTCTACTCATCTTGAATTGTAATACGATACTGAACACCGGCTTGCTCTGCAGACTCTATAGTAATGGCATAGCGGTCTCCAAAATAGAGCACAAAACGCTCGTGTACATTGACAATCCCGATAGACTGCCTTTGATCACTGTAGCTGGCTTGGTGTTCAAAATATCTCTGACTTAATTTTTCTCGGATATTTGCCAACTTTTCAGCCGACATTCCTCTACCATTATCGACCACCAAAATTTCCACAAAACCATCCTGTTTAAGAGCCTTGATGCTAATCACATTATCTGTCCGCCTGTGGTCAACACCATGCGCGAAATAGTTTTCTACCAGCGGTTGCAAGGTAAACTTGGGAATCTTCATATTCTCTAACTCTGGATCTATCTTGAAACCATAGGCAATGGACTTGGGATAGCGAACCATGCAGAGATAGCTGTATTTACGGCAAAATTCCAATTCCTGTTTGAGGAGTGTTTCTCTTTCGTCAGAAATATTGTTACGCAAGAGACTACTGAACTCATAAATGATATCTGCCAACTCATCTTGACTCTGCATAACTGCATACATGCGCAAGAACTCCAGCGTATTATACATAAAATGAGGGTTGATTTGCGCCTGCAGGGCTCGCATATTGGCATCTTTTTGACTAAGCTCTAACTGGTAAATATCATGGATATTCTTTTCCAATCGATCCAACATATCATTGGTCGTCTCCGCGATTAGGAGTAATTCCTGATCTTTTTCGGAAATGTCAATCCGACGCCCCTCTTCGCCTTGAGCAATGACTTGAATGGATTCTACTAAATCCACTACCTGCTTTTGGTAATTAGCAAAAGTCTGCCTCAAAGTCAGATAAAGAATGATAATAAAGAGAAGGCTCAAGCCCACAATCAAAGCAGAGCTAGTCACTGTTCCTTGTAAAACAAAGTTTTTGGGAACTGCCACCTGAACCTGATATCCATGAGAGGTTAAGCCAACTAGCCAATTTTCACTCTCCTTATCAACTGTTTCACCAATATGAAAAATCTCCGTATCAAAAGGTGAGGTCACTGTTACTGCCATCGGAGTATGACCTCTAGTATTATCAATGGCATGGTATAAAACAGCAGGATCCAAGGAGATGTAAATCACTCCTAAGTCTTGATCTGACACTGGATCTGACACCGGAATGGCAAAACTATTTCCTGCTGGTTTGAAATCCTCAGCCCTGATTTTTTCTCCACTACGTTTGTCTTTAGTAGAAACATAGACTTCCTTGTAATCTTGAAAAGCAATGGCCACCCCAGTTACAAAATCATTTCGAACATAGAGGTCATCAACATTTTCATGCAGAGAGACCGATACATAAGGCGAAGCTTTCCGCTCTAATTGCCAGTAAAAATAGTCTGGCATGCTAAGGCTAAAGTATTTATAGATTCCCTCAATACGAGCTTGATTTTCAACTAAAGCCTGAGCTATTTGGGTTGACTCTCTATGGTAATATTCAATTTCACTCACTGTTCTAGCAGTTACACGCTGGGCTACTCTCTGGGCTTCCTTTTCCCGTGAATCCCAGTCAGCATAGGAGAGTAAGATTGCAAAACTCGCAATAATAATGATCATAACTGAACTGTAGGTTCGCAGAAGCGTATGTAGCCAAAACTGTTTCATCCTACTTTGTCGCCAATTTTTCATGAATACTTTCATAGACCGGTTCCAACATATCACTGATAAAGAAATGCCACATCCCAATTCCTACAAAAAATAGCAGGGCAGGCATATAGTAACCAATTGCCACAAGTAGCACGGTTCCAAGGAGAACCTTGGCCACAGCTGCTAGACTCATAAAGATGCCAATCAAGGATAGTTTGAGACTATTTCGATAAGACAAGTCAAAATAAACTTGTAATTTCAAAGATACTGTATAAGCCAAAAAGATCAGGGCAACTACTAGAACATTAAAAAAGGTCGCAATCAAATGAACGATGGTCTGATGAGGCAATTGAACCAAGAGATACAAGCCATAGACCAAAACTAAATCCACTCCTAAAAAGCTATAGAAAATCAGGTTGCTTGAGACAAAATTTTGCTTATAAAGAGGCCAAGCCTCCTTCAAACTGTATTCCCGAAAGCTATAACCATGTTCTGCATACAAGCTCATCAAGGTGGCACTAGCCGGCGCTAGACCAAGGATAATCCCTCCTGCTAAAGTTAATAGCCAAAAGAAGGCTGTCGCAATCATCCCTAAAAAGAAACGATTAAAGACAAAATCTAAAAATCTCCCCATGATATCCTCCTAAAAATAACTATGAAACTATTATATCATATTTCAAGCGTTTTCAAAAACTTCTAGTATCCATTTACAATCCCACCAAACCATGGTAAAATGAGAATTGTGAAAAAATTATCAGGAGATGATTCATGAAAAAATCTATCTTAACTACACTGCTTTTTGCAGTTCTTTACTTCCTCTGCATGGGGATTGGTGTCCTTTTGGGCAATCTCTTTGACCAAACTGGAAACATGTTTTATGCGCCTGCCTTTACTGCCCTTGTCGGCGGTAGCGTCTATATGATTCTGGTCGCAAAAGTTCCACGCTTTGGATCCATTACCACTATCGGCCTTGTCATCGCCCTCTTTTTCTTGGGAACTAAACACGGTGCTGGTGCCTTCCTTCCTGGAATTATCTGTGGTCTGCTAGCAGATGGAGTAGCTAGCCTCGGAAAATACAAGAACCAAACAAAGAACTTCCTTTCTTTCCTTATTTTTGCCTTTAGCTCAACCGGTCCAATCTTGCTTATGTGGATTGCGCCCAAAGCCTATATGGCAACCCTTCTAGCAAGAGGAAAATCCCAAGAATATATCGACCGTATCATGGTTGCACCAAACCCTGGAACTGTCCTTCTATTTATCGCAAGTATTGTCATCGGAGCCCTAGTTGGTGCCTTGATTGGACAAGCCTTGAGTAAAAAATTTGCACAGAAAATCTGATTACTAAAAAAGAGCCAGGCGGCTCTTTTTTATTTATGGCTCAAGACTTAGTCAAGAAGTCTCCCAAGAATTGATACTCTTCGAAAATCTCTTCAAACCACGTCAACGTCACCTTGCCGTATATATGGTTACTGACTTTGTCAGTCTTATCTCCAACCTCAAAACAGTGTTTTGAGCAGCCTGCGGCTAGTTTCCTAGTTTGCTCTTTGATTTTCATTGAGTATGAATTTAAAGATAATCAAAATGATAATGATGGTTGCCAAGATAGTTTTATCGTGATTGTAGCGGTTAAATCCATAAGCGATGGCTACGTTACCGATACCACCAGCTCCAACCGCACCAGCCATAGCTGTTTCCCCAACAAGGGAAATCAAGGTCACAGTCGTCACACGAATCAAATCTGGAAGATCTTCTAGTAAGCCTTAGCTTCCTAGGTTAACATTTTTTACCTGAAAAACTTCTTTTTTCTAGTGATAAAATCAACCCTATCACACTCACTACCAAAAACACCCACCAACAAAGTCTGATATCTTGTAAAGCTAAGAAGGAAAATACAGACATCCCCAAGGGTAATGTTAGGGAAAAAATCATACTCAAGAGATTATTACTTCTAGCTAATACATCCGCACTCAAATTAGACAGTAACAGAGTATCTAATTTAGGCATTGATTTCGACATCAAATACATGACAAAGGCTAAGCAAGCAACACCTACTAGAGGAGAAAAATCTAAAATATTAGTAGCAGCAAGCAAGACAAACAGAATTGCATTGAGCGATAGCAAACTTGAAAACGACAATTTCCCAAAATAATCATGGGGAGTTAGGCTACCAAGAATAGCTCCTCCCAAGCTAACACATTCAATTAAAAATAGGGCTTGAGCATAGCTGAGATGATAGATAGTATGGTCTAATAAGTAAAAGTGATAAATACCTCCAACAGCCCCTCCCAAAGTATTCATTACCAAAATGACAAGAATCATTTTAAACAAAGATTTACTTTCTCTCTGTCTAAATATATTATCCATGTCCGCATAGATTGCCTTAACTTGTTGAAGTAAACTAATAGGCTCATTCTCTACCGTTACAGACAAATACGTCAATTCTCTGCTATTTTTGAACAAAATGAGAGAAGATAGTAAAAAGAAACCAGCATTCACAATCGCAACAAAAGAAAAATTTTGATGGCTGGTTGTGAGTAACCACACTCCTAAGGCTTGACCTCCTAGATTTGATAAATAGGAGACAAACTGAGTAAAGGAATAAGCTTCATAGAGCTTATCTTCCGAAATATTATGCTGGATAATCGGCATACGAAGGCCTGCTGTATAATCTGATAAAATATCTGAACAGATATTAACCATACAGATAACAGCAAACGTTACGAAGTTCGGATCATGAATCACACTAGCAATCAAAAGAAATAGCAGATTTTGCACACAACCAACCCAGATAATTGTCCCTGCTTTATTCCGAGTATGATCAGCCTTAATCCCAACATAAAAAGTAAATAGGAAAGGTAAAATCGTAATCATATTCGCCATAAATACAGCTATATTTTTAAAGGGTAGACTCGTAGCATAAACGATAAATACCAGATTATAAATATAAGCTCCACTTGAGCTCAAAAACCTTGATAAGGTCAGTATTCTAAATAAATGATGTTTTAAGAATAGTTTCATAACAGGGCTTTCTCCATATTTCAAAGAGTATTCTATTGAAACCAGTCTAACAAAAAAAGCGGGACTCCCCACTTTTTTGTAATATATTTTTTCTGAAAATAGAAACTCTAGCGCCTAGAAATTGCTAATTATCAATCCATCTACAAGCCTATTTATTTTTCATCAGTCGATGTAACGAGAATATATTACAAATCTTTATTTGAAAGCTGATTTGCAAAATAGTTTTCATAGTATCTTACACCATCTACATACTCTAAATCTTGTAAGATTGTAATGCCTCTCTGGATTTTTTCAAGACCCTTATTTTCTACTTTAAAACTAGTATCATAATACCCTTTAGCAATCATATAAATGATTTTAAGATAAGCTTGAGATTCTGGTAAATCGCGGTTTTCAATCTGAAAGATAAAATAATCTGCTTTTAATTTATCCTTTTCCTCTATCGCTTTAAAAAGTCCATTCATCAAAATGGTATCAATACCAGCTTTGTTACTAGGTAAAGAGCCTAATAAATCCGTCTTTTGTAACATCTCCCTAGAATATTTAAAATAGAGGGGCAGAGGAAACAAAGTAGAAATCGTTGAAAATAGTTCCAATTCATAATTTCCCCAGATGTCAATAGTAAAAAAATAGTCATAGAGAAAAGTCAGTTCTTCATCCGTTGCTCTTATGTTTGAATCAAAAAACACGAGAAGGCTTTTGAGACGAATCATTTGTAAAAGATAGCTTGTTTCACCACTTGATCTATACTTTTGAGTCGTCTCTTCATACAAGGAATGGAGAGAATCAATCCCTTCTCTGTCATATAAATCCCAAAGATTTTCTTGAAAAGCCAGGACCTTTTTCTGAGAAAAAACACGTACCAAGTACATAAATTCATTCAAATCAGAGTGGATGTTATCTAAGGCAGTAATCAATTTCATAGATGATAAGTCTGCTTCTCCACGCTCAAATTTGCTTAGCATGGAATAAGTAAACTCTCCTCCCGTCGCCTCCTGTAGAGATACATTCCGACTCTTTCTCAATTCTTTAAAAACTTCTCCCAGATTTTGCATATTGACTCCCCACAATTCTTAACTCTCTTACTCTTAAAAGTAACGGTTGATAGCAGCTAGTACAGAGAATTTTAAGTCTTGACTATAACGACAACTCCTATGAATTGATGTACAGATGGCCTAGCTCTTTTTTATTTATGGCTCAATTTTTTGGTCAAGAAATCTCCCAAGAATTGGATCGCAAAGATAATCAAAATGATAATGATGGTTGCCAAGATAGTCACATCGTGATTATAGCGGTTAAATCCATAAGCGATGGCCACGTTACCGATACCACCAGCTCCAACCGCACCAGCCATAGCTGTTTCCCCAACAAGGGAAATCAAGGTCACAGTTGTCACACGGATCAAATCTGGAAGACCTTCTGATAGGTAAACACCCACGATGTCCCAGAAAGTCGCTCCGCTCGCTTGAGCCGCCTCAATGACACCACCATCTAGCTCAGCCAAGACAACCTGCACCTGACGGGCAAAGAAGGCAAAGACTGCAAAAGATAGCGGTACGATAGCCGCATTTGGACCAATGCTTGTTCCTACGATTAGATGAGAGAAGGGTGACAAGACTGCCAAGAGAATGATAAATGGCACCGCACGGAAAATAGAGGTAATCTTATCCAAAATCCAGAAAACGACTTTATTTTCCAAGACACCACCTGGCGCTGTCAAGACAAGGAAGAGACCTGCTACCAGTCCTAAGAAACCTCCGATGATAAAGGAAAGAACCGTCATATAAAGAGTCAAGTAGATAGCTGTCCCCCAGCCAGCTTGACCAGCCCAGCCCATCTTATAGACATTTGGCAAATAGGTTTGAATCAATGATTCCATCTTACTGTCCTCCCTTCAATACTTTTAGCTGTACGCCCGCTTGACGAATGGCTTCTTGGGCACCGGCCAACGCTGCTTTTTCACCTGACAAGACCACCACCAATTCTCCAACAGGAGTTCCATCGAGGATTTCGATGTTCCCATAGAGGATATTAGCCGTAACTTGATAATGCTTGTACAGTTCATTCAAAAGTGGCTCGTCTGTTGAAGCACCTGCATACTTGAGTTGAACCAAGAGACTGTTTTCAGACAGATGTTCCACGATTTCTTGTTTCTCAATCTTGACCATGGCTTCGTCAATACCTGTAGCTGTTGAGATAAAGTCTTGGGTCAAGGGTTGTTTAGGGTCTGAGAAGATTTCAAGGACACTACCCTCTTCAATCAAATGTCCGTCCTGCATAACTGCCACACGATTGGCAATATCTTTGACAATCTGCATTTCATGCGTAATCAAGACAACCGTCAAGCCTAATTTTTGGTTCAAATCTTGCAACAAGGCCAAAATCTGCTTGGTTGTCTTAGGGTCAAGGGCAGAAGTTGACTCATCTGAAATCAAGATTTTTGGATCATTTGCCAAGGCACGCGCAATGGCCACACGCTGCTTTTGCCCTCCAGATAGTTGTGAAGGGTAGTTTTCAGCACGGTCCGCCAAGCCAACCAAGTTCAACAACTTGGCTACTTTAGCCTTCTTTTCTTCCTTGCTGAGTCCAGAGTGTTTAAGGGCAAAGGCTACATTCTCCTCTGCCGTCTTTTGACTCATGAGGTTGAAATGCTGGAAAATCATTCCAATATCTTGACGTTTACGACGCAACTGCTCTGCTGTCAAGGTCACCTTGCCATCAAAAATCACATCATCGTCAATGGTAATTTTCCCTGCAGATGGTTTTTGCAAGAGATTAATCACCCGTACAAGGGTTGATTTCCCTGCTCCAGAATATCCAACGATTCCGTAGATATCCCCTTCTTGGATGTGAATGGTCACATCCTTGACCGCTGTGATGGTTCTCTTCTTTTGGTGAAAAGTCACATCGATCTGATCTAACTTGATAATATCTCTACTCATAGCTTCTAATCAGCTCCTCTACTAATTCAATATGGGTGTAGTAATCGGCGATTCGCACATTTTCATCCCCACCGTGGTCTCGGCTATTGGCATTTCCTAGACCGAAAGCCACCATTGGCACCTCTAGGGCATCAAAGACCGTATGCATAGGCCCTGTCCCCGCTGTTGTCGGCAAGACTGAAACGCCCTGTGGATAGAATTTCTTGGCCAACTCGATCACATTGAGAATGGCTGGTGCGCTCATATCGCTTCGATAGCTCATCTCTCCCAAGGTATAGTATAATTCTACCTTATCAAAGCCATTTTTGTCTAGCTGTTTCCGAATTTTTTCCAGAACATCATGCGGTTCTAGACCAGGAACCAAACGAACTTCTAGCTTGGCACTGGCTTCTGCTGGCAAAATCGTTTTAACCCCTTGTCCTTGGTAGCCTGACTGAATCCCTTCGATATTAAGGGCTGGCTCGAAAAAGAAACGTTTCAGAAAGGCTGCGCGGTCCTCTTGTAAAAGGGGCAATTCCAAACCATAAATCTGGCTGATTTCCCCTGGATTGCGTTGGGCGTAAGTGTCCACCAAGGCCAATTCTCGTTCATTTGGTTCTTGAACTTCTTCGTACAAACCTTCAACCAAGATACGGCCATCTGCGGCACGAAGAGACTGTAAGGCTTGAAGGAGATACCAGGGAGCTGATTCCACAACCCCACCATAACTAGAATGGATATCGACATCAGCGCTTTTTACCTTGGCATCAAAGGTCACAATCCCTTTATTTCCACCAGAAATTTCTAGCTGTTCCAAGGCATTTTTGGTCCCTTGTTCCCAGACCAACAAATCTGCACCACGGAGTTTATCCGCATGCTTTTCTAGATACTTATCTAGGTCTGTTGAAGCCGATTCCTCCGCTCCCTCCATGATAAAACTGATATTGACAGGCAGGTCATCATGGTATTGCATATATTTTCTCAAAGCACTCAAACGAGCCGTGATATGACCCTTGTCATCGTCAACCCCACGCCCATACATGAAGCCATTGCGCACCGAAAGCGTAAAGGGATCCTCTGTCCAGACCTGATCCCCATCCGCTGGCACAGTGTCATAGTGGTTATAGAAAATCAAGGTCTTAGCATCTGGACGCGAACTTTTGAAATGCGCCATGACAAAGGGCGCTGTATAAGTCTCATCAATCTCCACTTCAGCCCCAACACGCTTAAAAATCTCACCCAGATAGTTTGCGACTTCCTTAAGTCCAACCTGCTGGGCAAAGACCGATTTCTTAGAAATCAAGGTACGCAAAACCTCAAAATAATGCTGGGCTACATGATCCTTTTCAAATTTTTCAATCTGTTCTTGTTCGCTAGGAAAAACCATATTCTCTCTACCTTTCTATGAACTACTCTTCCTGACAATCCATGCTCTATACAAAAGCAAGAGGTGGAATTCTCTCTCCCACCTCCCTGTTTCTTATTACCAAACTGGTTGATCCAAACCGTCTGATGTTTCTTCGATAACTTTTTTTACGTCATCTGTGTGGTAAGCTGCGATCACTTTCTTGATAGCATCAGCTTTTGGTGATGTTTCCCAATCTTTTTTCGCAACGATGATGTTGTACCATTGTTTTGAGTTTTCATCAGCTTGTTCTTTGAAAAGTGCTTTCTTGTAGTCCAATTTTGCTTCTGTAACGAAGGTATTGTTTACAACGGCAGCGTCAACTGATGACAATGAACGAGCTGTTTGGCTAGCGTCCAATTCAGTGATTTTCAAGTTCTTTGGATTTTCTTTGATGTTAGCAACTGTTGCAAGAGCAGTTCCTGAAACGTCCAATTTAATCAAGCCAGCTGATTGAAGCAAGTAAAGCGCACGGCTTTCGTTTGTAGCATCGTTCGGTACAGCGATTTCTCCGTTTGCTGGGATGTCTTCTACTTTAGTGTACTTGTTGTCACTTCCATTCAAACCTGAGTAAAGGCGGATTGGAGAGATGTAAGTATCTGCAATCGCTACAAGGTCTTTTCCGTTTTCTTTGTTCCAGTTGTTCAAGAAGTTATAGTGTTGGAAAGCGTTCAAGTCTACTTCACCATCGGCAGTTGCCTTGTTTGGTTGTGAGTAGTCTGTGAACTCTGTAAATTCCAAAGTGATACCGTCTTTTTTAACCAATTCTTGGATTTTGTCCCAACGTTTTTCTTCAGAACCGCTACGGTTAACAGTTGCGATTTTGATAGTTGTTGCATTGTCTGCTTTCTTTTCTGAGTTTCCGCAAGCTGCAAGAGCCAAACCTGCGACTGTAGCAAGGGCTGCTACACCAAGCCATTTTTTGATTTTCATGATTCTATCTCCTTTAAAAATAATACCGTACTAGTATCTCACAATTTGTTTGATTTCACAAATTGTTATTAGATAGTCAGATATATAGTTTAAAACTATATCCCTAAAAACTGAGAAATCACCCATCTACTCAGAATGGATGATTTCAAGAAATTATTTAATATCAGCTTCTGCTGGTAGATAAGTGCCTCCGAAGAATTGTTTAGACAATTTTTCAAGAGTTCCATCTTTGTAGAGTTCTTGGATGCGTTTGTCCACAAACGTTTTCAACTCATCTTGACCTTTAGCAAGAAGTGGGTAAACGTAAGGTTGCTGGTCGCTTGGAAGTTCGATAACTTTCAAGTTGTCCAAACCTTGATCCTTGATGACTGTTTCAACACCGATCTTATCAAAAATCTTGTAGTCAAATCGACCATCACTCAAACGTACCATGATTTGTTGGAAGTCCCCTTTAACGTAGTTAAGGACAGTTGGGTTATCTGAGTGTTGTTTGTTGTAGTCTTCTAGCTGTTTAGCAGATGTTGTCCCTTGAACAACTTCTGTTGATTTTCCACCGATATCATCAAACGATTTGATGCTAGAGTCATCTTTTTTCACTACAAGAACGTTAGGGTTTTTAGCAGTTGGAGCTGCATAAAGGTATTTTTCAGCACGTTCTTTAGTGTAGCTGATGTTGCTAACAGCCATTTGGTAACGATCAGCATCAAGTCCTGCAAAGACACCTGACCACTCTGTCTTCTCAAACTTGACATCATACTTGTCAGAGTCCTTAAAGATAGCGCGAACCACTTCAATCTCGTAACCAGTCAATTCGCCATTTTCTTCATAGTTGAATGGTTTTGGTGTAGCATTGGTTACAACGATAATTTCTTTCTTGGCAGCTGCTTCTCCCTCTTTCTTAGCACCACCTGAGCAAGCTGCTAACACACCTGCAGCAACAAGAGCAAGGGCAGCAAGAGATGAGTATTTAACGATTTTTTTCATGTCATTTCCTCCAAAATAAAATACCTTATAATTCTAACAGAAAAAGAGCATTTACGCCATTATATGATATCTATCTCTGTGATAAATTTTTTTTATGGCTAATTTAAAAGACCAAGCGCAAGACGGCAATCAAGACTACTCCGAAGAGAACCGTTCCGACTAGATTACGGTAGCGAAAGGCTACCCAAGCCGTTGGAAAGACTGCTAAGAAGTCCAGCCATTTGATTTGAGGAAGGCTACCAACCTTGCCTGTCACTACGCTTGAAAGAATCAAGGCAAAGATAATAGAAACGGGCAAGAACTTCAAAAAACGCTCAACGATTGCAGGCAAACCCTTATACTTGACCAAGATGAAGGGAATCATACGGGGAATCCAGGTCACCAAGCCAGAGAAAAGAACTGCTAATAAAAGATACTTACTGACCATCTAAAACCACCCCCATTGTACAACCAAGTAGCGTCGCAAACAGAACAGCTAGTGACTGAGACACCACTATCAAGAGCAAAAAGAAGGACACCGCAACAACTGCTAGGATAATGAGCAGATTGCGGACAGGAATCCGTCTTTGCATAATCTGGAATTGCGAAGCAAAAATCCCAATGAACATCCCAACCAGGGCAAAATCCAAGCCAAAGATTTCTGGATTTGGTAGCAGACCACCCAGAGCCGTTCCGACAACTGTTCCCACAAACCAAGCCACATAGCTGTTGAGATTGTTCCCGTGCATCCACATAGGATTGACCTTGTCTGTATGGGCCAATTCGCCCATCAAAACGCCATAAGTCTCATCCGTCAAGATACTAGACATACCGATATTGTGCCAAAGACTGGTATGACGGAAATAGGTTGACGCATGCAAACTCAACAAAAAGAGACGCAAATTAATCAAAAAGACCGTCATAGCAATAGCTGCCACAGGAGCCTGAACCGCAATCAGAGCCAACATGGCAAACTGGGCGCTCCCAGCATAAACAAAGAGGCTCATCAAGCCCATCTCTACAGGTGTCACATAGGGCGCACCGATAATCCCACAGGCCAGTCCGATACTAACATATCCAAGGGCCGTTGGCATAGCTGCCTGCGCCCCCTCCCAAAATCCTTTTTCTTTCATCTTTCTCCTCTTATTGTCTTAATAAATGGGCTGAATCAGTTCCAGCCACAGCATGGACTATTATAACACATTCAGGAAAGAGAAAAAAGTCTGCTGATTGTAATCAGACAGACTCCATTTTATTCCATAGTATCAAAAGCGAGACTTGGTTTGGTATTGAGGTCTAAGCCTTGCTTATATTCTTTTTCATTTTAGATTCATCCATTATGCGATGTTAATACCGTATTTTATAATAAATCATATTTTAAAAATACCAGACCACACTATTCCCTGCTTATATTTAGCTTCTTTCTTTTGGACAAATTTTGCTAAATCCAATAACTCTGTCGGTGGTTCACCTTTAAAGCCCAACAATTCTTTAGAGACGGCAAAAGAAAGACGTGCAGCTAGCAAATCTTCGCTAGTACTAGAAAACTGTTTTGCTGTTTCCAGCAATTGCTTCCTAAAGTCTTCTGTCAAGCTGATTTCTTTATTATTGTACAGGGAATGAACTAAAATTTGTAACTGACTCTGCTTTTCCATCGTTTACCTCATTTTATCTAGGACGCCAAGGACCATATTTAGCCCAACCATCCACCATAACATTTACAGTGTGTTCCAAATTAGAAATATATTGTACAGACTTCCAGTTGCTAGGTGAAATTTCGTTTCTTTCATGGACACCTCTAAAAATTTTTAGAAGTTCTTTTCAAATAATCATGCAACATTCATATAAAATAAATTTTAACAATTAGTATCATTCTTTTTGAAAAAATTACAAATAACTAATAAATAAATTCCTATAGATAGTGTAAATCCATTTATTAAAATACCCAAAATTTTTATATCTGTATAAAATTGAGGAATAATCAAAAATAGAATGGCAAATAAAGCATATAAACTTGAATTAGTCGAATATATCAATCCCATAGTGTCGTATCTATACTCTGAGTAAATCATTTTTTCAAACATATTTCCTGATATACCTATTAAAATAAATGCTAAAAAAAATAACAACAACTTTATTAACGGAAATGGAGTAATAAATACTAGCATGAGTGCTAATCCAGATACAGTATAATCAATAAAGAAAAACATTTTATACGGAATTCCCACTCTAGGAGCCAAAATTGCTCCTATCAAATCGGCAAATCTTTGAGCTCCTAGTACCAATCCCAAATATTGAATAGGTATGCCTTCTGATAAAAGATACAGTGGCATTAAAGTTAAAAGTAGATCTGTACCCCCACTTAAAATTGACTCTGTAACTACTATAAAAGAGGCAAATTTTGATTCTCGAAAAGCAGAAACAGTTTCCAAAAATTGGAAAGAAGAATTACTTTCCAAATCTACCTTTTCAGGTCGAACACTTTTAGTATTGTTTTTGGAACCGGGCAATCTGATTTTAATCATAAAATAAATAGCAGCCACAAAAAACGGAATACTTAAATTAAAAACAACAAAATAAGATAGAAGCCCTAATAGTAGAGATGCAGTTAAATTACTAATAATATCTAACACATTTGATGCCAAGTATTGAACATCTATCGATTTCTTTATTAGCATGTCATCATTATTTAAAGTTTCTGGAACAATTTTCATCTGCAGTGTATTTAATAAATTAGTTGATAATGCGAACAAAAAATTCAATACATAGATATACACAACACGAAAATGATACCTTAAACACAGAATTGTAATCACAATTATAATAAACTGGAGAATCTGGAAAATCACTAGCCAAATTTTATCTCTCTGAATTTTATTTATAAAACTTCCATAAAAAACAGCAAGCAAATTTGGGATAAAACCAATTAGAGTAAATAGAGATAACTGTCCTGCCTCAATATGATATACACTTACTAACCCTATCGATAAAGCAATAAAGTAAAAACTATCTGCAATATTCCTAGACGATCTACCTAATATTAAATTTATAAAATTTTGGCTAAATTTTCTTAATATCATGCTTATAAACCTCAAAATTCATGCAATCGATTTGAATATAATCCGTTAAATTCAATAATCCTGTTAAAGTATCTAATACTTTATAAGATATGATTGATGCAGCCATATATGATATTGGAGAAATAACACTATACGGTATTCTACTATCCAAAACATGATCATCTGTTATCATAAAGTCCCTATAAAACTCCCTCAATGAAATAGTTTTGCCCGGAATAATATGTAGGTAGTTTATTACCGTAGATGCATATGAGCCAACAATAATAGGTCTCGTATATTTATGAGCTAAATCATCAAACCAGTAGTCTATCTCTATTCTAGGAGTATCTGCACAGCATAAAGCAATGTCAAAATTATAATCTTTAAAAATAGTTTCTAAGTCATTCTGACACTCTAACTTCCTATAAATAGTTGTCACATTTGAATCAGAAATCTCTTGAATATGCTGTTTTATTATGTCTATTTTTAGCTTACCAATATCAGATTTCTTAAAGGATGTTTGTCTAGTAAGATTTGACTCTTCCACAATGTCAAAATCTACTAATATGAAATTACCTATACCTAGACGAGCTAAAATTTCGACTGTTGTTGATCCAATACCCCCTACACCAACAATTAAAACTGTTGAATTTAATAATCTATCCTGATACTTACTAGGGTCTAAATTTTCTGACAAATCAACCCACTCAAAGAAATTAATATTTCGGGAATATTTGGAATTATCATATTGATTACTAGTCACTAATCCCATAGATATCATCGACTCAACAACTTGTTTTTCTCCATTAGACAACAATTTTATATCAATGTCATTATCTAATTTTTTTATTAAATTGATGTTCTCTTCATTAAAATCAATCTCCCTTACAAGAGAAGCATTACCAAAACCAAATTTTATTTTATCTTTAAATATATACGGTTGAAGAGTTCTCTTTATTCTCATTTAGATCCTCCTAATCAAAAACTATTAAAAGATAAACAACAAATAGGAGTTTGGAAAATATTTTCCTAAACTCCAAAATTATAAATACGAATACAACTCATTTATAATTTCTATCCATATAATAAATTAAAATACAAAAAACTTATCGACTTCTAAAATTCAGTTAAAATCTTAATAGCATGCAGATATTAACTTTTAAACATTATGAATATCATCATTCTTCACAATTATTAAGATTTAAGATTTTTTGTATAATATCCGTTGCATTTGCAGCAAAATATATATTAATTAGAATTTTTGTCGTATATGTTTATCTTGATTTCAATCCACTATATCTAATCCAAAGTTTATCTTTTCTATCCTATAGATTGCTATTATTTAACTAACGGCCACCTAAACGATGCCCTTGAAATGAATATGGTACAGCAGACATTGTTTCTCCTTCAATTATTTTCATTTGTAAACCACTTATGCGACCTAGGATTTGCTTCAAGTACTTTACAAGAACACTATAACACGAAAATTGGCGTATTTGAGAAAATCGCATATTTGATATTTTTTCTTATAGAAATTTCTGATTTGCGATTTTAGTGGATTTGATTATTTCACTGGTATAATAAAGTTATTACTAACAAGGAGGGATATAATGATGAAGAAAAGAAAAATCCAACTGATACTCCTGCTTATTTCGGAGTGGGTTATCGTCTTCCCGTTTCTAATCAATCGATAAGTTCTTTGTATTGCTGAAAACGCAATTCGAAGAGGGCTGTTAATTGTGAATTTTCTAATACTTGCAGAGATTGGATAAAGTGTTCAATCTCTTTTTGATTACTTCCTTTGGTTTGAAGAAATATACTCATTTTCTTTAAAAATTGCCACGATAATTTCTCAAAAACATCGTATGGACGGAGCATACTCTCCAGCTCTGCTTCAAAGATTGGGATATAGGAGAAAAGCTTGCGCTCCATGAGCTCTGATAAGATATTTAATAGTCCTTGCTTCATATACAATCGATTGTGTACTAACTCTTTAAATTCTTTGGATTTTTCAAGCAAAGAGGTTGATAAAAAAATCAGATCTTGATTGCTTAGGAAGGGCATGGTATTGCAAAAAAGATAGAGTTCAAACCAGGTCCAAGACTCAATAGCATAGAGATAAGTAGTCAAAAACTCCCTATCCTCCTCTGTTAGCAGATAGCTCTTATTTAAGGAATGAATAGCATTTTTAATCACAATGGCATTCAAACAACGATAGGTCTCTGCCATCTGTCCTTGCTCGACTTCCTCCAACAGTTGCTCTAAGCCAGCTATATCTTGGTGGGCAAAGCGATCCACAACCCTCCTACCAATCTGCATATGTGGAGATTCTTGATAGTTGTTGAGTTTGTGCCCAAACTCATCAAAATTCATATTGATCCCTTGGATGGCTAGAATCAACTTATCCGCAGATAGCATAGACTGCCCTAGTTCAAACTTGGACAGCTGAGAAGCTGTTAGTCCAGCACAAGCCACATCTGACTGCTTGAGCTTTCTAGCCAAGCGCAACTCCTTGTAAAATTCTCCCAATTCCATTCTCTCGATCATCTTACCACCTCCTAGCTTTTGCATATTATATCATTATTTTTATAGTTTTGTCAAAATATTCTGACACTTTGGTGATTGAAAAAGCCAGCCTTAAGCTGACTCCATTTTATTCCATGGTATCAAAAGCGAGACTTGGTTTGGCATTGAGGTCCAAGCCTGAGAAGTTTTCTTTGTTCCACTCACTGACGCTGGCATAGGCAATCATTCCTGCATTGTCTCCGCAGAGGCGCAGAGGTGGGATGATGACATTGACATCTGTGATTTCAGCCGCCAGGCGTTCTCTGAGACCTTTATTGGCTGCCACACCACCTGCCACGACAAGGGTTTTAACAGGGTATTTCTCCAAAGCCTTCTTAGTTTTTGCCATAAGAATATCCAAGACAGCTGCTTGGAAGGAAGCACACAAATCCTCTGTGGACAAGCTCGCTCCCTTTTGCTCGGCATTGTGGTGAAGATTGATAAAGGCAGACTTCAAACCAGAGAATGAAAACTCCAGATTATCTTCCTTGATCATGGCACGAGGGAAATCATAAATATCCTGTCCCTGATGAGCTAGCTCGTCAATCTCACGACCAGCAGGATAGGTCAAGCCCATGACACGGCCGACCTTATCATAGGCCTCGCCAACCGCGTCATCTCGCGTTTCCCCAACAATCTTGTAGTCACCAGCCTCCGAAACATAAACCAACTCTGTGTGTCCACCGCTAACCAAGAGGGCTAGCAAGGGAAACTCCAAAGGCTCTACATTTTGAGCTGCCATGAGGTGACCAGCCATGTGGTTAACAGGGATAAGTGGAAGTCCATGTGCCCAAGCAAAGGCCTTAGCAGCTGACAAACCAACTAGCAAGGCTCCGACCAAGCCTGGTCCGTAGGTAACCGCAACAGCTGTCACATCCTCTTCGGTAATCCCTGCTTCTGCCAGAGCCTCCTCGATACAGGCTGTAATGACCTCGACATGGTGACGACTGGCTACTTCAGGCACTACGCCCCCGAAACGTTTGTGACTCTCAATTTGACTAGCAATGACATTGGACAAGAGCTCATCGTCGTTTTTCAAGACGGCGACACTGGTCTCATCACAGGATGTCTCAAATGCTAAAATATATCTATCCTTCATCTATTTCTCTCTTCATGATGATGGCGTCCTCGACTGGATCATGGTAGTAGGCCTTTCTCTCAGCGATGACCGCCATCTTTTCTTTCTTGTAAAATGCTTGCGCTCGTTGGTTTGACTTTCTGACTTCGAGGAAAATCTCTTTGTCTGTCGGCAATTGAGCAAACAAGGCTGACGCAATTCCCTGACCCTGATAGGCTCCTTTAACAGCGATTTGCAAGACTTCTGCCTCAAAGATATTTTCCTGAACAGCTAGAAAGCCAATCACTTCTGCCCCATCATAAGCCAGAGCATACCAAGTCTGATCTTGGGACAGGTCTGCTTGGATTTGTTCCAGAGTCCAAGGACTGACTGGGTAAACAACTGCCATGACAGCGTAGATAGCTTGAGCCAGATCAGGTTGCTGTTGGATTCGTCTGATTTCAATCATAGGCGTTTAATGTAAGACTCGCCAGACTCGGTGTGGTTCTTGAGCCAGTTTTCCTCAGCCTCGACTCGTTTGAGGTAATTCGGCACAAAATCATGCAAGGAGTCTGCTTCCTTGTCCCAGGCCCAGAGAGCTAGATTAGCTGCATTAGGCAATGTTTCTTTATAATTAGTCCTTGGCAAGTGTTCTTGAATCTGCTCCACAAAGGGGACAACTTCTCCGACAAAGGTTACCTGACTAGCACCCTTGATTAGCTCAATCACTCGCTCAAAGGGCAGGTGCGCTTCTGGCATGACAGGTTTAGCATTTTCATAAAATCCTGCATAAACATTGTTGCGACGCGCATCCATCAAAGGGACGAACAAGCCTTCTTGTTGATATGGCACCAAAGCCAAGAGGCTAGACATACCAACCAACTCAATGTTCAGAGTATGAGCCAGCGTCTTAGCAGTGGCTACCGCAATTCGCAAGCCTGTGTAGCTACCTGGCCCTTCCGCCACCACGATTCGGTCCAAATCCTTGGGCGTCCAATCCAAACTTGCCATCAAAAAATCGATGGTAGGCATAAGGGTAATACTATGATTTTTCTTAATATTAATCGTCGTCTCAGCAAGAACCTGCTTGTCCTCTAAAATAGCGAGAGAAAGAGCCTTGCTAGACGTATCAAAAGCTAATACTTTCATAACACATTCCTATCTTTTTGTCTGCTTACTATTATACTACAAAAGCTGGCACATGGGAATTTTCTTTATCCCTAAACAAGAGTGCCCTCACTTAACTAAAAATAATTTAAAAAAATGTTCACTTTTCCTTTTCTTTTACGAATATAAAAGTGAACAAGAAAAAAGGAGGAAAGTTCAATGACAAATTTTGACGTTCTTGACAATCAATTTTTATCCTTATCTGAAAATGAATTATCAGATATTGATGGCGGTCTCGCTCCCTTGGTTATCTTTGGAGTAGCAGTATCTTGGAAAGCTATTGCAGGTGGAACAGCACTTATAGGTTCTGGTTTGGCAGCTGGTTATTTTTTAGGAGGAGATTAATATGATGAAAGATTTGAACAACTATTGTGAAATTTCTAATAAGGAATTGCAAGAAATAAAGGGTGGCTTTGGTGTAGGTGTTGGTATCGCTTTATTTATGGCAGGTTATACCATTGGAAAAGACCTTCGTAAAAAGTTTGGTAAATCATGCTAGATAAGAAACACATTTTTAGAAGGATAAATTTTATTATCTTTATCTCTTATAGTTTGCTCAGCATTCTCAATGATTTAAACATTACTACTATCCCTTTACCAATCGATTTATCTGTTTGTATTGTTTTATTTGTATGCTTCAACTCTATTTTTGAACAGAACAATGACTCCCATAAAAATAATAAGCTCTGAAAATTCCATTGTCATGTCATTTTAGAAAAATGCAAAAACTGCCTCATCTTGATAGATGGGGTGGAATTTTCTTTATTCCCAAACAAAAATGCCCCAGCATGAGCAGGGCATCTAAGCATTTAATCCAAAGTAAAATACAAACCAAACGACATAGGTTACGAGGAGGAGAAAAATCGAGTAGAGAGTCACAAAGGTAATTTTCCACAAGAACTTGCTTTGTCGTTGTTCCAGTTTGGCAAATAGAAGATTCCCCGCATAAACGCAAGCAACAAAAACAATAAAAGCTACCAAGCGAGCTCCGATAGCAAAAGCAAATAAGTTATACATAGGGCAACCTCCTTGACTTAAAAACTATATGGAATTATGACAAACAATAAAACTCATTTCCATTATCAAAATAACATATTTTCTTTATTTTTGCAAACGTTTACTAAAGAAGCCGGCCTGTGACTTTCTCGTTTCCGTCTTTTACTAATTTTTCATTTTGTGGTATAATTGAAATAATTGTAACGAATCAAGGTCAATCTAGACACAAAATGGAATGAAATCAAGCAAATCTATGCTAAAAGTTTGGAATAAGCTGACCTGTAAAATAGAAAGGAACTATATGATTTACAAAGTTTTTTATCAAGAAACAAAAGAACGTAGCCCACGTCGTGAAACTACACGCGCACTTTACCTAGACATCGATGCCAACTCAGAACTTGAGGGCCGTATCGCTGCTCGCCAACTTGTCGAAGAAAATCGCCCAGAGTACAATATCGAGTATATCGAACTCTTGTCTGACAAATTGCTAGATTACGAAAAAGAAACTGGCGCCTTCGAAATTACGGAGTTCTAATATGGCCTATACTCTTAAACCTGAAGAAGTTGGCGTTTTTGCCATCGGTGGTCTGGGAGAAATCGGGAAAAACACTTACGGAATTGAATACCAAGACGAGATTGTCATCGTCGATGCTGGGATTAAATTCCCAGAAGATGACTTGCTGGGTATCGACTATGTCATTCCTGACTACTCTTACATCGTAGACAATATCGACCGCGTCAAGGCTGTCTTAATCACACACGGACACGAGGACCACATCGGTGGGATTCCATTCCTACTCAAGCAAGCAAATGTCCCTATCTACGCTGGGCCGCTTGCCTTGGCTTTGATCCGTGGGAAACTCGAAGAACACGGCCTCTTGCGCAACGCCAAACTTTACGAAATCAACCACAATACTGAGTTGACCTTTAAAAATCTCAAGGCAACTTTCTTTAGAACGACTCACTCTATTCCAGAACCTTTGGGGATTGTCATTCATACTCCTCAAGGGAAAATTGTCTGTACGGGTGACTTCAAGTTTGACTTAACACCAGTTGGTGAACCAGCAGATTTGCACCGTATGGCAGCTCTTGGTGAAGACGGTGTACTCTGTCTCCTGTCTGACTCGACAAATGCAGAAATTCCAACCTTTACCAACTCTGAAAAAGTCGTTGGCCAGTCCATCATGAAGATTATCCAAGGCATAGAGGGACGTATCATCTTTGCATCCTTTGCCTCAAATATCTTCCGTCTCCAGCAAGCAACAGAAGCTGCTGTTAAGACTGGGCGCAAGATCGCTGTCTTTGGTCGTTCTATGGAAAAGGCCATTGTCAACGGAATCGATCTTGGCTACATCAAAGCTCCTAAGGGAACCTTTATCGAGCCAAATGAAATCAAAGACTACCCTGCAGGAGAAATTCTGATCCTCTGTACAGGTAGCCAGGGTGAGCCGATGGCAGCCCTCTCTCGTATCGCCAACGGAACCCACCGTCAGGTACAACTCCAACCAGGTGATACAGTTATCTTCTCTTCAAGTCCAATCCCTGGAAATACGACTAGCGTCAACAAGCTGATCAACATCATTTCTGAAGCTGGTGTCGAAGTTATCCACGGTAAAGTGAATAATATCCATACATCTGGACACGGTGGTCAGCAAGAGCAAAAACTCATGCTCCGCTTGATTAAGCCAAAATACTTCATGCCTGTCCACGGTGAATACCGCATGCAAAAAGTCCACGCTGGACTAGCGGTAGATACTGGTGTTGAGAAGGACAATATCTTTATCATGAGCAATGGTGATGTGCTTGCCCTTACTGCTGACTCAGCTCGTATTGCAGGTCATTTCAACGCCCAAGATATCTATGTCGATGGAAATCGTATCGGTGAAATCGGTGCTGCTGTCCTCAAAGATCGTCGTGATCTATCTGAAGACGGTGTCGTTCTGGCAGTCGCAACTGTTGACTTCAAATCACAGATGATTCTATCTGGTCCAGACATCCTCAGCCGAGGCTTTGTCTACATGAGAGAATCTGGCGACTTGATTCGCCAAAGCCAGCGAATCCTCTTCAATGCCATTCGTATCGCACTGAAAAACAAGGACGCTAGCGTTCAATCTGTCAATGGTGCCATTGTCAACGCTATTCGCCCCTTCCTCTATGAAAATACCGAACGTGAACCGATTATCATCCCGATGATTCTCACACCAGATGAAGAATAAAGCAAGAAAACAGCCCCGATTTTCGGAGCTGTTTTTCTCTATGCTTTCTTTTGAGATTAAAACTCAATAAAAATCGAAATCAGACTAGAAGGCTAGGCGAAAGCATAACTTGAGTTAGCTCCCATAGTTCGGGGAACTATGGGAGGCTGTAGATGAATCAAAGCCAAGCTTTGAACTCATTCGTAAGAAGCCGACGACGTATTATTTTGATTTTTGAAGAGTTTTAGAAATACTACGATTTTTACCTTCAAGATACACCATCAAAATAGAAATATCTGCTGGGTTTACTCCCGAAATACGGCTGGCTTGGCCGATGGTTTCTGGATTGATGAGTTTGAACTTCTGACGGGCTTCTGTCGCGATAGAATCAATGTCATCCCAATCAATATTGGCTGGAATGCGTTTTTCTTCCATGCGTTTCATCTTAGCTACTTGATCCATAGCTTTGGAAATATAGCCTTCGTACTTGATTTCTGTTTCAATCAATTCGATAATCTTGTCATCCAAGTCCTCTGCAGCTGGTCCGATGAAAGCCACCACATCTTGATAAGAAACTTCTGGACGGCGAAGGAATTCCTTGGCTGTCACTGCATCTGTCAACGGCTTGAAGCCCATCTCCTCAACCTTAGCATTGGTTTCCTTGACTGGCTTGAGTTTGATACTGTCGAGACGCTTCATCTCATTTTCAAATTGATTTTTCTTGATTTCAAAGCGAGCCCAGCGTTCATCATCCACAAGTCCAATCTCGCGTCCCATCTCTGTCAAACGCATATCGGCATTGTCATGACGGAGGATGAGTCGGTATTCAGCTCGACTAGTCAAGAGACGGTAAGGTTCAATAGTTCCCTTGGTCACCAAGTCATCAATCATGACCCCAATATAACCGTCACTACGCTTCAAAATCAACTCAGGCTTGCCTTGGATTTTCAGAGCTGCATTGATCCCAGCGATAATCCCTTGACCAGCAGCTTCTTCATAACCTGATGTTCCATTTGTCTGACCCGCTGTGAAAAGTCCTGAGATTTTCTTGGTTTCCAGAGTCGCTCGCAACTGGTGTGGCAAGACCATATCGTACTCAATGGCATAACCTGTTCGCATCATCTCTGCATTTTCCAAACCTTTGATAGAATGAACAAGTTCACGTTGCACATCTTCAGGCAGACTGGTTGAAAGTCCTTGAACATAGACTTCCTCAGTATTTCGCCCTTCTGGTTCAAGGAAAAGTTGGTGACGTTCCTTGTCCGCAAAGCGCACAATCTTGTCTTCAATCGACGGACAGTAACGAGGCCCCACTCCCTTGACCACACCTGTAAACATAGGCGCACGGTGGAGGTTATTTTGGATAATCTCATGACTGGTACCATTGGTATAGGTCAACCAGCATGGTACTTGATCCTTGACATAATCCTCATCACGTGAAGTGTATGAGAAGTGATTAGGCGCTTCGTCTCCTGGCTGAATCTCGGTCACATCGTAGTTGATAGAAGAAGCCTTGACACGTGGAGGCGTTCCTGTCTTGAAACGACCGATTTCGAGGCCCAGTTCCTTGAGATCGTCAGCAAGGTTAATAGAAGCTAGGCTGTGGTTAGGACCTGATGAATACTTAAGGTCTCCAATGATAATTTCCCCACGGAGAGCAGTCCCTGTCGTCACAATAACAGCCTTGGCAGCATACTCTTGGTGAGTAGCTGTACGGACACCGACAACCTTACCATCTTCAACCAAAATCTCATCAATCATGGTCTGACGAAGGGTCAGATTTTCTTGATTTTCAACCGTCTTGCGCATTTCCTTAGAGTAAAGCTCCTTGTCAGCCTGCGCACGAAGGGCACGGACAGCTGGCCCCTTCCCTGTATTAAGCATCTTCATCTGGATGTAAGTCTTGTCAATGGTTTTGGCCATCTCGCCACCGAGGGCATCAACTTCACGCACGACAATCCCCTTGGCAGAACCACCGATAGAGGGGTTACAAGGCATGAAAGCCAGCATTTCAATGTTGATAGTCGCAAGTAAGACCCTACAACCCATACGGCTAGCGGCCAAGGAAGCCTCGACCCCAGCATGTCCCGCACCGATTACAATAATATCGTATTCTTCAGTAAAATTATAAGTCATGTTTCTCTCCTATTCCTCAAGATGAATGTGTCTTAGTTGGTCGTCCCAATCTGGCAGGGCTGTTTTTAGAAAGGCTGGAACTAGATTGATACCCTTAAGCTTGTCTAAGTCAATCCACTCACAGGGCTTCGTTTTTTCGTCTTCCTGCATGGTCAATGGAGCATCTTCAAGCAAGTCCACCAGATAATGAAACTCGATATTGTGATAAGAAACACCGTCCTGTTCAAAACGATTTTCAACTACGAAAGCTAGCTGTCCAGCTTGAGCTTTGACTCCCAGTTCTTCTCTTACTTCACGGACTACCGCGTCTTCCGTACTTTCATTGACTTGAATCGCACCTCCAATTGTGTAATACTTGCCCTTATCTTTGGTAACTAGGAGCTTGCGATTTTGGACAATCAAAGCTGTCGCCCGAACACCAAAAACCGTATTTTCTATTTTTGTCCGAAAGTCTCGTTGAGTCATCTTTTTTCCTTTCCTCTAAACGACACAAAAACAGTCAAAACTCCAAAGAAGTGCAGGACAAAAAAGCCTGCAACATCCATGAGCTTTGACCATCATTTCTATTGCTTTTATTATTGTAGCAAATTGAGAAAATTTGTCAATCTAAATGTACTGACAAACTTGTCCATCGCGGTAAGCATTGTCAATCAAACCGCCACCTAGACACTCATCGCCATCATAAAAGACAACTGCCTGTCCTGGTGTAATCGCGCGTTGCGGTTCTGCAAAGATAACTTCTGCCTTATCTCCTTTGACATGGACGGTCACCTTAGAATCAGGCTGACGGTAGCGGAATTTTGCTGTGCATTCGAGCGTAAACTCTTCTGGCATGTCACGAGTAAAGTGGACTTGGCTAGCCTCTAGGCTGGTTGACATGAGCGAATCATGGTAGAAACCTTGGCCGACATAGAGGATATTCTTGCTTAGGTCTTTTCCGACAACGAACCAAGGGGCATTGTCACCGCCGTGTTGCCCACCGATACCCAGACCGCCACGCTGACCAATCGTATAGTACATAAGACCTGCATGCTCGCCCATATCGCGACCATCCACAGTAATCATGCGACCAGGCTGAGCTGGCAGGTAGTTGCTGAGAAAGTTTTTAAAGTTCTTTTCTCCGATAAAACAAATCCCTGTCGAGTCTTTCTTCTTGGCAGTCGCAAGGCCTGCTTCTTCTGCGAGTCTGCGAACTTCAGGCTTTTCTAAATGTCCCAGTGGGAACATGGTTTTTTGAAGTTGTTCTTGCGAAAGCTGGCTGAGGAAATAGGTTTGGTCCTTGCCATTGTCCACGCCACGAAGCATGTGAACGATGCCATCCTCATCACGCGCCACTCGGGCATAATGCCCAGTCGCAACATAATCTGCACCCAAAGTCATGGCATAGTCCAAAAAGGCCTTGAACTTGATTTCCTTGTTGCACATAACATCTGGATTTGGCGTGCGTCCTGCACGGTATTCCGCTAGGAAATACTCGAAAACGCGGTCCCAGTACTCTTTTTCAAAATTGACAGAGTAGTAGGGAATGCCGATCTGGTCTGCCACCGCAGCCACGTCCTTGTAATCTTCGGTCGCCGTACAGACGCCGTTTTCATCTGTGTCATCCCAGTTCTTCATGAAGATGCCAATCACATCGTAACCCTGCTCCTTGAGAAGAAGAGCCGTCACCGACGAATCGACACCACCACTCATCCCTACAACAACACGTGTTTTAGAGTTATCACTCATGGTAAGTCTCCCATCTATTCGTTTATTTATACCCCTCAAAATTCTATTTACTATGACTTTCAATAGAATTTATTTGAGTATAGTCATTTCGTTTGCTTTTAGTAGTAAAATGGTCTGGGAGACCATTTTAGCCTATCATCTTAAAATGAAAATATGATAGGCAACGAGTCGCAGGCATAACTTGAGTTCGCTCAATCAGTCTGGGAGACTGATTGAGGTTATAAATCAGACAAGCTCAGCTTGCATCTCATTTCGAGTTAACGACGTAATAAAAGATAAACGAAATGACTAGTTCACGATTGAAGGTCGTGTGTGCTTCACGATTGAAGGTCGCTTGAGCAGTATTCATTATAACATGCTTGGTTAGAGAAGACAAGAAAGAGGCTGTCAATCGACCAACCTCTTGTTCTAAACCTATCACTCTATCACTTTCTAGCTTCATTCGCTCTCTTAGCGACTGCAATCTGGTATTTCACTTGGTCAAATCCTGTACCTCCCAAAGAATTTCGTCTTTGAACAGCAGTTTTAGGTTGCAAGTAGACATAAATATCCTCAGCAATGAGGGAATGATAGGTTTGCAATTCCTCCAAAGTCCAATCTTGAATATTTTTAGCAGACTTGATAGAGTCTAGCACTAATCTTCCCACAACCTCATGAGCTTCTCTAAATGGCAAGCCTTTCCCTGCCAAATAATCTGCCAACTCAGTCGCATTTGAAAAGTCCTTCTCTGTCGACTCTTGCATTTTTTCCTTGTTTACCTGCAAACTAGATAACATACCTGCCAACACATCAAGGGAATTTAAAATCGTTTCGACCGTATCAAACATCCCTTCCTTATCCTCTTGCAAATCCTTATTATAAGCTAAAGGCAAGGACTTCATCACTGTCAATAGTCCAAATAGATTCCCATAAACTCGACCAGTCTTTCCTCGAATCAACTCAGCCATATCTGGATTTTTCTTTTGGGGCATAATAGAGGAACCTGTTGTAAACGTATCTGACAAGGTAATGAATTGGTACTCAAAACTACACCAATTGATCATTTCTTCGCAAAAACGGCTCATGTGCATCATGAGTATGCTGGCATTGGATAGAAATTCTAAGATAAAATCGCGGTCACTAACAGCATCCAAAGAATTTGTATAAGGTTGCTTAAACTCCAGCAAATCGCTAGACAATTGGCGATCAATGGGGAAAGTCGTTCCTGCCAAAGCTGCCGCACCTAGAGGGCATAAGTCTGTATGCTTCTGGTTAAATTCAAAACGTTCACTGTCTCTTTGAAACATATTGTAGTAAGCCATCAGGTGGTGGGCAAAACTAATAGGCTGGGCATGTTGCAGATGGGTATAGCCCGGCATGATCGTCTCTACATGATTTTCCGCCAAGTCTAATAAAACACCTTTGAGATGAGCTAGTTTATCTAGGACATGACCTAGTTGCTCCTTGAGATACAAGTGCATATCTGTCGCAACTTGGTCATTTCGAGAACGAGCTGTATGTAGCTTCCCTGCAAGGGGACCAATTTTTTCTGTCAGTAACACTTCCATATTCATATGAATATCTTCGTTTCCGATATCAAAGTCAAGTTGGCCTGCCTCTAGCTCTTCTAAAAGCTCTTTCAACCCTTCTTGAATCTTTTCTGACTCATTCAAACTCAAAATGCCCGTCTGACCCAACATCTGAACGTGGGCTAAAGAACCAATCACATCAAATTTAGCTAATTTCTGGTCAAAAGATATACTCGCACCAAAGCGCTCTACCCAGTCTTCGACAGTACCTTCAAAGCGACCACCCCATAATTTTGTATTCTTAGCCATATCACATCCACCTCTCTATCCAATCGCCCTATTTGGCGCTTTTTTGAACCTCAGAATGAACCTTGGTTGGAAGTCCCCACAACTTAATAAAGCCAACAGCCGCATCTTGGTCAAAGGTATCCGCACTGGTATACGTCGCCAAATTTTCATCGTAAAGAGAATTTGGTGATTTCCGAGCCACGACCTGAGCGCTTCCCTTATAGAGTTTGACTTTTGCAGTCCCATTGACAACTTTTTGAGTCTCTTTAATATAAGCAATCAAGGCTTGTGTAGCCGGACTAAACCACAAAGCATTATAAATGAGATTTGATAATTCATTTTCTATGATTGGTTTAAAATGAGCCACTTCTCTCACAAGCGTCAAATCCTCAATTTCCTTATGAGCTGTCAGCAGAGTCACTGCACCTGGACACTCATAGATTTCTCTTGATTTAATCCCAACCAAGCGATTTTCCACGTGGTCAATCCGTCCGACCCCATGTTTTCCAGCTATTTCATTGAGTTTTTGAATCAAATCTGCCAATTTTAGCACTTCTCCATTGAGGGAAACAGGGACACCTTCACTAAACTCAATCTCAATGTATTCTGGCGTATCTGGAGCTTGCTCTGGAGAAGTTGTGATGCCAAAGGCTTCTTCTGGAGCCTGATTCCATGGATTTTCCAAAATACCACACTCATTGGCACGTCCCCAAAGATTTTGGTCGACAGAGTAAGGATTGTCAAGGTCAGCAGGAACAGGTACTCCATTTTCCTTGGCATAATGAATTTCTTCCTCACGAGACCATTTCCATTCACGAACTGGCGCAATCACTTTTAAATTGGGATCCAAGGCTGCAATCGATACTTCAAAACGTACTTGGTCATTCCCCTTACCGGTACAACCATGAGCAATTGTAGTTGCTCCTGTCTGATGCGCGATTTCAACCAATTTTTTAGAAATAAGAGGGCGACTCAAGGCAGAGACCAAGGGGTACTTTTGTTCATAATAGGCATGTGACTGAAGAGCCACTAGCACATAATCTGTAGCAAATTCGTCCTTAACATCAATGACATAAGATTCGACTGCTCCAACCTTGAGAGCCTTATCATGGATGAAATCTAAGTCTTTCCCTTCACCCACATCCATACAAACTGCAACAACATCATAGTCTTTCTTTAACCAGGTAATAGCAACTGATGTGTCTAAACCACCAGAATAGGCCAAAATTACTTTTTCTTTACTCATGTTCTTTTCCTTCTTTCTATTTTTCAATAGATGCTTTAAATGCATCCTCAATGAGTTTGTCTAATTCCCCAGACTCCTTCAACTTTTGAATGGTTTTATCGACTGCCTCTTTCAATTCCTTGCTATCTTTTTTCATGGCGACCGCGTAAGAATCATCTTGCTCTTTTTCAAAATTGAGGTCTGCGATTGCTAAATCAGGATTATTTTCCACAAATCCCTTGGCAACTGGTTCTTCAAAAATAACGGCATCCACTTGTCCTGATTTTAAATCTGTGATTAAATTCCCATTTTTAGGCAGAGATACGAGGGAAGAATTTTGTAGCAAATCTTTCGCCATCGTCTCTTGAATCGAACCTTTCTGCGCTCCGACCTTTTTCTGCGCCAAGTCGTTGACAGACTGATAAGTGGCCAAGTCAGATTTTTTGACAATGAGTTTATTTTTTGCAGTATAGTAGGGAATTGAAAAGTCGAACACCTTGCTCCGTTCATCTGTCTTAGAAACACCTGATATAGCAAGGTCAGCTTTTCCTGATTGAACACTAGCCAGTACATTGTCAAAACTCATGGGAGATAGTTCCAATTCGACACCTAGTTCTGTTGCGATAGCCTTGGCTAATTCGATATCTGAACCCACAATCTGATTTTTCCCATCAACCACTTTTTGGTATTCAAATGGAGCAAAATCTGGATTGAGGGCTACAACCAATTTTCCTTTGGACTTGATGGCTTCAATTCCAGCCGATTGATTGTTACTACAAGCAAATAGTAGGGGGAGCATCACTAAACCAAACATCGTCATCAACACCTTCTTCATCTTATTCATAACAAAGACTCCTTTATGTTTATTCTTTTTTGTTGTATAAATAATACTCCTATACTCATCGTTTGTCAAGCCTAAATTGAAAAATTTTTCAATTTGAAACAAAAAAACCTAGAAATACTACATAAAAATGTCATTCCTAGGCGTATTTATGCTATTTCTCTCTGGAAAACATGAGTATTCAGCCAGTCAAAAGAAGCCGAACGAACTCATTTCCCCTCGCCCAATTCAATGATACGATGACATTGTTGGGCTACATAAGCATCGTGGGTCACGATAATAACTGTTTTCCCCTCGCGATTCATCTCTAAGAGAAACTTCAAGACCAAATCTCTATTTTCAGGATCCAGAGAACCTGTTGGTTCATCGGCTAAAATCAGCTGGCTGGGTTTTAAGATGGCTCTAGCAACTGCAATTCGTTGTTGTTCGCCACCAGACAACTCGGAGACCTTTTGATGCAAAGTAGCTGACAAACCTACTCTCTCTAAAATCTCTTCTACCTTTTTGAGTTTGTCTTTCTTGGACAATTTCACATATTTCAGCGCCAGCATAAGATTGTACTCGACCGTTTCATCATCAATCAGGGCAAAATTTTGAAACAGATAAGAGATATGTTCACGAATTATTGTTTGTGATTTAGCAGAATTGACTGCTAGATTTTTCTGACCAAAAATCTCATACCGTCCGCCATAATCACCATCTATCAAACCTAATAAATTTAACAAGGTCGACTTACCACTACCACTCTTGCCAACAATGGCTACCAAATCTCCCTGATCAATCCTGAGAGATAAGTTATCCAAAATCACTTTTCCTCCAATGGTTTTGGTAATATTTTTCAACTCAATCATAAGATGCCCCCTTTCAATAACTCTACTAGACTTCTTTTCTCCATCCTAGAAGCCAAGCCTAGCACAAATAGTATATCCAAACATGTAAAACCTGCAAAAAGTAGGAGTGGCAAGAGCGCATGGGCAAAGAAAATCAAGACTAGAAGAGGGAGACTATAGCCCAGCAAGAGCAGAACGAGGAGAGGACGGTAGCGATCGACCAGTTTCCACCCCATAAACTTCTTGGTAATAATATCCCTGCGCTTCAACAAGAAAGTGGTAACGAGTAAAAAGTAGGATACAATCATACTGAGAAGAGCAAATAAGGCAAAAAGAACGTTAAAATTACGAACAGAATCCCGATAGGTATCAACTATCTCCTCTTGAATTGCTTGAATCGATGAAAATTTTAAATAGCTACCATCAGATAAGTTATCGACTAACTCTGTAATCACTTTTTGATTTTGTTCTGTATTTTCAATTTTCATTGGGTTGTTTAAACCTGTCGTTGACAAGTGAGTCTTTTCTTCCCACATCATGTCTTGATCATTTACCAGACTAATGATTGGATTGTGGAGATTTTCCTTTCGCTCATTATTATAAGGGAAGAAAGACCAATCTCCTTCATAGTAGGCAATTTCTACATCCATATCTTCTATTGTTTGCTTTTGCTGATCTTCATACCTCATAGAAAGATAGGCGATGGATTTTCCCAAGAACTGATTCTTGCCTTCTTGTCCTTTGTCACTGATTGGCAACAAAATCACCTTTTTAGTGCCGGTATCTGGTAACTTGAATCCCTTGCTCTTTAGAAAATTGCTATTAGCATAGTAAACATCTACCTTATCAGGCAGTTGGTAGTTCTGCACTTGTTCAGCTTTGATGACTGGTTTGATAGGAAGACTCGTACTTCGCACATAGTTTACTTGTGTTTTTGCTAGCAAGTCTTGATAAAATTGGTAGAAATAATCTGTAGATTTCCCTGACCCTGCTAGCTCTTCTTGCCACAGATTATCATTGAGTTTGAAGGTTTCTAAGGTCAGGTAATTACCTTGACTTACCCACTGTTGCTGATAAGCAAGTTCTTTGTTTTCTTGTTCTAAACTTCTGCCCACCCCAATCAGTAAGGCCGTCAGTAAAATAGTTGTCCCTATTTTCATCACATAATTGAAGATGAGACCAAGTTTGACAGATGAAAAACCCTTCAACATGGAGCTGACTGTCATTTTCTGAATCATCAGGTAGGTCAGCCAACTGATGAACAAATACAACTGTAAAAGCAGAAATTGGGATAAGAGTAAACTTGGGAACAGAAGTTTTGGTCTGTAGTCCAGCACTAAAAATAGTCCCAAGTCAATGATAAGACTTCCACCCAAGAGAAGATAAAAATTAGTCTTTACAAAACCAGCTAAAATCGCTCTACTTTGGAAACCAAGTAACTTTTGAACCCCCACTCGTTTCATCTCCATCATCGGCTGATAAACTGTCATTAAAATCACAAGCAAGATTGCCAAGATAAAGATAATGATAGATAGTAACAACTCTTGATTTAGCACTCCAACCTGACTTCGGTAAGTGGGTTCTAACAAAATCGTCTTATCTATCTGGAAAAAATCACTCCACTTTTGTAGAATGGTATCACGATCTATCTCTTTGCTGGAGGTAATCATGTAACGTCCATTTACAGTATGGGATTTATCCTCAATATAGGATTGGAAGGTCTGGAGTCGAATGAGTTTCACCTTTAAAAAGGTGGGAATGGTTCCTAGATTATTGGGAAGGTCCTGGTTGCTGTAGACTCCCTTCTCATTCTTTGAAAAATCAAGAGAAGTCAGACCGAACTCCTGATAGGGGAAGGTTTCCTTATCAAAAACACCAGCCTTGACGGCCTCATCGCCATTATCTACTTTGATAATAGAGACCTTGTCTTGACTTGCAACCTCTTCAAAAAACTGGAGAATCGTTTCTGTCGGTTTAGTGACATCTTTCAAGTACAAGTCAAATGAATAAGTTGTCTTGCCCATCTCCTGAATCCGCACTATTTCACGTGTAACATTTACATTCAGGACAAAAAACGTAGTACACAGCAAGAGCAAGAGCATACAAAGATGACTGATTTTTTTCATAGAGATACCTCCCGTGAAGAGACGAAAGCGAGATAGGTGCAGGTACTTTTTATTTTTTACTAAATTTTAAGTAGGTGTAAATAAATCCTGCACTTATAGCCAGAGTTGTCCACCATTTAAAATCAATATGTAAAAGTGAAAAGATTATAAAACTGATGATTAGCGAGGCTAAAATATAAACAATGATTAAAATTTTATTTTTCATAGGAATTGCCTTTCTGAATGGATTCTAGTGTTTACAGCTCATTTGTAAAGTTTACAATAAACAACTAGGGCAATTGTCAATCAGAATGTTCTTTTATCTGTCAATAATCCGAGAAAATCTTGTCGTTTCAAGTCGGAGAAATGTTTGGTAGAAAGACTTCCTTTTTGAAGTCCATCATCTCTAACCTGCAAATAATAGCTATGTTGGCTTGTTTTAATTGTCAAAAAATCGCCAAATATAAAAACTCTTTTCCAGTTGCGAATCTCAAATTCTTTCATCTCTGATTTTGGAATGCGGATAAGTCCTTGTCGCAAATCACGATGGTGCTCACTTGTGAAAGTCATCCCATTCCCAAGATTTCTTATCAGTAGTTCATCTGGAGTCACCATCACCAGCGCTATTTTAGTTAAGAAAATTTCAACTGTTGGTGGTAAAATCGCCAAATTAAACCAGGGATGTAGGTAGCGATAGGCTAAGAAATAATGAGGCTCCTCACCCAATCCTAGTTGTTTATATAAGGCCTTGACCTCACTATCTAACCTCGCTTCAAAAGACACATCCGAATGCGCTTCTTCCTTCTTCTGATTAAAATAACGCATCCAGACTAGGAAACCTATAAAGACTAGGACAAATATTCCTGATAAAAGATATTTTAAATTGTAGTTCATTACCTAACCTCCTGATTCACGACTTAATCTAATCAACATAGGGTAGAGACGACTTATATTATAGTATATTGAGGTTAGAACAAGACGAGTCTGGGACAAAAAGATTTTGATTTTACGAATTCTTTATTATAAGTTTTTAAAATCGATAGATTAGACAAAAAAACGAACAAAATAGAATTATGAGTGCCATATAACTTGTTTTTGTTCGCTTTTTATATTTAAGGTTAGACTTTTGTCCCAGACTCAAATATCTTAATTACGTTGTCTCTTCCTAATTCAATCTACTATAAAATACTTTTCCTACTATATGCGAACTAAGTCCCCTAACAAGAGATAGCATTTAATGCTACTCCTGCTACAACAACAGCTACATTAAATTTAGCTAATTGAGATGAGGTAAATTTAGATTATTAACTTTAGTAAACAAGAAAAATTCTTATTTTTTCTTTTTATCATTGAAAAAATAAAAAATAAAATTTTCAATCATCAGTGTTACAATAACAAGTCCAATTAAATCAGTTAATTTTATCCTCATCCAAAACCAAATAATGTAGGCTAAAACAGTACAAACCGTTACTGTATATTTTATTGTTTTAAATATCTTTCTACCTCCAGTCTATCGGTTATTCTATTCAATCTCTATAAGACCAATTTCAAAATATAATTTTAGCCGCCCTATTATATATTATTTAGGATTCCCCATTGGACTCACTTTCCTTCTTTATTAAAAACAAACTCATCACATCGGCCATCTCCATGGGAAAACCGTAGCAATGCTAAATAAGAAAGCAAGAAGAACTAAAAAGCGAAAAACTTTTTTCACACATTATTTTAGTTTTCTTTTTTACTATTCCTGTTACTATGATACAATATTTTTAATTGGATTTTATTATTTGTTAACTTTTTTCACGAAAAGGAGGAAATCATGCGCTACGATTTTGGAAATGTTTATAAAGAAATACGTGAGTCAAAAGGTTTGACCCAAGAAGAGGTCTGTGGAAATGTTCTCTCAAGAACCAGCCTATCAAAGATTGAAAGTGGTAAGGCAACTCCTAAATATGAAAATATGGAGTTTCTTCTCCGTCAAATCAATATGAGTTTTGAAGAGTTTGACTATATTTGCCATCTCTACCACCCAAGTGAACGATCAACTATCATGCAGACTTTTCTAAAAATGGCTTCTATTAGTGGTACGAGCGACTTAAGTAAATTACTCAAAAAATGTCAACATTATCTAAAAACACATCATGATTTCCCCATCCAGCAGTTACAAGATATGCTCGAAATCGTTATCTACATCCGTGAAAATGGGATAGAAAAATTGTCAAGTAAGGTTGACAACATTGTAAATAGATTATGGGATAAGATTGAGAAACAAGATACTTGGTATGAGAGCGACCTCAAAGTCCTTAATACCATTCTCTTTGCTTTTCCTATAGAGTATATTCATCAGATTACCGGAAAAATTCTCGAACGACTAGAGGTTTATAAACACTATAGTTCTATCTTTCAGCTTCGTATGATGTTACTTCTGAATCTCTCAACTCTTTATCTTTACAATGGTGATAAGTTGCTTTGCAAACAGCTTTGCTACACTCTCTTAGAGGAGGCAAAAGCAAGCAAACAGTATGATACACTTGCGTTTGCCTATATTCGTATCGGCATTTGTGCTAATGATGCTCAGTTAATAGAGAATGGACTCTCCTTAGCTAAACTAGTAGAAGATGAACACTTACTAACAGAGCTAGAGCGTGAAGTTAACATCTTTGTAAACAAAAAAGAAAGCCATTGAGACTTCCTTTTCTATATTTTCTTAATACCAGCCGTTGTTAAGCCAGAAGTTTTTAGCGGCTGTCCATGAACCATAACGTCCTGCAACGTAGGCATCTGCTACACGTTCTTGGTTTTCAGCTGAGTAGTCACCGTTCAAGTATGAATCTGTCAATTGGTAACGTCCGATGTAACGTCCGTTGGTAGCTGTGTAGCTACCGCCTGATTCTTTTTGAGCAATCCATTCTTTAGCTTCTGCTTCAGATCCGCTGACAGTTGAAGCAACCGTTTCTTCTGCTACTGTTTCGCTTACTACTGGAGTTTCCTCCTCTACTTCTGTAGTTTCTGCTACTGGAGCTGAAACAGCCTCATCTTGGGCAGCTGGTGCTTCATAAGTCGTTGAAGCTGATGCTACTGGCGCTGCTGGACCGTCGATAACCAACTCTTGACCAACATAAATCATATGGATGTTGTCAATGTGGTTGTTTTCTGCCAATTTCTCAACAGTTGTGTTATGAGTTTCAGCGATTTCTGAAAGTGTATCACCTTCTTTAACAGTGTAAGTTGATGATTCTTGAGCAGATACAAATGATGGAGCAAATACTGCAAACAAGGCAGCTACTCCTGCAAGAGTTGTTTTAATCTTTTTAGTTGTTGATTTCATATTTGAAAATTCTCCTTCTTTCTATAGTTCTATGATACCTTTTAAATATTACCGTTTCTTGACACTTTTATGTAGAAATATTACAAAATTATTTTTTATTTCCCTAAATAAGGTGTTTTTTGTCATAAAAGATACTATTTTTATGCTATTTGAGGTATTAGAAAGGTTTTCATCCGCAATTAAAGCCAAGCCCCTCATTCTTTGATATAATAGAGATAAGAATTTTTATAAGGGGAAACTGATGAAATCACTTCGTTTTCAATCTGTCTTTGATATCATCGGACCAGTTATGATTGGCCCATCTAGTAGCCATACAGCTGGTGCTGTTCGTATTGGGAAGATTGTCTCTTCCATTTTTGATGATACTCCGACAGAAGTCGAATTCCAACTTTTTAACTCATTTGCCAAGACCTATCGTGGTCACGGAACAGACCTAGCCCTTGTTGCAGGTATTTTAGGCATGGATACAGATGATCCTGAAATCCCAAATAGTCTGGAGATTGCCCACAAGCGTGGCATCAAGATTGTCTGGACCATTCAGAAAGACAGCAATGCTCCTCATCCAAACACCACTAAAATTACCGTTAAAAATGCCCACAAGACCATCAGTGTGACTGGTATTTCTATCGGTGGAGGAAATATTCAGGTAACCGAACTCAATGGCTTTGCCGTCTCTCTCAATATGAATACACCGACTATCATCATTGTTCATCAAGATATTCCAGGTATGATTGCCCTCGTAACAGAAGCCCTTTCACGCTATGGTATCAATATCGCCCAGATGAATGTCACTCGTGAAAAAGCTGGTGAAAAAGCTATTATGATTATCGAAGTTGACAGTCGCAACTGTGATGAGGCTATCGAAGAAATTCGAAAAATCCCTCATCTCCACAATGTCAATTTCTTTAAATAGGAGGAAGCATGTTTTATTCTATCAAAGAATTGGTCGAGCAAGCTGATCTGGACTTTCAAGGAAATGTCGCAGAACTCATGATTACAACAGAGTTTGAATTGACCGGTCGCGAACGTGAAGAAGTCTTCCTTCTCATGGAACGCAATCTGGAAGTCATGAAAGCCTCTGTCCAACTTGGCCTCAATGAAAATAAATCTCGTAGTGGCCTGACAGGTGGAGATGCTGCCAAACTGGATCACTACATCAAAAACGGAAAAACTCTGTCAGATTACACAATTCTCTCTGCTGCCCGAAATGCTATCGCAGTCAATGAACACAATGCTAAAATGGGCTTGGTCTGTGCCACTCCGACCGCTGGAAGTGCTGGCTGTCTGCCTTCCGTTCTCACTGCTGCTATTGAAAAATTAGACCTCAGCCACGAGCAACAGCTGGATTTCCTCTTTGCTGCCGGTGCCTTTGGACTAGTCATCGCAAACAATGCCTCTATCTCAGGTGCTGAGGGTGGCTGTCAGGCCGAAGTCGGCTCTGCCTCTGCTATGAGCGCTGCCGCCTTGACTCTGGCTGCAGGCGGGACACCCTATCAAGCCAGTCAAGCTATTGCCTTTGTCATTAAAAACATGCTGGGCCTCATCTGTGACCCTGTGGCCGGTTTGGTCGAAGTTCCCTGTGTCAAACGCAATGCCATGGGAGCTAGCTTTGCATTTATCGCAGCAGACATGGCCTTGGCAGGTATCGAATCTAAAATCCCTGTTGATGAAGTGATCGATGCCATGTACCAAGTGGGTTCAAGCATGCCAACTGCCTTTCGCGAAACAGCTGAAGGTGGACTTGCTGCCACCCCTACTGGTCGTCACCTCCAAAAAGAAATTTTCGGAGAATAAGCTTATCAAATAGGAGAAATCATGACCTCTATCTCAGCTATCTTTTTCGATCTGGATGGAACCCTCGTTGACAGTTCTATCGGGATTCACAATGCCTTTACCCATACCTTTAAGGAGCTGGGGATACCTAGCCCTGATGCCAAAACGATTCGTGGTTTTATGGGACCACCTCTCGAAAGTAGTTTTGCGACCTGCCTGCCTAAAGAACAAATTTCTGAAGCCGTGCAGATATACCGTTCTTACTACAAGGAAAAAGGTATCTATGAAGCTCAACTATTTCCTCAGATTGTAGACTTGCTTGAGAAGCTATCGAGCAAATATCCTCTTTATATCACCACTACAAAGAATACTCCAACCGCTCAAGACATGACTAAAAACTTGGGAATCTATCATTTCTTTGATGGCATTTATGGTTCCAGCCCTGAAACACCTCATAAGGCAGATGTCATTCGCCAGGCCTTACAGATACATCAACTAGCACCGGAACAAGCCATCATCATCGGAGATACCAAGTTTGATATGCTGGGAGCTCAAGAAACAGGCATTCAGAAATTGGCCGTCACTTGGGGATTTGGGGAGCAAGCAGACTTGCTAGACTATCAACCTGATTATATCGCCCACAAACCATTAGAAGTTTTAGGGTATTTTCAATAACATAGACTGGGCAACAACCCCATTTCAGAATAAAATGAAGTAAATCTATACATAACAAAACGCATATTACCAAGGTTCTTCTGTACTGACCTGATAATATGCGTTTTTCTTTTTTATTCAACGTGGGTAGTTTGATTGGCAAAGGCGATAATAGCTTGCTTCAACTCATCTCCACTAAGAGTACGAAACTCTTCAATCTTTTGACTGATGACTTCTAGGGGCATGACATTGACCTTACCAACGAAAATCTTATCCATAACTTGGTTATCAACGAGTTCTGTTGATACCAAGAGTTCTTCGTAGAGTTTTTCACCTGGACGGATTCCAACTTCAACGATTGGAATTTCACTTTCGGTGTGTCCACTTAGAAGGACCATTTTCTTGGCCAGGTCATAAATCTTGACTGGTTTACCCATATCAAGGATAAAGACTTCCCCATCCTTGGCATAAGCACCAGCATGGATAACCAGACGGCTAGCTTCTGGAATGGTCATGAAGTAACGGGTCATGCGGAAGTCTGTCACCGTTACAGGCCCACCTTCAGCAATCTGGCGTTCAAAGACTGGAATGACACTACCACGGCTACCAAGTACATTCCCAAAACGAACCGCACAGTAGGTTGATTGACTACGTTGGTTAAAGCCAGTGACAATCAACTCAGCTACGCGCTTGGTTGCTCCCATAACATTTGGTGGATTAACCGCCTTATCTGTCGAAATCATAACCATCTTAGGTACTTTGGCTTCATCAACAGCCTTAGCAACATTGTAGGTTCCACGGATATTGTTTTTGAAGGCTTCTTTTGGATTGCGCTCCATCATAGGAACGTGCTTGTGGGCAGCTGCATGATAAACAATAGCTGGCTTGTACTGCTTAAAGACTTGCAAGAGACGGTCGTAGTCTTGAATATCTGCGATAACTGGCACATAATCAATCCCTTGGAACTTGCGAATCAATTCATGATACACAAGGTAAATTGAGTTTTCCCCATGCCCGAGCAAGACGATGCGTTCAGGATTGAAGCGACTAACTTGGCGACAGATTTCAGAACCGATTGAGCCACCAGCACCTGTAACCAAGATCGTCTTACCTGTAAGTTCTGCGCCCAGACGCGATTCATCAAGACGAATTTCTTGACGTCCCAAAAGGTCCGTAATATCAATTTTTTGGAACCCAGTAGCTGCTTGGTGAAGGCCTTGAACAACAGTTTCAACCTTAGGCATCTTGTAACATTTGACACCCAGTTTGTTACACATCTGCAAGATACGTTCATATTCTGACGGGTCAAGCGACGGAATCGCAACGATAACACGCTCGATTTGATGACGTTTAGCTAATTCAGGCAAATTGTCATAAGAGCCTAAAACAGGGATACCACCAAGTTTTTGACCCTTTTTCTTAGAATCCTTATCCAAGATACCGACCAGTTCTAATTCACTGGTTGGATGTTGGTAACTATCCATAAAGAGAGCCCCACCATCACCGGCACCAATCAAGAAGGTCCGACGGTGTTCCCCATCACCACTGCCTTTTTTGCGTCTGGAGTAGATTAACTGCCAAGTAATCCGTGGCAATAAAATCAAGAAGGTACTCAACAAGATAAAGAGAATGATGAAACGGATGGAGAAGAGTGGCAAGAAGGCATAGCAGATACTATATGACAAGACACTGCTAGCAGTCACACCAAAAAAGATTTTCATAAAGTCCGTAATCTTGCTGTAACGACTAATACTAGCATTCAACCCCCAAAATCCAATCATCAATTGATAGAACAGGAAGGCCAAACTCGTATAGATAATGTAGTCAACAGGTGCTGGATTAATCAGCCCATAAAATAAAATATAAGATACAATGATGGAAACCATCATACTGAAAATATCAAATATGCCCCAGAAGACCTGTTTTTGTTGTTTATTTAAAATTTCCACCAGATCAATCACATAATCTGTGAGTTTTTTATTCATAGAAATTTACTCCTCCTTAAAAGAGCTGGATGATTACATTGTTATTATAACACTTTTTCTCTAGTTTACGATTTGCTACAATCTTTTACTTGCTTTTTCGTAACAGTTTCATAAAAATAAACTGTCGGACAAATCCAGGACAAAGGGCAACAACCATCTGAATCGCAACACTCTTGGTATACTCCATGTAAGAAATTTGCCCTCTCTTCAGCATACGCTGACGAGCTTGACGATAGAGTTTGAGGTAACGCAGTCCCCCACGACGCTCAAACATCCCTGCTCCGACACGAACCTGACACAAGATTTGATCCAGATTTCCAGTCTTGGCTCCTGCAGCAATCATATTGAGCCAGAGGAGGTCATCCTCCATATAAAGGCCATCCTCATAGTTGCCTGCCTTGAGAACCATGTCCTTCTTGAACATGACAGTCATGTGGTTAAAGGCACTTCTCATCCTTTGATAAGCTACAATCTCTGCATGTTGAGTCGGAACACGACGGTAAGAAACAATCTCATCAGGATTATCAATAAACTCTGCAATATGTCCACCTAATAGGTCGAGGTTGTCCTTCTCCATTAGCTGAACCTGTTTCTCAAAACGGTCTGGAACAGCTATATCATCTGTATCCATACGAGCGATGATATCGTACTGACACTGCAAAACACCCTGTCGAAGAGCCAGACCCAAACCTTGATTCTGCTCAAGAGGATAGCGTTTCACTGGAATATCAGACTCAGCTTCCACCTGGTCTAATACCTGATAGAGCTCAGGTGTCAAAGGCCCATCCTCAACCAGAACCAACTCGCTCGGTTTCAGGGTCTGATTTTGAACACTCTCAATAGCATCCTTTAAAAATGTCGGATTTTCCTTGATATAGACCGACATCAATACGCTGATTTTTTGCTTTTCAGACACAGTTTTTCTCCAATGTATAGATTTCCTTCCACTATTTTATCATAATTTTCAAGAGTTTCCCATTTTTATCTTGAAAGCCAGAAACCTTACTTGACATGCTAACTTCTCAAAGTAACTTCCACTTGCCTGACCAAAGTGGAAATTAGTCTAAAACGGATTTTTATGGTGGAATTAAGTGTGAGACGTTTGAGTTAGAAACGAGGTCTACTATGACAAAACATAAACA
>NZ_OXCQ01000027.1 GCF_900411395.1 Streptococcus sp. 596553 | reverse complement strand
AAAGAAGAAACAGATAAAATCGTCTCGGAACTAACCGATGTTAAGAAACAGATTGAAGATGTCCAGACTACCGCTAAAGATAGCAATTCCAAAATCGATGAAGTACAAGAGAAGTTGAAAGTGCACGACGAGGCGCATCTAAATACCATGAAGTTGCGCCTTGACCGTGATATGCGACGGGCTATTCGTAGAGGGTTCACTTCAAAAGACGAATTTTCACTAGTGGAAAGTCTGCACAAAAGCTACAAGGCTTTAGGAGGTAATGGCTACATAGACCGCTTATTCAACGATTTTGAAAAATTGGAGATTAAGGAAGACATCTTAGTAGATGATTAGATAGAAAGAGGTGCAGAATGGTCTGTAATCTCAATATGACCAATTTGTTGCAGATTGACGGTGGGCATCTGATTAAGCAAGGGGACTTGGCTTCCACCTTTGGTTTTGCCCTCTTAGACGAAGACTACCAAGTCATCTCCTCTCTGGAAGGGGAGGAGGCGCTGATCAGTCTGACCAAGGAGGGCTACCAGTGGAAGAAGCAGGTAGCTGTTATCAGTCAAGGTGTGAGTTTTCATCTGGACGCTATCTTGCCGATTGGGAGTTATCGCTTGGAAATCACGGCTGGAGGCTATGTTTTTCCCAGTGATAAATCTGTCCATATCAAGATAGTCGCCTCAGATAAGGAATTGGTCACAGAAGAAGTCCATGCTTTAAAAGAGCTGGATATCGCAGAAGAAGTAAAAAAACAGCTTGCAGGTAGAACTGTAGGCGAGAACCCAGTAGGTCAGGAATTGCCAGACCTACTCTTTTATTACAATTTAGGAAAGGTGTAACACAAAATGGATACTACAAAATTAACAGCATTTGCGCAGGCAGTGGGGGAAGATAACAAAAAGGTAAACGAAGAGCTGAAAACGAAAGTCAGCACGTCTGCCATGAATCAGGCAATCGCCCAAGCTAAATCTGAAGTTAAGGCTGAAATCTTGGGTGAAGGTACCCCTGAGAATTTGGATACGCTGAAAGAAATCGCGGAAAAAATCACGAGCATGGGACAAGATGAAAATAGCGCACTTCTTGGCAAAGTAACTGAAGTCAGCGGACGTGTAGACCAGATTGCCAATGTTGATTTGGTCGCAACCTATAACGCAGCGAAAGCGTGAGTGCTATGAGTAACCTTGAAAATCTAGCAAGAGCAATCGGTGAGGATGTCAAGGCTATCAAAGAAGACTCAGAGCTAAAGGATAGGGAGGTTAAGAAAAGACTGGACACCCTTGAGAGTAGACCGAGAGTCCATCCAGAAACCCTCGTTACAAAAGCGGAGCTGGAAGAGAAAGGCTACTTGACCTCCCACCAAGACTTGTCTACTTACGCTCAAAAATGGGAGTTGTACAATGATATCCCCATCAAGGCTAGGATTTCCGCCTTAGAAAATCGCCCGTCATTTGACAATCTGACCTCCAGCCAGAGAGAAAGCTTAAAAGGGGATAATGGGCATAGTTTAAATGCCAGCGTTCGTATTGAGGGTTCTTATAAGAATGGCTCTACTAGCCAATTGAATCTGTTTGCGGATGTATTCTACGATGGCGAAGCAGTCACGAGTGGCTATACTCTTGATTACTACTACAGAGGTTTTGGGAATAATAGCTGGGGTGTTTTGAGAAATCAAACGCCTGATGCAAATGGTAAATTTGGTCAGTGGAACGCTTCTCAGCGCTCTGGTGGTTGGTTCGAAGTCCGTATTGAAGTGAATTACAGAGGATTGAGAGCCTCTGCTTTTACTCATTTGGATAATATCAACGATGGTGAACGAGGAGCAACGGGGGCGCCTGGTCAGAACATTGTCAATCAGAACGGTTCGCAGGCACTCAACTATTGGGCAGGAACACAAGCACAGTACGATGCCCTTCCAACCAAAGACCCTCACACGATTTACGATATTTTTAAGTAGGTGAAGCTATGAGAGATAGAGTAAGAATCATGTTAGGAAGTAGAGAGATTGTCAAACGCTATATTGGTGATAGGTTGGTGTGGGAGAGTGGACCGTCATTATTATTGGAAGTGTTAAACACAAGAATGTGGCAGTACTGGGGTGGGTACAATATTGATATTAAAGGTAATGATATTAAGGTTACTGATATACGATATGTACAACTCAATAATGGTAAATTAACAAGAATTAAGGCTGATATGTATAACCGAGGAGTCATATATCTAACTGGTACAAACTTAAGGGATTATATAGGTACCGTTAATGTTAAGTTTTATGGAGAATAGAAAGGAAAAACACATGACACAATTTAATGAAATCATCATTGCCTTTGCGACAGGCTTTTTAGCGGTAGTCGCAGGCAGCATGGTAAAAACAGTAAAAGATTATCTTTTGCGAAAAGGCGGAGAAAAAGCGGTTATTATCGCTGAAATCCTAGCCAAGAACGCAGTTAATGCCGTGGAGCAGGTAGCTCAAGAGACAGGCTTTAAAGGTGATAAAAAATTGGCACAGGCTCGTGCTAAAATCCGTGCAGAGCTGCTCAAATATAACATCAGCATGACCGACAAGGGCTTGGATACCTTTGTAGAGTCAGCCGTGAAGCAGATGAATGACGCTTGGAGGGAGTAAGGATGGATATCGATACAAGCAGACTACGTACAGGCTTGCCACAAGTCGGAGTGCAACCTTACCGACAAGTCCATGCCCACTCAACAGGAAACCGCAACTCAACTGCTCAAAATGAGGCGGACTACCACTACAGAAAGAACCCTGAACTTGGGTTCTTCTCTCACGTTGTCGGGAATGGTCGTGTCCTGCAGGTAGGCCCTGTAAATAACGGAGCGTGGGACGTTGGGGGCGGTTGGAATGCGGAAAGCTATGCAGCAGTTGAATTGATTGAAAGCCATTCAACTAAAGAAGAGTTCATGACAGACTATCGCCTTTATATCGAATTGCTACGCAATCTAGCAGATGAAGCAGGTTTGCCGAAAACACTTGATACAGACGACTTGGCAGGTATCAAAACGCATGAATACTGTACCAATAACCAACCTAACAACAACTCAGACCATGTTGACCCTTATCCATATCTTGCCAAATGGGGCATTAGCCGTGAACAGTTCAAGCAGGATATTGAAAACGGCTTGACAATTGAAGCAGGCTGGCAGAAGAATGATACAGGCTATTGGTACGTACACTCAGACGGCTCTTATCCAAAAGACAAGTTTGAGAAAATCAACGGAACCTGGTATTACTTCGA
>NZ_OXCQ01000043.1 GCF_900411395.1 Streptococcus sp. 596553 | reverse complement strand
GAAGACGCCTTGGCAGAAGCGAAACGCAAGGTCAATGAAGCGACTGACCAAGCAGGAGTTGAGAAAGCTAAGCAGGCTGGAGAAACAGCGATTAACCAAATTACTGCCACAGCGACGACCAACAGCAACGCGATTGCCTCTCTGGATAATACAGCGAATACGAAGAAAGCGTCATTTGACACGGTTCAGCACTTAACAACAGAAGAGAAGAAAGCGGCGATTAAGAAGGTTGAAGACGCCTTGGCAGAAGCGA
>NZ_OXCQ01000006.1:117802-140822 GCF_900411395.1 Streptococcus sp. 596553 | reverse complement strand
GCAATAAAATCAAGCATTAGTAAAACCAGTGGAACTTACCCTGACATGGATTTCCACTGGTTTTTACAATTTTTATCAGATTAACTTCCACTTCTACTAGCGGTGGAACTTAGTTTGGGAATTTACCCCTTACTTGACATTATAGTGAAAAAGCCTTAAAATAAGCTGTTATTAAAATCAGCTAGAAGAGGTATTATTATGAAAAAGCAATCACTCTTTTTTGTTCCAGGTATTATCCTGATTGGTGTTTCCTTGCGGACTCCTTTTACTGTTTTACCCATTATTTTGGGAGATATTTCGCAAGGCCTGGGAGTAGAAGTTAGTTCGCTTGGTGTCTTGACCAGCCTTCCTCTCCTTATGTTTACCCTCTTCTCGCTCTTTTCTACCCGACTGGCTCAGAAAATCGGCTTGGAGCATCTCTTCACCTACAGCCTTTTCTTCTTGACCATCGGTTCTCTCATTCGACTAATCAATCTGCCCCTGCTCTATCTAGGAACCTTGATGGTTGGGGCAAGTATCGCAGTCATCAATGTGCTGCTTCCTAGTCTTATCCAAGCCAATCAACCAAAGAAAATTGGTTTTCTGACCACCTTATATGTAACCTCTATGGGGATTGCAACGGCTCTGGCCTCCTATCTAGCCGTGCCCATTACACAAGCCAGCTCTTGGAAATGCCTTATCATCCTCCTCACCCTGCTCTGCCTAGCAACTTTTTTGGTCTGGTTGCCAAATCACCGCTATAATCACAGACTGGCTCCACAAACCAAACAAAAAAGTCAAACAAAGGTCTTGCGTAATAAACAGGTCTGGGCAGTTATTGTCTTTGCAGGTTTTCAATCCTTGCTCTTTTACACTGCTATGACTTGGTTACCTACCATGGCTATCCATGCAGGCCTATCCAGTCACGAAGCTGGCTTGCTGACCTCTATCTTCTCTCTGATTAGTATTCCTTTTTCAATGACCATCCCAAGCCTGACAACCAGCTTGTCAACTCACAACCGTCAGCTCATGCTCACTCTGGTCTCACTAGCTGGTGTGGTCGGTATTTCCATGCTCTTTTTCCCTGTTAGTAATTTCTTTTACTGGCTTGCCATCCATCTCCTCATCGGAACCGCAACCAGCGCCCTCTTCCCTTATCTCATGGTCAACTTTTCACTCAAGACAAGCGCTCCTGAAAAGACAGCCCAATTGTCCGGCCTATCTCAAACAGGAGGCTATATCCTAGCAGCCTTTGGGCCAACCCTCTTTGGTTACAGTTTTGACCTTTTCCACTCTTGGGTGCCAGCTGTTGCTGCCCTCTTGCTGGTGGATATCCTGATGACTGTAGCCCTCTTTACTGTGGACAGAGCTGATAAAATCCTCTAAACTTCTAGTTTTTCCTAGGAGTTTTTTATATATAAAAATTTTACACATTTCTCTTGACAGGGCTTTCTTTTAGATGTACAATGTATGTATAGAAAAATTATATATAAAAATATTACACATTAGAAAAGGAGGTTCCCCATGTACTTTCCAACATCCTCTGCCTTGATTGAATTTCTCATCTTGGCTGTACTGGAGCAGGATGATTCTTATGGTTATGAGATTAGCCAGACCATTAAGCTGATCGCTAATATCAAAGAATCTACACTCTATCCCATTCTCAAAAAATTGGAAGGCAATAGCTTTCTGACAACCTATTCTAGAGAGTTCCAAGGTCGCATGCGCAAATACTACTCCTTGACAAATGGTGGTATAGAGCAACTCTTGACCCTAAAAGATGAATGGACACTCTATACAGACACCATCAATGGCATCATAGAAGGGAGTATCCGCCATGACAAGAACTGAATACCTGACTCAGCTAGAACTTTATCTCAAAAAACTGCCTCAGACTGACCAAATTGAAGCCATGGACTATTTCAGGGAACTCTTTGACGATGCTGGAGTCGAGGGAGAAGAAGAACTCATCGCTAGCTTGGGAACTCCTAAGGAAGCAGCTCACGAAGTCCTCTCCAATCTTCTCGATAAAAAAATCAATGAGGCACCCGCTCAAAAAAATAACCGACAAATTTTGCATATCGCCTTGTTAGCCCTCCTTGCAGCCCCCATCGGTATTCCTCTGGGAATCGCCATCCTCGTGTCCCTGTTCGCAATCTTTGTGGCAGCCTTGACTGTCATTCTAGCTTTCTTTGCGATTTCCATACTTGGTATCATTGGCGGATTCCTATTTTTAGTTGAAAGTTTCACTGTCCTCGCCCAAGCTAAATCAGCCTTTATCTTGATTTTTGGTTCTGGTTTACTGGCTATCGGTGCTTCTTCACTAGTCTTACTAGGTATTTCCTATGTAGCCCGCTTCTTCGGCCTACTCATTGTTCGCCTGGTGCAATTTGTTCTTAAAAAAGGAAAGAGAGGTGACCAGCATGCGTAAATTGACAAAAGGATTTCTCATTTTTGGTGTGGTGACTACCGTTATCGGCTTTATCCTGCTTTTTGTAGGTATCCAATCTGACGGAATCAAGAGCCTACTTTCCATGTCCAAAGAGCCTGTCTATGATAGCCGTACGGAAGAACTGACCTTTGGCAAGGAAGTCGAAAACCTAGAGATTACGCTCTACCAACACGCGCTGACCATCACAGACTCTTTCGATGATCAAATTCACATTTCTTATCATCCATCTATTTCTGCTAACCATGATCTTGTCACAAATCAAAACGATAAAACGCTAAGCCTCACTGATAAGAAACTGTCTGAAAGTCCGTTTCTCTCTTCTGGAATTGGCGGGATTCTCCATATCGCAAGCAGCTACTCTAGTCGTTTTGATGAAGTTATTCTCCAAGTTCCAAAAGGAAGAAGCCTAAAAGGAATCAACATCTCAGCCAATCGCAGACAAACCACCATCATAAATGCTAGTCTTGAAAATGCAACTCTCAATACAAATGGCTATCTCCTCCGAATTGAAGGAAGTCGTATCAAAAACAGTAAACTCACAACCCCTAATATCGTCAATATCTTTGATACAGACCTTACAGATAGTCAGCTAGAGTCAACAGAGAAGCACTTCCACGCTGAAAATATTAAAGTATATGGTAAAGTAGAACTATCTTCTAAAAATGCGCTCAGTATCATGCTAACTCAAAAAGAAAGCCAAGAAATTAACTTAGACCTCTCGAGTCACCATGGTCCTATTTATCAGTTATCGAGAGATGAGAGTCAACGCCACCCCAACGAATTAAGCAACCCTTACAAAACTGAAAAAACTGATGCAAAAGGTCAACTCATCGCTAAGGCTGATGATTATATTAGTCTTGAAACTACAGCTAACAGACCTTAATAAACCTATTTATATCGACCACTATGACACATAACCCACTAAAAAGGAGGTTCTACCATGAAACAAGAATGGTTTGAAAGTAATGATTTTGTAAAAACAACAAGCAAGAACAAGCCTGATGAACAACTCCAAGATGTTGCAGACAAGGCTGAAGAAACGATAGCCGATCTCGATACGCCAATTGAAAAAAATACTCAGTTAGAGAAGGAAGTTTCTCAAGCTGAAGTCGAATTGGAAAGCCAGCAAGAAGAGAAAATTGAAACGCCTGAAGACGGTGAAGCGAGAACAGAAATAGAAGAAAAGAAGGCATCCCATTCTACTGAAGAAGAGTCAGACCTTCCTAGTGAAACCGAAAAAGTCACTATAGCTGAAGAAAGCCAAGAGGCACTTCCTCAGCAAAAAACAACCACGAAAGAGCCACTTCTTATCAGTCAATCCTTAGAAAGTCCCTATATCCCCGACCAAGCTCCAAAATCTACGGATAGATGGAAAGAGCAAGCGCTTGATTTTTGGTCTTGGCTAGTGGAAGCGATCAAATCTCCTACAAGCAATCTTGAAACAAGTAGCACACACAGCTACACAGCCTTTCTCTTGCTCATTCTGTTTTCTGCGTCTTCCTTTTTCTTTAGTATCTACCACATCAAACATGCTTACTATGGACATATAGCAACTATAAACAGCCACTTCCCTGAACAACTAGCTCCTTTAACTCTCTTTTCTATCATCTCTATCCTAGTAGCGACAACACTCTTCTTCTTTTCATTCCTCTTGGGTAGTTTCGTCGTGAGACGATTTATCTACCAAGAAAAGGACTGGACGCTGGAAAAGATTCTCCAACAATATAGTCAACTCTTGGCAATTCCAATCTTCCTCACTGCTATTGCTAGTTTCTTTGCCTTCTTTGACAGCCTACGATTTACAGCCCTCTTGTGTGTGATTAGTGTTGGAATCATTCTGCTTGCTAGCCTTCATATCATTACAAGACCTAGTCAATCAAGTGAAACCGACTCCTTCTATCAGTTATTCTTGTCTGTCCTTGTGAACGGAGTCATTATCCTCCTCTTCTTTGTAGCTGAAGTGGCACTGATTGGAGATTATCTTCGTATCTTGGCCTTTCTTTAAACTTCAATCCTGTCTTTCATGGCAGGATTTTTTATATGCCAAAAAAGCAAGTCGATTGACCTGCTTCTGCTTTACTTTTCTTGTGCTAATGCTTTAAAATCTTTGTCTAAGATGGGTTGAATTTCTAATTGATTGGCATCTAGTTGGTGGTAAGATGCTGATGGTAGTGACTCTAGGAATTTTGCATAATCCAAGCGGGCGATAGCCTCATAGTCTTCTGGTTTAGAGCCATCTCCTGTGATTTGAACCAAATCAATCTCCCACTGCACTTCCTTATCCACCAATTGCTCCATATAGGCTGCAGGAACAAATGGTTCTCTCGGTAACACTGTCTTGACTCCTTGAGCCAGATGGTAAACACCGTGAATTTGTCCTTCTCCATCCTGATAAAAGGAAACTCTTGCAAAGTAGGCATCTGTCTCTTGAACCGCACGTACACGCGCTTCAAATTGAGCCAAGCCATCTTCCTCTAAAAAGCTTTTCAAGTCCTCATGACTAAAGAAAATAGGATTAAAAATTCCTTGGCAAATCGTAAAACGAGCTGCATTATCTGTCAGATGGGCTTGAATACTTTCTTGGAAATAAGCTTCAAAATCAAAACCATCTAGTCCTTCAATCTCAGTTCCTGTATAAGCAAGTAGGGCTTCTAAAAATGATTTGATGATCTCCCAGTCTGTCTTCGTTAGTAGGTCAGGAAGATCAACACGGTAAGCCTTTTGATCATCAGCATAACTGACCTTAAAAAGAAATTGCGATTGCTCCACTATCGCACACTCGATATACTCAAGACGGTTAAGAGGCTGACGGAGATAAACCGCATCATAGCTATGTGACTCCAAACCATCTAGCAAGGCCAAGATTGACTTGGCAGTCAAAATCTCCTGTTCTCCTAAAATGCTCTGTTTATTTGGAATAAAAAATGTTTTCGCCATAACTAAACTCCTTTGAAATCGTTTACATACAGTATACCTTATTTTCCTGAAAGATACAGAAACAAACTTTAGATTTTTGAGTACAAAGCATAGAAAAACAGCCCCTGAGGACTGTTTGATCTTATACAGTAGCTGCTTGATCCAAGCTTTCACCGATAGCGGCTAGGCGCTCGATCACTTCAGCTTGTGTCAATTTATTTTCTGAAACATAGCGGTTACGTGGGTGAACACGGCACTCGTGTGAGCATCCACGAAGGTACTTGTCTTCATTTTCTTCTGATGTCAAGATACGACGGTTACAGAAAGGATTTCCACAGTTGACATAACGTTCACATGGTGTTCCATCAAACCAGTCTTTCCCTACGATAGTTGGGTTGACATGGTTGACATCAACGGCGATACGCTCGTCAAAGACGTACATTTTTCCATCCCAAAGCTCACCTTGAACTTCTGGGTCTTTACCGTAAGTTGCGATTCCTCCGTGCAATTGGCCAACATCTTTGTAACCTTCACGAACCATCCAGCCTGAGAATTTCTCACAGCGAACCCCACCTGTACAGTAAACCACGACACGCTTGTCCATGAATTTTTCCTTGTTATCACGAACCCATTGTGGTAACTCACGGAAGTTGCGGATGTCTGGGCGGATAGCCCCACGGAAATGTCCTAGGTCGTACTCATAATCGTTACGTGTGTCAAGGACAACGGTATCTTTATCAAGAAGCGCTTCTTTGAACTCTTTTGGAGACAAGTAAGCACCTGTTGTTTCAAGTGGGTTAATGTCATTGTCAAAGTCGTTGTCTTCCAAACCAAGGTGGACAATTTCTTTCTTGTAGCGAACGAACATCTTCTTGAAGGCTTGTTCATTTTCTTCGTCAATCTTGAACCAGAGGTCTTCCATACCTGGGAGGCTGTGAACGTAGTCCATGTATTTTTGAGTTGTTTCATAATCACCTGAAACTGTTCCGTTAATTCCCTCGTCAGCGACTAGGATACGGCCTTTAAGGCCGATCGATTTACAGAAAGCCAAGTGGTCTGCAGCAAATTGCTCTGCATTTTCAATTGGAGTATAAAGGTAGTAAAGTAAGACACGAATATCTTTTGCCATAAGATTTGTTCTCTTTTCTATTCTTAAATTTTCTAAATTTTTTATTTATCCATACTAGTATACCTGCTTAAGAAAACGAATGCAATTTATTTGACTGGAAATTGCTATATTTCAATTTAGAAAAAAATTTCTTGTACACTACACTTAGTATCAATCATATTTTAAAAAATCCTTGGATTTTCCAAAGATTCATTTTTAAACTTTTTTAGCTTTAGCCATATAGAACAGTTGGAGTAGAATACCAAGGATAGCCATGCCGATAACGATAAAGAAGGCCATTGTGTAATCTCCTTGGTTTGCCTGTGCAAGACGTGCTCCTAACTGAGGACCAGCAATAGCAGCTACGCCATAAGCAGTAAACATCCATCCATAGTTTGTCCCTACGTATGTAACTCCCCAGTTTTCAGCAGTAATTCCTGGGAATGAACCGAGGAAGCCTCCAAATGACAAGGCAACCATCATAATTCCAAGGATGGCCAAGATGCTTCCAGGACCTTTGAATAAGGCTGTGAGCAACAAACCAGTAGCAACCGCTCCAAACATGGCAATAACGGTAGGATAGCGACCAATCTTATCAGATACCGTACCCCAGAAGATACGACCAAATGTATTAGCGATAGATACCAGCATAACGAAGAGTGTAGCTTCTCCTACAAGTTTGTACTGGTCAGAAATTGATGCTGCAGTACCGATAATCATCATTCCACCAGTAGCACCAAGAACGTAAATCAACCATAGAAGCCAGTAATTTCCATCACGAAGCATTTCTTTGTAAGTTTTACCTTCTGGTTGAGCTGTTCCAGCTACCGGCGCTGCTGCAGGAGCTTTCTCCATTACCAATGAAGAAGTGCAAATAACAATTAGAAGAATGATACCCAATACTTTGAATGTTGAGTAAACACCCATAGAAGCAATCAAAGCTTTGGCAACTGGACCGATAATGAGCGGCCCTAACCCGAAACCTGCTGCTGTCAAACCACCAGCTAAACCTTTTTTATCTGGGAACCACTTAGTGGCAACTGAAGTAGATGCTCCATAAGCTGAACCAATACCAAGTCCTAGGACAACCCCGTAAGTGAGGTAAAGGACTGGAAGAGAAGTAGCAAATCCAGTAGCAAACATACCAGCACCGAAGAGAATACCACCTAGGAATACAAATTTCTTAGGTCCTGCTGAATCAACCTTAGGACCGAAAATAATCATACCAACAGGTACCATTGCAAAAGAAATACTAAAGGCCAAAGAAGTTTGGGATTGAACCCATCCTTGACTAGAATTGGTTTCTAGCAGCGCCTTTTGAAAAACTGACCAGGCGTAACCAGCACCTAGAGATAGATTCGTTAAAATGGCTGCTGCCAAAATTAACCATCGATTGGGTGTTTTTTTCATTTGAATAACCTCATGTAAAATTTCTTGTTCCTAAAAAGAATAGAGAACAACTTTTATCATTTTTTCACCTACCTCGTTTAAATTGATCATTGTATAAATTTTTAAGTATATAGAACTGTGTAAATGACATACATCTATATACGACTGCTTAAAAATTTGTATCTATAGATCTCTTAAATCAGAACAAGATGAATTTTCACAATGTTAAGCGCTTTCATTGCACTCTTATTATAAGCTACTTTATTCTAAAAATCTACTTAATAAAAATTAATAAAGATATAAGAAATTTTAATATTTTAATCACCTGTTATCATTTTAATATTGTTTATATCATCTAATTCGGATAATTATCTAAATAAGGTAAAAAACCACTGCCCTCCCCAGACCAACCTGAGGAAAGCAGTGATTCTTATTTTAGGAGTTAGGAATGAATGTAAGGAGCTACATTTGACGTTACTATACTAAAAATCAAAAACAAGGTGTAATCTTTATTGAAAACGACCATAAAGATAACCACTTAAACACTAAGTACACCTTCCTACAAGTCATCCTTTACCTCCAATCTCTCTAAAACAAACCATTTTAATAACCAAAACCCGACAACATAGCCAGCCCCTAAGAATATAGCTATAAAAGCTAGCATGGGATTCAGAAAAGAAAAAACCACTACAGATACAAAGGTTAGCACAAAAACATTAAATGCAATGGTGTCAGAAGCCAAGACTAGAATATAGGGTGTCAACCAGTCTAAGATTTTTGAATATGGAAAAAATAAGTGTTTATACATGATACGTTCCTATACAGTATAGAGAGTATAAGCGCAAAGAGATACTCAGATTAATAATTCTATATCCTAACTAAATCCTCTAATGTGGCCATAAAACTGAAGCTGCCGCCCCACCAGCTGCACAAATTAAATAAATCTGCGGAGTTGGGAAGGGGATTGTCTGTGCACAAAGCGAAAGCCCCTCAACTGCACCACCTACTCCACTTAAAAATCTGTCTACAAGTTGTTTATCACCAGCTGTTATCATTGTTAATTTTTCATCGGATAAAATGATAAAATTATTTACTGATTGTTCCATTCTTTTCACGCTTTCTTTGTTAAATTAATTTGGCTAGTAGACAAAAGATAAACTAAGGCATTAAAGACAATGAAAATATTTCCATAAAGTAAAATCAGTCTCTCATCCAAACCAAGATAAAGTTTTACCGCCAAAAAGATGAGCAAAAGAATTTGAAACCATAACGTTTTTCCAAAAATAAATTTAAAGCGTTTTTGAATGTCTGCTTCCTTGATTTTTACCGCCAAACCTTTATTAGCAAGAAGGAAAACTCCTGCTTCAAATAAGCCACTGTAGAGAACAATCCACCCAATCGATACATTCGAGATTTTCAAAAATGTACCTAAAAGAATATCCAAAACACTACTCAAGAAAATAATAAGAAATAATCTGTATTTCATATAAATCACCTCCTTTTACTACTATTTCCAATCTACTATATCGCTAAAAGTTTAACTTGCTCTAAAAGCTCCCCAAGCCGCTGTACAAAACTGTGCTCCTAAAACCCCTCCGGCAAGAGTTCCCACAACTGGGATAACACTCCCCAGAGCTGCACCTCCTATTGTACAAATTCCTAATGCTTGAACAACTTCTCCAGCCCCTACTTTATCTCCACCTTCAACACGAGCAAGCATTTCATTATCCATAACAGAAAATTGTGACATCATTTTTGTATCCATGACAAATACTCCTTTTTTATTTTTAATTTTTGTCCTGTTGCAACCTTGACAACATCAATATATCATAATTAACTGATATCATTTCTTTAAAATCATAAAATGTCTTTTTTTCATCACGAAATGTTTTTCATAAATTTTATCAAAGACCAAAACTAATATATACTATCGTCAACTATAAAAATCAATGGTTCATCTTACTTAATAAAAATTACTGTTCATGACAATATAAATACCGTTTACGATTTAGCAAGAAGTTTTTTAGTAAAGTTTGGCATAATATACCTATCTACTATATGAAAGGAATTGCCAATGACTTCTTATAAACGTACATTTGTTCCTCAAATAGATGCTAGAGACTGCGGTGTTGCTGCCTTAGCCTCGATTGCTAAATTCTATGGTTCAGATTTTTCTCTAGCTCACTTGAGAGAACTTGCAAAGACCAATAAAGAAGGAACGACTGCTCTTGGCATTGTAAAAGCCGCTGATGAAATGGGCTTTGAAACAAGACCTGTTCAAGCAGATAAAACGCTCTTTGACATGAGTGATGTCCCCTATCCATTTATCGTTCACGTTAACAAAGAAGGAAAACTCCAACATTACTATGTTGTCTATCAAACAAAGAAAGACCATCTGATTATTGGTGATCCTGACCCTTCTGTAAAAATCACTAAAATGTCAAAAGAACGCTTTTTCTCTGAATGGACTGGAGTAGCTATTTTTCTAGCTCCCAAACCCAGCTATCAACCCCATAAAGATAAAAAGAATGGTCTACTAAGCTTCCTTCCTCTGATTTTTAAACAAAAATCTCTCATTGCTTACATTGTTCTCTCAAGCTTATTGGTCACGATTATCAATATCGGTGGTTCTTATTATCTCCAAGGAATCTTAGATGAATACATCCCAAATCAGATGAAATCAACTTTAGGAATCATCTCAGTTGGTCTGGTTATCACCTATATCCTCCAACAAGTCATGGGCTTCTCCAGAGATTATCTCCTAACTGTTCTGAGTCAGAGATTAAGCATTGATGTGATTTTATCCTATATTCGCCATATTTTTGAACTTCCTATGTCTTTCTTTGCGACACGTCGTACAGGAGAAATCATTTCACGGTTCACAGATGCTAACTCTATTATAGATGCCTTGGCTTCTACCATTCTCTCTCTTTTTCTGGATGTTTCTATTCTGATTCTTGTAGGGGGAGTCTTACTGGCACAAAACCCTAATCTCTTCCTTCTTTCTCTTATTTCCATTCCTATATACATGTTCATCATCTTTTCTTTTATGAAGCCTTTCGAAAAAATGAACCATGATGTCATGCAAAGTAATTCTATGGTTAGCTCTGCCATTATCGAAGATATCAACGGGATTGAAACTATAAAGTCGCTCACGAGTGAAGAAAATCGCTATCAAAATATAGACAGCGAATTTGTAGATTATTTGGAAAAATCCTTTAAGCTCAGTAAGTATTCTATTTTACAAACGAGTTTAAAGCAGGGAACAAAATTAGTTCTGAATATCCTTATCCTATGGTTTGGCGCTCAATTAGTCATGTCGAGTAAAATTTCTATCGGTCAACTGATTACCTTTAACACACTTCTTTCTTACTTTACAACTCCTATGGAAAATATTATCAACCTCCAAACCAAACTCCAATCTGCGAAGGTTGCTAATAACCGTTTGAACGAAGTCTATCTAGTCGAATCTGAATTTAAAGTTCAAGAAAACCCTGTTCATTCATATTTTTTGATGGGCGATATTGAATTTGATGACCTTTCTTATAAGTATGGTTTTGGACGAGATACCTTAACAGATATTAATCTCACGATTAAACAAGGAGATAAGGTTAGCCTAGTTGGAGTTAGTGGTTCTGGTAAAACAACTTTAGCCAAAATGATTGTCAATTTCTTTGAACCTTACAAAGGACATATTTCCATCAATCATCAGGATATTAAAAACATTGATAAAAAAGTTTTGCGCCATCATATTAATTACCTACCTCAACAAGCCTATATCTTTAATGGCTCTATCTTGGAAAACTTAACTTTGGGCGGTAATCATATGATTAGCCAAGAAGATATTCTAAGAGCTTGTGAATTAGCTGAAATCCGTCAAGACATTGAAAGAATGCCTATGGGCTATCAAACTCAGCTCTCTGATGGAGCTGGTCTATCAGGAGGACAAAAGCAACGAATAGCCCTCGCTCGTGCTCTTTTAACTAAAGCTCCTGTTTTAATACTAGATGAAGCTACTAGCGGTCTTGATGTCTTGACTGAGAAAAAAGTTATAGATAATCTTATGTCCCTAACTGATAAAACCATTCTCTTTGTAGCCCATCGTCTCAGTATAGCCGAACGAACTAACCGTGTCATTGTTCTTGACCAGGGGAAAATCATTGAAGTTGGTAGCCATCAAGAGTTAATGCAGGCGCAAGGCTTCTACCATCATCTGTTCAATAAATAAGGAGAATGTCATGAATCCTAATCTTTTTAGAAGCGTCGAGTTTTATCAGAGACGTTACCATAACTATGCGACAGTGTTAATCATACCTCTTTCATTATTATTTACTTTCATCTTGATTTTCTCCCTTGTTGCCACAAAAGAAATTACTGTTACTTCCCAAGGAGAAATCGCCCCTACAAGTGTCATTGCATCCATTCAGTCAACCAGTGATAATCCTATCCTTGCTAATCATTTAGTGGCAAATCAAGTAGTTGAAAAAGGGGACTTACTCATCAAATACTCTGAAACAATGGAAGAAAGTCAGAAAACTGCCTTAGAAACTCAATTACAAAGACTTGAGAAGCAAAAAGAAGGACTTGGAATTTTGAAACAAAGCTTAGAAACAGCGACTGATCTTTTTTCTGGCGAGGATGAATTTGGCTACCATAATACCTTTAGGAATTTTACTAAACAATCCCATGATATTGAACTGGGTATCACAAAGACTAACACTGAGGTTTCAAATCAAGCTAATCTTGCCAATAGCAGTTCATCAGCCATCGAACAAGAAATCACAAAAGTTCAACAACAAATTGGAGAATATCAAGAGCTGAGAGATGCTATCATAAATAAAAGGGCTCGCTTACCAACTGGCAATCCGCACCAGTCAATTTTGAATCGTTATCTTGTAGCCTCACAAGAACAAACACAAGGAACTGCAGAGGAGCCATTTTTATCTCAAATTAATCAAAGTATTGCAGGTCTTGAATCATCTATCGCAAGCCTCAAAATTCAGCAAGCTGGTATCGGAAGTGTAGCAACTTATGACAATAGTTTAGCAACCAAAATTGAAGTACTCCGTACTCAATTTTTACAAACAGCCTCACAGCAACAACTAACCGTGGAGAATCAATTAACAGAATTAAAAGTACAACTAGATCAAGCAACGCAGCGCTTAGAAAACAATACCTTAACCGCCCCAAGTAAAGGTATCATTCACTTAAACAGTGAATTTGAAGGTAAAAATAGAATTCCAACTGGTACAGAAATTGCTCAAATATTCCCTGTCATCACAGATACAAGAGAAGTACTAATCACTTACTACGTATCTTCTGACTATCTACCTCTACTAGATAAAGGACAAACTGTAAGATTAAAACTGGAGAAAATTGGAAATCACGGCATTACCATCATCGGCCAACTTCAGACAATTGATCAAACTCCTACCAGAACAGAGCAAGGAAATCTCTTTAAATTAACCGCTCTTGCAAAACTATCTAATGAGGATAGTAAACTCATCCAATACGGCTTACAAGGTCGCGTCACTAGTGTAACTGCAAAGAAAACATATTTTGATTATTTCAAAGATAAAATTTTAACACATTCTGATTAATTTTCAGATAACACTCTATAACTAATTTATTATCTTATCAAAAAGGAGAATCATAACATGGATAAGAAACAAAACCTAACTTCATTTCAAAAACTAACAACTACTGAACTCAACCAGATTACAGGTGGAGGATTGTGGGAAGAGCTATATGAAACTATAACAACACCATTAAAATTACGGACTACTTTCAAACCATAAAAAATCTATAGAATTATAAAAACGCATAATATCAGATTTCAAAATGACTGATACTATGCGTTTTATCATGAAAAGATTATAGAAGATACAAGTCACCCATCCCCACCTATACTTCTATCTCTAAGACTTGTTTAAATCTAAAATTAGAACTTGTAGTTTTTAGAATGATATTTGGGTATTTTGTCAAAATACTATTAACATTAGACAAACCAACTCCTCTATTCTGCCCTTTAGACGACATTCCTCTCTCAAATATTTTTGTAACATCAATCTCTCTATCTAGGGTCGGATTTTGGATAATTAAAACTTGCTTATTATTTCTCATATCTTCAAAAAAACAAACACTTAGAGGTTCCTCGACAGTGGCGCTTGCAGCGGCCTCTATCGCGTTATCTAACAATATAGAAACAACTGTTAAAAAATCAATTTCCTCAATCTTTTTGATAACGATTGGTTTTTCTATTTCCAAAGAAACTGGCACTAGTAAACTCTGAGCCTCGGATAATTTTGAGATTAATAAACTCTTCAAGGATAAATCCTCTATATTTCTCAATCTCACTACATCAAATTTTGTATCTTTTAAATTTTTCCCTGAGTCTTTCAAGACACTGTCATAAATTTGAGCAACTAAATCAATATCTTTTCGGTCTATTCCTATCTTTAAACTTGTTAAGATATTTGCATAATCATGCCTAAAGCTTCTAACCTCTTGATAAAGTCCTTCTACTTGTTTACTATAGCTCTTAAGATTTTGAAGTTGAATCTCTTTTTGAAGTACTAAATCTTTTTGCAATTCCTCACGTACATTTCTATCCAGTATATTGACAAAATAGATAAATAAAAAGAAATAGATTGCAGTTATAGCTCCTTGATAATGATTTATAGATAAGTTCAAGATTTTTTTAATATAACCAATAAAAGGAACCAAGATAAAATAACCCAACATTGCAGCATTAGCAATCCTCATTATTTGAGCTAAATGTTTATCCAACACTTTACTTCTTAGATAGCTAAAATCATACTGAAAAACTTTTATTATAAGCAAAGATAGGAGACTTGCTAAAATTGAGAAAATGGTAGCATCGTAATAAACATATATGTCTGTTAAACTAGCAAAATTAGGAATAATAAAATCAACAAAAAAATCATAGATGATCGACCAAAATGTGATAGGAAACAGAGCATAAAAAAGTGTCGATAGCAGACTGTATTTCTTTTTATCCAACAACAATGTATAGATAATAAAAAAGATGGGATAATCTAGTACTGTAATAACAACAGGGATATAGAACATCTTAATCAAGGTTAAAAGTAAAAACTCTAATAAAAAATAGAAAAACAATAACTCTAAAGATCTCTTTATAGTCAATTGATAGCCATAAATTTTTGCATGAAGAAATAAAAGTATGTAAAAATTCAAAGATACTAACACAAAAGACATTTACTACTCCTTACTATCATGTAAATCTTTAACTATATTCAGCAATGCCCTCATTTTTAACCTAGATACTAGGCAACTTGACCCGTTCTTCAAATAGACTAGTTTTTCTTCCTTATCTATTGAAGAGATATTATAAGGATTCACAATAAAAGAGCGATGACACTGAACCAATCTTGGTTCTTGCTTCAATATATCAGAAATTTTACCATAAAACTCTATTCTTTCTCTCATAGAATAAAGAACTAGCTTATGAGGAATCATTGACGTTTCTATATAAAGCAAATCCGAAAACGGAACCTGAACGAGTGCTTTAGAATTTGTAAACACAAAAGAATCTTCAGTCATTAGTTGATGTTTATTCTTGTGAACATAAGCGATTGCTTTTTCCACACGTTCCCTAAAAGCACTTTCAGGTAATTCCTTATCAATAAAATCTAAAGCTGATACTTGATATTGAAAACTAACAGGCATAAATTCTGAATGAGTTGTTACAAAAACAATGACTGCATTTGGATCTCTATCTCTGATTTCCAAAGCAATATCTAACCCTTTTCTAACATCGTTTTTAATTTCAATATCCAAAAAGAAAAGTTGATGACCTCCACGTTCCATCATATCTTCTAACAATTGATTTGGTTTACCATAAACACCACAGTGCTTTACTTCCCAACAATTCTTCTCTAAAATATCATACACCAGATTTTCCATCCTAGTCTGCTGTATAAAATCATCCTCTAATATAAAGATATTCATTTCTCGTCTCCTTTAGTATTTAACCATCTTTCTTTTACAGTTTTAAAATATCTTCTAGAGCAGATAATATCCGATACTCTTTCATCCATAAATAAAATGGTCTTCGTTTCATACTTCAATCCTATTACTTTGGATAAGTTAACAAGAAACTTTCTATGACACCTGAACAATTTCCCCAGACTCATTTCCTCAACTCTAGCTAGGCTCATATACTTCTCAAATACTCCATCAGCTGTAATAAAAATAACAGCATGTGCCTTCGTAGGATGTGTTGTCACATAGTAAACCTTAGAATGAGGCACTTTAACAACTGCTCTGCCTTGGCTTAAAATATATTCTTGCATATTTTTCCTCCTTACTCTCCTATATCATATCAAAACTAGTATCCTATGATGGAAAAAATCTTAAAAGGTATCTGAGTTATCATAAATGGTTATTTTTCAACATTTCATGCTAACAGTTATACAATCTAAGATTTCGACATCTTCTATCGGATGTTTTTGATATGATAGAGCCAGAGGAGAAATATGGATACAATTCAAATTCTACATTTTTCATTATTAGGATATATCATCACAAGTGACATCAATTCTTATATTAAAGAAAACTTATCAACAAAAACGAGAATTATAGCTTCTAGGCGTATCATCTATTCCTATAACACTACTACCTATTTTATCATAAAATCAATGTTCTTATCTTCAGATACAATGTATTCTTATATAGAAGATATACAACTCCGTTCTGAATTTGCCAACATTATCATCATAGGAAGTTACATTGATTATGATAAACTTTTCCGTAGTCATTACAGAATATTCGGTGTCATTGATACAGCTAGAAATCATTCTTTACAATCTATACGACAAGAAATTCACTCATATTTAGATAGTATTTATAACAACCTGAAATAAATTAGGTTTGATAGTCTTTATACATTTCCTCAGCATACATGGCTTCAAAAACTTTCAAAAAACCACTGCCTTCCCCAGATAATCCTGAGGAAAGCAGTGATTCTTATTTTAGGAGTTAGGAATGAATACACGAAATCAATTTAGCTGATTATTTTTTGTTTTTCAAAAATTCATCGTATTGTTTTTGCATTTCGTTCAATACTTTATCGTAGGCACCTTCAGATTTCAATTTTTCCATCAATTCTGGAATCGCTTTATCTGGGTCTACAGTACCAGTGTTGATAGCTGTATCAAATTGTTGCATTGTGTTAGAAATAGCTGAGATTTCAGATTTCACATTGTCAGTATTGAAGATAAATCCAAGCGCTGGAGATTCTTTAGCTTCAGCCAATTCTTTCTTAGAATTTTCGATTTGTTGGTCTGTAACGTTTTCGTTGATGTAAAGGATCCAGTTGTTACCAGTGTTCCATCCACCCATGTGAGTGTTTCCTTTGTAGCCATCAAGAACGCGAACACGGTTTTCTTTACCTTCAATTTTTTCCCAGTTCTTACCTTCTGGACCGTAAACAAGACCGTTCAAAAGTTCTGGGTTCGTATTCAAGAGGTTCAACACTTCCATTGATTTTTCTTTGTTCTTAGAGTTGTTTGAGATGACAAAGTTAGCAACTTGTGTTGTTTGGTTTTTCTTAATGAAGTTAGTGAATGATTTGATTTGGATATCTTTGTTGGCAACACGTGAAAGCAAGCTGTTACCGTAGTCAGCTGGTCCTACTGTTTCTTCACGAACGAACCAAGTATCTTGTTGAAGGTCAAATGAAGTATCGCTTGTTGCTACGTCTTTTGGAATATATCCAGCTTCATAGAATTTGTGAAGAGTCTTCAAGTGTTCTTTGAAACGAGGAACGTCATAACGGTTTACAATCTTAGTAGTATCTCCTTCAAGGTCGATAACGAATGGAAGACCGTTTGCTACTGGGTAGTCAAAGTTCTCAGAAGGGATGAAGTTCTTAGTAGCTGCAAATGGTACTACGTCTGGAGCTTTTTCTTTAATTTGTTTCAAGACTGGCTCAAGAGTTTCGTAAGAAGTAACACCTGAAATATCGATACCATATTTGGCAAGGAGAGTTCCGTTGAAGGCAAAGTTTTGAGATGATGCAACGTTGGCTGCAACTGGAACAGCGTAAATCTTACCATTTACAGTATTACCCTTGATATAAGCTGGGTCAAGTGCCTTGTAAAGGTCTTTACCTTCTTTTTTGTACAATTCTGTCAAGTCAGCGTAAGCACCTTTTTGAGCATTTACAATGTAGTTATCTGCAAAGGCAATATCATAGTTTTCACCAGATGATGTGATAACTGACATTTTCTTACCATAGTCACCCCAGCCAAGGTATTGGATATCCAATTTGGCACCAACTTTTTCTTCGATGATTTTGTTGGCATTTGCTAACAATTCATCCAAGTTGTCTGGTTTGTCACCGATTTGGTACATTTTGATAACAGGTTTGTCACCTGAATCAGCAGCTTTTTTGCTGTTACCTGTCAAATTTCCACAAGCAGCAAGACCTGCAGCCAAAGCGACTACACTAGCAGATGCAAAAGCATATTTTTTCCAGTTTTTCATGATAAAAACTCCTTTTTTTATTTTTAAACTTATAAACAATGTAATGATCTTATACTCAATGAAAATCAAAGAGCAAACTAGGAAACTAGCCGCAGGTTGCTCAAAACACTGTTTTGAGGTTGCAGATAGAACTGACGAAGTCAGTAACATCTATACGGCAAGGCGACGTTGACGCGGTTTGAAGAGATTTTCGAAGAGTATTAACTTCACACAAGGGAAGTTGGGAACTGAGAAATGTTCTTTCTCAACAAGCACTATTCTTTCACACCACCGATAGTCAAACCTTTTACAAAGTAGCGTTGGAAGAATGGATACAAAATCGCGATTGGAAGGGTTGCGACCACAACCATGGCCATACGACCTGTTTCTTTCGGTAGAGCAACTCCCAGTTGACCAGTCAAGCCGACCGCTTTGGCAATGTAGTCCATATTTTGCTGGATTTGCATCAGCAAATATTGCAATGGATACAAGTTGTCACTCTTGATGTAAAGAAGGGCGTTGAACCAGTCATTCCAGAAACCAAGAGCTGTCAAAAGCGTGATGGTTGCGATACCTGGTAGTGACAATGGCAAACAGATTTGGAAGAAAATCCGAGCCTCACTAGCACCATCGATACGAGCCGATTCGAGAATGGCTTCTGGAATGGTCTTCTTGAAGAAGGAACGCATCAAGATGATATTGAATGGTGAGAGAAGCATTGGCACAATCAAGGCCCAAACAGTATCCCCAAGCTGAAGCACACGGGTCACCATGATATAACCTGGTACCAAACCAGCGTTGAACAACATACTGAGCAGAACGAAGATGGTAAAAAATCTGCGATACTTAAAGGTTGTCCGTGAAATAGCGTAGGCATAGGTTGTTGTGATAAAGACATTTGTAAATGTCCCAACTACGGTTACAAAGACAGAAATGAAGAGGGCCTGTAAGATTTTATCCTTAAACTGCGCCAAGAACTCAAAACCGTCTAATCCAAATTGGGATGGGAAGAAGCTGTAGCCGTATTGGAGGAGGCTTTTCTCGTCCGTCACTGAAATAATGATAACGAATACGAAGGGTAGGATACAAGAGAGGGCAATCAAACCCGAAATGGTACTGAAGAAGATATCTGCTTTCTTACTGAAGGAGTGAATGCCGACATTATCAATTTTTTCTTTTTTAATTTTCTTTTCTGCCATATTCTCCTCCTTTCTAGAACAAGGCTGAGTTTGGATCAACTCGTCTTGCAAGTAAGTTTGATAGAACCACCAGAATCAATCCGACTACTGATTGGTAGAGACCTGCTGCTGAAGCCATTCCGATATCTGCTGTCTGGGTCAATCCATTATATACATATACGTCCAAGACGTTGGTTACGTTATAAAGCTGACCAGCATTGTGAGGGATTTGGTAGAAAAGACCGAAGTCTGCACGGAAGATATTTCCGACTGCAAGGATGGTCAATACAGTTACCAATGGTGTCAACTGCGGAATGGTTACATTGCGAATGCGCTGCCATTTGCTGGCTCCGTCCACTGTCGCTGCTTCGTAGTAGGTTGGATCAATTCCCATGATTGTCGCATAGTACATGACACTGCTATATCCAAAACCTTTCCAAATACCTAGGAAAAGTAGGAGATAAGGCCAAATTCCCAAATCAGCGTAGAAGTTGACTTCTTTTAGACCAAGACTTTCCAATAAATGATTGAACACCCCTTTATCAATATTTAGGAAGGCATCTGTAAAGAAACTGATGATAACCCAAGACAAGAAGTAAGGGAACAACATAGAAGTTTGGAAAATCTTCACCATTCTCTTGGAACGGAGTTCACTGAGGATAATGGCAATCCCTACAGATACAACTAAACCTAGAAAGATGAAGCCAAGATTGTAGAGAACCGTATTTCGTGTGATAATAAAGGCGTCTCTTGAACTAAATAAGAATCTGAAATTATCGAGTCCGACCCATTTACTATTTATGATACTATCTATGAAACCATTACTGGTCATGTGGTAGTCTTTGAAGGCAACCACGTTCCCAAATACTGGAATGTAGAAGAATAGAATCAACCAGAGTGCCCCTGGCAAAACCATCAAGAGAAAGATCCAGTTGTCTCTCAAGGTTTTTGAAAACTTATTCATAATTTCCTCCCTTTTTATTTTGATATCCATCTAAAAATTCCTTTTTAGATTTTTGATAACGATTACATTATTAGTATACTCCTATTTGCAGATTAGGTTAAACTCCTAATTATAGAAAAAACTCCACAAATTATGTAGCAGATTTAAAACTTTATCACCACTATCAAACAAATGTCCTAAATCAATTGTTTATTTTATCTCTATTAGCACCGTGATGGCGTCACTCTGTTACCCTGTGCTAGTCTCTCAAACTAAATTTTAGGAGCAATGAAGCCCACTATTTTTAGAAAAAAAGCCTATTATCAAGTTCCTTATACTTTTGACAATAGAGGTTTTTCTCTTTTTAACGTTTTTTCTCAAAACTCATCCTGATCTCTGTCTAAAAATAAAGGTACTACTTTTCTCAACTTTTTTAGAAAGCTAATACTCTTCGAAAATCTCTTCAAGCTACGTCAGCTTCCATCTGCAACCTCAAAACAGTGTTTTTAGCAACCTGCGGCCAGCTTCCTAGTTTGCTCTTTGATTTTCATTGAGTATAAGGCAAGGCCAAATCAATTTATAACAATGTTTTAGAAGCGATATTGTACTAGTCCAGACTCAGTTCATTATAGTGTCTGATTTCTCCGAGACTGACTCCCTACAAAAAGTGCAAATAAGAAATCTCCAGCTTAGTAACTATCAGTGAGTTCTCGAGTCTGGAAATTTTTCAATATGCCTCGTTATTGAATGATTACAGTTTGCCGTCCACTTCCTGACATGCAAAAATCTCCTAGCAGGCTTTCCTGCTAGGAGATTTTCTTATGAGAGGTACTTGTTTCAGCTTTGAAAATCGGACTTATCATCTGATAATTATCAAACAATCTACCAATTAAGCTTCTTCGTCTTCTTTACGACGACGGCCTGCAAGACCAAGACCAAGTAAAGCACTTGCGGCAGCTGCTACCATAGCTACAGTAGAATCTGCTGTACCTGTATTTGGCAATTCTTTAGGCGCATTTGCTTGTGCTGATGCTTCTTGGTTGGCATTCGCTGCTTGAGCAGTAGCTGGAGCTACAGCTGGTGTCTGAACACTTTGATCCTCAGCTGGAGTTACATGGTCAGCTGCTGGAGCAAGTTTCGCCATAAAGTCTTCGATACGTTTCACCATTGCATCCACTTCTGCTTGACTTGCGTCTGCGTTAGCAAATACTTTCTTAGCATCTGCTGATAATGCATTCGCTTCTTTTGCAGTTTCTGCATCAAGCTTAGAGGATTCTTGAACGATTAGCTCATCTAACTGATGAATAGCACTTTCTAACTTGGATTTATTCACTTTGGCTTGAGTGTTCGTCATTCCGTTATCGGCAGAAGGGCCGTAGTTTCCACCATTATATGGAGGTATCATATCTTGATTGTTTGGTGAAATCACTTCAACTGGAACTTCAAGTTTTTGTACACTTCCATCCGCTAGTCTTAATGTCACTGTAGCAATTTTAGTACCGATAGTATTCGTATCAGGCAATACCATATTGAGGACTGAGATTTCTTCTGGTAAATCTAATTTCGCTAACACATCTGCTTGGGAAAGGGCTGTGCCGCGTTCAACTTTCACTACTCCATTGATTAAAGCTTTCAGGGCATCTTCAAGGTTTAATTCTGGAAGATCAGCTACAAGTGCATCTTGATCAACTTGGTATAAGAAGGTTCTGAGAACTTTATCGAGTTCTGCTTGGGTTGTCGAGCTATCGATTGCTTCTAATGCTTTTTCCTCTAAGGCTTCAACTGTATCAAGTGCTTTTTGCTTTTCTTCATCAGAAAGTTTTTTATCTGCTTTGATACTTGCAATTTTTTCATTTGCTGTCGTTTCAACTACTTCTCTAGCTTCTACAGCATCAAGTAATGATTTTTTCGCAATTTCTAAAGCATCTTTTGCCTTAATTGCTAGTTCTAAGGCTTTGTCAACCTCAACCTGTGAAGCATTTTCATTATCAATAACTTTTTTAATTTCTTTTAAAACTTTCTCTGATTCTTCTTGTACTTTTTTATACTCATCAATCGTCGCTTTGGTCTTTCCTTTTGTCGAATCTTCTAAAATTAAACTATTTAATGCGTCAGTGGTGTTTATTAATTGTTCTTTATCAGTTGGTGCTCCATCTAATTTGCCTTTGGCATCTTCTATGGCTTGTTTTGCTGCATCTACTTCCGCTTGCGTTGCGTTAGCTTTTTCTAAGATTTTCTTACCATCTGATACTGCTTGATCATAGGCTGCTTTCTTATCTTCACTTCCGTTGTAGTACTTCGCATTATTGGCTTTTGTACTTTCTGCGTCTGTTGATGTTGCTGTTGTTAGAGCCTCTTTCTGGGTCTCTGCTCCATCTAATTTGCCTTTGGCATCTTCTATAGCTTGTTTTGCTGCATCTACTTCCGCTTGCGTTGCGTTAGCTTTTTCTAAGATTTTCTTACCATCTGATACTGCTTGATCATAGGCTGCTTTCTTCTCTGCACTTCCGTTGTAGTACTTCGCATCATTAGCTTTTGTGCTTTCC
>NZ_OXCQ01000006.1:0-117793 GCF_900411395.1 Streptococcus sp. 596553 | reverse complement strand
CTACTTCCGCTTGCGTTGCGTTAGCTTTACCTAAGACTCTCTTACCATCTTCTACGGCTTTATCATAGGCGGCTTTCTTCTCTGCACTTCCGTTGTAGTACTTCGCATCATTAGCTTTTGTGCTTTCCGCATCTGTAGATGTTGCTGTTGTTAGAGCCTCTTTCTGGGTCTCTGCTCCATCTAATTTGCCTTTGGCATCTTCTATAGCTTGTTTTGCTGCATCTACTTCCGCTTGCGTTGCGTTAGCTTTTTCTAAGATTTTCTTACCATCTGATACTGCTTGATCATAGGCTGCTTTCTTCTCTGCACTTCCGTTGTAGTACTTCGCATCATTAGCTTTTGTGCTTTCCGCATCTGTAGATGTTGCTGTTGTTAGAGCCTCTTTCTGGGTCTCTGCTCCATCTAATTTGCCTTTGGCATCTTCTATAGCTTGTTTTGCTGCATCTACTTTGGTTTGATCCGCATTAGCATCAGCTATTACTGTTTGTCCACTTTTTATCGCTTCATCATACGCATCCCTCTTTGTTTTGTCTGCGTTATAGTATTTAAAGTTTCCTTTAACGTCAGCTTCTTGACCTACTACTTGTCTTAACTCTGTCTTGTTTCCTTTATCAACTAACAATCCAGCAGCTGTATCTATTTTTTCTTTTACTGCTGTCACTTTGGTTAGTACATTAGATACTTCTTCTTTACTTGCATTACCTTGTTTATCTAGGATAGTCTTAACTTCATTTTTTAAATCTTCAATTTGCCTCTCATATTTTCTAAACTCATCTTCATATTTTTCAATACTTTTAGGAGTTTTATTTTCTGTTGATACCTTTTTTAACCCTTCAACTTGCGCAGATAGATTAGTCTTTTCTTCATTTGTTGCCGCAGGTACTAAAGCTTCTTGTTTTGCTAAAAGCGTTGAAAACGCCTTTTTATAGTCTGCTGTTGTTTTTAACTGTCCAGTAAGAAGATTACGTACTTTTTCAAGTTCAGCTGTATATGCATTGATAGTATCGTCCGTTTTCCCTGCCTTATCAGTCGTTTCCGTTTCAAGTAATTTATCATAAATTCTTTGTAAGAGGTTCTTCGCAACTATACTTGTATCTTGATTTACATTGAAGTCCAATCCAGTAATAGGTAAAGAGTACTGTAAATAAGATGAATTATAACTCATACCAGCTTGATGTTTGTTTTCCAAACTAATTCTCACCTTATATGAAGTTACTCCCTTTGGTAAATTAATTTCTCTACTTGTAAATGTCCCTCCTGTTGCATTCGGTCTATTTTCAGTTAAAGCTAATTTTTCTTCTATCTGTTCTTTTGAAAGACTATTAGCACTAAAAGTCTGATTTTTTGCATTTCCATCTCTTGCAGCAACTACTTTCATTTCAGGACTATTCACGTTTTTTTCTGGTGAGACTACTGCCGTATAAATTAACTGTTCATTGCCATTTTCAATACTGAACACTTCTACTTTATATTTAGCTTTTGATCCATTATTATCACCAGTATAACCCGTTTTAAAGTTCACTGTTACTTTTGTTCCTTCATTCGAAGCATATGCTTTAAAAGTTTTTTCAATTCCATCAAACCACTTAGCTGCTCTCGCTGTTTGTGCACCGGGTTCATTATTTTCTAAATAGGGTTTATCATCATAGACTGGTTCGTCTCTATTCTGTTTAGTAACTAATTTTGATAGTAATAAAATATATTCACTACGTCTATCAAACGATTGCTCCCTAACCCAAACCTGATTAGTTCTAGTAATATTTACTGTATATGCTGGGAAAACTCCAGCTTCAGTTTTTCTAGCAATCGCAAATTTCCCATTTTCACCTACTGCTTTCCATCCACCAAATTCTTTAATTTCAGCAACACTACCCTTTGCAATATTTTTTCCATCCCCTAATGCATCCATATTTTGAATTTTTTTATTATTCTCAATAACTTCAGGCAATGCTTTTAACTTATCTGCTAACGTTTTTAAATCCGCATTCTCTGCAGGTGCTGTGTAAGTCTGGTTTGCTGATGGATCAGTATCCGTTGTTGTCCCATCTGTTCGGAATGGATTGTTTCTATCTAGGGCTTGTCCATTACGTGAATCATGTTTTCCTGAGTTTGCGATAGAGTTGGTTCCTGTAGCTTTCTCAGTATTGCTGGCTTTCTTACCGACAGTCGCTTTTCCTTCTGTGGTATCTAGTTTAGGACTTTCCACTTGCGCTTTAGGCTTACTACGTAAACCGCTGCTCGCTGTCATAAAGAGTCTTCTATAGGCTTTCGTCAACTCGTCTTGACTTTTGGCTGTTGTTAGGGCAAGTTTTGCTAATTCTAAATGTTCTTTAAGGGTTGCGACACTTTCATCTGTCTTAGTCGCATAGCTACCTGAGGCTAATTTAGCATCAATTTCTGCTACGTAATCTTCCAGCTGTTTTTTATCCAAGTCAGATGTAGCCTTTTCTTCTACTTCTTCTGTTGCTGAAGCAGTAGCTGACTCCACTGATGTTGAGCTTGAGTCAGCAGGTGTTGGAGTAGTTGTTTCTTCTTGACCTTCCGGAGCAGTAGTCTCACTGCTACCAGAATTTCCATCCAACTGACTGACTACTGGAGTCGCCCCGTAGGTTCCATTCTGGACATCTGGGTCTTTCAGTGGTGAGCCTTGTCTTCCCTCATTAGTTGGGGTTACACCTTGCTCTGTGGCAGACACTGTCCCATTTCCTGGAAACATGAACAAGGCTGCTACTGCAACACTAGCAGCACCAAAACTAACCTTACGAATCGAAAACCGCAAGCGCTTTTCTCTATCTTCATTACCTTTATAAAACATATATCATTTTGCTCCTTTTCCGATAATTATCGGTTAATATATAATGGAAGGACAAATAAAAAGCCCCCCCCTAAAATATTTATGCATATTTTAGATTGGCTTAATTTATTATACTCTTTTTTATTTTATAAATCAAATGTTATTACCTAAGCTTGATATGATGCATCTTATCCAATTCTTCTGTTTCACGCGAAACACCCTGCGCCAGGCAAGGTGTTCTTGTTTTTATACTCAATGAAAATCAAAGAGCAAACTAAGAAGCTAGCCGCAGGTTACTCAAAACACTGTTTTGAGGTTGCAGATGGAAGCTGACGTGGTTTGAAGAGATTTTCGAAGAATATTAAACCCCAAATTATTCATATCTCACACTAACCAAACAATTCAAAAACCACCAGAAGAGCCTTAAAATACTGCCCTTCTGGTGATTTTCATTGATAGCTGAGTCTCGAAGAAGGTAGAGTTTAAATTGAAACTACTATCATACAAAACTCTTTGATCCTATTTATTTTTATCACAATTTTGATTTATAGTTCTCCGAATACCTTTTAAATGTGAAAGCATTTCATTGGAGCTTTGAAAAATACATACACTGTTTTTATTCGTATGTTAACTTGATAGAATCTTTGTCTTCAAGCATTTTTTTAATGTTAACGACAGGCAATATGAAGTTGGGGAACTCATTACCCCGAGTAATCATATCAGATACGATAGGCCGAATATAGGACCAAAGAATTGCTAAGCCATTCTCTTTAAGAAAAGTTTCAAAATCAATATCAAATTCTGTCTCATCATATATAAATGAAAATTCTCCAACAATATCTACAATAAGCTCAAAAGCAGAATCATCTGAATCTATATTTCCTTGCTTTGTTATCAAGTTAACATAAGCAAGGTTTTCAGATTTTCTTATTAAAATCTGTGCAGACAATTCAGGATGTAAATTAATAGTACTATTTGTTTGGTCAAAACTAGGATTTCTTCGGTATGATACTTCATTTAAAAAATAATCTTTAAATTGTAAAGAGGACATTAAGCTGCCACCTCACTATTTTCTTTTGTTGTAATTAAGTTTTCAGAATCTATTGGTAAATATGAAAAACATGACTTCTTGTTCTTTATATTATATTCAGGCATTGCATTTACTTTAGTTACAGAATTCAAATCATAAAACTCTTTTTGATTATTTAATTGAGAAGTAAAATGGATTTCATCTTTATATTTTTTAAGACTTCCTGATATATTCAAATCATAATCAAATTCATTGTTTACTGAATAAATTTTGTTGGCCTTAATATTTTCAACTAATTCTTGGAACATTGGAGAATCCATCAAAGAAAATTCTTCAGTTCCTAAAAAGTTTGACAATAAACTCATAAAAGCCTCCTTATTTATAAAATGTTTGTAATACAATTTAAATCACGGATACAAATTTCCTCTCCATTCTTTCCGTCAATTACTGGTAAAGATGGAATAGCAGTATATGTTTTGGACTGCACTGCTTCATAATTCTTCCCATGCTGAGACGCTAAATCAAGCAACAGCTCAATAATTAATCCTTGATTTTGGTTAAGAAGAGTAGCTCTATTTTTGGCTCCGCTACCTGAAATACCTGCAATCTCACGTTCAATTTGAATAGATGCCGCTTGTCGATATTCCTCTAATAACCTTTGGTTTTTTGGGTTATCTAAAATAAAAATCTTATCTATAGATTTTAGGGTGATTTCAGCATGAATTAACTCAGGCCTAACCCCAGGTTTGCTTAGTTCAAATGACTTATACTTTGCGACATAAGCAGAAGCAATCGTTTTACCAGTATCTTTGTCAAAAGGTAGAAAAAAGTAAATACCATTACCCAAGTCGTTCGGATGTCTCTGTTTATGAATACCAGGTTTATATTTCTCATAAGAAAACCCAGCAGATAGAATCTTTTCTTTTATTTTATTGGTGGTGCCGTGCCACCCACTATATTGTAGCATAGAACCTCCTGATGAAGCTACTAGCTTAATTATACTGTTAAAGCTTAGATAATTCAACTATTACGGGGTTTTTTGAAAAAATTCTAGCGATTTCCAGAATGTAACTGAGCATTAAGACAATAACTACCTCACCTTATCATGCCGAAATTATCGGATTTTATCAGAATTAAAACCCCATAAAATCGGGCTTTTTTGAAGAATAGAGTGAATTGGAACTAGAACAGTACACTTCGACTACTAAAACATTGCTAGAAATTAATTTGACTTTCCTAATCAATTTGTTCAAATCTTATTTCAATCTACTATAAAAAAACACAAGCCTAAGCCTGCGGAAACATTATCTATTCTAAATAGTCTTTTTCTGTTATGACTCTTAATCTAGTAGAATAATTCTGGAATGTTGAGAATTTAAAGCGTTTAGGATCTTCAAGTTTGTTTCTATCGTTCATTTCTAAAGCACGGTTATAGTCTATAATAGCTTTCACTAACTTATTGATTATAGCTTTATCATTATCCATTACTTTATAATAATCTTCGACTTTCCGAAGGCGAAAAGTGGTATTTAGTAAATAACTTTTATCTTCTAAAATCAATGTTTTACCAATATCTAATCCTTCAACATATCCTTCTTTTGCTGAATTTCTAAGCTTATACTTCAATTGATACTTTTTAGGAATGTAACTTCTAAATGGAATCAAGAAAGTTAGCCCCTGTATTTTGACAACAGTTACCGCAAATCCCCTTCCTTTATTCATTACTTCCTTCGTCTTAAAGTCATAGTCCATCGCTTGAATAAGGTCGTAATCCTTGCACATTTTTAAATCAATTTGACCTAATTTTAACTTTTTGCTTTTCATTTCTATTCCCTAGATAAAAAGCTCACTAAAAAGTGAGCAACATTTCCAATGAGATACTTCTGTTGACGAGCGCGTCTCTCCGCCCCCTCATTGCCTCACGAAAAGGCTAGACGAATCGAAAGGAGGTGAGTTTTCCTGTTTTCAATTCTACTTATTCTTACACATTTTTTTAATTTTGTCAAACAAAAAAACGCAAGCCTAAGCCTGCGGTGAGTGTAATCTATTTTGAAATTTTTAAATAAAAAAGGAGCATTTAAGCCCCTCCTTTGAAATAACGGATCCTTTGGCTGGTCGGTGTACCCAGCATCTCAGATACCCTTTTGCAAGGTGCGGCAGGAACCTTTCTGCCCTCAAATGTCTTTCGTTAATGTTATTCTAGCACTATCTAATTTTTTGTCAGGTTTTCTCAATCTACCAGACTTGATACGTATTAGCTACACGCTCAACAAATTTATACTCTTCGAAAATCTCTTCAAACCTCCTCAGCTTCCATCTGAAACCTCAAAACAGTGTTTTGAGCAACCTACAGCTAGCTTCCTAGTTTGCTCTTTGATTTTCATTGAGTATTAAAAAACTCTCTTATCTGAAACCATCACAAAAAACAATTGAGATACTAAGCCTACACAGACTGATTCCAATTGTTTTTTTAGATTGTTTAACAATCAATTTTACCATTCTTCATAGTCAAAACCATCATAATCTGGATATTGTTCTGGCGGCGTTCCAACTTAACGTACGAGATAAGCTTCTTCGCCCTCTGTCTCGATTTCTCTCAGCACTTGGCATTCAAAACGCCATTCATTACCGAAGTCGAAAATAAACTTAAATTTTTGTTTGACACTTAGGGTATCCAGATAGACATTTTCTGTGTAACGTTCTTCAACATCGTCACTAACAAAGCTAAGAAAGTAAGAATCTGCATGACTCCACGCAACATTATCCATGAAAAATGCATGAGCATGATCATTTGCAAAATCAAAACTCCATAAAATCACATCTGCTAGTTATGCTAACGTTTTTGTTTTTGGAATTTGTATATGTCGGTAGCAACCTTTTTAAAATTTGACGAAAATGACCCAGGCTTCTACAGATGCTGGCTTTTCAGCTTCTATTTCTTGTTTTACTAATTTTAAGTGTACCACAATACCTCCAATAGCTAATCGATAGGGGTGCTCCTAAGAGACATTCCCTCTCAGTCATTTTAACATAAGTTTGTCTAACTGTAGTATTTGAAACTAGATAATCCCTCTGTTTCACGCGAAACACCCTACGCCAAGCAAGGTGTTCTTATTTTTAAGTTGTATAAATGGTTGAAGCTGTCGCAATAGTATGCCATTGGTTGGCTGTTGTGGCTGCGAAGCCCTTGTCTGCGTAGAAGTCGTTAAATGGCAGAATTTCTACTTCCAGCTCGTCTATGCGGTCAAGCTGACCAGCCAGATAAGCCTCGATACGGCTTTCTGCTCGTTTGATGCGTTGCAAGAGTCCGCCCATACGGATATCGACCGTATCCAAGCCAAAGACCTTGTTTTCCTTCAGCCATTGATGGCTAAAGAGGGAATGGAAGTCTTCAATTTGGCTTCTGAGTTCTGGTAATTCTTGTCTTGCGATTTCTTGCAGACTTTCCTTATCGTTTACTTGATAGGCCTGACGAATGCGTCTTCCCACATCCACTTTGCTACTTAAAATAGCATTCAACTGGGCCTGAGTTTCAAAGAGGTAGGCATAGTTGCCAGCTTTTTCTTTAATATCAGCAAGCATCTCAGCAGCCTGAGCAAAGTGTGGTTTGTCCTGTTCAGGTGTCATGTGCCGGTCAAGGATCGGACAGAGAACATCCTGATAAAAGACATAGCGGTTGGGATTGATGCCACTGAGATTGCCTGGTAGGTCTGGCAAGAGGTTGGCTAGGTCAATCTGCATGAAATCCTCAACTGATAGACCTGTATTGGTCTGGAAGTGTGCAGACAAACAGTCTAGGTCATTGCGGTAGCTTAGTTCTGCCCAGATTTGCAAGCTTGGGAGAATAGAAAACTGGGCTGTTTCACCACCATTGTCCCCCCAACCAGTCACGATGACTTCTTTGATTTCATTGGCACGGCAGGCTTTATTGGCCTCAATAGCTACTAGACGGCTAAAATGGTTGTGAGGTGTAAAGCCAATCCACTTCCAAGCTCCCCCTGCAAAGGCAAGGTCATGACTAATCTTATGATGGTTGCGGAAATTGCGATTGTATTTTTCCTCGCTATCCTGGTAATAATCCCAGTAAACCAAAGTCACTCGGTCTTTGAGACGGTCTAGGTAGACACGCGTTTCCTCTGGAATTTCCACATCACGGTCGTACTGGCCATCTGCTGACATAAGTTTAAAGAACATATCGCTCCACATCTGGCAGTGGAAACCATATTTGTCAGCAATATCCAGCACGCGCTCCAAGTGTTGGCACATGAGGAGACTACGATCCACAACACCGTTCAATATCAAGTAACGTCCCAAGCCAACCAAGTGTGCTTCGTCCATCCCAATATTGACCTTGCGAGTTTGTAGTTTAGATAGAGTAGCAAACATGCCATCAATCAGGTTATAAACCTTTTCTTCGCCAATGAGGAGAATGTCCTCTACATCACGGAGCTCCTGGACTTCTTTGACACCCCATTTGACGAAGGCTGACAAGTGAGCCAAGGTCTGGATACATGGCACAAAGGTCATGTCAAACTGCTGGGCATAGGCTTCGATTTCCTGCAACTCCTCAGCCGAATAAGCTCCACGGAAATAGCCAAAGTAAGGCTGCCCTTCAATCTGGTAGGTATCTTCCATGTAGAGTTCAAAGGTTGAGTAGCCCATGAGAGCCAAGACCTCAATCATCTGCTTGGCAGAAGCCACATTCAGCACCGCATTTCGCGAACAGTCAGCCATATAAGCCAACTCTTCATAAGCCGCCTGCTCCTCAATTTCTACTTTGTCACCTTCTGCTAGAGCTGTTACCAACAAGGACAAGGCACGATAAAGTTGGTGGGGGTTGCGATAAGTTAATTGATAGCGACCACCCTCACCCTTGATAGAGATAGAGGCTTGGTCAGATTGAGCGACTGCTACCTCTACATCTGGTAGCGAAATGTGCTTTTGAAGCAACTCTATAGCTTGATGTTGTTTACTGCTAATTCCTGTAAATCTTACCATTGGTTTTCCTCCTGTAGCCAGTTGACAAGGGCACCGTAGAGATTGGCATCTGCATGATAGGTGCAGGCTTGGATAACGGGTGCGACCGTGTATTCTTCGTAGGTCTCAACAAAGTCATCTACAGCTTTTTTGACACCTTGGATAAAATCTGGATTTTGACTGATAGAGCCTCCCAGACTAATGACATCTGGGTCGATCAGATACTGGATATTAAGCAAACCTTGCGCCAGATTACGGTTCATGCGCTCAATGGCTTCTTGACAAAGGGTATTACCAGCTGCAGCCTCTTGGTAAATCTTGCGGCCGTCCCAGTCAGTCTGACCAGATTTTTCAATCACGTATCGCACCATATTTCCAGTTGATGCTAGTTGCGACCAGTTGTTGAGTTTTTCAGCAGGGGCAAGGGTGGTCATGTAGCCAAATTCTCCACCCAGGCCGTGGCGACCTCGATGAAGTCTACCATTGATAATCATGGCTCCGCCAATCCCTGTCCCAATCACGACACAGGCTGCATTTTCAAGCTCTGGATGAGCTAGTAGTTCACTGAGTCCAACGCAGTTGGCATCATTTTCCAGATGGACAGGAATCTGATAAGAACTAAGTGCTTCATACCAAGAAAATCCGTGGATGTAGGGCACCGCACTGAAGCCATCAATCACACCTGTCTCTTGATTGACCGCACCTGGAACGCTCATAGCAATCCCACTATAATCCTGTTCTGACAAGCGCTGGTCTAACCAAGTTAGTAAATCCTCCAAGTTTTCAGGCGTTGGAATGCTTGTCTTATTCAGTATTTTCCCATCAGGAGTCAGACTGGCAAACTTAATTCCAGTCCCTCCGATATCAATTGTTGCAATGGTCATTGTTTTTACCATAAAAAGGGGCGAATCAGCAGTTAGTTTTTACTTTTTCGCCCCTCCTTTCTTTTTATGTTTACTTTTTGAAATTAAATTTCTTCTTTTTTGATGAATTCTGTACGAATTTCTTGTGGAGCCAATAGTCCTGAATGAACTGGATATGGTCGTTCAAGTAGGTCAAGGAAGAGATGTTGACTTTCCGGTACACGTACATTTTCACTACACATATTGTAGTAACGAAGAACATAGCCTTCTTCATTTTCAGCTACCTTAAAGGCTGTTGGACAGATTTGCGGTATGCTGAGAACAGAATGGCTCAAGAGGCTACCAGTCGCAGCCACGCTCCCTTCCTGTCTAGCAAGCTGAAGGCTGGTAAACGGTGTCTGCAAGGCTTTAGCACGACGATAGGCTGAGAAGCGTTCTTGGGCTTGGTGGCATTCCAGCGCAAATTCGACTTCAAACTCACGCAAGCATTGTGCTTCTGGTGTTGGGAAGTAACCCCAGTCACCTAGCTCACCTGATGCACGCAAAATAGTCACTGCAATGGTGTCGTCTCCAAGGATTTCGTATTCATTCAATCCCTTGTTGGATACAGTCACACCTTTTTCATCATCATACAGACTAACAAAGGCTTGTTGGTGTTGAGGATTTTCAGGATTTTCCCATGAAGCAGCTGGTTTGTTTGGTCGTGTCACCACCTCATAGATGCTTTCAGAATCATTGCTTGGACGCGTGTTGTGAGTCTTGACCAAGAGACGGATACGGTGGTCTTTGGCAGTGTTAGTAAAGCGAGTCTTGAAGCGGATTTGTGGATTATCAACAAAGACAGTCAACTCAGTTTCAAGAGGAATGCTTGTCAATTCTTCTGAACGACCAGCTTCACGCTTCATAAACTCGATGATGCCTTTTTGCTCTTCTTCTAGTTTTTCATCGGCACTGACAGGCACGGTCAATTCATGTTTGAGCAAAATCTTAGCATAGCGAGCTGTGTTTTCCAAGACCTCGTAGCCCTTAAGCTCTGCATAGATTGGCTCTGTTCCTTTTGGTTGGAAATAGATATACTCGTTTCCGATGTCACCACGGTCTTCGAAGCGGATAAAATCTTCATAGGCTTCGTGAGTTGTCTTATCATAGACTGTGATGTTGTCATCCACACTCACCGTTACAAATGGCGTATCAATCACTCCGTTTTGGTAAATACCCTCACGGTGTTCTTGTTTTCCTTCCAGCAATTGGAAAGTTGTCCAAGAAAGTGGCGCTAGGTGAACTGGAATGGTCACGCGCACTTGTCGAGCAATACGAGCTTGGCGGAACTTGTCTTTTGGTAAATCGTACTCAAAATTAGCCCCAAGATCCTCGATTTTAGCCTCTACAGGACGACCATCCAAGTCCTCCACACGGTAGCTTGGCAAGGTAAGAGCAGCCATCTTCTTGTAGCCTTCCGTTGGGTGTAATTCCTTGAAATCACAAGTCGCCACATCAATCACTGTGCTGACAGTATCAACCTTATCATGCAAGCCTGTGTTAATAACCGTAAAGAGATAGTCACTCTGAGCTTCGTGAGTTGCAATTTTGCCCTTCCATTCGTTAAGAAGATTGGTCTTGACAAAGGTTCCGACTTGGTTGACCTTGGCAAAACGAGTTTCCATCTCACGGTGAACTTCGTCCACGCTACAGCCACAGATACTATCATGCGGCGCATTTTGCAAAAGAGTTTTCCAAGCATAGGTCAACTGGTCCTTGTGGTTATGACCCCCAGTGATAATCGTCAAGGGTTCTACAACTTGCTCTAGGAGGTTGCTATTTTCTTGGAAGGCTTGTTTGAGATAAATACGAGATGAAGAAGTGTTGGCAAGTGTGTACCAACCATCTGTTTCCTGACTAGTCAACTCACCTGTAACCGTTGATAAGTGTTCAGGAAGCGCACCTTCCACAGCTTGAACATATTCATCAAAAGAACTGTGAACAAAGGTCACATCTGGGAAGAGTTCATTTGCCACACGAATAGCTTCGCTCAGATTTCGCTGTACAGGCTGGTGGTCACATCCGTTCATCATCAACCATTGGTTGGTCGAAGCGTAATCACACACATCTGACAATTTTTGTTTCCAGAAGGTCAAGGCCTCGTCTTTATCAACTGGAATTTCATTCCCGTTACTGTACCAGTTGGCAAAGAGGATACCGAGGACACGACTTCCGTCCGCACCCTGCCAGTACATTTCTGAAAACTGTGATGTAAACTGCTCATCTTCGAGAACTTGGTTGTCAAATCCAATCGGCTTCACACCACGCCCAAAGGCTGCCACGCGAATGCCTGATTTTTGAAGGATTTGAGGTGCTTGCCCCATATTTCCAAAGGTATCTGGGAAGTAACCAATCTGGGTTGATTTGCCCCATTTTGCACATTCTGCTTGACCAATCAAGGTATTGCGGACGTTGGCTTCACTTGAAATCAAGTAGTCATCCTGCAAGATGTAAAATGGACCAATCTTCAATTTTCCTTCGTCAATGTAGCGTTGGACCTTGTCGCGATTTTCAGGGCGAATCTCCAAGTAGTCGTCAAGGACAATAGTTTGTCCATCCAAGTGGAAACTCTTGAACTCAGGGTCATTTTCAAAGAGATCAAAAAGATTGTCAAACAATTCCACCAACTGCATACGGTGGCTTTCAAAAGGCAAGTACCACTCACGGTCCCAGTGACTATGTGAGATGATATGTACGACAACATTTTCCATGAAGTAAAACCTCATTCTAAATTAAATTTTTAATGTTTTAAATGTAAATTTGTGATTCTGACAAGAATCGGTTGCACTAATACTCAATGAAAATCAAAGTGCAAACTAGGAAGCTAGCCACAGGCTGCTCAAAGCACAGCTTTGAGGTTGCAGATAAAGCTGACGTAGTTTGAAGAGATTTTCGAAGAATATAAATCACGCTCCTTAGCGAATATCTAGGTAATCCAAGACCAATTCACAGAACATCATGTTAGCCCAAGAGAACCATTCACGAGAGTAGAGAGTTGGGTCATCTACATGGAAGCTTTCATGCATCACACCTGTACCACCATCGCAAGCAACCAGCTGATCCAGCAAGAATTTCTTCTCTGCCTTATCTCTTGTTGTCAAACCTTGGATAGAAAGGGCGATTGGCCAGATATAGCGATAGAAGGTATGAGAACTTCCGAGACCACTAGCGTATTCTCCTTGGTAGAAGTAGGGATTTTCAGGGCTCAGAATGGTACGACGAGTTGCTTGATAAACCTCATCGTTGACATCGCAGTAGCCCAGATAAGGCGAAGCCAACAAACTTGGAACGTTTGGATCATCCATGATGCTAGCATTTCCTAGGCCATCCACTTCAAAAGCGTAAATCTTTTCACCCTTGCTGTTGGTGGTGTAGGCGTAGCTTTCTATTCCTTCTTGAATCTCAGTCTGGAGACGCTTGGCATTAGCAATAACACTCTCGCTATCAGCTAGGACTAGTTCTGCAAAGATTTCTTGCACATACCCCAAGACAACTACAGCAAACATATTTGACGGAATCAAGTAGCTATATTGACAACAATCATCACTTGGACGAAAAGCTGACCAGGTCATGCCTGTCACTGCAAAATCAGGGCCAAATCCATCATTTACCAGTGTATCTTCCTTACGATCGGTATCACGAACAAAACGATAAGGTGAGTTCTTGTGGTCTTGTTCTACCGTCCAAAGATGGAGAATTTCCTTAGTCGCTACGACAAAAGTCTCATCAAACTGACTAGTTTCGCCAGTCTCTTTCCAGAGGAGATAAGCCAACTGCAAAGGATAGCAAAGCGAGTCCACCTCGTACTTGCGTTCCCAAATCCAGCCATTAAGGTCTGTGTGGTCAGTCTCATGGTGCCCCTTCCAGTTTTCCTCAATGTTGAAGGAATTGGCATAAGGATCCTTGAGTACCAAGGTCATCTGACGTTTGACCAAACCTGCAATGGTCTGACGCAGGAGCGAATCTCTTTTAGCCACATGCAGGTAGGGTCTGAGTTGGGCTGTCGAATCTCGAAGCCACATAGCAGGAATATCCCCAGTCAAGACAAAGGTTGAACCATCTTCTAGGATTTCAACCGTATTGTCCAAGGTGTCGGTGTAGCAACGCTCGAAAACATCCACCCACTCTGGATGGTCCTTAGCCCGCTCTGCCACTTCATCTAGCCATTCTCTAACAATTTCTTTTGAATAAATCATCGTGCAGTATCCTCTTTCAAACAAGTTTCATTTTCAGTATATAGCTTTTGAGACAGAAAATACATACACAAATGATAGTCATTTTTCTACAAAATAGTTATCTTTGAAACTCCTTTTCTAAAGGCCCTCTTTTTCTGATATAATGTAGAAAAACAGCTAAAGGAAAGACTATGAAACCACTACTTGAAACCATCGATACCCGCTTTGGGACTGCCAGCAAGCATGCCTTTTCTCGGGGAAATACCCTGCCATACACAGGCGTTCCTTTTGGGATGAATTACTTTGTGCCCCAGACCAGTGACCAGGAGGGCTCTTGGTTTTTTGATCCACATCTGCCTATCTTTCAGGGGATTCGATTGACCCATCAACCAAGTCCTTGGATTGGGGACTACTCTTGGCTCCTTCTGACACCTGTCACCGGTCAACTGGGTGGAGACAGCCTCTTTCACCGCCAATCTTCCTATGACATAGATAAGGCCTCTTTCCAACCTCATTATCTGAAAATTTTCTCCCTGCGCTATCAGATTGAAACCCAGCTCACACCGACTTGCTATGGTGCTTCTATTCGTTTGGAGCAAAAACAAGGCAAAGCCCTCTCCCTCTATCTTCACGCAGGAGATGAACTGACCGTGGAGCAGGTAGATAAGCGAACTCTGGCCTTGAGACAAGAAGGAAAAACTGATACTAACAAAAATCCGCTAAAACTATTCACTGCCCTGCAAATGAATACGGATATTCTTGCTGTCAGCCAAGAAGGGGGAGACTGGCGAATTGACCTGGAAGATAGCCATGCAGAGATTCAACTAGGCACTTCTTTCATCTCCCCTTCTCAAGCACTGCTTAATCTACCTCAAGTAGATTTTGATAACTGTAAAGCAAATGCACAAGCGGACTGGGAAAATCTCCTCCATCGTTTTGACATTATAGAGACAGGAGAGGCTGACCGAACCTTCTTTGATCACTGCCTTTACAGACTCTTCCTCTTCCCACAGACTTTTTATGAGGTTAATGAATCAGGGCAAGCCAGCCACATAGATCTGGCTACTGGTTCTGTCAAGCCCGGTGTCCTCTTTAGCAACAATGGTTTCTGGGATACCTTCCGTACCACCTTCCCCCTCTTTGCCCTTGTCATACCGGAACACTATCGTCTCTTTTTAGAAGGTTTTCTCAATAGCTACCGCGATACTGGATTCCTTCCAAAATGGCTGGCCCCAGATGAACGTGGCATGATGCCAGGTACCCTGCTAGATGGCATTATCGCAGATAGCGCCTGCAAGAACATGGCTCCCGACTTGGAAGCAGAACTCCTCCAAGCCATGCTTGAAACAGCCAGCAAATCTGACCCTCTCGGCATCAATGGTCGCCACGGACTAACCCAATACCAAGAACTAGGCTACCTCTCTACTGACCACCACGAAAGCGTCAGCCATACTCTAGACTATGCCTATAGTGACTTTTGTATCGCCAGCTGTGCCGAAAAACTCGGAAAAACAAACATCGCAGAAACTTATAGAACTGCGTCACAAAATTACCGCCATCTATTTGATGCTGAGACAGGTTATATGCGAGCGCGAGACAATCGAGGCAACTTCCGCCCTGACTTCTCTCCTTATAGTTGGGGACGTGATTATGCCGAATGTTCAGCCATCCAAGCAACTTTAGGCGTTCTCCACGACATCCCAGACTTAAGCCAACTTATGGGTGGAAAAGAAGCCTTCAGCAACTATCTTTTGAAAACCTGTCAGGAGGCTCCCCTCTTTGAGACAATAGGCTATGGTTACGAGATTCACGAAATGAGCGAGATGGCTACTGCTCCTTTTGGGCAACTCGCCATTTCCAACCAGCCGAGCTTCCACATTCCTTATCTCTTCCGTTACAGCAACTACCCTGACTACACTGCCCTTCTTATCAAGACGCTCCGTCAGAAAGCTTTTCACCCAAGCTGGCAAGCCTATCCTGGCGATGAAGACAATGGTAGTCTCTCGGCCTGGTACATCTGGTCGGCCCTCGGATTTTATCCGACCTGTCCAGGCAAACCAAGCTATGACCTCGGAATTCCTCTCTTTGACCACCTCCGTATCTACCTAGCTAAAGAAAATAAATGGCTAGATATTCATACTGAGCAAAACCACAGCCATTTTAACTTTGTCAAAGAGTGCCGACTGGATAAGGTGCCCGTATCTAGCATTCAACACCGAGACCTCTTGAAAGCTGAGCAACTGACCTTCACCCTCAGCTGGTTGCCAAGTCATCCGTCCACTTCCTGAAATACAAAAATCTCCTAGCAGACTTTCCTGCTAGGAGATTTTCTTATGAGAGGTACTTATTTAAGCTTTGAAAATCGGATTTATTATTTGATGTTTATCAAACAATCTACCAATTAAGCTTCTTCGTCTTCTTTACGACGACGGCCTGCAAGACCAAGACCAAGTAATGCACTTGCGGCTGCTGCTACCATAGCTACAGTAGAATCTGCTGTACCTGTATTTGGCAATTCTTTAGCTGCTTTACGCGTGTTTGTTGCTGCTTCTTGGCTAGCATTAGCTGCTGCTTGAGTAGTAGCTGGAGCTGATGTTTGAGCAGCTTGGTCCTTAGCTGGAGTTGCATGATCAGTTGCTGGAGCAACTTTCGCCATGAAGTCTTCAATACGTTTAACCATTGCATCCACTTCATCTTGGTTTGCTTTCGGATCTGCAAATACTTTCTTAGCGTCTGCCAATAAGTCAGTCGCTTCTTTTGCAGTTTCTGCATCAAGCTTAGCTGATTCTTGGATGAACAATTCATCTAATTGATGGATAGCACCTTCTAACTTAGCTTTATCCACTTTTGCGTCAGTGTTAGCAGCTCCGTTATTACCTCCACCATTTGATGGTACATATGAACGTTGTTTGAATGCGTCATCTCTTGGAATTGCTAATACTTGGCCTTCTTTTGTAACGATTGTTACATTTCCAGCTTTATCAATGTTAATAGCTAATTCTTTCTTACCATCTTTTTCGACTGTTGCATTACCATCTTTGTCGATTGTAATTTTCACTTTAGAATCTTTAGATGTGTAAACTGTGTTTCCATCTTTATCTGTTGATTTAATGTAAGCATCAAGATCGAATTCTTCTACATTTGTGATAGCACCTAGAACCTTGAATTGGAATTTCGCTTTTTCTTCTGGAGTAATATTAGCAAGGTTTGCTACCGTTACTTTACTCAAGTCGAAATCAAGATTATTACCACCGTTTTTAGCTTTCGCTTCTTCTGCATTCTTCACTAGTTGTTCTTTAGAAATTGTTGCTATCGAACCGTCTGGTAATGTTACTGTTGCATTTCCTTGGTCGTCCACTACTACAGTTGATCCTGGGTTGACTGCTTCAATTGATTTCTTAACAGCGTCTTTTTCGTCTTTTGTTAAGTTTTCTTTATTTCCAACTAATGTACGGATAGCTGGTGTTTTCACTTTAGCAGTCTTAGCTTCATCAGCTAATTTTTCTGCTGGGATGACTAAATCTGAAGCTGGAATGTTAAGAACTGTTCCGTCACCTTTGGTTACTGTTGCGTTTCCTTCGTCATCTACGACTACGGTTGAACCTGGGTTGACTGCTTCAACAGCTTTCTTAACAGCTTCTTTCTCTTTGTCTGTAAGTTTAGTTGAATCTGCTACTACAGTCTTAGCTGCTGGTGTGTTCGCATCGTTACCGCCATTAGCTTTGTTAGCATCGTCTTCAACTTTAACTAAGTCTGTTGATGGGATAACTGAAACATTGCCATCTTTGACTACTGTTGCATTTCCTTTATCATCTACTACAACTTCAGCACCTGAATTTGCTGCTTTAACTTTGTCTGCGATTGCTTTCTTCTCAGCTTCAGTTAAGGCATTTGGATTTGCGACTTTTGTCTTAGAGGCTGGTGTAACTGCATTGTCTTTAGCTTTTCCATCGTTCACATCTTTTGCAGATTTTGTTAAATCTGATGCTGGAATAACTGCTGTATTTCCGTTTGGAAGAGTTACTGTTGCGTTTCCTTGGTCGTCTACGACTACAGTTGAACCTGGATTGACGGCTGCTACTTTAGCTGCAATTGCATCTTTCTCATCTTTTGTTAATGAGTCTGGATTTGCGACTTTTGTCTTAGAAGCTGGTTTAACAATGTCATTTCCTGCTTTTGGTGCCTTTTCTGCATCTGACGACTTAGTTAAGTCCGCCGCTGGAATAACCGCTGTCTTACCATTTACTGTTACTGTTGCGTTTCCTTGGTCGTCCACTACAACTTCAGCACCTGGATTTACTGCTTTAACTTTAGCAACAATTGCTTCTTTCTCATCTTTTGTTAATGAGTCTGGATTTGCTACTACAGTCTTATCGGCTGGTTTAACGATGTCGTTTCCTGCGTTTGGTTTAGCTGCGTCTGCTGCTGATTTAGTTAAGTCTGATGCTGGAATGACAACTGGTTTTCCATCTTTAGGTGTAACTGTTGCATTTCCTTGGTCGTCTACTACTACAGTCGCATCTGGATTTACTGCTTTAACTTTAGCTGCAATTGCATCTTTCTCATCTTTTGTTAATGAGTCTGGATTTGCTACTACAGTCTTATCTGCTGGTTTAACTACGTCGTTTCCTGCGTTTGGCTCTTTAGCTGAATCTGCTGTCTTAGTTAAGTCTGATGCTGGAATGACTGCTACTTTACCATCTTTAGTTGTTACTGTTGCGTTTCCTTGGTCGTCTACTACTACAGTTGCTCCTGGATTTACAGCTTTAACTTTGTCTTCGATTGCTTTCTTAGATGCTTCTAAGTCATTTGGATCCAAGACTGTCTTATCTGCTGGTGTGTTGACATCGTTTCCTGCGTTTGGCTTAGCGGCTTCTGCTGCTGTTTTCACCAAATCTTTCGCTGGGATAACCACTGTCTTACCATCTTTAGTTGTTACAGTTGCATTTCCTTGGTCATCAACAACTACAGTTTTAGCTTCTGGATTTACTTCTGCTACTTTAGCTATGATTGCATCTTGCTCGTCTTTTGTTAATGATTCTGGATCTTCTACAACTGTCTTGTCAGCTGGTTTAACTACGTCGTTACCTGCGTTTGGTTCTTTAGCTGAATCTGCTGTCTTAGTTAATGCCGCCGCTGGAATGACCGCTGTCTTACCATTTACTGTTACTGTTGCGTTTCCTTGGTCATCTACTGCTACAGTTGCACCCGGGTTAACTTCTGCTACTTTAGCTGCGATTGCTTTTTTCTCATCTTCCGTTAATGGTTTAGTAGAATCAACCGCTACTTTATCAGCTGGTGTATTGACATTGTTTCCTGCATTTGGTTTAGCTGCTTCTTCTGCTGTTTTCACTAAATCAGTAGCTGGAATTGTTGCAACTTCTCCATCTTTAGTTGTTACCGTTGCATTTCCTTTATCGTCAAATGCCACCTTAGCTTCTGGATTTACTGCTTTGATTGCTTCTGTAATCTTAGCTTTATCTTCGTCTGATAAATGATCTGGATCGCTTACAACTACTTTGTCAGCTGGTGTGTTAACTTTGTTTCCTGCATTTGGTTGTTTAGCTTCTTCTTGACTTGTTACTAAATCTGCCGCTGGAATTGTTGCTGTAGCTGTATTACCATCTTTATCTACTACAGTTACTGTAACATTTCCTTTATCATCTACGAAAATCGCTTTCGCATCTGGATTTACTGCTTTAATCTTAGCTTCAATCGCTTTTTTCTCTTCTGGAGATAATGGTTTAGTTGGATCTGCTACTACTACTTTATCCGCTGGTTTGTTAATGTTATTTCCAGCTTTTGCATTTTTAGCTTCTTCTGCTGTTTTCACTAAATCTTTTGCTGGAATTACAAAGCTTCTACCATCTTCTGTAGTTATCGTTGCATTTCCATTGTCATCAACAACCACCGTTGAACCTGGATTCACTTCCTCAACAGCTTTCTTAATAGCTTCTTTATCCAAGTTAGCTGGATCTGTTACTAACACTTTGTCAACAGGTTTCTTAATTAAATCTTGTTTCTCAGGTTTTAATAGATCTGCTTTTGGTTTCGCTAAGGCTTCTACAGGGATTGTTGCGATGTCTCCATTTGCATTCTTAACAGTCGCATTTCCTTTTGCATCAAATACTACTGTTGCTCCTGGGTTTACTTCTAAGATATTTTTCTCAATTTCTTGAATATCTTCCGCTGTTAATTTATCTCTATCTTTCACTAACACTCTGTCTGCTGGTGAATTGATTTTATTTCCTGCATTCACTTTAGCTTTATCAGCGTCAGTCTTCGTTAAATCAGCTACTGGAATTGTTGCAGTCTTACCGTCTGGTGTTGTTACTGTCGCATTTCCATTTTCATCTACGAATATTGTTGCTCCTGGATTTATACGTTGAACTTTAGCAGCGATTTTTGCTTTAACATCATCCGTAATTTGTCCATCTTTAACAAACACTCGATCTGCTGGTTTGTTGATAAGGTTACCTGCTTTTGCATCGCTTAATACTTCATCATTAGTTTTCACTAAATCATCCGCTGCGATTACAGCTGTCTTACCATCTTTAGTTGTTACTGTCGCATTTCCTTTTTCATCAACTACTACAGTTGCATCTGGGTTAACTTCTTCAACTTTAGCTTTAATAGCTTTACGGTCTTCATCAGTTAATGCATCTTTATCAGCAACTACTGTTTGATCGATAGGTTTCTTAACTGGGTTTTGTTTAGCTGGATCCAATAGATCTTTTTCAGCATTTGATTTCACTAAGTCACTTACAGGGATTGTCGCTGTAGCCATAGTACCGTCTTGATTTGGTACTGTTACTGTTGCGTTTCCTGCTTCGTCAAATACGACTTTAGTTCCTTCAGGATTTACCGCCTGAATTGCTGCAGTAATCTTAGCTTTTTCAGCATCAGTTAATTCAGCTGGATTTGCTACTACTGTTCTTTCAGCTGGAGTATTTACTTTGTTTCCTGCTGATGGAGTTTCTTTAGCTGCTGGATCTTTCAATAAGTCTTCAACTGGGATTGTTGCTGTCTTACCGTCTGGTGTTGTTACTGTTGCGTTTCCTTGGTCATCAACAAAGACAGTCGCACCTGGGTTTACTGCTTCAACCGCTTTTTGGATTTTAGCTTTAACTTCATCTTTATTCGGTCCAACTAAATCTGCCGCCGCTGCCGCTACTTTATCCGCTGGCTTGTTGATGTTATTTCCTGCTTTTGCACCATCAACTTCTTGTGGAGATTTCACTAAGTCTTCTTTGGCGATTACTACAGTTTTTCCTTCTGGAGTTGTAACTGTTGCATTTCCTTCGTCATCAACTACGATAGTTGTCTTCGGATCTCTATTTACCTTAGCGATTTCTGCTTTGATTGCATCTTTTTCAGCTGGAGTTAATTTACCTGCTTTCTTAACAAGTGTTTTATCTGCTGGTTTCTTAACTTCATCTTGCTTGTCTGGCTTAGTTAAGTCAGCTGCATCTTTTGCTAAATCAGATGCTGGAATTGTTGCTACAGCTCCATCTTTCGTTGTTACTGTTGCGTTTCCTTTGTCGTCAAATGCAACTGTTGCACCTGGGTTAACTTTAAGAATTTCTGCTCTAATCTTATCTTCATCAGCCTTGATATTAGCAGGATCTGTTACAACCACTTTCGTTGCTGGAGTGTTTACTTTGTTTCCTGCATTTGGTTGAGTTGTATCTTTGATAAGATCTTCAACAGGGATTGTCGCTGTTTTACCATCTGGAGTTGTTACAGTCACATTTCCTTGGTCGTCTACGAATACTTTTGAACCTTCTGGGTTCACTGCTTCTACAGCCGCTTTGATTTTAGCTTTAACGTCTGCTTTCTTCGCATCATCAGCTAAATCAGCTTTTGTTGCTGCTACTTTATCTGCTGGTTTGTTGACGTTGTTTCCTGCTTTTTCATCTTTAGCTTCTTCTGGAGATTTCACTAAGTCAGTTACTGGAATTGTTGCTGTTTGACCGTCTGGTGTAACTACTGTTGCATTTCCTTTTGCATCAACTACTACTGTTGCATCTGGGTTTACTGCTTGAACTTTAGCCTTGATTGCTGCGATATTTTCAGGAGTTAAGGCATCTTTAGCAGCAACTACTTTGTCTACTGGTTTGTTGATGTTATTTCCTGCTTTAGCAGTTTCTTTGTCAGCTTCTTTCTTCACTAAGTCAGCTTTTGGAATCACTACAGTTTTACCTTCTGGTGTTGTTACTGTTGCGTTTCCTTTGTCATCAACTACTACAGTAGAATCTGGATTTACTGCTTCTACAGCTGCTTTAATAGCATCTTTAGCGGCACTTAAATCTGCATTTGGATCATCTACTAAAGCTGGATCCACTACTACTTTGTCTGCTGGTTTGTTGACAGCATCTTGTTTCGCTGGGTCAGCTAAGTCAGCTTTAGCTTTTACTAAATCGCTCGCTGGGATTGTTGCCACAGCTCCGTCTTTCGTTGTTACTGTTGCATTTCCTTTTTCATCTACAACAACTGTTGCATCTGGATTTACTGCTTGAATTTTAGCTTTAATAGCGTCTGTAACTTCTTGTGGTAATGGTGCATCTGTACTGTCCACCACTACTCTATCAGCTGGAGTGTTTACTTGGTTTCCACCGTTAACATTCTCTTTATCCGCATCTGATTTGACTAAATCTGCCACTGGAATTGTTGCAGTTTTACCATCTTTAGTTGTTACAGTCGCATTTCCTTGGTCATCGACTACTACTGTAGCATCTGGGTTCACTGCTTCAACTGCTGCTTTAATTCTAGCAAGTTCAGGGTCTGTTAATTGCTTACTGTTATCAACACGTACTCTGTCAGCTGGGTTGTTGATGTTGTTACCAGCTTTGGCAGTTGATGTTTCATTAGGTTTTTTAATTAAATCATCTGCGTCAATAACTGCTGTTTTACCTTCTGGTGTTGTTACAACTGCGTTTCCTTGGTCGTCAACTACTACAACTGCACCTGGATTTACAGCTTCAACTTTTGCTTTAATTTCAGCTTTTACTTTATCAAGTTTTTCTTTATTTGCTTCACCTTGTAATGCTGCAATATCTTCTACAACTGTTTGAGCATTCGGTTTATTGATGTCATCGCCACCGTTTGCTTTCTTAGCATCTTCTTCTGTCTTGAATAAGTCACCTGCTGGAATTGTCGCAATTGTTCCGTCTTTAAGAACTACTGTTGCATTTCCTTCATCGTCATATTTAACAGCTTTAACTTTTTCGTCGCCACCATTTAATTTTTTCAGTTTTTCAGTTACTTCAGCTTGTGCTGCCGGGTCTGTCGCTAGTCCAACTTTTTTATCTGCTGGCTTACGAACACCTGCATTACCTGAATCAGGATTTGCTGCATCAGCTAAAGTACGCACCAATTCTTTGGCTGTAAATCCTGCTGTATTTCCTTCTGGTGTTGAAACCGTTACTGTACCATTGTCATCAATTGTCACAACAGCATTAGGATTTACTTCACGAACAGCTTTTTTGATGTTTTCTTTATCTGCATCTGTCAAACTTTCAGGATTTCCAACAATCACTTTATCCGTTGGACGGTTGATGTTGTTGCCACCACCTGCAGTATCTAAAGCATTTACATCTTTTGTTAGGTCTGTTTGTTTTAATGTTTCAGGTGCTTGCTTCCCTGGTAAGGTTACTTCAGCACTTCCATCATCCTTAACAACTACCGTCGTTCCAGGAGGGTTTACTGCTTTAATAGCATCTTCTAGTTTTTTCCGTTCATCCTCATTTAAGGCTGTTGGATTTTCAGCAATTACCTTGTTCGCTGGTAAACGAGCAGAGTTGATGGCTTTAATCGCTGCTTCTGCTGATTTCTTAGCGTTATCAACATCGGCATTTTTCTTAGCACCATCGATTGCCTCTTCCGAAGCTTTCTTAACAGCATCTACCTCAGCTTGAAGTTTTGCTCTAGCTTCTTCAGTCAAGGCTGCGTCTTGAGCAATTTCTTGCTTTTTAGCAGCGGCTGTAGTTTCTACCGCTGTTTTAGCTGCTGGTTTTTTAGCAGCAGGTTTAGTAACACCCTCTACCTGTGTTTTTCCAGTATCGCCTGCTGTATCGATTTTACCTTGCTCTTGTGTAGCTGCTTCAGGCGTTTCTGCATTATCATTTTTCGCCTTAATTTCAGCTTTTTTAGCATCAGCAAGTTTTTTAGCTTCTGCCTTCGCTTCTGCCTTTTCTTCCTCTGTTAGGTCAGTTCGGGCATCCATTTCTGCTTCTTTAGCTTTTAAGGCTTCATCGATTTTGTCTAATGCTGCTTGTTTACCGATTGGGTTGATTTTAGCAACTTCTTTGGTTCCTTCAGCTTGTTTATCGTTTACAGCTTGTTGCGCTGCTGTTGCCGCATCTGCTGTTTCTGCTGTTGCTGGTTGTTTTTCGATTTCATCAAGGGCTGCTGCTGCCTTGTCTTCAGCAGCTTTTTTAGCTTTTTCCTTCTCGGCTTGTGTTAAGCTATCATTGTTCTCAATAGCATCCTTCTTAGCTTCCAAAGTCTTAGCGATTTCTTCTTTAGCTTTTTCTTTACCGATTGGATTTACTTTTGCTACAGCACCAGTACCTTCATCTTTACCTGCAGTTACATCTGTTGCATTTGTAGCATCAGCGATTTTGTCTAATGCTGCTGCTTTATCTTTTTCTACATCAGCAATAGCTTTATCTTGTTCAGCTTTTGATAATGCAGTATTTTCCTTAATAGCTTTGATTTTATTAGCAGCTTCAGTTGTTACCGCATCAATAGCTGGTTGTTTATCTAATTTCACAACTTTCTCTACAGGAATTGTATCTTTAGAATCATCTTGATAAGTTACTACTAAGTTCGTACCCTCTTGAACAAGATCTTTTACAACCTTCTTAGCATTTTCAGCTTCTACTGCTTTTCCTTTTTTATCTTCTAAGTTCTTATCTTCATTTTTCTTAGAGTATTCTAATGGAAGATTTTCTTTAATATTAGCTAACTCATCTGCTGGAATATTATCAATGTTTGATACCACCGGTTTCTCAGCATCAGCCAACTCTCTAATGTCATATTTTTTCGTTTGAGATTTTAATACAATACTGAATGAACCTGGGTCAGTTTCATATGAAGAACCTTTAGCAACATTACGAATTTCTTTTCCATCTGTGTCAGTTGCAGTTGCATAACGAGTTACTAGACGATATTCATCATTATCACCTTTAGGGAATTTAGCCGCGTCAAGTTTAGGTGTCTCTTTCGTTACCTTACCACCAATTTTCACAATTGCAGGATTTTCAGCTGTCGCTACTGTTTCTGCAGTAATTGGCGTTAAAGTCATATCATATTCGTTATCTAAAACTGCAGGATTCGCAGTTGCACTTAAATCATTGTTTCCACCTTTTTTAACTGTTGCAGATTTAATCTTACCTAAATCATCTGTATATTTAATATCGATATTGATATCTTCATTAGCATAAATATAGACATCTTTTTTACCATTTGCAGTTGTAGAGTAAGGGATTGTTACTTCTGGAGCATTGTTCGTACGTGCAAAATCAGTCAATGGTCTAGTATCTGTTGAACCATCTTTATAAGTTACAACTAGATTGTTATCAACTTTTTTAATGCTTGTGATACGTTCTTCTTGATTTTCTACAGCTTGACCTTTTTTATCAGCTAGACGAGCATCGATGTTATTTTTAGAGTATTCAATCTTAATCTTATCTTTGATTTTATTAAATTCTGCTTCACTCACATCTGACGCGTCATCCACTGCTACTTTATCAGCTTCTGCTGGTGTTTGAATGTCATACTTTTGAGTTTGTGGTTTCAATACAACTTCAAATGCTCCTGGGTCTGTTTGGAACGAATTACCTCGAGCAGTATTTTTAATTATTGCATTATCTAAGTCAGCCGCTGTTGCATATCGCTTACCTAACACTAAACCTTTAGTTCTGGCTGTTTCTAATTGTTTATTTGTTAGCTTACCTCCAGGCATTCCTGAATAACTAATAATTGCCGGTGAATCTTCTGTTGCTGTTGTTTCAGCATCGATAAAGTTCGCAGTGTATCCCCACTCAACATCTACTTTATTTTCTTCACCTTCTACTCTATTAAATGCATTATTCCCGCCTTGAACTACTGCAGCACTCTTGATCTTACCTGAGTCATCTTTGAATTTAATATCAAATGAATTTTCTTCTCCTCCATAAACATAAACCTGCTTTGTTGCAGCATCAGAGAATGGAATTTCGACTGTTGGTGCGTTATTGGTACGTGCCACATCAGAAATTGAAGCTGTGTCTGTTGAATCATCGTTATAGGTTACAGTGATAGTTTGTCCATTTACGTCAATACTTTTCACTACAGAAGCTTGATTATCTAAATCTTGACCTTTTTTAGATTCAAATCTAGCATCTTGGCTTGTTTTAGAATATCCAATTTTGATTTGGTCTTTAATTTTCTGAATATCAGTTTCCGTTAAGTTGTTAATATCTGAAACAGCAATTTTATTCGCATTGTTTTCTGGTTGTTGGATGTTGTATTTATATGTTTGAGATTTAACAACCATTTTGAAGTAACCTGGATTAGATGAGTTTGTACCACCTGATATTTTGTCTCCATCTTCATCAACAATATGTAAATATCTATCCCCTAATACTGCATTTTGATTTTCTTGTTTAGTATATCCAACTTTCGGATTTGTTTTAAATGTCTCATTTGGTTTTCCTGTTACACGTACTGTTACTGGTCCTGTTGTTGGACTTGTAATTGAACTGTACGACCATCCGAAACCATCTGTTTCTACTGGTTTAATAGGCGAAGATATAGGTCTTCCATCTAAATACTGACCACTTCCTTTTTTAACTGTCACTTCTTTTAGTTTTTTACCAGTTGTTGAATTTACAGAAATCTCAATGTCTGTATCTTCTTCGTTATAAGCATAGACTTCTTTTGTCTTATCATTAGAAAATTCTATAGTATAACTTAAATTCCCTGAAGTTACCGTTGTAGGTGCATGAGTTGTAGCTGTCGCTTCTGTACGGAAAGCATTCTCTTTATCAATCTCTTTATCGTTACGTGGGTCGTTTAAACCTGTGTTTTCGATTGCGTTAGATTCTGATTTTTTCTCAGTGTTTTCTGCTTTTTTACCTACAGTTGGTTGTCCGTTAGTAGTATCTACTTTCGGAGCGTCTTTTGAATCTTTTGGTTTGTTTTTTAATTTTGAGCTTACTGTAGTGACAAGGTTTCTGTAAGCTACGTTCAATTCATCTTGACTAGTTGCAGAAGCGAGTACAGACTCAGCAGAAGCCAATTCACCATTCAAAAGAGCAAGGCTCTCCTCTGTTTTATTAGCATACGTACCTGCAGAAAGTTTTGATTTAACTTCTGAAATGTAGTTTTCAAGTTGCTTTTTGTCCAAAGCTGGAGTTGTTACTTCTGGTGCAGCTGGTTTTGCTGGTTCTTCTACGACTGGTTGTGCTGCTGGAGTTGATTGGGCATCAGAAGCTGGTGCTACTACCGAAGCACTTTCTGCTTCTTGTGGTCCCTCATGTTCAGAGGCTAGCCCTGGAGCTGCTAGAGATGTCTCTTGTTTGCTTAACTCATTAGCTGATACAGCTCCATTTCCCAAGAACATGAACAGGGCAGCAACTGCTACACTGGCTGCTCCAAAACTATATTTACGGATTGAGTAACGTGTGACTTTTTCACGGTGCGAGCGTTCAACACGACTCATAGGCGATTTCTTCTCCACTTATTGTGTTCTCCTTAAAAATATTTTTTATGTCCATATCTACATGCAAAGATTCCTCGCCATGGACGAGGTTTTGCATGTGATACTTTACTTCTTCATTGTACATGATAAGTGATATATATGCAAACTAAATGCTCATCAAATTTACTTAAAAAAAAAAACATTTTCAGACAATTTTTACAATTCGTTCGTTTTTATAACCAAAATTATGAATTTTTTAACTTTAAAATCAGGAAAATGCTTTAATTTTCTATATATTGTTATATTTCCTTGAAAACTAAAATTCGGAAATGAATTTGGATAAAATCTTTTTATTTTGAAAAGCAGATAACTTTGATACCTAAAAGGAACTATTCTACTATTTTTAAACAAAACATTCGTAAAATAAATATACAAAAATTTTTAGGTTTTTAGCTTTTTTTCTTCCAAAAAAGAGAACCTATCAGTTAAATGCCCAGATTCTCTAATAGCTTTCTAGCAGAGCCCAACAGAACCAGACCCTATCTCTCATATGCACTATTCTCTTAAAATTCAAAGGCTAAACACGCCAGAGTCGCCTCACCGTAGAAATATGACTGACTTCCACATCCTAATTACGACCTAAAAGTGTTAGCATTCTCTGGCTGGTCTGCCTGTTGCAACTAACAACTAAAGCTAAAATAAAACATGCTACCTCATTCTGGCAACATGTCATCTGTTCCTATTTACAGCAATGCCTCAAACTCAGCGACAGTCATGCCTAATTGCTGACTGGCAATCTCAGGTGTCAGAAGACCTTGACGAACTAGATTTGCTAACATCGCGAAACCACCTTCAGCTCGACCACGCTCCTCCGCTTGTTCCAAGGCATAGTCCTGTGCTAACAAGGCTTGTTCTTCACGCATACGTAGTTGACTAAACATTTTCCTGTCCTCCTCGGACCAGCTCTTGTAGTCTAGCAGTTGGTCTGCTTGGCTGATAGCTCGCTCAGGTTGTTGGGTAAAGGGCTTGTTGCCGAAAAACTCTAACCACGGCTTGCGAACCTCATCTTTGCTGGTTTCTCTGTATTTTTAGGTCTTATTTATTACGGTCTTTCAGCAACGCTTCAAACTCCGCGACTGACATACCCAGTTGCTGACTCGCAACCTCCGAAGTCAGAAGACCTTGACGAACCATATCTAGGAAAGCAAAGACTCTTCCTTCAACTTTCCCACGCTCCAATCCTCTTTCTTCAGCTTGTTCCAAGGCATAGTCGTGTGCTAACAAGGCTTGTTCTTCGCGCATACGTAGTTGACTAAACATTTTCCTGTCCTCCTCGGACCAGCTTTTATAGTCTAGCAGTTGGTCTGCTTGGCTGATGGCTCGCTCGGGTTCCTGAGTAAAGGGTTTATTACCGAAAAACTCCAACCATGGCTTGCGAATGCTATCCTTGCTGGTTTCTCTGTATTTTTTAGGTCTTATTTATGATGGTTCTTCAATAGCGCTTCAAACTCTGCTACTGACATACCCAGTTGCTGACTCGCAACCTCCGAAGTCAGAAGACCTTGACGAACTAGATTTGCTAACATAACAAAACCACCTTCCGCCCTAGCTGTTTCTAAGGCATAGTCCTGCGCTAACAAGGCTTGTTCTTCGCGCATACGTAGTTGACTAAACATCTTCCTATCCTCCTCGGACCAGCTCTTGTAGTCCAGCAGTTGGTCTGCCTGGCTGATGGCTCGCTCGGGTTCCTGAGTAAAGGGCTTATTACCAAAAAACTCCAACCATGGTTTACAAACCTCGTCTTTGCTGGTTTCTCTATATTTTTAGGTCTTATTTATTACGGTCTTTCAATAGTGACTCAAACTCAGCAACTGACATACCTAATTGCTCACTCGCAAATTCGGAAGTTAAAACATGTTGATGTACTAAATCAAGAAAGGTAGATATTTTCCCACGTTCTAAGCCTTTTTCTTCAGCTTGTTCCAAGGCATAGTCATGAGCCAATAATGCTTGTTCTTCACGCCTGCGTTGTTCACTAAACATTCTCCTGTCCTCCTCGGACCAGCTTTTGTAGTCCAGCAGTTGATCTGCTTGGCTGATGGCTCGCTCAGGTTGCTGGGTAAAGGGCTTATTCCCGAAAAACTCCAACCACGGCTTGCGAATCTTGTCTTTGCTGGTTTCTCTATATTTTTTTAATTCCAAGAATGCCATCTTGACCAGATGGTTTTCTTGACCGTTATTAGTGATGGTTAAAACCTCACCTGTCGTGTCCTCTCGCATACTAAAACTGTGAAAAGCCAGGTCATCTGAGAAATAATTACTATCCACGATAGCAATAGCATATACTGGTGCAATATGTTTATAACTCTGGTGGGTGTCACCTTCACGCTGGCGAATTTTTTCTAGGTTTTGATTGACCTGACTGCATAGGTAAGCCCACAGGCGATTGATGAAAAAATTCTGATGATGTACTTGTATTTCGATGATAACTTGAGTGCCATTATCTAGTTCAGCTAAAACATCTATACTGGTGTAGAAATCCTGCGCTGAATAAGGCAGGGAAGGCAAGACGTGAATGTTGCTTCCCTCCAAAATGGTCACATTTTTTGCTGGTAAATCCAACATATCGCGAATAAATTGACAAGTGATTTCTGGGTTGCTAAAGATTTTCTTAGCAACCAAGTCATTGGTTGGGCTGATGCCCGGATGTCTTAAAGTCATCTATTTCCTCCTTCTATTATACCATATTTTTAAATCTAATTTTGCTAGATTCGATGGTTCTATCTATTTATTCGGAAAAGAAATGAATTGTAAAGATATTTTATCTCGTTTCAACTAAAATATGAGCTTGATCAACCAACTGTCCATCAACAGTCAGATTCAGATAGAAATCCAAGGTCTTATCAGCAGCAAAATACAGGGTTGGTAGGCACAAATCTTTTTTGCTTTCCCCTGTTTGGAATTGAAGGGTCTGAATCTCGTCCTGATAGGCGACACCATGGACACCTGTCCCCGGTTGAATCGAAATCTTAGCCTCTAAAGGAGTATTACTTTCGCTACGTTCAATCCTAAAATGAAGAGTCTCTCCCTTTGCTACAGCTAGACTTTTTTCTGCAAATGCTAGCCCCTGAACAACTTCTTTTTTTGATAATCCAGGAGTTTTATAGAGGGAAATCTTGGTCAATACAGGCATAGATTGTGCCTCGGTAATTATCACGCGCACCTTCTGTGCCTCTACTAGCGGACCTCGCAAGAGACGCTTATGACCAACGGTAAAGCCCATGCCAAATTCTTGCCAGACACCATCCACCTCTACTTGCACATGAAAAGCAGCGATTCGTTGCCCCAGCTTCAAATCTTCTCTTAACTCAAGCACATCGAAAGTTTTAGGCGCCCCTAAGTCTAGTTCTAGCTGGATGGGCAAGTCTGCAGCGCTTGCCCAAGAGCTAGTTTCAAGGCCGTCTGTCAAATGGCGACAAGCAAAGTCTGCGGAAAGAGCAGGACCAGATACCTCAGCTCCCAGAGCCAAATCTTCTTTATAGAGCTCATTGCGATAGGCCGCAAATTCATAGAGGCGTTCAATATCCTTTGCATCAAAGAGCCCATCTTTATTCGGCGGAATATTAAGCAAGAGTGGAGTTCCCCGACCCACCGAGTGAAAGTAGATTTCGATCAACTCCTCAAGTGACTTAGGATCCTGCTCTTCATGGTAAAACCACCCCGGCCGGATGGAAACATCTGCCTCACCGATTGAAAAAATAGTGCCTGAAGAATCTCCATGCTGAAGATAATCCAGCTCTGCTTCTGTTCCTAGTTTGTCAGGATTCACCTTTTGCCACAGTGGATCACCTGCATACCCTCGTTCATTGCCAATCCAGCGGATACTAGTGCCTTCTGTTGAAAAAATTAAGCAATCTCCCTGCAGTTCACGAATGGTTTCAAACCATTTTTCAAATTCATAATTGACCTTTTGAGCGCCCTCTCCTCTGGCACCATCCATCCAGACCTCAGCAAATTTTCCTGCATTACCATAAGCAGGATTTGATAAAATCTCCTTCAGCTGAGCCAGATAATAGGCATTATAGTCCGCTTCTCGGTCCACATGATAGAGGGGGCTTTGGGCGTCCCACGGCGATAGGTAGACCCCCATATCCATATCAAACTCTGTGGCAGCTTGGGATACTTCAAGGAGCAAGTCCCCCTCTCCATTCCTCCAAGGACTGGCCTTGATCGAATAATCTGTGTGAGCTGTCGGATAGAGGACAAAGCCATCGTGGTGCTTGACCACCAAAATCAACTTCTTAAAGCCCGTTTCCTTGAGCACTCGAACCCACTCACGCGCATCTAACTGTGTCGGGTTAAAGCGTTCAGGATCCTCCTGACCTGTCCCCCATTCCTGATCATAAAAGGTATTTGGGCCAAAATGGATAAAGGCTGCTAGTTCATCCTCTAAATAAGCTAGCTGGGCTTGACTAGGCAAGGGCCCATGCGGTTTTATTTCTCTTACCATACTACTTCCTATCTACACTTTTCTTTACTTTTTTGGCATGTACTTGCAATTCTGTTAGCGCTAGGGGACTGGTCAAACCTTCAAATCGAAGACGAAGGGCGTAAGTTTCCACCTTATCAAATTCAAAACGAAGCTCTTCATCCTTGTCGCTTGACACTTTTCGGATGCCTGATACAGGTTGCCAATTCTCCTCTTGCTTGAGCAGTGAATCCTTATCCAAATGATTTGGAGTCCGAGGCAAGCTAGGCTCATTCCCTACATAATAATCGATAAAGGTCGGCTCAACGGCCACATATTCTTGATTTTCAACATAATACAAGGTCAGGTTATCCACAAATCGCGGTTTTAAAATGCCTGCGTCTCCAAAAAGAATGCCCACGCTGGCTTGCTCTGACTTGGCAATCCAAGTATTGGCTGTCGATTTTTTCCGAGCAATGACCTTGTCATTGAGGTAAGAGGCTGGGTGATTTGGCTCTGAGTGGGAAGCAAAGACCAGAGGCAGGTTAGATCCTGTCCACTGATTGGAAATAACTTCTCCATCTACACTGGCATCTGTCACATGAATAGTGACTGTTGCTGGCAACTCACAGCCCGCTACTTGTCCTGTGAGTACACATTCTCCTACCTGAGCATAGATTTGAGGCTTGAGTTCATCCCAAGTAACCTTGGCCGTATCTCGTCTGCCATCTGATAAGACTAGCTTGACCCGGTCTGGTAAGTGTGGAGCTTCCTTGACAAGCGTCCAGACCCTTTCAGGCTCAATAGCACAGATCCCTTGGACACAAATCTGAGCAGAAGCCTTTATATCCAGCCCCTCAAGATGACCAGATACCGTAAATTCATGAAAGTTTTCCAGATCTTTTTCCGAGATTGCCTCCCAAACAACCTTTACTCGTTTTGCACCGCCAAACTCATAGTCCACCAAAACTGAAGATGGAAGCTGTGGATAAGTTCCCTTATTTGTATACAAGCGAAGTGGTCGTACAGAAACTGCTTGCCCTAGTGAGGTATGTTCTGCCACCTGCAAATGAGTTTGATAGGCCTTCCCTTGATAAAAGGCGCGAATAGCCAAGTCCCCTGCAGACAAGCAATGAAGCACTCCCTGCTTGATAATGGCGTGGGCACTGCCACTCGTCTCCCAAATCACTTCACTATTCCCCACCTTGTTCACAGGGTTATCCACAGTTTGTGGATAAAGTCCAATAGCTGAGGAATCCCCTTCTTGTAATCCTGCCTGCTTGTCCACTCGAATCTCAAATAAGCGCTGGTTTTTCACTGGCTGGCAATCAAAAGCCTCTCCCACTAAGAGATCAAAACTTGCTGTCTCTAGTCCTCTGGCACTAGCCTTTACTCTCACTAGACCCACCTGCTCCAAGCTCTGAACTAAAACAACACCCCTGCCATGAAAGGCTTTCCTCTTAAACCGACCATTTTTCTGAGCCTTGTAACGTTCACGACTGGCCTGCCTACCATTATCCACACCTACAATGCGAGCAGGGCCTTCAATTTCAAAATGAAGTTGATTGGAAGCAGTCGGCACCCAATTTCCATCCTTGTCCAATACATCAAAATAGAGATAGAGGAGGTCTTGCCCATCTGGCTCCAGTTGTGATTTCTCGGCATGTAACCCGATTTTGGTTGGCTTACCTGCAGTCACCACCCTATCTTCTGCCACAAGCTGACCTTGACGGTCATAGGCCACAGCACGCAATTCTCCCAGTTGATAAGGCAAACGCCATTCGAGATAGAGCTGGTCAGAACTTGCTCCCTCTTGGTATTTTCTGCCATCTGAAGTCCATTTTTCCTGAAAAGTCTTTCTGCCTTGGGATTTTCCATTAAGAAATAGCTCTACATAACGGGCATTTGAATACACTCTAACAGGGATACCCCCATACTTATCCACAACTTGTTGATAACTCTTGTGGATTTCCCAATTCCAGTGAGGTAAGATATGAACCATGGGATGCTGATTTACGTCCAACCACTGACTTTGGTAGAGATAATAGTCATTTTTAGGAATCCCTGCTGTGTCCACAATCCCAAAATAGGAACTCTTGACAGGCGTGTCATTTTGATTGTGCCAAGGAGTCGGCTCACCTATATAATCCACTCCTGTCCAGATAAACTGACCTGCGTAGTCTAGCCGATTTCTATCTTCTATCCAAGAAGCCGTCGCTGTCTTCCCCCAAGGGACTCGATCATTGCCATAGTCTGACTGTTCAAAATTCCGCACGCGACGATTATCCCCAACCCATTCCTTACCTGGGCGAAAATAGCTGTCACGCGTCCTTGTAGCCGATGAGGTTTCAGATCCGTAAAGTCGCCACTTGGGATGTCTTTTGCGAATCCCATCAATATTGTCTTCCGAGTAATTCAAGCCTACCACATCCAGCAAATCAGCAATCTTTTCATGACCTCCAGAACCATCGCCAAATCGGAACTGGTCCATTCCCATGGTTACAAAACGGCTATCATCAACCTCCTTGACCCTTTCTAGCAAGCGTTTAATAGTTTTCAATGAATGGGCATCGCCATTTGCTTCGCTGACTTCATTTCCCAAGGACCACATAAAAATCGCTGGATTGTTCTTGCCACGCTCAATCATAGTGCGCAAGTCGTAATCTGACCAGAAATCGCCTGCTTTCGCTTCTGGATGAGTCGCTTCTTCCTCAAAAAAGCGACCATAGTCATATTCTTTCTTGCCTCCATACCAGGTATCAAATGCTTCTTCTTGAATAAGTAGCCCCATTTTAGCAGCCACATCTAGCAAGATACTACTAGCTGGATTATGGGTGATTCGAATCGCATTGACGCCCATTTCCTTCATCTGGCGCAATCGTCTCTCGGCAGCTGACCTGTTTTCCACAGCTCCCAGAGATCCATAGTCATGGTGCAGACAAACTCCATGAATCTTCAACCAGCGACCATTTAGAAAGAAGCCCTTATCCGCTTGCCAATCTATATAGCGGTAACCAAAGCTCTCCTCTTCTTCATCAACCAAAATGCCATTTTTATAAAGGCGAGTCTTCAACTGATAGAGATGAGGATGGTCAATATCCCAAAGCAAAGGTTGGAAAATTGATATGGCTTGTTGGAAAGAATATTTGTCCCCAGACTCAATCACTACAGAGTCTGTCGCCTGCCAGTCTGACAGTTGCTGTCCATCATACCAAATACTCTGTTCCAAATATACTGACACAAACTGAGGCCCAGCATTTGAAACCTTGCTTTCAAGCTGGGTTTCCACCCAAGATTGCCTTTGCTCCTTTAGCTTAGGACTTGCTATCGTAATCCCATACAAATCCAGATGAACTGCATCTGTAATCAACAATTTTACTTCTCGGTAGATACCACTACCCGAATACCAACGACTGCTAGGTTGCTGATTTTCCACAAAAACCGCAAGCTGGTTGGCAGTCCCATCGTTTCTTAGATAAGGCGTGATGTCATAAGAAAAAGGTGTATAGCCATTGGGATAATAGCCCAGCACTTGCCCGTTGATATAGACTTGGGCATTCATGTAAACTCCATCAAAGAGCAAACGCACCGAAACAAGGCTAGCATCTTCCTCCAAGTAAAACTGCGTCCGGTACCATGCCTGACCCCCATTTAGCTGGCCACCCTCATTCTGCGCTGGCGAATAATGGTCAAAATCATTGTAAATACTCCAGTCATGTGGTACTTGAATCGCCTGCCAATTTTTCCTCTGAAAATCCAGTGCCAAGGCCTCTTCTTTCCCCACCTCCTGGCTAAAATACCAGTGATTTCGTAAAACTTCTTCTCTTCTCATACAAGCATTCCTCTTTAAACGATTCAATTTACTTGACTATAGCACAAAACAAAAGCGCTTTCAAGTTTTCCTCCATCACTCCCTAAATACTCAGAAAAGATTCTATAATTTGTGGAGAAGTCTGAAAATCACTCCATGTTCATATAAACTGTCATTTTCAAGAAACAAGGTCAAATCTGACAGGAATCCCAAAAAAACACCCCTCTGAATATTCATTCCAGAGAGATGTTCCTTTTGTCTTAGCTATTGTAAATCGATTGTCTAAAGTCATCTGAATCTTTGAGATAAGCTTTATAAATCGCTTTTTTCAGTTTTTGAACGGGTGTTTCGATAAAGCTATAGGTGCGAGCAGTTGTATTGCCTGCTTTTATTTGAGCAAGTTCAGCTAAAACAGCTTTATTCATAAGCTCTTGTAATTTTTCTTTACTATCAATCACTTCTTCTTTTCCGTTGTAATTTATAGTAATTGGTTTTAACTTACCTAATTTCTCAACACGCTCAGTTATTTGCTCTTTTTTGAAAGCTGCGTAAGATTTTCCTAAAATGTTATCGAAAATATATTTATCAGATAGCGGTTTGCCTTCTTCTTCAGCTTCTTCTTTAAACTGATTTGATACATAAGGTACAAATCCCTCATAATATCCTAGAGCACCCATAAGTTCAAAGGCTTGTTTTCTGAATGTAATATCCCCACTCATACCTTTAGGATTTTCACTAACTCCGAAAATAGTATCAAACATGTTTACTAAATAATATCCATTAGCTGAAACATTACCTGTTGCTTTGAATCCATTGATAATATAACGATTAACTAAAATATTATTATCGATTAGACTATTAATATCCGTTAATTGTTTTGCTTCATCTAAAGTGATTTCTGAGATTTTTTCACTGTTGTGCGTAGCTTGAACTGCTGGATTTGCATATGTTACAGGCGTTCTAGTCCCCGTTGACGGAATCGGTGTTATCTTTTTGAAATATTTAGTTTTATCTTCTGCTGAAAGCTTCCTTGTTGCTTCCGCTTCTAAATAATCTAGACTATATAGTACATCAAAACTTCCATGCATATAAGATTTTAAATCTGCATCCGTCTTAAATCTATCTGGCGTTTTGTTGTAGAAACCATTTTTATTAGTTTCATCGTAAACAAAGTTTAAGTTAAAATATGTATCTTTTTCTGGTGTATAAGAATTCTCAAAGATTCCTCGAGCATAAAACTCCGCAGCTGTACCATCTCGACGACCATGATTATTGAATAACACTGTCCCATCTAACAAGTGGGTCATTTCGTGAGAATAAGTAGCTGCACCTCTATCGTCTAACACCCTATCTGTAAAGTAACGTACACCTACACCATTTGCCTCTGCTCCTACTCTTTGAGATGGTGAATACATTCCTAGAGGCGTCATAAAATCTTTAACACCTTTATCAGCTGTTGATCCAAATTCTTCAGACCAAGTAGTTGTTATATCTGCATTTGTATTTGATGTATATTTTTTCATCGTATCTACAATCACTCTACTTGTAACTAATTTAGAACGATTTTCTTCTTTTGTAATTCTGTATAAAGTATCAACGTATGTAGCCTGTCTTGTTGCAGCTAATTCCATCAATTCTTTAACCTTTTCTAATTCTTTTTTATACTTATCTTTATCTGTTTTTTCTAATGAAGTATCCATATATGTTCCGATATTACCATAAGTTACCGTTGCTATATTAGTTAAAACATAGACACTTGGCTCTTTAATATTTACCAAACCTAATAATGTTGCTACATTTTGTTGTCTTCTACTTTCAATTTTGCGTTCTTCAGCCCCATATTTTTTAGGATCAGTAGTTAATTTTGTATATAAGTCTACCTTTTCATCAGGTTTTTCTTTCGATGATTTTTCAACTATGATAGCTTTAGTCGCTTTCTTCAACCACGTATCCCCATCCATATCAGTAAATGTCATTCTATTGTAGTCTAAGAAATCTAATAGCGTAGTCTTATTTGTTATTTTACTAAAGTATTTCGCAAATGTTTTTGGACTATTAGTTAATCTTAATTCATCATAACTCATAGAACCAAGGTGTTTTAACCAATCTAGAGAAGTAACCTCTTTCTTACCAAATGAACTTGGATTATAAGCTAGAATATCACGAATATTAGTATCTCCAAAATCAATATTATAAAATCTATTTATATAAGATAGTCCTAATAATATTTTTTCTTTATTAGCTTCAATATCTTGTTCTATTTTTTCTTTATTTTCTTGTGTATTACCCATTATACTTAATGTGTGTGCCGCAACTTTTTTCAAACTAGCTTCTAAATCTGTTTTAGTTTCCTCTAATGTTTCCTTAATTGATAACTTTTCAAGATATTCTTTTCGTAGAATTTCTTTTACTTCATCATCACTTATCTGCGGCTTAGTTTTTTGTAATTCTTTTCGTTTTAAAAATAAATCTCGATTTATTTCTATATCTGATGGAGCTAACTGCGCTTTTAACTTCTCATTTGTCAACAAGTCTACAGACTTCATTTCTCTACTAGCTTCCGTCACATCCACTGCATTTTCTAACTCGCTATTTTCTGGGAGTAAATGAGGTTTCTCTTCTTTAGTACCAACCAAGATTACTTTTTGTCGCATAGCTTTAGTTGTTTCAGTTTTCTCAGTTGGATTTGTTAACTCTCCTGTCTCCGGATTAACTTCATAAGTTTTAGTGACGGTTGTTTCCCCTTGTTCACCTGCATCCTCAACCTCTTCTTTTCCTTTTGGAAGTTTAGGGTTATCTTTTCTCAACTCAGTGATTTCTATCGGTGACACTATCTTTTCTACATTTCCAACTTTTACTATTTTGTCTTTAGCTGGAGTGTTTTCTGTTGTAGTTGCTTCTGAGATAGCTCCTGTTTCTTGATTTACTGTGTATTTTGTAGTTGATACTGAGCTACCATTCTCCCCTGGTGTTTCTTCTTTTTGATTATAGTTCAACGTTGAATCTGCTTTATAAACTGTCTTAAAAGGAATTTCTTGTGATTGAACTGTTGGTTTTGTTCCTACTGCCGTTATTTTCGCTTGCATTGGCTTAGCGACTTTTGTCGTTACATCTGGCTCCGTCAAGTCTCCTGTTTGTTCATTTACTTTGTAAACTTTTATTGTTGTCGTTTCTTCATCTTGACCTTGTTCTCTAACTACTTTAACCCCTTTATCAAGTGACTCATCCGCAACAAACTGTTCACCTCTTTTGGTTGTTGAGGTTGTTTCTTCTACATTTCCAACCTTAACAACTCTATCTACTGGATGTTTTTCTATCTTTGTTGAAGTATTTTCTACTATTTTCCCAGTACTTTCATCAAAACTGTAAGAAGTAGTTGTCACTTCCTTACCATTTTCACCTGCTACTTCTACTCGTTGCTCTTTGTAATTTAAAGCTGGTGAAGCTTTATATGTTGTATTATATTCCAATACTTTTTCTTTAGTTACTGGACTTGAGACAGTTGGTTTCTTCTGAGAATCTGACTGATCTTGAGGAGCTAAGGGGTCAGGCTGAACAGCTGATTCTGGTTCGTTTCCTTGACTTGGCTTGACCTCTGGAGATGAAGGCGTTTGTTCTGCTTGTTTTTGGGTTTCTTGTGGGGCAGACTCACCAACATCTTTTACCCCCTCAACTGGATTCTCCAGCTGGTTCTCCTCACCCTTTTGTTCCGCAGGAGATTGATCTTCTTCGCGTCCTGATTCCACGGCTGGGCTTGCTGGTTCAGAATCTTTGGTCTCAGCAGTTTCTTTAGATGGTTGCTTAGACTCAGTACCTTGTGGGGCATGAGTTTGATTTTCCTCACCCCCTGATTCCACGGCTGGGCTTGCTGGCTCAGAATCTTTTCTCTCAGCAGTTTCTTTAGATGGTGGCTGGGACTCAGTACCTTGTTGGACAAGAGTTTGATTTTCCTCACCCCCTGATTCCACGGCTGGGGTTGCTGGTTCTGGTTGCTTCGGCTCGGCTTCGGGTTTGTCAGGTGTTTGTTTCTCGCCCAGTGTTGCTTCGGCTCCTGGTCTTGGTTGTCCTATTCCATCAGCTGGTTTTGTCTCTGTTTCATTCTCTACTATTGGAGTTTTTTCAGGTTGAACTGGTCTACCTTCCTCAGATTTTGGTGCAACTTCTTCCTTAGTCCCAACTGCAACCACCTTGTCCACCGGCTCTTTTGTAACTATATTTTCTATAACTTTACTAGATTTTTCCCCGTTAACGATAGTGACTTCCGTATAGATGGTGCGTTCACCAACAACACCTTCTTGAACAACTTTAGTTTGCCCTTTAGCTAAGGTTGCATCTTCTTGTTCTATCGTTTGGAAAGCAACCTCCTCTGTAGTGACTAGCAATTCTGGTTTCTCTACTGTGGCATTTAACACACCTTCCTCAGGACTTGTTTTATAATCACTATTATCTTCTGCTTTCGGTTGTTCTACTTGGGGATTTCCTGCAACTTCTTCCTTAGTCCCTATAGACACAACTTCATCAGGAGCTTCAACAATTTTCTCAACTGCGTAGGATGGTTGAGGAGATTGCACAAGGTCTTCAGTCGAGCTAAAATGAGATGAAGTCTGTGGTACAATCTTCTTAGATTGAGGTTCTGACCTGTCCTCCTTTTGAGATAATGCTGCCGACTCTACCTTATCAACAGAAAATTCCTTGTTACTACTATCTCTTACCAAATAATATCCCGTAAATTCGTATCCTTGGACTCTTTCAGGGCTTGGTAGAAACTGACCTTCTACCCTTTTAACAAGGACTGGTTGCAATTCTACCAGATTTTCGAAAGCAGAGATGGATGCTCCCCAGCCACCAACAGCAAAGACTGTCACAAGGAAGTAAGACGCTCCCCTTTTTCTCTTGATTAAAGTGAAGGAAAGCAATAATAATCCTGCTCCCAAGATAAACATCCCATCATTAGAAAAAAGACCTGTTTCTGGTAATCTTGCAGCTAATTTTCGATAGATAAAGTAGTATTCTTTTCCCTCTTTTACCTCAATCTTATTTTCTTCAAACCATTGCAACTCAGATTTCAGCTTTTCAGATAAATCCTGCTCATCCAAATAATGACTTGAAATTAGTGTTGAAGTCGTTTCGGTAGCCTGTGCAGATTGAGCACCCATACCAGCAAAAAATAAACTCGTTCCTAGCAAGACCGAACAAGCTCCTATTGTATATTTCCTCAAAGAAAAACGCTGCTTTCTCTCAAATTGAAATTCTTTCATCCCATATCCTATCATTCATTATTACTGTATATTTAGTATATCAGAAATAGTTTGTATTCACAAATCTTTCTAGTTATTCCCTTATCATTCCAAATTAAGGGGGACAACATACAATAATTTTAGTTAAATGTATATCAATGTTCTTTGCTTTTCTTAACAAAAGTAATGTAAAAAGAGCCTGTTACCAAGCTCTTTAATCTATTATTTCTTCTCAGCACGGAGGGCTGACAAGATTTGTGTACGGATATCATCCACACCATTTGGCGTATTTGGTAAAAAGATAGTTTGATTTCCTTTAGAAGCAAAGGTATTCAAGGTGTCCAAATACTGGTTGGTCAAGAGGATGGACATGATTTGCTCTTCTGTCATGCCAACATTAGCTTCCTTGAGTTCGGTGATAGACTCTGCCAACCCATCCACAATCGCCTTACGTTGTTGGGCAATCCCCACACCATGAAGGCGATCCTTTTCTGCTTCGGCTTCAGCTGCAGTGACAATTTTAATCTTGTCAGCTTCCGCCAATTCTTGCGCTGCGACCCGCTTGCGTTGCGCCGCATTGATTTCATTCATGGATTGCTTAACTTCTGCATCTGGTTCAACCTTGGTTATCAAGGTTTTCACGATAATATAACCATAAGTAGTCATTTCTTCTGCTACTTGGTGTTGGACTTCAAGGGCAATCTCATCTTTTTTCTCAAATAATTCATCCAAAGTTAATTTTGGAACAGAAGAGCGAAGGGCGTCTTCGATATAAGATTTAATCTGAGATTCTGGACGCATGAGTTTATAGTAGGCATCTGTCACGCTCTGCTCATTGACACGGTACTGAGTCGCCACATTCATCATAACAAACACATTGTCCTTGGTCTTAGTCTCAACCACAATATCACTTTGCAATAAGCGCAACTGAATCCGCGCTGCAATCGAGTCAATCCCAAAAGGCAATCGAATATGAATACCGCTATTGGCAACCTTTTGGTATTTCCCAAAGCGTTCAATAATCGCCACCGACTGCTGACGAACCACATAAATTGTACTCAGTGTAACTATCAGCAATAGGAGCACACAAACCACTACAAAAATCATCAAAAATGTTGTTATCATCGCGACGACCTCCATCATTATTTTTTCCTGTATTATAGCACATTTAAAGAAGGCTGTGCAGTTTTTACTGCGATTTTTCCTGAAATGTCAATAATTAGAGGTGAATTGTCACATTGTCGTCTAATCTCTTGCTAAAACAACTCTTTATAAAAGGCAATCGTTTCTTCTAAGGTTGGCATAAATGGATTTCCTGGTGCGCAGGCATCAATCAAGGCATTCTTAGAAAGGTATTCAAAGTCGAAATCTTTTTCTTCAATACCAAGTTCAGTTAATTTCTTAGGAATACCTACTGTCTCAGAAAGCTTCTCAATCTCAGCAATTGCGTAATCGGCACACTCTTCATCTGATTTACCTTCTACATGAAGTCCCAAGGCTTTAGCAACATTGCGGAAAGCTTCTGGTACACGTTTAGCATTTTCACGTTCTATAACTGGTAGCAACATGGCACAGCAAACACCGTGTGGCAAATTATATACTGCGCCGAGTTGGTGAGCCATTGAGTGAACATAGCCAAGACCAGCATTATTAAAGCTCATACCACCAAGGAAGATGGCATTGACCATACCTTCACGCGCTTCAATATCGTGTCCATTTGCTACGGCACGAGGAAGATATTCTTTGATAAGCTCAATTGCTCCGATAGATAATTTCTTGGTCACATCATAAGCACCAGGTGTTACCAAAGCTTCAACAGCGTGAGTCAGAGCATCCATACCAGTAGCTGCAGTCAAGCCTTTAGGTTTGGAAAGCATCAATTCAGGGTCATTAACAGAGATAAGGGCAAGGCTATTCTTGTCAACCATTACCATCTTAACCTTGCGTTCTTCGTCGGTAATCACATAGTTAATGGTAATTTCTGCTGATGTACCTGCAGTAGTATTGATTGCCACAACTGGCAAGCCTTTTTTAGCAGACTTATGAAGCCCTTCATAATCCTGTGGTTTTCCACCATTTGTAGCCATGATAGAGATACAACTAGCTGCATCCTGTGGAGAACCCCCACCAAGACTGATGATAAAATCACATCCATGTTCTTCCAAAGCAGCTACCCCATCTGTGACATTCTTACAAGTAGGGTTTGGCTCTACATCGCTAAAGATGACATATTCGATTCCTTCTGTATCCAGTGGTTTTAAAACCTTAGGTAAAATATCACTGCCTTCAATGAACTTGTCTGTCACCAAAAGCGCCTTTTTATAGCCAAGTTCCTTGATATAAGGACCCACTTCATTTACAACACCTTTACCAATAAGGTTGACTGCCGGAACATAAAATGTAGCCATATAATTTTCCTCCTGCGCCTTTGCGCTATCTATTCAACATCATTATATTACTTTTTGTATTCGTTTTCAATTATTTGTGAATTATTTAACAAATCTTTTTAAAAGGATAGGAGGGACGCAAGCTCACCTCCTATATAAGCAAGTTTTATTTATGTAGTGGTCCCAACAACTGACATGCACGATAGTCTGCTGATTCTAGATCCTCTGTTCCAAATAAGGACCAATTTTTAGGTCTAAAGATATCTTCCTCAGGTACATTATGCATATTGACAGGAATTCTCAACATAGAAGCCAAGGTAATCAAGTCTGCTCCAATGTGTCCATATGTTATGGCTCCGTGATTAGCTCCCCAATTATTCATGACGTCATAGACAGACTTGAAAGCACCTTTTCCTGTCAAACGTGGAGCAAACCAAGTAGTTGGCCATCCTGGATCTGTACGATTATCTAAAGTATGGTGAACATCTTCAGGAAGTTCAAGTGTGTAACCTTCTGCAATTTGTAGCACTGGACCAACCCCTTTTAGAAGATTGAGACGTACCATTGTTACTGGCATATCCCCCTTCGTCAAGAAACGAGTTGAGAATCCTCCTCCACGGAAGTATTCGCGGTTTGCTGGTGGGAAGTCTGTATTTTCAAGCATAGCCTGCACTTCACTTTCATCCAACTCCCAGAATGGTTTCATAACAGGTTTGCCATCTCGAGTAGCTTGACCTGTACCATCTAATGTACAAGAGCCAGAGTTAATCAAATGTAAGAAACCATCTGCGGCATTACCTTCTAGAGTATGCCCTGTTACACGTTTAACAGCCTCTGGACTCCAATAAGTACGCACATCAGCAAAGATTTGTGGAGTATTTGTTAATAGATAATTAAAGAGCATAGACACACCATTTAGTGAATCATTCTCTGTCGCAAATACAAATGGTTTTCGAATACCATTCCAGTCAAACTGAGTATTGAGGAAAGTTTCCATAAAGTCCCCATTGGGGAAATGGTCTGTCCACTGGCGTTGACCTTGGAAACCAGCTACTAAAGCATGGTGACCAACTGCTTCTTCCTCAAAACCAAGCTCTGCTAAACGAGGATTTCCCTGCATAAGATCTCGACCAATCATGAACATTTTTACAACAAATTCCCATTGTTTTTCTTTTTCTTCTTTAGAAAGAATCAAATCTTCACGATTTCGGTCAACTCCTTCTTTGATATGTTCTTTTACCCAAACCATAGCACGTTCAAACTCTTCAGGGTCATAAATACCACGGTCAATACGGCGCGTGAACTCCGTCATATCTACCGATTCATTTCGCATTCCTAAGTATTCTTGGAAGAAATCTGGATTCACAATAGAACCACCAATCCCCATTGATACACTACCCATTGATAGGTAAGCAGTGTCTCGCATCAAGCCAGTTGCAAGAGCTGCACGCGCATAACGTAAAAGTTTTTCTTTGACATCTCCTGGAATATCTGTATCATTAGCTTCCTGAACATCTCTTCCATAAATCCCAAACGCTGGAATACCTTTTTGAGCATGTGAAGCTAGAACAGCTGCAAGATAGACAGCCCCTGGACGTTCTGTCCCATTAAATCCCCAAATAGCATGAGGAATATCTGGAGACATATCCATAGTTTCACTACCATAACACCAGCATGGTGTGACTGTAATTGTTGCACAAACATTTGATTTTTTGAACAATTCATGTGAAGCTGCAGCCTCTGGAACACGACCAATAGTAGATGGAGAAATCACGCATTCCACAGGTTCTCCATCTGGATATTTCAATGTACTTGAAATAAGATCTGCCACACTTTTAGCCATGTTCATTGTTTGCACTTCAAGTGATTCGCGTACACCTTGACGACGACCATCAATAGTCGGACGAATACCAATACGTGGATGTTGAATCATAATACTTTCCTCTTATTTTTCTGTTTCTTTTATACTACCATCGCCATTATATTTACGGTAGCCTGGGTGACGACCTGTAACCTTATAATTTTCTCGCATTGAGAATAGACGTTCTAAAGTCGGACGAGCAATTTCTTGTTCTTCAATACCTTTTGTAGACAGTAACATTCTTCCGTGGAAGGTTGTTTTTGCTACTAATTCTAAAGTTTCCATACGGTAGTATGCTGTAATGACATCGCTTCCGACAGTCAGAGCTCCATGATTTTCTAATAGCATGACATCATGATCTGGTAGATAAGGTGTAATTGCTTCTGGCACTTCCATTGTAGACGGAACTCCAAATGGAGTTATAGGAATTGCCCCAACCACAATCGCGCTCTCAATTAGTGAATAAGTATCTAAAGGAATATGTGCAAGAGCAAATCCTGTTGCAATCGGTGGATGCGCGTGAACAACCGCACGGACATCCTCACGTTCTTCGTAACAACGAATATGCATTTTAATTTCACTAGAAGGGCGGTAATTACCTTCTGCTTCTAAAATCTCTCCTTTGAGATTTAACTTCACCAGCTTTTCTGGAGTAATGAAACTTTTGCTGATGCCAGTAGGAGTTGCAATAATGATATCCTCATCTAATCGAACAGATACATTCCCATCGTTTGCAGCAACCCAACCAAGTTGCCACATCTTATGACAAACATCACAAATCTGTTCACGAATTAATTTTTCATCTTGAGACATAAACTCACTCCTTTCTAAAAATGAAGTTCGAATTCAAGATTTCCGTTACTGTTAATGGTAATAGTAACTGTATGATTTTCCTGATCAAAATTGAGAGATGGCTGATCATAGGAATTATTTGTTCCTGTTAATGAATGAATAGTAGGAAGTTTATCTATACCTCTTAATACTATCTTTGTAACCCTTTTCTCTCCAAACTGAGTATCTTTGATATAATGTTCATCAATCCACTTAATCGCACCTTTTTTGGTCAATTGTGGTAGTTTCCTTGCCTGATTTGCATCTTGAGCATTAGACCAAAGTGAATCTTTATTTGTTCTAAAATTATTTAAATTCACTTTCAAGCCATTATTTATTTTCTCAAAAATACCATAAGTATGAGGCTCAAATTCAACATCCATTTCCAAAGAATTAAATTTTAATTTTCCAGTCTGTTTAACATTCTCATTTACCTTATAATTATAGACAAACCATCTATTATCTAATTTCTGAGCAAAGATATCTCCTTCATAATTCGTAGGATACAGCTTATTCAAGTATTCTTTTCTAGCCTGAGTAGAGCTAAATTCTGGGGAAGTGATCTCCTTAATCTGAATACGATTACCAGAAACAGACTCTTTCAATTTATCTGTTTTTAAAATACCTGGAATAGCTGGAATAACATTATAACGACCAGTCATGTATAATGGAGTTTGTTCTCTATCAGTATTTACGTTTACAAAGAACTTACCATTTCCTTTATTTGAATAGTCTCCATGTATGAATACTTTTGTATCCTCAAGTACCTTTTCTTTAGATGGTGCTGGATGTGCTATTACATATCTAAAAAATTCTTTTATTACTTCGCTAAAGAGTAAGCTTTCTTTATTATTTACACCATAGGTATAAGCTGGATGTTCAAAATTATAAACTACACCTCCATTAAGGTAAACCCCTAAAGCCTCTTCTCCTAGCATAGACTCTGGTTCAGTCAACCATTGTCTATCTCCTTGACTTTTTCCGATATTACCAGTTGCAAACAGTTTCCATTTACCTGTCTCATACCACTTCCAAGTATCCATCAAACCACCCCATTGATAAGTATGATTTGATAGCCAAAGTCCCTTCATATAACTTTCTGTAGTTGAATCATTTCCCTCGGCAGCAGGTGTATTTTTGAACATGAAAATAAGGTTCTTCCAGTACTTATCAACAGATTTCTGAAATGCTATCTTACCGTTTTTTCCAAATGCTTTTTCTATTGCAGAACCATTATTTTGTTCAGCCCATATAAAATATCCTCCATTTTTAGCTGATACTTTTAAGTAATCTGCCGCCTTATTTTCAATATCATTTGCCCAAATCCAATAATTCTCTGTACTGAAAATACCATGCAAATTTGGATATTTTTGATACATTTTATCAATCCAGCTGGTACTTAACCAATGTGCCGAAGTATAATAAGGCATATTACCAGCAGTGTAAACCGTCAGAATAACTGGAATTGGTTCATTTTTTCCAGTCTTAGGATTTACATATTTCGCTGCTTCTTCTAACATATGTTCATAAAAATCTCTAGCAGCTCCATCTCTTTTAGGAAGATCATCTGGATGTAACTGTATAACAGTATATGGTTTTAAGTCATCTGGTATATTCTCCCACTTCCCTGTTAATGTATCTCCTCCCCAAAAAGTATATTTCCCTTGGTTAAACTCTTCTCCGTTAGCATATAAAGGCATCATAAGTAACGGATGTTCATTATTAATTTCACGACGTTTATCAACTTCTGACCAATCATTAGGATTCTTAAATTTACCATTTGCCATAAACATGGCTCCACCTAAAACCAATTCGTCAGCCCATGTATGTTTTCCTGAATATGATTTAAGTTCTATCGTCTGTGTATCTTTTGGAATTTCAACATCAACCAGAAATGCCGATGTATCATACTTAATTCCTTTCGGATATTTTGAATCTGATGAGTAAATGACTTTACCATCCGCAACAACTTCAAACTTTTGAATATCTGCGTAATCTGAATTTAAATGATTGGCGCTCCTATCAATTCCGACATAGGAAATAAATCTTGTAACATTAGCACCCGAAACATCATATTTTATACTAGACGGGTTACTTGCTACAGTTCCCAATCCTTTATTAAATTCTATTTCCTTCCCGTCAATTAATAATTTTATTTTATTATTTGCACCGTTATTACCAGGTGTAAACGGTTTATCTTTCTGAACTGTTTTTGATTTATCGTCATCACCATGAGTAGCATCAACCCATTCTAAATCAGAAAGATATACTCCTCCATTAATTCCTTTATTAAGAAGATCTGGAGTTATAGTTTGAGTACTAACAGTTTTAATAAGTTTAGCATCAGCAAATACAACTTCATCACCCCATGTATGTTCTCCTGAGAATGATTTTAAGGATATTTTTTTAGCGTTTTGTGGAATTGTCACACTAATAAATTGTGCCTGGGTATTATATCTGAATCCATCTGGATTAGTTACATTACTGGAATAAACTACTTCTCCATCTATTTCTATTTCTATTTTATCCACTACTGCGTGGTCTGCTCTAGAACTATTAGCACTTTGATCAATTCCTATATAAGTTTCAAATTTTTCAAATCCTTGACCACTAATATCATAGCTGATTACAGACGGAGAATCTGCGACTGTCCCTATTCCTTTATCAAAATACTTAACTTTATTGTCAGAAGTAAGCAATGAAATTTTAGTATGTTCTCCTTTATTTCCTGTTGTAAATGGAGCATCTTTTTGTACTGTTTTTGTTTTATCTACATCACCATGAGTTGCAGAAGACCAATCCATATCTGAAAGATATGTCATCTCCGTATCAGTTTCTTGATCTTTAGTAATTGGTTTTCTTAAGTTATTCACTGTTACTCTAGCAGTTTCAGTACTAGCTCTGTCATTAGAATTACTTTGGACTACATCTGCATAAACCAATTTACTTCCTAAAAAACTTGTTAAAACAGCCGTAGCTATTAAAATCTGTTTTGCTATTTTTTTATTTTCCATTTTTATTTCCTCATTATTTACATACAACTTCCTCAATAACAAATAATTTTGTAAGATATTCTGGAACACATAGTGCTAAATTACTTAAACTGAATTTTATTCCAGCATTCATTAATTCATCTCCATAAAAGAACTCATCAAATCCAGAGACGGAATAGCATTTATCTTTATCTAAACCACTAAAATAAACTCTTGTATAACCTGGGTTCAACTTACTATTCAATTGAGCATACAGTAAAATCGACTGGCATTTATTCTTTGAAACAACTTGCCAACTAGCAGAATCACAACTAAAAGGACTGTTTATCCTATAAAAATCCCCATATTGAAACAATGAACGATATTTTTTATAAAACTGAATTTGTTCTCTCACTTGTTCTTTTTCTTCTACCGACAATCTCGTAACATCTAATTCATAACCGAAAGAACTAAAATAAGCTACATTTGTCCTAGTGTCCAAACTCGTTTGTCTTCCACTTTGTTCATTTGGAGAAATAGAAACATGGGCTGTCATCATTGATGGAGAATATCCATAAGAAGTTCCATGCTGAATTTTCAATCTTTCTATCGGGTCCGTATCATCACTCGTCCACGCTTGCGGTGCATAATACATAAGTCCTAAATCAAAACGTCCACCACCTGAAGAACAAGATTCAAATAGAACTGAAGGGAACTTAGTTATTAAACGATCTAACAACTGATAAAGACCTAAGATATATCGATGACCAAATTCCATCTGCTGTTCAGAATCAAGTTCAATACTATAAATATCTGTTATATGACGATTCATATCCCATTTGATATAATCCAGATTTGTTTCGATTATGATTTTAGAAATAGAATCAAAAAGGTAATCAACAACTTCCTGTCTCGTCAAATCCAACACATATTGATTTCTTCCTACTGACTTCTCTCTGTCTAACAAATGGATAGTCCAATCGGCATGATTCTTGTACAAATCACTATCAATAGAAATCATTTCAGGCTCAAACCACAAACCAAATTGTAAACCTATTTTGTGAATTTCATCTGCAAGAAATCCAATACCTTCAGGAAGGCGACTTCTATCTGTTACCCAGTCACCCAGAGAACTTTTGTCATCTTTCCTATGACCAAACCAACCATCATCCAGTACAAATAATTCTATCCCTAAATCTTTAGCAGCCTTTGCTAAATCTAAAATTTTTTCTGTACTCAAGTCAAAATAAAATGTTTCCCAACTATTGAGTATTATAGGACGACTAGCTTGAGAAAAATTAGGATTAACTAAATGATGTCGATAAAAATCTGATAGTTGTTGGCTCATCTGATTCATCCCTTGATCAGAATAGGTCACAATTGCTTCTGGTGTCACAAAACTTTCGGCAGGATTTAATAAAAAACGAAATTCTACTGGATTTATTCCTACCGTTACTCTAGCTGTGTCAAAATGGTCAACTTCAATCATATTTTGAAAATTTCCAGAATAGATAAAGTTAAAACCATAAACCTCACCACTATGCTCGGTAGTTTCCCTCCTTGATAGCATAAAGAAAGGATTTTGCTGAGGACTTGATGAGTATCTCAAGCTATCTATTGCTTGAATACCTGGTCTAAGCGAAGTTCTATATAACTGACGTTCCCTCAGCCATGCTCCAGAAAATTGAATAAAGTCATATTGACTATCAGGTAGATCTAGCTGTAAGCTCATTGCTTTCAAAAGAGTCAACTTATTATTGCTATTATTTAAAAATTCCGTATTTCTAACTAAGACATTGTATTCCGGAAAAATTGTGTAATTTAGTCTAACAGTTAAATCTAATATGGAATCTGTTAAAATAATCGTTAATGTTTCCGCACACTGACCAATATCATCAAATGTTGAAGGTAGAGAGTTAAGACGATTTTTCCCTTTTTCAAGTTCAAAACCTTGATATTTTAGTGTCGTTATCCTACTACCATTCATTCCTTGAACTTGAAAGGCTGGATGCCGAAAATCTCCTTTCCCGTATGAAGAATATTCATTTTGTATCATAGACTGTTGAATATCCTCAAATTCTTCAGAAAAAGATACTTCAAATCCTCTTTTTTCATAGGCCATCAATTGGTTATAATTTTCCTTGACATGAATCTTTTTCCCAAAATATAGATGTTGAAGTTCCCCATTTTCTAAAATTCTAAAAATATAACTACTATCTTTCATTTCCAAATGAAAAACGGTCTCGTCCTTATTAATATAAATCGTCATCTCTACCTCACAATTTTTTCTTTACTTCTTCAGTATCACGATAGAGTACGGTGCCAATTCTATCTCATCTTCTTGAATAGTAAAATCTCCAATTACTCTGGTAAAATTCTCTATCGAAAGATTCTCTATTTTTATTTTTTGTTTAATCTGAGCAGGATTTCTCAGAGAGAGAATTTCAGTAGAAGTCTTCTGATTGTGACACTTATAACCATAAATTTCAAATTTTTCAGGACTTCCTCCTATTTTTTTACTATATTTTAGTGTTTGATAATTCTCCTCTATCCATTTGACGGCACGAGCATTGGCTTTCCAGCGTTCTTCATCAAACATATCAAAAGAATAGTGAAACTCCCAAAAAGCGTTCCCTCTTGTTGAAATAAATAATAGATAAGCTTCAAAATCTGGTATTGATGCAAACATTTGATGATCCATGTACCAGGTATTTGCACTGACAGCATAGATTGGTTCATGATTATAAAGCGACCACATAGGTAACTGTATCTCACGTTTTTCCAAAAATTCTTGATACTGACTATCTCGGTAAGTAATCATACGATTGATATCATTACCTGCATTCTCTGTAAACCCTACATCTTGAGATATTTGAATCCATAAACTATTGACCCACTGTAAAAACCATGGACTAGGATTTACATAAGAAGTCAAGTTTAACCAACAATCTTTTCCTCCTCGCTCCTTTCTTAGATCTATCAACAGTTGAATTAAGAACTCATAAACCGCTGTCATGGTATACATACCATGCGACCCACTCTTATCAGGTTTGTCAGGTTGAAGTAACCAGCCATCAATTTTCCAATAGCTGATATCGAATTCTTTTTGATATTCCAACATCTTTTTCTTCATTTGATTGAGATAGTTAAAATCAGCGACGTTTACATCATTTGAAGTATAATTTTTAGAGCCAATCCTTAACTCTGGATGTGCTTCCAACCAATCACTCATAATGATTTCCGTCCCATTATAACCACCTCTGGGACCAATCCATAATCCTAGGCTTGAACCAAATCCATTTACAAGATGTTTAATATTTCTCAAACCATTTGGGAATTTATGATTGAATTCCCAAACTGATTGATAGTTTGTCCAACCATCATCAACAACATAAGCATCTAAATGGACTCCATGATTTTCAAATCCATCTCTAATCTCAGAAAAACTTTTTAGAATACCTGCTTCTGTAATGTCGGTCATATGGTCATACCAGGAATTATACTGTTTACGGAAATAACTAGGTTGAGCTATTCCTTCCACATATTCAAAAAATGCCTCTTGAATCTCTTCTTTTTTATAGGAACCTGCTCCCCCAACAATACAAGGCCACAAAATTTTCTCTTGATTAATAACCGTTCCTAAGTAATACCTTGATACATAATGTCTACAATCTACCTTGTTTTCAGACATGGGAAATTCCATTCCTAAGAATAAAGAATTAGCATAAACAGGTTGTCCCAATTCTACATAATAACCGGAAAAATTTGCCATTTCCTTAATACAATCTTGTCTTTTAGGATAGAAAATATGGTCTTCTGTTTCAAACTCAAAACTCTCTACCTCTACAGATTTAATAACTTCAGTAGAAGATTCTAAAACTAATTGTTTCGAAAGAACATCATCCCTCGATTCAAAGATTAAACGTAAACGAATGGAAGGATAAACAAAAGAAACCTCAATCCGCTTATCTCCCTCTTCCCTAACGATTGCTGAAAAATGATTTGAAGAAAGTTTTATACCATTCTCCAATGTAATGGTAAATTCCTCTTTCGAAACATTTTTTATCATTACTCCTGCCCGTTTGTTTACGATATCAGTAGTATAAAATCGACCATCTACCCAAAAGAAATTACGTCTTACATTTTTATTTTCAATTTTCATATAAACTACTCTCTCAACTCAATTTTTATTACGCTATCAATCAAGTCTGGTAATGGATAGGTAAAATGAGGAACTTCTCCAAACTGTGCAAAACAAATTCCTTTATAGGCATTGGTCGTCCAGCTTTCTGAAATTTTCACCTCACTTCCATCATGAAGAAAGCTCATTCTTTTTACGTTTTCTTTACTAATACCAAGAAGAGCTAACGGACCTATAGGTTGTTCAAATACATGAGCATAAACCGTATTTCCGTTACGAGTATAGTATCCCCAATCTGGTTTTGGTAAATTTTCATCTCCACTACATCCATAAATTGCCTCACCATTTCGAGACATCCATTGATGAAAATCATCTAATATTTTCTTACTTGGATCATTAATTCTTCCCAAAGCATCTGGGCCTACATTAAGAATCATATTCCCGTTTTTACTAACACATTCAACTAACTTTCTTATCAAAGTTTGACTAGACTTATATAGATAATCAGTAGGATTATAAGCCCAATTGTTATTCATAGTTAGACAAAGTTCCCAAGGAACAGGCTCACCTTTAAAGTTTCGAATACCTTCGTGAGGAACAATTTGCTCTGGACTAACAAAATCTCCAGCATAAGAGGTAATTTCATCTGTAACAATACTTCCGAATCCTTCACCTGATGTTTCTAATCTATTATCTACGATAACGTTTGGCTGATAATGACGAACCATGTCTATTAATTTTGAAGCTCCCCATTTTTCACCTACCATGTCTTCATAAGAATAATCAAACCATAATATGTCAATCTGACCATAACCAGTTACAATTTCTTTAACTTGATTGTGCAAATACTCCAAATAACGGTCAAAGTTAATTTTCTCATCTCGATAGGCTTCATTTCCTCTCATTGGATGATTTAGATCAGCATATTTAGGAAAATCAGGATGATACCAGTCAATCAAACTAAAATATAACCCTACTTTTAAACCTTCAGCTCGAACGGCATCTACAAATTCTTTAACTAAATCTCTACCTGCAGGTGTATTTGTTGATTTATAATCTGTAAATTTTGAATCAAACAAACAAAATCCATCATGATGTTTAGCTGTTAAAACCATATATTTCATCCCTGCAGCTTTTGCTTGTTTAGCCCATTCTCTAGGGTTATATTCCTTAGGATCAAAAGCTCGAAAATATGGTTCATAATCTTCAATAGATAATTTCTGATGACTACGAATCCATTCTCCTTTTCCTGGAATAGAATATAAACCCCAATGAATGAACATCCCAAATCTTGCTTCTCTAAACCACTGAGTTCTACTATTGATAGTTTCAAGTGTATGTTTCATCCTTTTACTGCTCCTCCTCCTAAAGCTTCAATAAAGTATTTACTTGTAAATGCAAATAGAATGATTGGTGGTAATACGATTACAACAATCGCTGAAAAGAGACCATTATAATTAGTATTAAAACTTGTAGTAAATTGACCTAGTAATGCTGGTACTGTTAATTCATTTTTATCAATCACCAACATAGATGCCCAATAATATTCATTCCAGTTATTAATAAAGGCAAGTACTGCTGCTGTTAAAATTCCAGGTCTAGCAATTGGCAACATCACTTTCCAAAAAGTTTGAGCATATGTCGCACCATCAATCTCTGCCGCCTCCTCCAATTCTTTTGGAATAATTTCAAAATAGTTCTTTATAATGAAGAAACTCATAGCAATTCCACTACAAGAGTAGACTAGAATTAGAGCAACTGGGGTATTATAGATCCCCAACGCATTTACTAATCTATAAACTGGAAAAGTCATAGCTGTTGCTGGAATAAATAGAGTAGAATACAGCATAGAAGTCACTAACTTCTTCCCTCTAAATTCCATCCTAGCAATAACATATGAAGACATGGAAATCATAACAATGCTAATAATAACTGATATAGACACTACTTTAAAGCTATTCCAAAAGTAAGTGAAAACATGAAGTTTTGTAAAAACATTTATATAACCATCAAGAGTAAAGTCAGTTGGTAAACTAATACCTGGATTTTTCATAGGATCTGCTTTTAATGATGATAAAAATATCCACGCAATAGGGAAAATGGAAATTAAAATGGTAAGGAGCATATAACCATATATAAGAACTTTACCTTTTTTACTAATACCATTTATATGTGTATTCATAATCATTTCCCACCTTTCAGTCTTTTTCTTTCTCTGAATAAAATATTAATACAAACGATAATCAACATTCCACCTAAGATTTGTATAACTCCAATTGTATTTGCACGAGCATACTGAGTTCGTGAGCTAGCCACCGCTAATTCTCTAATAACAAAACTGATACTTTTTGTTCCTGCAGCACCATTTGTCAAAAAGAATACTTCGTTATAGAGCAAAAATCCTGAAGTTGCAGCCATAATTGAAACAGTTTTAATTGTCCCCTTAATCATCGGAATCGTAATATACCACTCTTTCCTCCAACCAGTAATATTGTCTAAAATAGCAGCTTCTTGAACTTCTTCTGGAATAGCAAAAATTTGCCCAAGAATCATAATGGTTGATGCTCCTGCAAAGAAGATATAAGCGCCAGTCATAGCTGCTATATTTAATCCTGGAGTCAACAGTACTGAATCTTTAAACGATGGATTAAATAAATGAATAATTTGGTTAACAACGCCATAGTTTGGATTATAGATTTGAAGAAAAATCAATCCCATAGCAGCACTAGAAATGATACTAGGTACAATATAAAGATTTCTAGATATCTTCCATCCTTTTAATTTCTTAGATAATGTAATTGCAACAGATAAAGCTAAAGGAACTTGAATAATAACACCAATTACAGCCCAACGAACAGAATTAATTAGAGCTTCTGTAAAAAATGGGTATTCTTTAAAAACATACCTATAATTTTCAAATAATTTATCAAATCCAAGAAACTCAGGGGTGTTTAAATTTGTATAATCCCATTTAGCAAATGAAGTTAAAAAGATTGTTACTACAGAATAAAAATAAAATAGAAAGAAACAAATCAACGTTGGCAAAAGAAATAAAAAGATAAATCGTCTTTTTTGATTCTTCCTATTTTGTAGGCTCATAACTTTTTGTGCCATAAACAAACTCCTTTTTTCAACTATATGAGTAAAATCAAGCTCAGTTGGCAGTGCCAACTGAGCTTCGTTTCCACTCCCTAAAACAATTAACCAATCAATGATTTCAACACATCTTGAGTAGATTTCACTTTTTGATCAACATCTACATTTTCAGCAGCACTTTCTGTCAATGCATTAATAATAGCTGTGTGTACATCGCCACCCCAAACATCACTTACAGTTGGAACAACTACTTTTGCATTCTTAACTTGAGTGATTGCTTGTCCTAAAATTTTAGTAGTAGCTTCTGAACTCTTTTCTGAAAGTTCTTTTACATTTACATTTTCATCAGAAGGATTTGCTCCTACTTTTTCAAAAATTACTTTTTGTACATCATCGCTAGTCATATATTTCAAAAACTCAAGAGCTAGTTTTTGTTTAGCTTCAGACATCTTACTTGAGATAGTGATACCACCTCCAGAAGAACTAATTGCTACACCTGCAGGATAGATTCCAGGTGCAAGACTTGGGTTCTTAGACATCTCACCAGAAGCCCACACACCATTAAAGAAGACTGCAGATTTACCTTCTTGGAAGTCTTTAGAATAAGCATTAGCATCGCCACCAGCATTCTTAGAACCATTAGCTTGAATTTCTTTCATAACCATTTTCAAAGCATCTGCAAATTCTTTAGATTCGATTCCTTCTTTTGTTAATGGTTTGTCTAATAATTTACGCCCATTTTCTGTGGTTCCTAAGACTGTATTAAACAAGCGAATAGATGGTTCTCCAGCACCAAATGCATACACTCCATCTTGCTTTCTCACAGTAGCCATTGCTTGTGTAAAATCTTCCCAAGTATTCCACTGATCAGGTGTTTTAGCACCTGCTTTTGCAAATATATCCTTGTTGTACCATAAGCCCATTGTAAATAACTGTTCGTGAACTGTATAAATTTTTCCATCTTTTTGGTTTTGTTTATAGTTCAAACCAACATTTTTTTCAAGCTTATTTGAATCGATATATGGTTTCAAATCTAAAACAAGTTTTTGTTCAATTGCAGCTAATGATACTGCATTACCTGCTAGGTCAATCACATCTGGAAATTCACCACTAGCAACCTTGTTATTCATTACATCCTTCAAATCACCATTTATAGGAATTGGTTTAAATTCTACACCACTATCTTTATGTTCTTCTGCAAATTTATCATATAAATCTCGCATAGTTTTAGCTACAGGCCATTCATCTTCACTATGATGATACCCATGATAAAATTCTAATACTTCTTTACCAGAAGAACTTCCACCGCTTGCATCCTTAGATGTTCCACAAGCTGCTAAACCAAGGGTAGCTACTAACCCGATAACAGCGCATTTCAAAAGACTTTTTTTGTTCATGACAAAACCTCCGTTTTTTTATTTTTGTTTATGATAGCTGAGGATAATAATATTGTGTATCAGCAATATTTGTCATAATATCCTTTAACCCTGTATCCTCGTTTATTTTACCTTGACTTAATAGCTGTATACAAATATTCCCTACAGCTGTAGCTTCAGTCGAACCTGTAAGAACCTCTTTACCAGTTCTATCAGCAATCATTTGATTAAAGTAACTGGCTCTAGCGCCTCCTCCAATCACATATATCCTCTTATAAACCTTATGAGTTAGTTTCTCTAGTAACTCTATTGTTTCCTTATACGTTTCAGCTAGGCTTTCATAAACTATCTTAAATAGTTGTCCATCTGTCCACTCTCTAGTCTCATGATGATAAGCTAGATATTCTGTTAAAGTTTTGTACATATCAGATTCTGTTGCAAATTTAGTTGATTCAGTATCAATCAAAGGAAGATCTTCTTTTTCTTTCTCCACCATTGTTTTTATATCACCAAAAGAATATGCTTTCCCTCTTCGTTCAAATGAACGTCTTAGCTCCTCTATGATCCACAACCCTGTACAATTCTTCAAAAAAGTAATCACTCCATCTTTGCCTACCTCATTTGTAAATCCATAGCTGAAAGATTCGGTATTAAGAATCGGTGAAGTAAGTTCCACTCCAACTAAAGACCAAGTACCTGATGAAATAAATAAACTACCTTCTGTCTTAGGAACTGAGACAATCGCACTGGCTGTATCATGGCTACAAACATTCACAACAGGAATATCTCCTAAACCATACTCCTCTTTTATCCTTCCAAGGACATTTCCCTCTGAAACAATTTCAGGAAGTAAAGATGAATCCAATTCAAATAGTTTTAAGATATTCTGATTCCAATTTTGACTCCTCGGATCAAAGAGTTGCGTTGTTGAAGCAATACTTTTTTCTGTAGCAAACTTACCTGTCAAGAGATAATTAAACAAATCTGGCATTAAAAGAATCTTATTGGTCTTATAGAAAGAGTCAGGAAATTCTTGTCGTACCTTAAAAAGTTGGAACAAGGTGTTAATCTCCATAAGCTGATTTCCTGTCTCTGAATACAGTTTTTCTAATTCAGTAATTTCAGATATTTCCTTTAACACTCCCTTTGTTCTTTCATCACGATAATGAACAGGTTGTGATAACAGCTTACCTTCATTATCAATAAGTCCAAAATCAACACCCCATGTATCAATACCGATAGATAAAATCTTGTAACTAGTATTAGCCAAGTGGATGCTTTCAAGAATTTTAGCTAGTAGAAAGTCAACATCCCAAGATAAATGCCCTTTTACTCTAATAGGTAGATTAGAAAAGCGATTTATTTCTTCCATTACTAGTTTATTTTCAGAAAGGTAACCAACTATTGCTCTTCCAGAAGTCGCACCTAAATCTATTGCTAAAACCGCTTCCATTTTTCTTCTCTCTTCGTCCTTGATTAACTTTATTATAATCCCCACATTTTATTTTTTCAATATGTGAACGCTTACTTGAATAATGTTCATATATTTACTCCATAAACATAAAAATAATTCAAATTCCTCCAATTTGTGCTATAATATAGTTGAAATGATAAATTAGGAGGAGCTTATGATAAAAGATGAACGTGTACTTGAATTGATTGAAATTATCAAAAAGAAAAAAAGAATTGCCGTAAAAGAGCTGGCAGAAATCACTTTCTCCAGCACAAGTACCTTACGTCGTGATTTAATTTTCTTAGAAAATCAAGGTCTTATCAAAAGAAAACACGGATACGTGACCCTGTCCTCTATGAACACAATTGAACTTTCTCATCAAATACGTGAAGGAGAAAGTACTAGGCAAAAAAGACTAATCGCTAGTCTCGCTAAAGACTTTATTCGGTCAGGCATGTGTATTTATCTTGATTCCAGTACGACTGTCTACGAACTCTGTCCTCATCTCGCCGAACTAGATAATCTAATTATTTTTACAAATGGTTTGCATACTGCACAAACCTTATCTGAAACTGTTAGAGATAGTTCTAAAATTTTTATTACTTCTGGAGAAGTAAAACATCAATCTTGTTCAGTTATTAACTATGATAAAGAAAATTCTTTATTAGATCACTTTAATATCGATTTAGCATTTTGTTCAGCAAGAGGTATTGATGACCAATATGTTTATGAAGCTTCTCTCAGCCAAGCTATTTCAAAAAAGAATATTATTGACAAAGCCCATGAAACCATCTTACTGATTGATAGTTCTAAATTTTACAAGACTGGATTTTTTAAAATTAATCCCTTCTCCAAATACACAACCTTTATTTCTGACACCTTGCCAGATCAAAAATTATTAGACGCAGTAGAATTATTTGATGGAGAATGGGTTTCTGATATTCAATGAAAATCAAATAGGAAACTAGTCTCAGCTTGCTCAAAGTACAGATTTGAAAATTGATCAAGTCAGCTCGAAACACTGTTTTGATGTTGTAGATAGAACTGATGAAGTCAGTCACATATATACGGAAAGACGAAGCTGACATGATGTGAAGAGATTTTCGAAGAATATTCGTTCTGTCTGCTGACTGATTTACAAATACTCACCACATGACATTATTTTCTCAGCAACCCTAAAAACAGAAGCTGGGCAAAAACTCAATTTCAGGAGAAAATGGAGTAAACCTTCTCACAATAAAACGCATAAAATCAAGGTTTTGCACACCTGATATTATGCGTTTTTCTGATTTTAAAGACTTTGTCGCTTAGACCCTATATTTCAAGAATTAAGTGACCTTGATGATCTAAATTTGTTGTGGTATACTATTTTTGTCATCGGTTACCGATTACGTTCCTATGGGTTCGTGAGAGGAGGTGAAACTAATGAGCCTTATCATAGAGCTCGCTCTTACTATTATAGCGGACGTCATCGCAGGAATTATCTTGTATTTCGTCTGCAGATGGCTAGATAGTAAGGACTAGACCGAGTGACTAGCCTATCAACACCCGTTAAATCACTAAGATACGTCAAAAAAGCCCTTAACTACGGCAATAGTTAAGGGCTTTGGTGTTCTAATGAACCTTATCAATTAACTATATTCTAGCATATAATCTACAATAGTTCAAGCATTAAGTGAGGTTGATGATCTAAATTTAGTGTGGTATAATACTTTTGTCATCGGTTACCGATTACGTTCCTATGGGTTCGTGAGAGGAGGTGAAACTAATGAGCCTTATACCAGAGCTTGCTCTTACTATTATAGCAGATGTTATAGCTGGAATTATCTTGTATTTCGTCTGCAAATGGCTAGATGGTAAGAAGTAGACCGACTGACTAGCCTATAAACACCCGTTAAATCTCTAAGATACGTCAAAAAAGCCCTTAACTATGGCAGTAGTTAGGGGCTTTGGTGTTCTAATGAACCTTATACACTAACTACATTCTAGCATATAAGTCCTAATATTTCAAGCATTAAGCAATGTTGATGATCTAAATTTAATGTGATATACTATTTTTGTCATCGGTTACCGATTACGTTCCTTACGGTTCGTGAGAGGAGGTGAAACTAATGAACCTTGCCCCAGAGCTCGTTCTTACTATTGTAACGGACGTCATAGCAGGAATTATCTTGTATTTCGTCTGCAAATGGCTAGATGGTAAGAAGTAGACCGAATGACTAGCCTGTAAACACCCGTTAAATCGCTAAGATACGTCAAAAAATCCCTTAACTACGGCCATAGTTAAGGGATTTGGTGTTCTAATGAACCTTACCCGATAAAATTATTCTAACACACAAGCGCTAAGATTTCAAGAGTTTTATTTATTATTTAAAGTTCCTTAGTTCTGAAAGGTATTTGATTTTTCATCAATTCATTTAAAAATACTATACAAATTTCTTACATTTTCCATAAGTGTGATATAATGGACTCAATAAGATAACTTGTGAAGGATAAACGCTGGGTCCCAGAATGGGGTAGACTGAAAGGTTGAGCATTCCTATGTGCCTGGGGTTATCTTTTTATTTTGATTTTTTAAGGCTCTCTACAAAGTTTAGAGGGTCTTTTTCTATTCCTGTAGAATATACCAAAACACCCCTTAACTATGGCAGTAGTTAGGGGGTAGTATTCTAATGAACCTTATCCGATAAAATCATTCTAACATATAAGCCCAGATATTTCAAGAGCTTTATTTATTGTTTAAAATTCTGAAAGGTCTATAATGAAGTTAGCCATCTAGTATCAAAAAACCGACTAGCTCCTATGAACTAATCGGTTTCTCATCAATGCGCCAACATTTCTTGGGCGATTTCTTGTCCAGATAGGTTATCTGGGTAATAGGTTGGCCAGTTATCCATTTCTTCAAAGAGGGCTTCTTGGCTTGTGCCTCCAAAGAAAATATGGAAATGTTCTGCCTTAACTGGGGCGATATTGTGGTCACTAAACTGAACATACTTGAACTGTCCAGCGTCCGCATCTGTGGCTTCAAAGAGGAAGCGCACGCCACGATTTCCTTTCTTATAAGTCAAGATTTTCTTTCCAACATACTTATAAGTGTATTTCTTACTTTGTCCACCTTGAACAAATTCCATAGTATTATCAGTAATGTTGATCTTAGTGACATCTGTCTGATAGCCTTTTGTATAGTAAGCCTTGTACTCAGCCTGAGTCATCTTACCAGTCAACTTAGCCTTGTAGTCAAAGACTTGATCAAACGTGCCATCTTCAAGGAAAGGATAAACTGATTGCCAGTTACCTGCATAGTCACTCAAGGTGCGGTCCTTGACAGCTGCATCCTCAAAGTAACCATTTTGAACTGTCTTAGTATCCTCTGCCTTTTCAGGTTCGATAGCTGGACCTTCTTGGTCTGTTGTTTGTTTCAAAGCCTTGAGGTTTTTCTCCATGATAGAGATGTAATTTTCTCCAGCCTTGGTGTCCTCTTCTGTCAGACTTTCTAAAGGATTAAGGACATCTGTTTTGACACCTGCCTCTTTTGAAAGTGTATTAGCAAGGGCTTGTGAAGCATTTTCCTCAAAGTAGATATAAGCAATTTTATTTTTCTTGACGTACTCTGTCAATTCTGCCAGACGTGCAGCTGATGGCTCTGCATCTGGAGAAAGTCCTGAGATAGCGACTTGTTTGAGCCCATAGTCTAAAGCGAGATAGTTAAAGGCTGCGTGTTGCGTTACAAAGCTCTTTTGTTTGGCTTGAGACAAGCCTTCTGCATAAGCCTTATCCAAGGCTTGTAATTTTTCGATATAGGCAGATGCGTTCTTTTCAAAGGTCTCTTTTTTATCAGGATAATCTGCTGACAAGCTATCACGGATGTGCTCTACAAGTTTAATGGCACGAACTGGTGATAACCAAACATGGGGATCGTACTCATGGTGATGGCCTTCTTCTCCATGGTCATGGTCTCCCTCTTCTTCCTCACCACCTGGCAAAAGCAACATATCACCTGTCGCCTTGATGGTTTTGACTTTTTTCTTATCCAAGGTATCTAGCAATTTAGGAACCCATGTTTCCATGTTTTCATTTTCATAAACGAAGGTATCTGCATCTTGGATTTTGGCAACTGCCTTGGCAGACGGTTCATATTCATGGGGTTCTGTCCCAGCACCGATGAGGAGTTCTACATTAGCAGTATCTCCTGCGACTTGCTTAGTAAATTCATAGACAGGGTAAAAGGTTGTCACAATATTTAGTTTGCCATCTGCCTGCTTTTGATTGGAACAAGCCACTAAAAAACAAGGCACATAGACTGGCTAGCAATAAGCTAATTTTTTTCACATTAGTCTCCTATTTGATAAAACGTCTTACTAAACTAATCAGTAAGAAGACAGTTACAAAAATAATAGTAATACTTGCGCTTGCAGGTGTTTCTGCATAGTAGGAAATGTAGAGTCCTGCCACCATTCCCAAAAATCCAATAGCACTGGCTAGCAGCATAACCGATTTAAAGTTTTTCCCCAGACGCAGGGCAATACTAGCTGGCAAGACCATAATGGTCGATACCAGAAGAGCTCCCGCAGCAGGAATCATAAGGGCAATGGCCACCCCCGTCACCATGTTAAAAAGAATGGACATGGTACGAACTGGCAAGCCATCCACAAAGGCCGTATCCTCATCAAAGGTCAAGATATACATAGGACGAAGGAAGAGGAAGGTCAAAATCAAAACAACCGCCGCAATGACAAAGAGGGAAATGACCTGCTCCTCACTAATAGTCACAATCGAACCAAAAAGATACTGGTCCAAACTCATTGAGCTAGAGCTTTTACCCTTGCTCATGACAATCAGAGAAACAGCCAGTCCTGTTGACATGAGGATAGCTGTCCCGATTTCCATAAAGCTCTTGTAAACCGTACGGAGATACTCCAGAAAGACCGCCGCAATCAAGACAATAGCAATAGTTGAAATAGTCGGAGAAATCCCTAGTACCAGACCAAAAGCTACACCCGAAAGCGAGACGTGGCTGAGGGTATCACTCATCAAACTCTGACGGCGCAAGATAAGGAAGGTTCCCAATACTGGCGAGAAAAGACTCATAGCAATAACCGCCAGAAAGGCACGCTGCATAAAGTCATAAGATAACAAACTAAGCATGGCCCACCTCCTGATCATTCTCATGAACGTTGAAACAACGCCATGGCGAGTCTTGGTTACGGACTAGATGAATATTGCGGTCCGCATAGTCCTTAACTTCTTCAGGGTCATGGGTAATCATCAAAACAGCCTTGCCATGATGATGGGCGCTATGGTGCATGAGTTCGTAAAATTCATTTTTACTTCCTGCATCCATCCCCGTTGTCGGTTCATCTAGGATAAACACATCTGGGTCAGAAGCAAACATACGCGCAATCACCGCTCGCTGCTTTTGCCCCCCAGATAGAGACCCCAAGCGTTTGTCTCGGTGTTCCCACATACCAACTGAGTCCAGACTAGCCTTGATATGCTCCTCATCATGAGCATTCAAGCGACGGAACCAACCCTTTCGCGGATAGCGACCCGACTTGACAAACTCATAAACCGTACTTGGAAAACCCGCATTAAAACTGGCAATCTGTTGAGGAAGATAGGCTATTCTCAATTTCTTACCCTGCGTATTTGTCTTTGAAATAGTCACCTTGCCAATGCGTGGTTGGAGGATTCCAAGACTAGCCTTGATGAGTGTCGTTTTAGCTGCCCCATTCTCCCCTGTCAAGGTAACAAATTCCCCACTATCAACACTATAATTGATATGTTCAAGAACAGGTTCCTTATCATAATAGAAGGACAAATCCTCTACCGTAATATATCTCATTATTTGATTTCTCCTACTAAAGCAGTCAAAAACCGCTGGATCACTTTTTGTTCATTTGGAGTAAACTGAGTCGCCACTTGTTCATAGGTTAAAAGCGTATGCTCATGGTGATGGTGGTGCTCCTCAGCAATTGGACGAGCCAAGTCAGTCAACTGATAAAAAATCACACGCGCATCCTTAGGATCTTTAGACGTTTCCAACATCCCTTCCTTGACCAAAGACTTAATGGCCTTGGTAACTGCCGCCTGACTGACATTGAGACGACGGGCCAATTCTGAATTGGTTAAAGATTCCTCCGACAAAAGCATGAGAATGTGCTCCTGGGTATTGGTCAGGGCCACCTCACTAGTGCAATGACCTATTAGGATTTCATGTTGGTTTTCCGCCTGTAAAATCACCTCATTCAAAAAGCCATCGATATCCTTCGCTAGCTGTCTCATATCTGACTCCTTTCCTTTTGGACTTCTCTTTTTTAAGAGAAAAATACTATTCTTTGACATTTTATTTACCAGTTAATTATATCACAAGCAAAAAAAGAGTCAAGAAAAAACGTGAAAATAGGCTTCATTCTTGAACTCTTCTATATCATGATCTATTGAAATTCTTTGACATCTCCATCGTATGTCGCCCAATCTTTGCTGAAAAAGCGCTCATTCAAGTGGTAAGTCGGAGCTGGTGTGGGATTGGATAGGAAAGGATCAACTGCCTTGTCAAAAGCCAACCAACCCAACCAACCAAGGTGAATGGTATCCTTCATAAAGAAAGGCTCCCCGCCGTCCTTAGAAAAATCTGCTATATTGGTAAAACCTTGACTTTCTAATTGGTAGCGAATCTTCTGCACCGTTTGTTGGTACATATCCTCTCGTAAACCAGCGTAGTCCATCCATTTTTTATTAACAGGTGGAATGATAAAAATCGGGTTTACCCTAGATTTAGAAAACTGTGTTAAAACCAACTGCAAGTCATTATACTCTGGCGACTTGAGATAGGTAAAGCTTTTCTGAGAGTCCTTTAATTTCTTCAGATCCTTCTTAATCTGCGTATTATAGAAATAATTTTCCATTCCCAGATCATTATTGGAAGTATTCTTTTCAGCATCTGCTTTAACGACATCTTCTATAGCTTGATAAGAAAACTGGTCTGGCAAGGTCTTTAAATACTTAACTACATGCTTATCATAATTGACATAGCCTCTAACTGAAAACTGCCCAAAAAAGGAAGCTTGGCGTTCATTAAACCGAGCCAATAATTCAATCATTTCATTGTCTGCCGTCGACAATTCTTCTTTACTTGCCAACTTCTGAACCAAATCCTTCATAGCTACGTTAGGAAACTGCTGTAGTAAGCGAGTCGCCGCATATTGGCTAGCCTGATCTCCAGATTGATGTTCCAGAAAACTGGTCAACTGGTCTCCATTAAAATACTGCTGAAAAGCTGCTGGCTCATAACCATATTTACTGAACCACTGGGGTGAGATAACATACACAACTTGTTTATTCTCTAGCTGTGGCAACATCTGTTGCATTCCAAAATACTGGTTAAGCGATGCAGCTCCCCTCTGTCCTAAAAGATACGGACGGTAGGAGCGATTATACTTCTCAGCCAAGACTGCAGGATGAGCACCGTCAAAACGAAGCCATTCACTAGAGCCAAAGAAGGGAACAAAACGTATGTTCGGATCAGATAGTGCTCTGACCTTTTGACTTCGCTCCTTAAAACTATCGATAGTAGTAGCCACTGCTGAACGCTTTTCAGCTCCTAGATTATGACGCATCTCAGTAGGATAAAAGAAAATGAGCAGAAAAACCAACAAACCAGCTATCAAGACCGGTCCGAAGATCATCCATAAGCGTTTAAGCATTTTGTAGCTCCATAATACCAGCTATGATTTTATTGGCTGTATTCCAGTCGTCGCGACCAAACTCTGTTACAGGGACACGAATGTCAAAACGGTTCTCAATCTCTACAATCAACTCAACCGTTCCCATACTATCCAAGACACCTGCATCAAAAAGATCTTCATCCATCATGTCAGAAACATCTTCCATAAACAACTCATCAATAATTTCGATAACTTCTGATTTGATATCCATATTTTATTTCCTTTTATTTTTTAAACCATAAATCATTCAAAAATCCAGAAAAGATTAAGAATGACAGCATGACGACATGGAAGGTGACAACCATGCCAAGCAACTGAATCCAGCGATTCTCAGGTAGAGCAGCTTTCCCTGCTTTTTTCCGTTCCTTATTAAGCGTTTTTTTCTTACGAATCCAAGCGTCATTGATAACCAGTCCAATCCCATGAAAGAGTCCATAGGCGATATAGTACCAAGTCACTCCATGCCAAAATCCCATAATCAGCATATTGACAATGTAGGCCACGCTTGAGGTTACATTGCGATTTTTAAAGACCTTCTTTCTGGTCAATACCATGACCATTCGCATAAAGACAAAGTCACGGAACCAGAAAGAGAGACTCATATGCCAGCGATTCCAAAATTCCTTTAAATCCCTTGATAAAAAAGGTTTGTTAAAATTGATGGGACTACGAATTCCCATCAAATTTGAAATGGCTAAGGCAAACATAGAATAACCTGCAAAGTCAAAGAAAAGTTCCAGACCAAAGGTATACATAACCGCTAAAGCATAGATGTTAAAGAAGCCACCTGACTGCAGGGCTAGATTCTTCAAAGGGGGCAACAAGGTCTCTCCTAAAACATGAGCCAGGATAAACTTATACAAAAAGCCCCACATGATATAGCGAACAGATTCATCCAGCATATCCATCAACTCATCCCGCTCAGGAATGGCCTGATAATTTTCATTAAATCGCTTAAAGCGATCGATTGGGCCACTTGAAAAAGTCGGCATGAAGAGAAGGAAACGAAGGAATTCCCAGAGGGTAAAATCCTTAATCACTCCATCTCTCAGCTCGATGATAATCCCAACCGAACGAAAGGTCAGGTAAGAAATTCCCAAAAATCCAAGCAAAGACTGCGTTCCATTGATAGCTGGTTGCACCTTGACAAAGATAATCGGAAGGAGGGATAGAAAGCTAACTAGGTAGAAGACCCACTTGCCATCCTTACTTTTTCGATAATGCTTGTAGAAAAGCAGGAGCAATATTTCCCAGCAAAGGTAAATACCCAAGGCAACTAGTTGATTGGTCTTCCCACCTACCAACATGGTGACAATAAAGAAGAGACTTACCAGCACTTCATACCAGGCAAAGCGTTTCTTGAAAAAGAGACCGATAAAGATGGGCAAGGTTGCAGCAATCACATAGACAAAATACTGAGGATTCCCATATGGCTCTAAATGAGGAAGCTGTTGAAAGAACTCCATCATCTCTTGTTCACCTCGTTGATCAATCCTTTGATGTCAATCTTTCCATTTGGAGTCAGTGGCAAACTGTCTCGGTAAAGGAATTTAGACGGCATCATGTAGGACATCATGATGTCTGTTAAATCTTCCTTGATAGCCTTGGTAATATCGATATCACGCTCAAACTGCTCACGCACACCATCTTTTAAGATGACATAGGCCAACAAATTTTGTACCTTGTGTTCCTTATTATAGCGCGGTACTGCAACAGCAGACTCGATAAAGCGAGACTTATTGAGGTTTTGAGAGACATCTTCTAACTCAATGCGGTAACCGTTAAACTTAATCTGGAAGTCCATGCGTCCGCCGTAGAGAAGCAAGCCTTCATCTGTCATAGTTCCCACATCTCCTGTATGATAGGCTGGCAGACCTTCAAACTCAAAGAAAGCTTCCGCTGTTTTTTCAGGATTGTTCATATAGCCTTTTGAAACAGCTGGCCCAGAAACAATGATTTCTCCCTGTTGACCATTTGGTAGTTTATTTCCTTCCTCGTCAATGATAAAGGTTGGAGAATCAGCCTTGGTATAGCCGATTGGTAGACGTTTGAGAGTCACCAACATCTCGTCTGTCACAGCAACTGCTGACAAGGCTACTGTCGCTTCTGTTGGACCGTAGGCATTGATAATACGAGCATTTGGGAAACGTTCGCGCAGTTTTTGAGCCGTTTTAACCGTCAATTCTTCACCATCAAAGTAGAAATGCGTGATACCAGGCATTTTCTCGCTATTAAAGTCTTCTGACAACATGGCCATATCTGCAAAAGAAGGGGTTGATGTCCAGATAGCGATTGGCAATGAAAAGATGGTCGCAAAGAGTTGCTTAAAGTTCTGAGTAATGGCTGAAGGAAGGGCAAAAAGCGTACCACCCAGTGCCAAGGTCGGCGCCCAGTACATGACAGACAGGTCAAATGAGTAAGGTGGCTGAGCCAGCATTTGTGGACGACTTGGCGTCGCAAATTCCTTGTCCGTAATCATCCAATTGGTAAAGCTGAGGAGGTTATCATGTGAAATCTGCACTCCCTTAGGCTTACCAGTCGTACCAGAAGTAAAGATGATGTAGTAATTATCATCACCCTTGACTGGATGCGTGATCTCATAGCTATTTCCTTGAGCAAAGGCTTCCTTAACCTGAGCTAGAGTCATCATTGGTGTAGAAACCTGCTCCAATGGGAAGTCTGAGATCGCAATAATCAAACTTGGCTCCGCTACTTCTAAAATAGCTGAAACTCGCTCCAAGGCCGAATGGCTATCAATTGGAATGTAGGCGTGACCTGACTTAGTCAAGGCTACAAAAGTTGCCAACATTTCATATTCTTGGCCACCAAAAACAACCACAGGAGACTTTTCAAGCAAGCCTAGTTGGTCAATGGCTGTAGCCAAACTATCCGAATCAGCCTTCAAATCGCCATAAGTGTGTTCCTGCCCCAAAACATTGTAAACAGGATAGCTAGGCTGGGTCTGAGCAAAATGCTCTATGGTTTCAATCATATCTACTATTGGTTTATGTGACACAATAGGAATTCTCCTTCAAGTTAAAATTCATTATAGATAAAGCTTCCTTGACCCTGACCAAGATAGCTAAAGAAGTACAGCAGCCCCAGAAAGATAAGAAAATACAAGGCTGTCCGACCAAGAAAGAGGTACAATTCTTTTCTCTGTTTCATAAAGAAAAACCATTCATTTCTGTAATTTTTCGCTAAAATAAGAGTGATTCTTACTAGCTTATTTTTCTACCATTGTACCACTTTATATAGTATTTTTTCAATTGTTTACCGTAGATTTTCATTATATTTAAGCTAATTTTAAAATTATGCAGTTTTTCTATGTATATTTCAAATAGAGTGATCCTGGGCAAAAACTCAATTTCAGTAGAAAATGAGGTAAATCTTTCCATAATAAAACGCACAATATCAAGTTTTCAACACCTGATACTATGCGCTTTTCTAATTTCTCAAGACTTTTTAACCAGTCTCTTATTTAAAATAATCTCGTCTGATATAAATTAAAATAGCTTCTATCATCAGACAAATGGCTGATAGCCAAAAACTGATGCTAATACCAAAACTCTCAGTAATATAGCTCATTAGCAAAACAAATACTGAAAATGCTAATGTCGAAATCACTTCAAGAACAGAATAGACATTAACCAAATGATTTTCCTCTACTGTTTCCTGAAGAAATACCCTTTCAGGAACTTCTTTTAGCTGCGATAACATACCAACTAAAGCTGAAAATAATAAAAACATCTGTGCATTTGGAAAATATAGAATAGTCAGTGTCACTATTGCCATGGCTACAAGAGGAAAAAGAATACTTTCCCATTTAGCAGCAAGGAACTTTTCAGATAGCCTAAAAGCAATTAAGCCACTAATTATAATACCAATAGAGTATGCTGTATTAGAATATCCCCAGTAACTTTCCGTTTTATTTAATAACTCAGTTACAAAAACAAGTATAATGGAAGAAACCCAAATCGTATTTGAAAAAATTTCCAATAAATTTGCTGATACAAAAAGTCTTAATCTAGGATCTCTAGCAACTAACTTCCAACCTTTGAGCAAAATTTCAAGATTAGTTTCTGACTCTAACACCTCCACTTCAGCGTTAGGCAGAAATAACATCAGAAAGCTAGAAATGATATACAACATTAAAATGATAAACGTGGTAGGTAAAAGACCAATTGTTGCAAATAAGAGTCCACCTAATCCCCAACCCACCAATTGAACAGCTTCACCACTCATTGATAAGGCTGAATTAGCCTTACCCAAATCGGTCGCATAGCGTGGCACAATAGCATAGGAAACAGGTGCGGCAAAACCATCTAATATTGAAATTGCCACAACAAATAGATAGGTCACCAAAGGCGCTACTGATTGCATTACGGTAAACATTCCTACCAGTATCGCCAATAATATAGTCTTTCCAAATTGAGATAAAGATAAAACCCTATTTAGCGCTAACCTTTTAGTAATCAACGGAACTAAAAGACTTGCAACAAAAGAGGATATCCCTATTAAAATGGGAACTAGTGATGTGGCAATTACTGATTTTGAAATAATGTATATGTTAGCAATGATTGTTACTCTAAAGAAAATATCTGCTAAATTTGCAAACAATTGAGAGACTAACAACTTGACAAATGAATTAGACATGTAGCGCTCCTATAACATAAAAATATTTAACTGATAAATGGTATAGTAGACTTTGTTTGATAACTATTTGACACAAGATTAGGTGGTCAGAAATTGAATTTTTAACATTCCAACTTAGCCATAGTTTTTAGTTTTCACATCTTTAAATCAGCTAAAACAATCCATAATATAGCATATATATTATAACTAGCAAGATGCCGAACAAGTCTATTTATTTTATTCTATATTTTCCCAAATCAATTACTTGATTATAAACTGTTTCTGAATCAATATGATGAGCAACTTCAATCAAAATGATAGGCAACTGCAAAAGTAACTGGCGCACTTGATATGCATTGTCCTTGTCTAAGGATGATGTAACCTCATCCGCCAACACAATGTCTTTTTGTCGAAGCAGACAGCGAACTAATTCAAGTCGTAAACGTTGTCCGCCTGAAATGTTTTCTCCATTATTTATCAGTTGATAATCCAAGATATTGGTGATTTCATTCGTTAATCCAACTTGTTCTAGGCAACAGAGTAATTCTTTATCTGAAATCTCCTGTCCTAATGTTAAATTTTCTCGGATTGTCCCATGTCTGAAAAATGGATTCTGAGAGATATAAGCGACATTCCCTTGATAATGAGTAAATTCTCGACCTGATTTATCACGTACGATAATTCTACCACTATTCGGACTTATCTTTCCTGCTACCAACTGTAGGAGAGTTGACTTTCCGGTACCACTAGCTCCCTTTATTAAAACTTTACTTGGCTTAGTTAATCTAAGTGACAAATCATAAAAGAGCACTTGCTCTCCAACCTGTTTTGAAACGCCCTCCAAAACTAGCTCAGCTAAAGATTCGACTGTCGGATATGATGTTTCTAAACAAGATTCTTCCAATAATGAAAATATTTTTTCTTTCACTGTTTGCGATCGCTGTATATCAGATATGCTATACATAATTCTTTGAATAGGTCCGCTAAGATTCATTGTAGCTATATACATAGAGACCAAACTAGCTGTTGTTAACTCTATACCGCTCTTTTGTAATAAAAGACCAAGTGCAAGAGGTAGTACCTGACTAAGGAATTCTAAAGGACCATTGAAAAAATAAACGACATTGCTAGTCCATTCATTTTTCCAACGAGCATTCTCGTAACACTCGTTGTTTTTTCTCATCTTAGCAAAGTTTTCTTTACTAGCGCCATAAAAATATATCGTATCTGCTCCCTTAAAAAAATCTCCTACAGATAGATGAAAAGCTTTTTGCATTTCCGAAAAATTTGCACCACTTTTCATTAAACGATTATTCATTACCCATTGAGGTAATGGTCGAAGAAAAGAGAACACGATAAAAACAATACCAAGCCAAAAATTTTGCACCAAAATAAAAACAATCGTTGTACAAAGTATAAAAACTCTTCCAACTATCATATCCAAGGGTAAAAAGAAGCGATTATAGAGCAGTTCCATATCTTGTGTAACAATTGAAACTTTTTCATCATATACAAAGTTTTCTTTCAAAAATAATTTCTTAATAAGCTGATCTTTTAAACGAATTTGAAGATGACGTTGCAGATTATTACTAACAAAATTTGCTAGCAACATCGTGCTATAAAAAAACAGGTGTAAACACAGACCGTATAAAACAAAGTATGAAATTGTACCAATTGTAAGTTGCTCTTCACGAATATTCAATAGCTTATCCAATAACAATGGCTTTATTAGAGCCATTCCGCTATTCAAAAGCACTCCTATTAAAAAATAGATAAAAATATTAGTTTTAATGTATTTTAGAAATTTCATAAATAAGCCTATCTAAAAGAAAGCGAATAGATATAAAAGCCTCAGTCTAAAAGTTATAAACAAATTAACTCCAACTGAGACTATACAATAATTTAATTAACCTATATATGATGCTGTTTATTAAGAGTGGTTATTGTTACTATTGAAAAATAATTCTCCTGTTTCACTTTTCTTTCTTAAAATATATGGAGATAGAACTTGCATATTAAATACCTCAAAATTCATAATTATGGTGACAACTTCGAAAAATCCTATCGCTCAAATACAATGAACTGATAAAACAACCGTAATTGAAATTTCTAAAGACAATTCTACCAAAATATTATTTCGAGATAGTTCCTTTCCCATATCTGCACACTACCCTTTATCTGCTAAAATTTTTTCTAAGTGCCTTTCATAATTCTTTGCCAAATGGTTACTTCCCGCTAATTTCATTGCTCCAATACACTTCCTCATTTCAATAATTGCTTTACAATCCATCTCTTTGTTGTATCGATACAGATGCTGTGCATACTGAAACACCAACCGTTCATAAATTTCTATCTCGGTGAAAAAGCATTGATTCAGTTGCTTTTCAAAATATAAAGCATCAAGAAATTTTCCTCTTTCAATACATGTGATATATCCGTTTAATAGCATAGATGAAATCAATCGTCTATTATTAGGAATTTCTTTATAAAAATCAGAACGTCTAGACATCTCTCTAGCCAAAAGCATGAAGACATCGTGTTTTAGGACATCTAACGTATTTGAAAAAATCAATAATTCATAGTATCCCCAATATTCAACACTAAATAGATAATCAGTTAGATAAGATAAATCATCACCAGAATAATAAGCTTCTCCCGATAAATCTTGTAAACGAATTTTTAATAAAATAATGTTAAGCTTATGAAATTTCTCTTGTTTAGAATCTGACTCCATCTGAGAATAAAGTAGTTTTTTCAACCCATCAACATCATGATTTGATACAAAATGCCTAACCTTTGATAATAGTTCGTTCAGTTCATCACGATGAAAATCATGAACAGCATACATAAATTCATCAATAGGCATGTTAATTTCATCCAAAATAGCCATAAATTTTGAAATGGTTAAATCAGTCTCTCCCTTTTCAAAACGTGAGAGCTGTGATGTTGATATACCAGCTTTTTCGACATCTTTTAAGCGAAACCCTCTAGATTCTCGAAACTTTTTAAAAATTTCTCCAAATTTTTTCATAATATCTCTCCAACAAGCATATATGGGAACAGTTTTTGATTTTTAATATTTTAGCATAAAATAGAAGAAAATAAAAGTGAGGTATTTCACATGAAAAAGCAAAAACTATTGTCTTTATTCTTCCTACTTTTTGAAGGAATTATTATTATCGTTGTTGGCTAGTACTAAGAAATTAGTTACTAAAATACTTACATCTTCAATCGAAAAAAGAGACTGGAGAAAAAGTCTTAAAAATCAGAAAAACGCATAATATCAGGTATTGAAAACTTGATACTATGCGTTTTATTGTGAGAAGATTTACTTCATTTTTTCCTGAAATTGAGTTTTCGCCCAAGCTCTAGCAATAATAGTTATTTTCTAAACTAGAAAAGGGAAAATACAAGAACAGCCAATGCTGCACCAATAACAGGTCCCACAACAGGAATCCAGGCATAAGACCAGTCTCCGTCTCCCTTGTTTGGAATTGGTAAAATGCTGTGCATGATACGAGGTCCAAGGTCACGAGCTGGGTTCAAGGCATAACCTGTTGTCCCACCTAGTGATAGACCGATACCGACAATCAAAGTCCCTACTGCAAAGGTTCCGATACCTGCCTGAAAATCGTAAAGACCCAAAGCAAAGATTGTTAATACCAATACAAAAGTTCCAAGGATTTCACTGATCAAGTTTGATACAGTATCTTTGATGGCTGGTCCAGTACTGAAGGTGGCTAGGATATTGCCTGCATTTTCTTCTGCCTCATAATGCGGTTTGAATTGCAACCAAACCAAAATCTGACCGAGCATAGCCCCTGCAAACTGAGCTAGGATGTAAGGGAAAACGGAAGTCCAAGGCAAGTCACCTTTTAAAGCTACACCGATGGTCACAGCTGGGTTTAAATGAGCTGGACTGAGCTTGCCAGATACAAAGACTGCAACCGCAACTGCAATCCCCCAACCCATAGTAATCACAATCCAACCTGAGCTGTTGCTCTTGGTTTTTGGAAGAACCACACCTGCAACAACACCATTTCCTAGAAGAATCAGGATTAAAGTTCCCAAAAATTCTCCAAATAATTCATTCATCATCTTTTTGTCTCCATTAAAAAGAAGGGACGGGCGACAAGGAGTCCTGCCCTCCACCTCTTTTATTTTTTCTTAATTTTTTAATTCTGCTAAATCGTTGTTAGCGAGAGCAGCTTCGACATCCGCACGGTAAGCTGCTTTTTCCTCTTCTGTCCAGTCATAGAATCGTCCCATTTCATCCAAAACTGGCTCAACGATGCTATCCAAACTATCACGCATAAAGAGCATATGGTTGGTACGACGAAGAAGGAAGTCAACTGGGCTCAGAGCCAACTCGTTGCGCATTGCATAGTGAAGTGATAAAGTATCTGCCAAGCTAAGTCCTGGCGCTTGTTCCAAACTATGAGCAAGAGCAAAGACTTTCGGTGCATTTGAACCGTAGAGATTTGCTAGGTAATGAGCTTCCTTGCTATCCAAACCACGTGACACTCCAAGTTGCGCAAAGGCTTCGATTTCTGAGTCCACATTTGCTGGGTTCAATTCCCCACCTGAAACAGGGTAAGTCTTAGAATTGATGAGTTTAAAGCTACGGTCAAATTCTGCTTTGAGGATGTCAACCACGCGCTCCATAGCTCCTTCAGCCATCTTACGGTAGTCTGTGATTTTACCACCAGCAAGAGTCAAAAGGCCATTATCATCACGGTCCAAGCTCGAACCACGAGAAACTGCAGATGGATCCAAATGTTTCTCAGAGGTACTGCTTTCAAGCTTGCTGACAGCAGCCTCGACGTCTTCACGAGTTTTTTCTTTAGAGAGGTAAGACTCAACAGTCGCGATCAAGTTGTTAAAGCTTTCATCACTGATAGTTCCGTTATTCCCTCCATTGTAGTCAGAAGCGCTATTGCCTGCGATCAATGGACGAAGACCTGCCCAGCTACTTTCAATGTCAGCAACTGTAATATTTGCTTCTGGGAAGCGGTTGTTGACAATGCCAAGTAGATAATCTACATCTTCCTGAGTCACTTTCGGATGTTCCAAATCACCTGTGTAGTCTGTATCAGTTGTACCGAAGTAAGTCTTGTTTTCACGTGGGAGAACAAAGACCATACGACCGTCACCCAAGCCTGTGTCAAAGTAAACTGGCTGTGAAACCTTGATCTTGCTTGAATCCACTACCAGGTGAACTCCCTTAGTTGGACGCATTTGTGAGAATTGGGTTCCCATATTAGACAAATTGCGTACTCTGTCGCTCCAAGGACCTGTTGTGTTAATCACCAGACGGGCCTTGATTTCAAAGGCTTGGTCTGTCAAGAGATCACGGGCTACAACACCTGTAATCTTGCCGTTTTCGTCAAAGAGGAAGCCTTCTGCCTTCACGTGGTTGGCAATGAGGGCACCGTCTTGGTTGGCACGTTTGATGTTTTCAATCACGAGACGCGCATCGTTGTTACGGAAGTCAAGGTAAACCCCGCCTCCTACCAAGCCTTCTTTCTTCAAGTTTGGCTGGCGTTCCAAGACTTCTTCCTTGCTCAAAACCTTGTTGGCAGCTGGTGTGTTGTTAACTCCTGCCAAGAGGTCGTACAAGTCCATAGCTACTTTAAGACGGAAGAGGCTAAAGGTCGCTCCATCCTCGTCGTAAACTGGCAAGAGCATTGGGTCCGGTTTTGGAATGTGTGGAGCAATTTGTTGAACCACTGCACGTTCTGAAACCGTATCTGAGACCACTTCTACGTCAAATTGCTTAAGGTAACGAAGTCCTCCGTGAACCAATTTAGTTGAACGGCTAGATGTCCCTTCTGCGAAGTCTTGCATTTCAATCAAACCAGTCTCAAGACCACTGGCTGCCGCCTGCAAGGCTACACCAGCCCCTGTGATTCCTCCACCGATAATCAAGAGGTCCAGGGTGCGTTCCTGCATTTTTTTAATTGATAATTCTCGTGTTTTCTTTGAAAATTCCATATTTACACACTTTCTAAATAAATTGCTTTATTCTGCCAGTATTAGTCGTCTACTTCCGCAAAGACTTGCGTTGCTTTTACAGCCTTCTTCCAGCCCTTGTAGAGTTGTTCCTTGCGCGATTCGTTCATAGATGGCTCAAAGAGTTCTCCTGTCTCGTTCAAGAGTTTCAACTCATCCAAGTCTTTCCAGTAGCCTACTGACAAACCTGCTAGGAAGGCTGCTCCTAGAGCTGTTGTTTCCAAGTTTTTGGCGCGTGCGATGTCAATTCCTAAAATATCAGCTTGGAACTGCATGAGGAAGTTATTCATGGCTGCACCACCGTCTACTTTCAAAACTTGGATAGCTGTCTGAGCATCCACTTGCATGGTGTCGATGATGTCACGCACTTGATAAGCAATAGATTGCAAAGTTGCCTTGATAAAGTCTTCTTTACTTGTTCCACGAGTCAATCCAAAGACAGAACCGCGAGCGTTTTGGTTCCAGTATGGTGCTCCTAGTCCTGTAAAGGCTGGAACGACATAAACTTCATCATCATTGTGAGAATCACGAGCGTATTTTTCAGATTCTGGTGAATTTTCAACCATGCGAAGTCCATCACGAAGCCACTGAATAGCACTTCCTGCGATGAAGATAGAACCTTCCAAGGCATAGTAAACCTTGCCGTTGATTCCGTAACCAATGGTTGTTAAGAGGTTGTTTTCAGATAACTGCATTTCTTCACCAGTATTCATGATGATGAAAGAACCTGTTCCGTAAGTATTTTTAACCATACCTGGTTCAAAGGCCAACTGTCCAAAGAGGGCTGCTTGTTGGTCACCAGCCATACCTGAGATTGGCACTTGTCCACCGTAGAAATGGAATGGGGCTGTCTTACCGTAAATTTCAGAGTTAGAACGAACTTCCGGAAGCATAGCCTTTGGAATATTGAGGATTTCCAAAATCTCATCATCCCATTTGAGTTCTTTAATGTTATAAAGCATGGTACGAGCTGCATTTGAGTAGTCCGTCACGTGAGCCGCACCGTCAGTCAATTTCCAAACCAACCAAGTATCGATGGTACCAAAGAGCAATTCCCCTTTTTCTGCTCGCTCTTGAGCGCCTTCTACATGATCCAAAATCCAACGAACCTTGGTAGCAGAGAAGTAAGCATCGATGATCAAACCAGTCTTTTCATGGAATTTTTCCACATAACCTTGGCTTTTCAGTTGTTCAGCCAGAGGAGCAGTTTGGCGTGATTGCCAAACGATAGCGTTGTAGATAGGAAGTCCTGTTTTCTTATCCCAGACAACCGTTGTTTCACGTTGGTTGGTAATCCCGATTGCTTCGATTTGATTTGGCTTGACACCACTTTCGATGAAAGCACCTGCAATAACTGACTGAACAGAGTTCCAAATTTCATTGGCATTGTGCTCAACCCAACCTGCCTGAGGGAAAATCTGAGTGAACTCTTTTTGACTCGAGCTAACTTTTTCTCCTTTTTTGTTGAAAATAATGGCACGAGAACTTGTAGTTCCCTGGTCAATGGCCATAATGTATTTTTCTTGTGACATGTGCTGTCCTCCTGATAAAGATCTTGAGGTGTTTCCTCTTTACACTTACTAGTATACAAAATAAAGCGCTTTCTTGTTCATCAACTTTTTTTAATTTTAAAAAAAATGTGAGGAGATTGTGTGAATTTCACAAAAAGACCTGGAACCACCAAGCCTTTTAGGTAAACAATAACTGACGAATCCCTGCCAAATCTTCCATATCCAAGTCGTTTTTTAAATAATAAACTGGGGTCTGTTCCTTCTTATGAATAGGGTTATTGGTAACCAGCAAATCATAATGCCGAGTTCGGTCATAGTCTTCAATGGTGATAAAACGATTGTATTCCAAATACCGTTTTAAAATGGCTGCCATCCTTGAAAAGACAAGAAAACCAGATGTCAAATCCAGACCAATCCGCATATGCTGGCCACCATTTTCAGCCATATATTCGATTAACTGGAGCCATTCCCAGAGAATCTTCTTATCCAAATCCGTCCCCTGCTGAAAGGCAGGTAGAGCATGAAAAATCTCCTCTGCCGTTCCCCTAAAATCATGTTCCATCAGGAAATATGGATGACGATTCTCTAACTGATACTTGTAGCGGTCCTGTAAGATATAACCCTTATAGAGATAGACTTGAGCACAAAGCTGACTGAGTTCATAGGTGACATGGTCCTCTGTATAACCGCCCAGCAACTCCTCTTTCTTCATTTCTTGAATCAATTGCGTCAGTAAATCTGCCAACTGCCCTCCAAAACCAAGGATATATTCCATTGTATGAAGAGGAAGAATGCGATGGGATAGGAGGAAAGAGAAGAAAATCATCATCTCACCATCCTCAGTTCCTAGGGGAAGGTGTTGCCCAGCAAAAAAGGACGGAGCCTTTCTAAGCAAACGAAGGTAGAAAATATTGTCAAAATACCCTCGCATTTTTTCTTCTATGACTTGGAACTGACAGGCATTAACCCGAAGACGTTGTTGACTGATATGAGCCCAGAGAACCAAGTCCAACTTCTGCCCCGAAGACAAACTTGCACCGCAGATCTCTTCTAAACTGGCAATCTCCTGTTTTCTCTCTGGTTTCTGCATGTGACCTTCCCACTCCTGACTGGACCAGACCTTGCGAAAAAGACAGAAATAGAAATAGCGAATCTGATGCTCTGGACCTCGCCAACGTCCATTTTGGATAGATAAGTCAAATTCTGACAAAATCTGATTTAAGCTAGCTAAGTGGCGACCAAGCGTAGCCTCACTAATCATCAATTCTTGAGCCAGCTGATGAGCTAAAAACTGTTGGTGGTAGAGAAGATAGACCAAAATCTGGTATTTAACAGCATTCTCCAAAAACAAGCTCCGAATATCTCTCCCCTTGGTAGCTGCACCAATCGACAAACGCAGATTTTCATCTTGTAAGTGGATTGTCAGCTCTAAATCACTGTCCAAAGCCTTGTCATTGAGCAGGGTGACATATTTGGTTAGGGTTGCTTTTGAAAATCCTGTTTCCTCCATTACAGCCTTGACGGTCGTCTGAGACTCTTGTAATAGAAAGGAAAGGATTGAAAATTGGCCAGATTCGGCCTTTTCCATCAAATCTCCTAAATACATTTGTTACCCCTTTCATTTTCTATCTTAAGCATAGCATAAATCTTACAAATGCTGAAATAATCTGTTTCTCTTTTTATTTTCATGCTGATTTCTTGGTCCATTATCCTGAAAATCAGTAAACACACGGCTCCCCCTTTGGGCATTTTTATGCTAAAATAGTAGCTATGGATAAAATTATTAAAACTATATCAGAAAGCGGAGCCTTTCGTGCTTTTGTCCTTGATAGCACAGAAACCGTCCGCACTGCTCAAGAAAAACACAAAACCCAAGCTAGCTCAACTGTAGCGCTTGGTCGAACTCTTATCGCTAGCCAGATTCTCGCAGCCAATGAAAAAGGAAATACCAAACTAACAGTTAAGGTGCTGGGTTCTAGCTCTCTAGGGGCTATTATCACCGTCGCTGATACCAAGGGGAACGTCAAAGGTTACGTTCAAAATCCTGGTGTTGACATCAAAAAGACTGCAACTGGTGAAGTCCTAGTCGGACCTTTTGTTGGAAATGGTCAATTTCTCGTTATCACAGACTACGGCATTGGAAATCCTTATACTTCCTTGACCCCACTCATCTCTGGAGAGATTGGAGAAGACCTTGCTTTCTACCTGACTGAAAGCCAACAAACCCCTTCAGCAGTCGGTCTCAATGTCCTTTTGGACGAGGAAGATGAGGTCAAGGTTGCAGGTGGTTTCCTAGTTCAAGTCTTGCCGGGAGCCAAGGAAGAAGAGATTGCTCGCTTTGAAAAACGCATCCAAGAAATGCCAGCTATCTCGACCCTTCTCGAAAGTGAAGACCATATCGAAGCCCTCCTCAAGGCTATCTACGGTGACGAGGCCTACAAGCGTCTTTCTGAAGAAGAAATTCGTTTCCAATGTGACTGTAGCCATGAACGCTTTATGAACGCTCTTGCTAGCCTTCCAAGCTCAGACTTACAGGAAATGAAAGAGGAAGACCACGGAGCAGAAATCACTTGTCAATTCTGCCAAACTACTTACAACTTTGATGAAAACGACCTGGAGGAACTCATTCGTGACAAATCTTAATACACCTTTTATGATTGGTAATGTTGAGATTCCCAATCGTACCGTTTTAGCACCCATGGCTGGCGTGACAAACTCAGCCTTTCGTACTATTGCAAAAGAGCTCGGAGCTGGACTCGTTGTCATGGAAATGGTCTCTGACAAGGGAATCCAATACAACAACGAAAAAACCCTGCACATGCTTCATATCGATGAAGGCGAAAACCCTGTTTCTATCCAACTTTTTGGTAGTGATGAAGACAGCCTAGCACGCGCAGCAGAATTCATCCAAGAAAACACCAAAACCGATATCGTCGATATCAACATGGGCTGCCCAGTTAATAAAATCGTGAAGAACGAAGCTGGCGCTATGTGGCTCAAGGATCCAGATAAGATTTACTCTATCATCAACAAGGTCCAATCTGTCCTTGATATTCCACTTACTGTCAAAATGCGTACCGGCTGGGCTGACCCATCTCTCGCAGTAGAAAATGCCCTCGCTGCTGAAGCAGCAGGTGTTTCTGCCCTTGCTATGCATGGCCGTACCCGTGAGCAAATGTATACAGGTCACGCAGACCTTGAGACTCTCCATAAAGTTGCTCAAGCTTTGACCAAGATTCCATTCATCGCCAACGGTGACATTCGTACGGTCCAAGAAGCCAAACAACGCATCGAAGAAGTCGGTGCTGACGCAGTCATGATTGGCCGAGCTGCTATGGGAAATCCTTACCTCTTCAACCAAATCAACCACTACTTTGAAACAGGAGAGATCCTCCCTGATTTGACCTTTGAAGACAAGATGAAAATCGCCTACGAACATTTGAAACGCTTAATTAACCTCAAAGGAGAAAACGTCGCAGTTCGTGAATTCCGCGGCCTCGCTCCTCACTACCTCCGTGGAACATCTGGTGCTGCCAAACTCCGTGGAGCCATTTCACAAGCTAGCACTCTAGCAGAGATTGAGGCTCTTTTGCAATTGGATAAAGCTTAATAGACCAAAACCCGTAACTCTCTTAAAGTTTACGGGTTTTTCTTGGATTTATATAAGCAATCAATGTCTATATGAAATTAGTCATTCTCCGTCTTTTTTCCTTTTAATAGATAAACACCTACTAGAGATATTAGACCTAAGAATTCCATAAGCAACGTTGACATTGTTCCAGTTGATGGGAGTGCTTGCTTATCTTTTTTATCTGAATTTGAACGATTTTCACTCATTTGATTTGCTTTATCAGCAAGAAGAACCATTTCCTTATCATCAGATTGAGTTTTTCCTTCCCTATTTTCCTCTGGCTCAGTAGCCATTTGTTTTTTAGGAAGTGTTTTAATCGCAAACAAGCTGAAATGACTCGTTTTGAAAACGACTTGCCCATTTTCAACTGTTGATGGGAGCAACTCCAACTCTCCATTTTCTTTCACATGGTAAACTTGAATCTCAGACTCAATATTACCAATTGCAAGACGAACTACTCTCTCTCCATTGACATGGGTTTCTTTTCCATCTTTTAAAAGGGAAATATCAAATATGCGCACTGCTCCTTGCCCTGTTTGACGGATAACATTATCAATCATTTCTTTTGTTGTTACCTCTTTAAGATTGACAGAGTCTGCTTCTGTAGCAGTTTCAAACATAACAGTAATCTTGGTATTTCCATTTTGAGTTGTAAATACCTTTTGAACAGTAGATGTCGGTTGAGATGAGAGAGTAGGAGAAAGACTGTTAGATCTTGTAGGAGATGAAGAATTTGTCTCGTTTCCTGATGGTTTACTTGGGGTAGATGGTTCTACTTCTTGCTCTTTTTCTGGAGATTTTGGTTTAGTGGAAGCACTAGAACTTCCTGAAGAGCTAGTGGAACCGGAGTGACTTCCTGTGGTTGAACCTGATGGGTTCTGCTCTTTTTCAGCAGGTTTGCTTGGAGCAGGTCGCTCTGGTTTTTCTGGAGATTTTGGTTTAGTGGAAGCACTAGAACTTCCTGAAGAGCTGGTGGAACCGGAGTGACTTCCTGCAGTGCTTCCTGATGGATTCTGCTCCTTTTCCGCAGGTTTGCTTGGAGTAGGTTCCTCTGGTTTTTCTGGAGATTTTGGTTTAGTGGAAGCACTAGAACTTCCTGAAGAGCTGGTGGAACCGGAGTGACTTCCTGCAGTGCTTCCTGACGGGGTCTGCTCTTTTTCAGCAGGTTTGCTTGGAGCAGGTTCTTCTGGTTTTTCTGGAGTTTCTGGTTTAGTGGAGGATCCTGAATTTGACGAAGAAGATAAGCCCTTTTTAAAGTTAGACAAAGCTTCATCTAGTTTTGATTGACTTTCTGTAACCAGATTCTGTAGTTGGGCTTTTTGGGTTGATTCATCTAATTTATGCAAATACGTTTTTTCAATATCTTTTAGCTTTTTAATTAGCTCTACAGTATTGATATGTTGCTCTTTTTCTAAATTTTTCTTGATATCATCCAATAAACCTGTTAGATGTTTAGTGACCGCTTCCTTTGCCTTATTTCGCTCTAAGCTGATTTCTCTATTTTGATGAGTAGCTATCAGTTCATCAATTGCCTGTTTAGATTTTTCTATCAGAGCTTTCAATTCTTCTTTACTCGAAGCACTCTCAAATTGCGTACTATATTCGGATAAAGTCTTTTGAGACGCCAACAAGAGGTCTCCAAACCAAAAAGCAGCTGGATTTAATTTTGTTAAACGACTTTTTCTATAATTATCCAAAGTTGTTTTAGCTGTTTCTTTAGCTTCTTTAAGATTTGTCTCCGTAGTTTTTTCAGTAGAAACTATATTTCCTCCTTGATTTTCTACTTTTGGTGGAGTTGGATTATTATGTTCTTTTCCAGAAGGTGAATCAGAATCTAATCCTTGATTCGCAGGCTTAGTCGTATCACCTCTACCATTAGAAGAATTAGAATTTCCTGATGGTTTACTTTGTTGATTTGATAAACTATTCTTAAAGTCCTCTACCAACTTATCTAGCTTATTTTTACCCTCTTGTTCTAACCTTTTTATAGCTTGGCTATCAATACCTTCATCAAATCTTCGTTTATATTCTTCTACAATATCCTTAGCTTCTTGAATAAGCTTGTCAAACTGAGGATCTTTTTCATCAACCAATTTTTCAAGTCCTATTAAAATCTGATCTAAATACTTAGGAAACTCAGTTTTAGCTTTTTCAACTACTTCATCATGTTCTTTATTACGTATTTCCAAACTTTCTTGATGAAAGTTATTCGCTATCTCATCTAGTACTGAATAGTCCATCTCCTGTTCAATCCGCTTTCTGTACTCAGCTTTTTTATCTTCAGGTAAAGCTGTCTCTCCCAACTCTTTTATCAACTGCTGTCTATATTCCTTCAACCTATCTTGCCCACTAGATGTAACCGTGGGGGTATTCCCACCACCAACCCCTTCTGCATGGACTACTCCTCCTAAGAACAGACTAGCAACCACTACACTAGCTACTCCAATACTAAATTTACGAATTGAATAACGTACTTTTCTTTCACTTTTTGATGCAAACATAATTATTTCCTCCAATATTTTTCTTAACACTACTATATCATTTCAATATGAACTGTATATGAATTGAATCTTGTATTTATCTCTTTATACTTCCATTTGGGATTATAACTTCATGTAATAACTTTTCCTCTTCAGCTATTCGTCGATACAAAATAACTGCATAAACTGGAAAAACTAAAACAAAAGTCATATAGGCATGACTCAGCAAGGTCAAGCCAATCAACTCAGGAAGGATATTTAAAAAGTAATTGGGATGTTTTACTGTCCTAAATAAGACATGATCCACAAACTTATGATTCGGTGCTAACATCAACTTGACTGTCCAAATATCCCCAAGCAGATGAATAACAAGTAGCAACATCAACATAGAAAATATCAGGAGCACCAAACCCACAACACTCATCATATTGAAAGACGGTCGATAGACTAGGGCTTCCATAAAACAAGCCAGATAAAAAACAATATGAACCAAGGTAAGACGTTTGGTATTTTTAATGCCAAATTCTCGCCCGCCATCCCTACGAAGCCGTTTTTCATTTTCAATTGATTTCTTTAGGAACAACAAGCGAATTAAAAATACACAGATAATGATTATTGCTATCATCACAATCCCCTTTCTTTACCACTACTGTAACATCTCTATGTTAACCCAATATGAATTGAAAAAGAAAAAGAACGAAAACTGATTCCGTTCTTTGATTTACTCTATCACTACCATTCAAACTATACTTCTTCAAATCATCCTCAAGTAAGAAAAGAGTCTTACTAAAGCTAACTATCTGGTAACAAGCAGATTTTAAATTCCATCCCTTGTTCATAAGGCAAGAAACTATAGGACATACGATGACTTTCTAAGATATTCTTAACAATATAAAGACCCAATCCTGATCCTGTTTCTCTGTCTGTTACAATTTGTGAATGGTAAAAAATATCAAATAAATGTTCTAACTCTTCCTGATTCAAAGGAGCACATGTATTCCTAATAGAAAGATAACCATCTTGCTCAGAAATAGTCACAATGCCAGATTGATCTGAGTACTTAATAGCATTACTGATAAGATTTGTCAAGACTTTATCCAAAGCCTTCAAGCTCATCCTTACTTTTGTATCAGTAGTCAACTGATTATCAATCACAAGATTTTTAGAAAATGCCAATTCCTGGTATCGAGACAAAACATCTGTCAAAACGGTATTTACCATTAAAATCTCACTGCACTCTGTCCATTCTTGAAATTTAGAAGATTCCAACACTTCCTCTAGCAAGAAACTCATCTGATCTATTTTATCAATACTCTTTTCAAGATACTTAGGATGATCCTTATAATCCCCCACATTGTATTGCATATTTTCTAAGATAATCCTGAGAGTAGCTAGAGGTGTCTTTAATTCATGCGATGCTCCACGGACAAAGGAAACCTTTTGATTTTGCAATTTTACAATTTGCTCATTGCGATTTTCCAACTCATGAATAACTTTCAACAAGTGCTCATACACATCATTAATCTGTTTTCCAACTTCACCAACTTCATCTTTTCTGCTTTCATCAAAACGAATATTGTCATCCAAATCTTGCATCTTACTAGTCACTTCTGAAATGTAAAAAAGAGGATTGAGCAAGCGTTTCGTATAAAAATAAGAAAAAACAAAGGAAAAAGCAATTGTAACCAAAAATGTATAGGGGAGATACAAAAGCAAAATATTCTTTGCTTCTTTGTAGATATCCACTCCCTGCACAAACTGCACCGTTACCTGTTTACCATCTGCTGTACTAACAGGCTTATCTAACATTACGATATAATTTGATAGCTCTCCATCTTTAATATCTAAGTCATGCACAAGAGGGAGCCGCTTATCTAAGATATCTCTTTTAAGGTGAGCAGATATAGTCAAGGACTTTGAATAAGACTGGAGTAAGCTTGGAATTTCATCAGCTGTCTTAGTCTTTAAATACTCCGTAAACACTCTTGCACTCTCATTAAACTTTTCCCCCTCCAATTGAATATAATAAAAAGGAAAGGTCAAATAAATAGCTATATGAATGACTAGACCAACACCACCTAGAATTGCAAAACTTCTTAAAAAAGACTTGGTTAATAATTTAGGATTTTTTATCATAAGCTAATCTTATACCCAACATTTTTCACAGTCACAATGCAATCTAAAGCTAATTTTTTGCGAAGAGTACGAATATAGACATCAACGACCCTATCACAAGGTAAATCAGCTACATCTTTTGAAATTTCTTCCAATATCTGCTCTCTACTTAAAACTTGATTTTTATGTTGAATCAAACACTTTAGTACCAATAATTCCTTTGGTTTGAGATCAATTTCTTCATTTTTATAATGTGCTTTGTAAGAGGTAAAATCCACTGTTGCATCCTGATATTGCCAAAGATCCTCTATGACGTAGTAACGTCTGATAAGCGCTTTAATACGCTTGGCAAGCAGTACCAAAGAAAAAGGCTTTGTCACATGATCATCAGCATAGAGATCAAATACCTGTGACTGAGTAGTTTCATCTCCTAGAGCACTCAAGACGATGACAGGAATATCGTGCTCTTGATTGATTTCTTTTAACACTTCAAAACCACTCTTCCTAGGCATCATTAAATCCAGTACCATGAGATGGATAGGGAGATCCTGAAATTTTTCCAAGGCCTCTTGTCCATCCTTAGCCATAATGACGTGATAACCCTCTTCTGTCAGAAATGCTGCAATTCCTTCTCTAATCATTTCCTCGTCATCTGCAACTAAAATGTTCATCTTTCTCCCTTTCTACTACCGGAACTTCACACATCTATTCCCTGTATGTTATTTGAAAATTTCCTACCAGCCTATCATCTATGATAATGGAATGGATTTCATTTATCCGCTACTTGTTGTCAACAACAACGTCAATACAAGAAAATCATTCATCTTGCAGCTTAGTTTGATTTTTCAAATACCAGCTAGAACGGATTTGACAGGCAAAAAAGAAACAGGTCTCTTTTGAAAGGATAAAAATTTCAGATAAGACTGCTCTTTTTCTACTACACACGCTCTAAGACAAATACGATGGAGGGTAATAAACATATGAATTTTGGGTTGAATAGTGAAAACCACGGATCCTTTAGAAGCTATAGGTTTTAGTTTCATACTCTTCGAAAATCTCTTCAAACCACGTCAGCTCTATCTGCAACCTCAAAACAGTGTTTTGAGCAACCTGCGGCTAGCTTCCTAATTTGCTCTTTGATTTTCATTAAGTATCACTCCACTATGAGTTATGGTCGCTGATACTTTTATTCTTTTATGCAATATCAAATTTTAACCGGCCTGCTTTAACACCAATCTTAAGTGTGCTACCTGCCTCTAATTCTCCCTTGAGAAGAAGTTCTGCCAACTTGTCCTCCACTTCTGTTTGCAGGATTCTGCGAAGTGGACGAGCTCCCATCTCTGGGTCATATCCTTGATTTGCCAACAATTTCAGTGCTGAAGCTTGTAATTTCAAATCAATGCCTTTTTCAGCCAAACTTGCCACTAAAGGTTTAACCATAATCTTCACCACTTCCTGCATATGGTCGCTAGACAGGCTATGGAAGACCACCTTTTCATCAATGCGGTTGATGAATTCCGGTCTATAAGCCTTTTTCAGCTCTTCGAACATGCGTTTTTCCATATTTTCCTGGTCAAAACGAATGTCCTTTGCCCCAAAACCAACTGTCTTGTCATCACGAAGGGCTGTCGCACCGAGGTTTGACGTCATAATGATAATAGTATTTGAAAAGTCAACCTTGCGTCCCTTACTATCGGTCAAGACACCATCATCCAAAACCTGCAAGAGAACATTAAAGATGTCTGGATGGGCCTTCTCTACCTCGTCAAAGAGGAGAACGGAGTATGGTTTGTTGCGAACCTTCTCTGTCAACTCCCCACCTTCTTCATAACCCACATAGCCCGGAGGAGCTCCATTGAGACGGCTGGCTGCGAATTTCTCCATATACTCACTCATATCAAAGCGGATAAGGGCTGATTCGTCATCAAAAAGAACTTCTGCTAGAGCCTTAGCCAATTCGGTCTTCCCGACACCTGTGGGTCCTAGGAACATAAAGGAACCAATCGGACGCTTGTGACTGCGAATCCCTGACTGGTTGCGGCGAATCGCACGGCTAATGCTTGAAACAGCTTGATCTTGACCAATGACACGTTTGTGTAGTTCAGCTTCCAAATTCAAGTATTTCTTCGCATCAGTCTGAGTCAGTTTTTGAACTGGAATACCTGATAAACGACTCAAGGTGGTCAAAATATCAGACTCTGTCACCAAGTCTTTGTAAACAAGCACTTCCTCTTCTTTTGCAATTAGCTGAGCTGCCTGTTTCCACTTACCATCCATCAAGGCCTTGTCAGCTGGACTCAAACCTGAATCGTCTGCTTTTACATGCTTTGCCTTATTTTGCACTGTTGCTGCTGCCTCATCCAAGAGATCGATAGCAGAGTCTGGCAAGTGACGACTAGTCAAGTAACGATAAGCCATCTTAACCGCTGTTTCAACCGCTTCATCTGTGATTTGCACACGGTGATGTTTCTCATAAGTCGCCTTCAAGCCTTGCAAAATGGTCATGCTGTCTGCTACACTTGGCTCTTCAATCGTTACTTTAGCGAAACGACGAGAAAGGGCAGCATCTTTTTCGATATGTTTTTGGTATTCTTCCTGAGTAGTCGCACCAACCGTTCTCAAAGTTCCACGGGCCAAGGCTGGTTTCAAGATATTGGCCGCATCCAGAGTTGAGTCAATCCCGCTTCCAGAACCCATGATGGTGTGGAGTTCGTCGATAAAGAGGATGACTTGGCCATCTTCTTCAATATCCTTGATGATATTATTCATACGTTCTTCAAAGTCACCACGGAAACGTGTACCTGCAACGACATTCATCAAATCCAGCTCTAACACGCGCATCTTGGCCATTTCAGCTGGTACATCGCAACTAGCAATACGCTGGGCAAGTCCAAACGCCAGAGCTGTTTTCCCGACACCAGCATCCCCAACCAAGACAGGGTTGTTCTTAGTCTTCCGGCTCAAGATTTGAATCATACGCGAGATTTCCTTATCCCGACCGATGACTGGTTCTAACTTGCCAGAACGCGCTTGCTCTGTCAAATCATGCGTATAGTCCTCGAGACCACCACTCGGAGTCTGGGGCATGCCCATCATATTGGCCATAGAATTTTGCTTGTCAGCCACTGTACGATGGCGTTGGCGTAGAGCCTTGAGGTCTTCACGAGTCCAGCCTGCACGTTCTTCTAAATTTCGACGAAGGGCAGCAATCTTGACCTGATCTTTCTTGTCTTCATAAGAAAAACCAGCCCTCTCCAAGATACGAGTCGCCAAGGCATTGCCATCATGCAAAATCGCATAGAGGACGTGCTCTGTCCCTAGCACCTTAGCATGGACCACTGACGCTACATACTCTGCTTCATCAAAAAGGACCTGCAAGCGATGGGAGAACGGCAATTCCGTAAAGGTTTCATCCTGGCTATAGTCCGTTTCAGTCAGTTCCAAAGCGACCTCTTCTAAACGGTCCATCTCATATGGATAATCATTTAAAGTCGCCCCTGCCACACTATAACTGTGATTGGACATGGCAATCAACAAGTGCCAAGACTCTAGATAATGAGCTCCAAAATGGCCAGCAACCATGTAGGCACTTTCGATACATTCATTCAATGCTTTTGAATAGTTCATCTTACTTCCCTTTTCTATCTACCTCTTGTATGACCTGTCGTAGCATGTTTGCTCGAACAACTGGAGCTTCTTCTCCTAGAACACGATCCAAAGCTACTGATACTAGCAAATTCATCTCCTGCTTGGTCATCAATTCCTGCTCAACCAAAAGCTGTAGAATATCCTCATAAATTTCTTGACTGACCTGCTCACCAATTGAGTAAAGCAGCTCCCTGAGCATTTCATGATGACTAGAAAACTCAATCCGTCCTATACGAATATAGCCTCCGCCACCACGCTTACTTTCAACCAAGTAGCCTCTACTTTCGGTAAAGCGTGTCTTGATCACATAGTTAATCTGACTAGGGACAACCTGAAAGGTATCAGCCAACTGACTCCGTTGCAACTCCACAATACCAGATTGATCTAAAATCGCCTTGATGTAGGCCTCAATATGATCCGATGTATTTTTAAATCTCATTACAAACCCACCTCTCTCTTTAAACCTTGACTATCTTTGACTATTATACCGAAATTTTCTTATTTTTAAAAGAAAAAGGGCGTTGGTAAAGGATAATCTTCACCAACTCCCTATTTTTCTACTTATCTAAGCCTAATTCTGCCAAGATTTGACGTTTGTAGGCAATCTTTTGGACTTCCTTGTCCTCATCTTCAGACCAATCTAGTTTAATTTCTGAAACAATCTGCCCAGGGCGATTTTTCAAGATATAGATGCGGTCGCTGAGACTGAGGGCCTCCTCGATACTATGCGTGATAATCAGGGTCGTCAGCTGCAACTGCTTGTGAATCTCAAGGTACCAAGCGTGGAGTTCCATCTTGGTCATCTCATCCAAGGCGCTAAAGGCCTCATCTAAGAGAAAGAGCTTGTGCCCGAAAAGGTAGGTTCGGAGTAAGGCTACACGCTGGCGCATCCCACCACTAAGTTCATGAGGGTATTTATCTCTTACAGCTGTCAACTGGAAGGTCGCAAGAATTTCATCTGCGCGGGCAATGGCTTCCGCCTTATCCACCTTTTGAATCAAGAGGGGCAGAATAATATTACCAAGCACCGTCTTATGCTCCAAGAGCAAATCCTTTTGCAACATATAACTCACGCGCCCCTTGGGATTTTCTTCACCATCAAGGACAATTCTCCCTGACTGAACTTCTAAAATCCCAGCGATTAGGTTAAAGAGGGTGGTCTTCCCTACACCACTTGGACCTAGAATGGAAACCACTTCACCTGAAGTTACCTGTAGGTTGATATCCTCTAAAATCCTCTCCTGACCATAGGCATAACTGACGTGTTCTAGTCTTATTTCTGTCATTATTTCACAAATTCGTTGGTGAAGCCTTTGTCTGTCAAGTCTTCTTTGAGGATACCATTTTCTTTATCCCATTTGTAGAAGGCATTCCAGCGAGCTGCATCAAATTGACCCCATTTTTCCTTGTCGCTTGCGTATTCTTTTGACAAGTATTTTTGAGATTCGATGACAAAGTCACGTTTTTCTTTGAGCTCAGGAGCATTCTTGATGAGAATATCTGCAGCTTCTTCTGGATGCTCCATAGCGTATTGGTAGCCTTTTTTGATGGCTTGGATGACTTTACGAGCTTCTTCTTTATTATCTTTCAGATAGTCGTTGTTTGCGATGATAACTGGTGAGTAGTAGTCAAATTCTTTAACGTAGTCTTTCAAGTACATGAAATTAGCATCTACACCTTGAGATTTGGCAAGGATACCATCCCATCCATAGTAGATCCAAGCAGCATCAAAGACGCCATTGGCAATCGGTGTGATCGAGTTTGAGTCGTTGTTTGGTACTTTTTCGACCTTCTCAAAATCTCCGCCTTGTGATTCTACCAAGGTTTTCAACATAGCAAGTTCAGTTGGGTCATTCCAAGTTCCGTATTTCTTACCAACCAAGTCCTTTGGACTAGCTACATTATCAGATTTTCGAGAGATAATTCCAGATGTATTGTGTTCTACGATAGCTGCAACGGCAGTAATTCCTGCCCCTTTTTCCAATTTTTTAGCCATGTAGTCTTGGAAATAAACTGCAAATGGTGCCTTTCCGTTGATAACCAAGTCAGAAGAACTTTCTTCTGGTGGCAATTTCAAATCAACATCCACTCCAGCTTCTTTGAAATAACCTTTTTCCTTGGCAACATAAAGCCCTGTGTGGTTGGTATTTGGTGTCCAGTCTAGGATAAAGTCAACCTTCTTAAGTTCTGCTTCTTTGTTGTCCTTAGAAGCAGTTCCTTGACCACAGGCCACAAGCACAACAGCTACAAGAGCTGTTACAAGCGTTAAAAACACTTTCCATGTTTTCTTCATTTTGATTTCCTCTTTTCTTTTTCAGAAACATTCTTATTCTACGAACGTTTCCATTTAATAACATATTTTTCACTAATATCGACCAACTTCATACCCAGAAGACTGATAATCGATACCAGAATAATAATAGCAAACATGGTATCATACTGAAACAGTTTCTTGGACTGAATCATGTAGACACCTAGTCCTTCAAATCCTCCCAACCACTCAGATACCACGGTTGTGATAAAGGCATAGGAGACACTGACCCTCAGACCTGCATAAAAGTAAGGCAGACTGACTGGAATTTTAAAATGCCACAGGATTTGCCAAGGCTTGGCCCGCATCAGACTAAACAAGGTCAACATATCCTTGTCACAATGCCTAAAACCGTCCAAAATACTAACGATGATAGGAAAAGTTGTCGTCAAAATAATCAAGACAATCTTGGGCAGAATCCCATAACCTAGCCACAAGACCAAGATAGGAGCTATAGCAATGGTCGGAATGGTCTGAACGACCACCATCATAGGGTAAATCAAGTCATTGAGCCAAGTCAAACTGTCCATGAGCACAGCCATGAGACAGGCAATCAAGACTCCCAAAATTAGACCTAGCAAAGCCACTCTCAAGGTCGCCCAGCTATGGTACCAGAGAAATTCTCTATCACGAACAAAGGCCTGAAGAATTTCAAAAGGTGTCGGCAGGATAAACTTGGGGAGAAGTTTAAGAAAACCTGCTAACTGCCAGATTGACAAGACCCCCAGAAAGCCCAATAGACTAATGTGTCGTCTCAGTATACTTTTCAAGTTTCTCATCAATACTTAAAATCTCTCCTACATTTATTTTGACATTGGCAAAGACATTATCTGCCTCCTGCCCTGCCACTTCCAGCGCTTCTTTGAGAATGCGCATGAGCTCATCAAACTCCCCTTCCAAGACCGTTTCAAATGGTGTCACCACTATGGTCACTTCTTGAGCTTGTAGATAAGCAATGACTTGATCGATAACAGCAATCCGATCAATCCCCTGTGCTAGGGGTAAAACTTGCAAGGCGATGCTTGCTTTCATAAAAACCTCCTCTTCTCGTTTTCCTTTGACAAAAAGAAAAACCTTTACCATATATGGAAAAGGTCAAGAATAGACTAAGTATCGTTCCCTCCGCTGGCATTACCCAGATCAGGTGCGGTCGAAGTTTAACACTTCCTCTCAGACTGTACACAGACTCCCATATATTATATGGATATATGATAGCGCAAATTAAGAAAAATGTCAAGGAAACTGCTTACAGAAAAGAGCAGGAAACATTTCCTACTCCAATTTTCTATACTCGTTCTCCATCACTGTTTACTCTGTAGCCATCCACCGCCGTATTAACAGCTAAGACACCTGAAGAGTAAGAATAATACCACTTACCAGAAACTTGATACCAGCCTGTTTTCATTGCCCCTGAACTATCCAGATAATACCACGAGCCATTTTCCTTTAACCAGCCTGTCTGCATTTCACCAGATGATTTCAAATAATACCAGCTAGAACCATCTTTCAACCATCCCGTTGATTTAGACCCATTTGATTTAAAATGATACCAACTACCATTTATTTTCTTCCAACCGACAGTCGATCCATTATTTGAGCTATAATTAGAGCTATTCCCTGATTGGTTCTGATAATTTTGTGAAGAAGTCACTCCCTCTAGCTGGATATAACGACGACTTCCGTTATAAGCTGTATAACTCAACCACTTGTATCCATCTTTTTCGAGAATTTGATCATAATGAACCTTCTCCCCAGGATAATAGTAATCAATCGCAGTTGCGCTAGCTAGTGGCTGATTTTTGATAGCAGACTTAGACTTGAAATAATGTGTTCCTCCTGTTGAAACTGAGGTTTGACTATTCCCAACACTGCCACCAGCTAAATCTTTAAAATGAATAAATCCTGTCATCGTATTTGCTTTTATAATTCGTTTATTATAGGCTTCTGTATAACCATAGTTATATTCCTCGATCTCAATCTGATCTCCCATTACATTTGACACCCAGGCAACATGCCCATAAGTTCCTGCAGTAGACCAAGCAATAGAGCCAATCGCTGGTCTATTATCGACACGATAACCTTCACGACGAGCACGATAGCCCCATTCATTCGCATTTCCATAAGCCCTTGGAATCTCAAAACCATTGACATTACTCAAACGAAAGGCTGCAAAAGAAGTACACTGACGAGAATACATGCGCCACTGATCAATCTCCTGGCTCCCATTTTTATAATAAACAGGATAATCATCTCCACGCGCAATCGATCCATTTCCTCCAGAATAGGCATATACACTATCACTCGCTGCTAACATCAATCCTACTACTAAAAAAGGAACAACCTTTTTAGCTGATTTTCTGAAAGAAAACCTTGTCTCTGTTACTTTAAACGGTAAAATTTTCATTCTTCCTCCTTGAAAATAATATAAATCGAAGATTACCTTCACTTAAACTATTCGGAGAAAAAAGAAAAAGTGAGAAAATTTCTCACTTTAGTCCAGATAATGAATTAGATTTTTTTCTGTAAGGATATCTGAGTAAGTAAAGGATTCAACGTAAACATTAGCCTGTTTATCTCCTTCCACATTCCCAAATTCCACAATAAATAGGGATGGATAAACTTCAATTAACTTACCCAATCTATTTTTTTGACGCTTACGCCCATTTTCCAAGGTCATTTCAATTACATGACCCTCATGTGCCTTGATTTCCTCTTTGATTTTTTTCATCTTAGCTACATCTGTAAATGCATCTGTCATTTTATGCCTCCCTTTTTGAGATACTTGAAAATTTATTGTATTCTTTTTGGAAAATCAATTCCACTGTTCCACGAGCTCCACTACGGTTTTTCTCGATAATAACTTCCACCTTATTATTTGGGATACCGTCCTCTTCTTCACCACCACGCTCATAGTAATCGTCACGATAGAGAAAAGCTACGATATCAGCATCTTGCTCAATAGACCCAGATTCACGAATATCAGACAAGACTGGTCTTTTATCCTGACGTTGTTCTACACCACGAGAAAGCTGACTTAGAGCAATTACTGGAACTTTCAGTTCTTTTGCTAGGATTTTCAACTGACGTGAAATTTCTGAAACTTCTTGTTGGCGGTTTTCTCGCCCAGTTCCCGTGATAAGCTGCAAGTAATCTATCAAAATCAAACCAAGATTACCCGTTTCTTGAGCAAGTTTGCGTGAGCGAGAACGAATTTCCGTGATTCGAATCCCTGGCGTATCATCGATATAGATACTCGCGTTGGCTAGATTCCCTTGAGCAATGGTATACTTTTGCCATTCCTCATCAGTCAATTGCCCCGTACGGATAGAATGGGATTCCACCAAACCTTCTGCCGCCAACATACGATCCACTAGACTTTCCGCACCCATTTCCAGTGAAAAAATAGCAACCGTTTTGTCCAACTTGGTCCCAATATTCTGAGCAATATTCAAGGCAAAGGCTGTCTTACCAACCGCCGGACGAGCTGCTAAGATAATCAACTCCTCCTCATGAAGACCAGTCGTCATATGATCTAAATCACGATAGCCTGTCGCAATACCTGTAATATCAGTCGTTTGCTGCGAGCGAGCTTCCAGATTTCCAAAGTTGATATTCAACACATCTCGAATGTTCTTAAATCCACTTCGATTAGCATTTTCACTGACATCAATCAGGCCTTTTTCTGCCTGAGCAATGATTTCATCAGCTGGTTGCGAAGCCTCGTAAGCTTGATTGACAGACTCTGTCAACTTGGAGATTAATCGCCGTAGCATTGCTTTTTCTGCAACAATCTTAGCATAGTACTCCGCATTAGCAGAAGTTGGCACAGAATTGACAATCTCAACCAAGTAAGACAAGCCACCAATATTCTGTAAATCACCTTGATTATCAAGAATGGTACGAACCGTTGTTGCATCTATAGCATCGCCACGATCGGATAAATCAACCATAGCTTGGAAAATCAAACGATGGGCATACTTAAAAAAGTCCCGAGACTCAATGTATTCTCGCACAAAAACAAGTTTACTCTCATCAATAAAGATAGCCCCCAAAACAGATTGCTCAGCTAAGATATCTTGAGGTTGTACTCGTAACTCTTCTACTTCTGCCATCAGACTTCCCTTCCTTTTACAATCTTGTCAAGAAGGTGTAAACTTATCCTTCTTTCACACGAAGATTGATTACACTTGTAATATCTTGATAGATTTTCACTGGTACATCGATTAAACCAACCGCTCGAATCGGAGCTTGTACTTGGATATGACGTTTATCAATCTTAATTCCAAATTGCTTTTGCAATTCTTCTGCAATCTTCTTATTGGTAATCGAACCAAAGGTACGACCATCTGGACCAACTTTTTCAACAAATTCTACAACAGTTTCTTCTGCTTCAAGTTGGGCTTTAATTGCTTTTGCTTCTGCAATCATTTCAGCGTGAGCTTTTTCTTCAGATTTTTGTTTACCACGAAGCTCACCTACCGCTTGAGCAGTCGCTTCTTTGGCTAGGTTCTTTTTGATAAGAAAGTTTTGCGCATACCCTGTTGGTACTTCCTTAATTTCGCCTTTTTTACCTTTTCCTTTAACATCTGCTAAAAAGATTACTTTCATTCTTCTTTCTCCTTTTCCTTTATTTCATTTAATACAATTTCTGTCAGTTTTTCACCTGCTTCTGACAAGGTTAAATCTTTAATTTGAGCTGCTGCCAAATTAAAGTGACCTCCACCGCCTAACTCTTCCATAATCCGTTGTACATTCAGCTTACTACGACTTCGAGCTGAGATGGAGATAAATCCTTGTGTATTCTTCGCAAGAACAAAACTCGCTTCAATACCTGACATAGCTAACATGGCATCTGCTGCCTTACTAATAACAACTGTATCATAGCATTTCGAGTCCTTAGCCTCTGCTATCAATACATCTGAACCTAATTTACGCCCCTGTAAAATCAGTTCATTGACCTCACGATATTCTTCAAAATCTGTCGCAGCGATTTCTTGGATAGCAATACTATCACTTCCGCGCGTTCTGAGATAGCTAGCAACATCAAATGTCCGACTAGTCACTCGTGAGGTGAAATTTTTAGTATCCAGCATCATACCAGCCATCAAGACACTGGCTTGCATACGACTCAAACGATTTTTCTTAGAATTCTGGAACTGAATCAATTCTGTTACTAACTCACTGGCACTGCTTGCACCACTTTCGATATAAGTGATAACTGCATTGTCTGGGAAATCCTGATCCCTTCGATGGTGGTCAATGACGATGGTTTGGGTAAATAAATCATAAAATTCTTTTGATAAAGTCAAAGCTGTCTTTGAATGGTCTACAAGAATCAACAAAGAACGATTGGTCACCATCGCCATTGCCTCCTTAACAGACAACAACTTCGTAACTCCTTCTTTTTCTAAGAATGAAACAGCTCGTTCAATATCTGGAGACATTTGTTCTTCATCATAAAGAGCATAGCTATTTTCAATCACATTGCTAGCGAACAACTGCATACCTACAGCAGAGCCCAAGGCATCCATATCTAAATTTCTATGCCCAACTACAAACACTTGATCCACACTACGAATCTTATCAGATATGGCTGTCATCATTGATCGAGTACGGGTACGAGTGCGCTTGATGGACGCAGCCGACCCACCGCCAAAGTAGACTGGATTTTTCGTTTCATCATTCTCCTTGACAACCACCTGGTCGCCACCACGTACTTCAGCCAAGTTCAAGTTGAGCAAAGCAACTTTCCCTATCTCATCATGATTTCCATCGCCATAAGAAAATCCCATACTTAAGGTCAAGGGCAACTGTCTCTGTTTCGACTCTTCTCTGAAAGCATCAATAACAGAAAATTTATCATTCATCAAGCCCTCAAGCACCGTGTAGTCAGTAAATAGATAAAATCGATCCATACTTACCCGACGAGAAAACATCATGTATTTTTCTGAAAACTCTGATATAAAATTAGCTACAAAACTATTGATTTGACTAATATCTGACTCAGAAGTTGCATCCTCCAAATCATCATAATTATCCACAGATACAATTCCAATCACTGGTCGGCTTGTTACTAATTCATCTGTTATGGCTTGCTCCCTGGATACATCTACAAAATACAAAACACCGGAAGAAGCATCCATATGAACAGCATAACGCTTCTCACCCAGCTTAGCATAAGTAGACGGATTTCCTACTGAAGCCTTGATAATCGTTTGAACAGCTTCCAAATCAAAATCACCATCTTCCTTGGTCAAAATCAATTCAGCATAGGGATTAAACCACTCAACCTCTCCAGAAGATAAATTCAATTTCATAACACCTACAGGCATCTGTTCCAATAGAGCTGTCAAACTTTCTTCCGCTTGGTGGTTTACATACTGTATCTGTTCTACATCACTCCTTGTATAATGCACTCTCAGTTTCTTAAATAAAAAAACATAGCCTCCTACAAAAAGAAACAAAATGAAAACCGTCAACAGATTATTATTAACAAAAATAATGAAAGTGGATAAGACTCCAAACGCAATCAATCCTACTAGAATAGGAAAAATTGGACTTACATAAAATTTTTTCATTCCAAACCTCTTGGCACCCATTATACCATAATAACCCTCAAAAAGCGACTTTTAAAGAAGTTTATGGCTATTAGCATTAACAGTTTAGCTGTGAGTTTATACATTCAGTCTCTATTTCTTCTTGATTTGAACATAAAAAATAGAGGAAGAAGTAGTCATCCTCTATTTTCTTCATTAACGATAGTTTCTTTAACTAAAAGAGACTATTCTCCAACTTCTATCTGAAGACCTTTCAATCTTTCTTGGGCTTGGCTTACAATAGACTCTATAATAAACTTACAAGGTTTGATTTCTTTGACTAACCCCGCAATCTGACCACTCATCATTGAACCATTTTCTGTATCTCCTTCATAAACCGCTTTAGAAAGAGATCCGATAGTAATTTCCTCTAATTCCTCACGGTTAGTTCCTTTTTGCTCTAATTCAATATAATGATCAGTCATGGCATTTCGGATGCAACGAACTGGTGCCCCAGCAATCCGTCCAGTAACAGCAGTTGCCGTGTCATTTGCCTCCAAAACTGCTTCTTTGTACTCTGTAGCAATCGGACACTCATCTGAAGCTAGAAAAACAGTTCCCATCTGCACACCTGCTGCTCCTAAAGCAATGGCTGCAGCTAGTCCTCTACCATCCGCAATTCCTCCTGCTGCGATAACAGGAATCGTAACAGCATCTACAATTTGCGGGATAAGAGCCATAGTGTTACTTTCTCCGATGTGACCACCTGCTTCTGAACCTTCTGCAATAACAGCATCAACTCCGAGTTCTTGCATTTTTTGAGCATGTTTCACACTAGCAATAACTGGAATAACCTTAATTCCAGCTTCCTTCAAATAAGGCATGACATGTTTTGGTGTTCCCGCCCCAGTTGTAACAACAGGCACTTTTTCTTCGATAATAACTGTAACAATATCTTTGATATTCTTCATCATCAACATAATATTGACACCAAAAGGCTTATCTGTCAACTTTCTTAACTCACGAATTTCTTCACGTAACTGTTCTCCAGTCATCCCACCAGAGGCAATAATTCCCAATCCCCCAGCTTCTGATACAGCTGCAGCTAATTGATAATGAGAAATTTGAGCCATAGCTCCTTGAAAAATTGGATATTTAATTTGTAAAAGTTTTGTAATAGACATGTGAATACTCCTTTATTTTCTGTTGCTTCTTGTTGGCGTATGGGTAGTCATCCCACCTGATCCAAGTCAACAAGAAAATGAAATCATTTGTCTCCTTATATACGACTATCCTAAAAAAATTGGTTTGCGATCTTGCCTATCTGTAAAAGGAATTATTGGAGGTCGAGAGCGTGGCACATAATCTACAAATTCTTTACCTTCTTTATCAAACTGGGCGACTGCTAAAAATTGATCATGATAAAAGAAAAATTTATAGTCATTTTCAAAAGCTTGACGGAGCCACTTCTCTTTTGCCAAGATTGATTTCATAGGGTAATCATCCACTGCAGGAACCCACAGAGAATTCCGATGAACATGTGTCAACATCAAATCTCCCATATGAATCATCGTATCCTTTCCTTGTTTCAATAGAATAATACTATGACCATTACTATGACCACTCGTACGAATCATTTGAATTTCTGGAATCACATTAATGTATTCTGAAAAAGTTGTTACTTGCTTTTCAATTGGTTCCCAGTTTTCTCTAAGATAAGTGCCTTTTGTCCGATTATTAGGATTTCGCATTTCATACCATTCGACATCGTTTACAATGATTTTTGCTTTGGGATACTTGGATACCAAGTCTCCAGAGACATCTCTATAGGTTAAACCACCTGAATGATCATGATGCATATGAGTCATGAGAACAACATCAATCTGACTAGTAGTCAATCCTAAGAGTTCCAAACTCTCCTCAACCCTGCTCTCTGATAAAATACCTAAATTTCGTCTTTGTTTTTCTGATAATTTAGCTGTATCAAAACTAGTATCAATAAGGTAATTTTTCTCCTTATATTGAATCAAAATTGGATCTGTTAGCTCAGCCATCATATTATCCTCATTGGTTGGATAATAGCGCGACCATACAACTTTAGGAACAGGGCCAAAAAGTGTTCCTGCATCAGTTAATTTATCTGCACCACGTAGCCAAGTCAACTTCATATCATGGAACTGGTATTCCTGTAGTGTGAGATTTGTCATTCTTTACTCCTTTAGCCACTGACAGGCAATTCGCTTGCGAATCGAATCTCCTGATTTACCATACATTTCAAGCGTTTTAGCATCTTTTAAATACCGATCAATGGGAATATCTTCCACAGTATGCAAGGGGCTCATCAACCGAATAATATCCTCAGAAATCTCCAAGGCAACTTTTGTTGTATAAAGTTTAATCTGACATACAAACAAAAGTGCATCTCCCATGTTATCTTGATACGAATTAAAATACGCTTTTGCTGAACACAATTTTGTATACAAGTCTGCAAACTGATACTGATAAACAGTTGCATCTAGTAAACGATTGCCAAACCCACGTTTAACTTTCACAAAAGACAATCCTTTTTCAAATGCACCTTCAGCAACTCCGAGGGAGACTGCACTAAGACCAAGCTGTAATTTTTGAAGAATATCATTCAATTGTTCATCACCTGATAAGCTCAAACCCAATAATCTGTCTTGCGTCAGAAGCACATTGTCAAAGGCAACAGAACTGATGGGTAACCCCTTTAGACCTGGTTTGCTAATGTCATCACCAATAACAACACCTGGGTCTCTTGTATCGACTATGAAAAAACCAAAAGAATCTTTTCCCCCATCTGCTTCTATCTTCGCAAGTATCAATAAAATATCAGCAAATCGACAATTAGACACAATTGATTTTTTACCTGATAAACGCCAACCAGTAGCTGTTTTCGCAGCAGTAGTTTCAATTACTGACAAACTTTCCATGGATTTTCCTTCAGAGAATCCCAAGCCTACTAATCTCTCACCTTTTACTAATGATTCAAGATAGTGAGACTGCTGGTCTATGGTTCCAAAACGCATAAAAGGGTAGATTCCATAGTAAGCTTGAGTCAATAAAATTGTAGAAAATGCTGGAAAATACTTTGCAATCAGACGAATAAGAGTTAGAAAAGGTACAGTCGACCCATCAAGCTGACTATCTACACAAGAGGAAAAAATATTATATTTATCAATAAATTTAGAGAGCAATTCTTTCGGAAATTGATTTTCATCCTCTCTGTTCCTCAAATAGGGTAAAAGTAAATTCCGTAACTCTTGCTCCAAGGCATTATTATCAATCATCATCTTCACCTCAAAATCATCATCTTCACCTCAATTTAATTATCAGCAACAGGTTGGTAATAATCCCTCAATAGCTCTTCGTAAACATATGATTCAACCTCACTATAGGAAGATTTATATGGTCTACAAAACCAAATATTAAATGGAATCGGATCTTTAAAAGTCACTGCTTTAAAGCGACTACTATCTACTAGATGGCTAATCGGTTTAGGTAAAATCGCGATTAAGTCCGTTTGGTAAGTTGACTCAACCAAAAAGTCCCATGTAGAGGAAAGATAAGCAAATTTAGGAGAAATTCCCTGTGAAGCGAATTTTTCAGTAACCAAATCATAAGTAGTAAAGGACTTATTAAAGGTTGCTATCTCATAGTCAGATATATCTGACCATTCCAACAATCCTTTATCTGAAAGTGGATGATTTTTATCCATATAAGCAACATACTCATCCAGTTGGATAACATGCTGATCAAACTTCTTTGTATCCAACAAAGTAGGCTCAATCAAAAATGCTAGGCTCAAATCTCCTTCCGTCATTTTTTGACGAATTTCTTTTCCCCCTCCTTCTGTCACTTGTATATGGATATGAGGGTTATTTTTGAAAAATTGTGGAAGCAAACTAGCAAAATACACACGTAAAATCAAGGATGGAATTCCAAGGTTTATTGTCCCTTTTTGTTTTTGCGCTTCACTATGAATCATGGAAAGCATTTCTTCATGACGATTCACAATCTCAGTAGCAAACCGATAAATCTTTCTTCCAGCTCCAGTGAGACTTTCTAATCTCCCATTTTTTCTATGAAATAACTGAACCCCTTCAGTCGCTTCAAAATTTGTTACAAACTGACTTAAGGCAGACTGACTGATGTGGATTTTTTTCGCAGCAATGGAAAGATTACATCCACATTCTATAATATTGATAAAATAATTCATTTGAATAATATCCACTGGCCAATCACCTCTCTTTCCTTCGCTACTATAGATACTATCTTTTTCACCAAACTTATACGCAAACAGGAAACTCTAAACTAACACAAGCTCAGTTCTATCTCCGTTATTTATACAAGCTACCCAATAATTAAATCTTATAGCAAATCATATAATTTAGAAATCTTTCAACCTCTTTTCATTAGGTATAGTCTGTTAGATAACTATTGCACTCTCATTTATAAATCGCTTACAAAAGTTATCAATATATATCATACCACACTATGAAAAAAATAGCTTCCTAACGATTGCTCATTATCAAATAGGCATGATTTTCAAATCATCTGAAACAATAACATCTCCGTCTGTCTTTTCAAGGACTTCCTCTAAAGTCACACCAGGAGCTAATTCCTTCAATAAGAATTTACCATCTTGGATTCCAAAAACAGCTAAATCAGTAATAATCAAATCCAATACTCCTTTAGCTGATAAAGGAAGGGTACACTCTTTCAACAATTTTGATTGACCATCCCCTGTCGTATGTTGAATCGCACCAATAACACGTTTTGCTCCAACCAGTAAGTCCATAGCACCACCCATACCTGGAGCAAACTTACCTGGAATAATCCAGTTTGCGATACTACCGTCTTGGCTCACTTCAAGTGCACCTAATACTGTAGCATCCACATGACCTCCACGAATAATCGCAAAAGATGTTTGCAAATCAAACAAGGCGGCTCCTGGCAACAAGGTGATTGGGGCACCTCCCGAATTTGCCAAGTTTGCATTGTATCCATCTTTGGTAGGGGTTTCCCCAAAACGAAGAGCTCCATTTTCTGCTTGAAGAATGACATTAACTCCCTCAGGGATATAATCGGCAGATGCATTTGGAATACCAAATCCCAGATTCACAACATCCCCATCTTTAAACTCAAGCGCCACACGTCTTGCAATAATTTCTTTTGCCTTCATTTTAGTTTACCCCCGCAAGTTTCTTAGTCTCTGTCCACAAATCACCCATCATTTTATGATGCTCTTCTGGAGACAATCCCTGAACAACATAATCGACAAGGATACCTGGGATGTAAATATCATTAGGATCAATTTCTCCCACTTCTAACAACTCATTAGTTTCTACAATGACTGTATTAGCTGCCAAAGCTAGCTGAAGTGAAATATTTTTTGTCGTACCGTCCAAGTATAAGTTTCCATACTTGTCTGCCTTCGTAGCCTTAATCAAAGCTACATCAATCTTCAATGGATCATAAATTAAATATTCTTTTCCATTGCGAGTAACCTTCTCCTGATCTTTTTCCAAAATAGTACCTACACCTGTTGGTGTCAATACTGCTCCTAGACCAGCTCCAGCTGCATGTAATCGTTCAACAACAGTTCCCATTGGAGTAAATTCAACTTCCATATTTCCACTGAAATACTCATGTTGAGCTGCTGCAGACGTTCCTACGTGAGCTGCAATGTATTTTTTAACTTGGTGATTTTCACAAAGACGCCCCACACCGACTTCCTTACCAGGTTGAGATGTTACGACTGATACCAATGTCAAATCTTGCTGGTTTTGAGAAACCAATTCTTCAATCAATTCAAGTGGTTCCCCTACTCCAAGAAAACCTGAAATTCCTACTTTATCTCCTGAGTGAATCAAGGAAATTGCATCCGATAATGTTACAACTTGCATCTTCTATCTCCTCTTTCTATTTACGCTGAAACTCAGCTTTGCGTTTCTCAACAAAAGCGCGCATTCCTTCTACCTTATCTTCTGTTGAGAAGAGGAGAGCTTCAGCTTCTGTTTCTAATCGAATCGCATTTTTCAGTGGGAGTTCTGATCCAACTTGAATAATATGCTTGGCTTTTTCAACTGCCAAAGGAGCGTTTTTCATAATAGAGACTGCCAATTCCTCAGCTGCTGTCAACAATTCCTCGGCTGCCACCAATTTATTCAAGATGCCTAATTCATAGGCTTCTTGACCTTTAACCATTCTAGCAGTAAAAATTAGTTCTTTTGTCTTGCTGGTACCAATTAAGCGAGACATTCTTTGTGTTCCAGCAAATCCTGGAATAATACCTAGGCCTACCTCTGGAAATCCTACAGTGGTCTTTTCGTAACCAATACGAATATCTGTTGATAGAGCTAATTCCAAACCACCTCCTAAAGCATAACCGTTTAGAACTGCAATAGTTGGTTGCGTTAGTTCAGATAGACGGGTAAACGTATCATTAGCATAGGTCATATAATCATGTGCTTGGATAGGAGACATTTGATCCATCTCTTTGATATCCGCTCCTGCAACAAATGCTTTTTCACCTTGTCCAGTCACAATCACAACACGAATATCATCACTTGCTTCAATTTCGTCTAAAACATGATTTAAGTCAGTCAAAACTTCTGAACTTAAAGCATTCAAAGCTGCTGGACGATTTATTGTAAGGTAACCAATCCCATTCTTCTGCTCTAATAAAACTGTTTTACTCATTATTCTGCTCCTACTTAATTTTTTTTGAGTACAGAGTACAGTGTCAACAAATACCGATACCAAATGTAAGAGCTTACATTTTTATGATAACTCATTTAAATCAATCCGTCTACTTAATCTTAGTTTATAATCCTATAAGTACAACTTATAGTTTAATTTTGCTTCAAATAATCCCCATCAAATGAACGATAACAATCACATAAATACATATATGACCATTAAAAAAATAGTTCATTTCAACAATATCAACTACCTTAAGTCTAGGAAAATATATAGCGAAGTGAATCTGGACTAGTGCAATATCGTTTCTAAACTAATTGATTTGAATTCAAAAATTAAATTGTTAAATTCTTGTTTCACTTTAATATATAAGTTACTTCTTAAACGCCTTTTCCTAACAGCTCTACTACAATTCTTATCCAGCAGACTTAGATCTTAATTTAATCTATGTTCCATGGCTGCTACTAACTTACACTATCAAAAATACCTTATCACGCAGCATCATGAAGAGCATGCGTGATAAGGTATAAGAATTATCAGTTTCCAAATAAAACTCTATTTAATAATGGTATATTAAAAGAAAGACACACGACATAAATAGTTCATTAGCGTTCAACGATAAGAGCTGTGCCCATACCGCCTCCAATACATAGAGTCGCTAATCCAGTTTTGGCATCGCGCTTCATCATCTCATGTACAAGAGTCACTAGGATACGACAACCTGAGGCTCCGATTGGATGACCAAGAGCAATAGCACCACCGTTAACATTGACAATATCTGTATTGAAACCAAGCGTTTTACCAACCGCACAAGCCTGGGCGGCAAAAGCTTCATTTGACTCAATCAAGTCAAGATCATCAACTGTCAAATTGCCTTTTTCAAGAGCCTTGCGTGTCGCATAAATCGGTCCACATCCCATAATCTTAGGATCCAAACCTGCGCTTGCATAAGAACGAATGCGAGCAATCACTGGAAGTCCTAATTCTTCAGCTTTGTCAGCACTCATGACCAAGACAGCTGCTGCTCCATCATTGATACCAGAAGCATTCCCCGCCGTAACAGAGCCGTCTTTTTTGAAAACAGGGCGTAGCTTAGACAAGCTCTCCAAACTAGCATCTTTTCTAGGAAATTCATCTGTATCAAAGACAACCGGATCCCCTTTACGTTGAGGAATGACCACTGGAACGATTTCTTCTTTGAAACGTCCAGATTCTATAGCCGCCACTGCTCTTTTTTGTGATTCTAAAGCAAGAGCATCTTGATCATCTCTGCTAATACCATATTCTTCAGCCACATTCTCAGCTGTAATCCCCATATGATATTCGTTGAAGGCATCAGACAACCCATCTTTAATCATGGTATCAACAACGTTAGAGTCTCCCATACGTCCTCCCCAGCGGAAGTTTGGCAATACGTATGGAGCTTGACTCATATTTTCTGCCCCACCAGCTACGATGATATCAGCATCCCCACACTGAATAGCTTGAGCAGCCAATTGTACTGCCTTCAAACCTGAACCACAAACCTTATTGATAGTAAAAGCTGGTGTAAATTCAGGGAGTCCTGCATGAATACTCATTTGGCGAGCCACATTTTGACCTAAACCTGCACCTAGGACATTCCCCATGATCACTTCATCTACCTGCTCTGGTTTAATATTCGCTTTTTCCAAAACACTCTTAATTACCAAAGAGCCCAATTCGACAGCTGAAATATTCTTCAAGCTTCCTCCAAAGGAACCTAAAGGAGTACGTACCGCCGATACAATAACTACATCTTTCATGACTACCTCCATTTTTTCTAGTAAGTAAAGAATCCTTCTTTTGACTTACGTCCCAATTTTCCAGCCTCTACCATTTTCTTCAAAAGAGGAGCAGGACGGTATTTCTGATCGCCAAATCCTTGGTTCAAAACACCCATAATTGCAAGGCAAACATCCAATCCAATCAAATCGGCCAAAGCTAAGGGACCAATAGGATGATTAGCACCTAGTTTCATTGCCTCATCTATTTCTTCAGCACTAGCAACTCCTTCTCCTAAGATATAAATAGCTTCATTGATCATAGGAATCAATACACGATTTACTACAAATCCATAAGAATCTTTAACATCAACAGGAGTTTTTCCAATTTTCTTTGTAAGTTCACGGATTTCTGCCACTACTTCATCCGAAGTCTGCAAAGCTTTAATCACTTCAACTAATTTCATCACTGGAGCAGGATTAAAAAAGTGCATTCCAATCACACGTTCTTGGTTCTTAGTTGCGGCTGCAATATCTGTGATAGATAGAGAGGAAGTATTTGATGCTAGAATTGTTTTAGAATCTGTGATTTCGTCCAATTGTTTAAATATACTGAGTTTAATATCACGATTTTCAGTCGCAGCCTCGATAACCAATTGTACATTTTTCGCATCTTCATATGAAGTAGAAGGAATTAAATTGGCAACCACTTTGTCTTTCTCATCTGCAGATAGACGTCCTTTTTCAACCGAACGTTCCAACTGTTTTGTTATGTTATTCAATCCTCGTTGAACAAATTCTTCTTTGATATCATTCAAATAAACCGTAAATCCAGCTTGAGCAAATACTTGAGCAATACCACTTCCCATCTGACCAGAGCCAATTATCATTACATTTGAGATCATTTTTTCTCCTTTTTATTCTAAGTAAATCACATTATGAAGCAAGGACGATTGAAAACAAACCCTTCAATCGTCCTAGTTCTATTAAACAAATGCACCCAATCCAGTAATTTCACGACCTACAATCAAAGCATTGACTTCGTGCGAACCTTCATAAGTATAGATTGATTCCGCATCTGCAAAGAATCGTGCCACATCTGTTTCCAAAGTAATACCATTACCACCACATGTTTCACGCGCAAGAGCTACTGTTTCACGCATTACTAAAGAGTTATGCATTTTCGCTAGAGCAGAATTGAGCATCAACTCATTACCCTCTTCCTGCATTTCAGCAATACGAGTTGAATATGCAAGAGCTGCTACAGCATTGGCTTGCATTCTAGCTAATTTTTCTTGAACAATTTGGAATTTGGCAATCGGACGTTTAAACTGTTGACGGTCTTTTGCATATTTAAGAGCTGCCACATATGAACCACATGTTACTCCCATAGCAATGTGCGCTACATCGGCACGAGTAAATGTTAAAATACGTGCTACATCTCCAAATCCATTGATGTTAACCAAACGATCTGAGTCTGGAACTTCTACATTCTTCATTGTAATATGACCATTGCGGATACAACGCAGTGCAATCTTATGTGGAATAGGCTCTGCATGGTAGCCAGGAGCACCTTTACGGACAATAAAACATTTCACCTTACCGTCTGCCACATCACGAGCAAATACAGGAACAACATCTGCTGTATCTGAGCCACCAACCCAACGCTTTTCTCCGTTCAAAATCCACTTATCTCCAACACGCTCAGCAGTTGTTGATAGACCACCAGCAATATCAGATCCAGAAAGCGGTTCTGTTAAGGCAAAACATCCTTGCCAGTCAAATGAAGCCAACTTAGGAAGAAATTCTTTCTGTTGTCTTTCATCCCCACCCAATAAAATAGTGTTATAGCAAAGTCCTCCATGAACTGTATAGAAAGTTGCGATTGAAGCATCGAAGCGAGCTAGTTCTAGATATAAAAAGGTAATATACAATTCAGATGGTTTATAACTTCCTTCACGCCCTTCAAACAATTTTGGATTGTTCATGATTTGAGCACCCTTAGCGACAGCGTAAAATTCCTCAAATGGGAAATCAGGTTTTTCCCAGTATTCGTTGATAACTGGACGTAGATGTTTTTCAATCAAACGACGAGTTTCTTGTAGTACTTCAGCTTCCCCTAATGTTAAACCATCAGCGTAATGAAAGAGATCCTCAGGATATAGTTCACGTAAAATTTCTTGTTTTGTTGCCATAGTTATGACTCCTTCTTTTATTTTAAGAACGCTTACATTTTATTGCTCGCTATTTGTTGACAAGTCCATTCTATCGCTTCAACCAGTATTTTGTCTACTTAATAAAAATGAATAGAGCTATAAGTTGAATTTATAGATAGTTCTTCCACTTACTTTTTGAAAATTTATCCATAGAGACAAGCCATCTCTCTTATATAATCAATAACTGTTTTCTTCCAAACTTCCATTCTACAATCTACATACCCTCTAATGTCTCAGTAATTATTTAGATATCTATTACTCCTCATAGCTACTTGTATTACAAAAGACAAAATAGATAAAAAATACTTAAACTAGACATAATCGCTTTATATAGTGAAATAAAATCTAAACAAATTGACTAGGAAATTCAATCCAGTTACTAGCAATATTTTAACACCTAATACGTTCAACTCTAATTTCAATTAGCTACACAAACTCCCTCTTTCTTGAAATATAAAAAGTGATTTACCCGAAAGTAAACCACTTTTTATATTTCATTTTTCTTAAGATTCTTTAACTTCTAACAAACCAATTTCGCCATCCTCACGACGATAAATCACATTAGTTGTTTGATCTTCAACATCCACATAGATAAAGAAATCATGTCCCAACAAATCCATCTGTAGAATAGCTTCTTCCAAATCCATTGGTTTTAAATCAATTTGTTTTGAACGAACAACTTTAGACTGGACAACATTTGAATCTTCCACCAAAGCATCTGTAAATAATTGACTAGTTGCTACCTTATTTTTATTTTTACGCTCGATTTTTGTTTTATTTTTACGAATCTGACGTTCAATTTTATCAGTTACAAGGTCAATTGAACCATACATATCTTGAGACACATCTTCTGCGCGGAGAGTAATAGATCCAAGCGGAATCGTTACTTCCACTTTAGCCGTTTTTTCACGATAAACTTTTAAGTTAATTCGGGCATCCAACTCTTGTTCTGGCTGAAAGTACTTTTCGATCTTTTCGAGTTTAGAAACTACATAATCACGAATTGCTTCTGTTACTTCTAGGTTTTCACCACGGATACTATATTTAATCATATGAGTACCTTCTTTCTAAACATTTTTGTTTTTATGATTTTATTATAACGCTTTCATTCTATTTTTGCAAATTTTTTCCTCATCTTACAAGGGAAAATGTTTTTACATCCTTAGCATCAGCTTCTTCCAACATTCTCTTAACACGATTTATAGTTGCTCCTGTAGTATAGATATCATCTATAAGTAGGATTTTTTTAGGAATAGTGACTCCACTTTTAATAAAGAAAGGAAGTTCTGTCCCCAAGCGCTCTGAACGATTTTTAGAAGAACTGGCTCTCTCTTCTCTTTTCCCTAGTAAATCCAGATACGAAAAACCTGCTGCCTCTACCAAGCCCTCAACCTGATTAAATCCTCTGTCAAGCAATCTTTCAGGGCTTAGGGGAATTACGACAAATCTATACTCTTTGTACTTTTTTAACTCCGCACTTAAAAATGAAGCGAAAACTTTTCTTAACAGGAAGTCTCCATCAAACTTATACCGACTGAAAAAATCCTTCATAGCTTGATCGTAAGTAAAAATCGCTCTATGACTGACTTCAACTCCTTCTTTACACCAAAGTTGACAATCTTGACATTTTGTTGACAAACCTGTTTTCATACAATTTGGACAATTCTCTTCCCCAATTCTTTCAAAAGTAAAATCACAGTCTGAACAAAGACAAGAATCATCATTCCTCAGAAGTAATAGACTACTAAAAGTTAAAACAGTCTTCATAATCTGCCCACATAACAAGCACTTCATAGACCAGCCTCCTTATTCATCATCTGAATTTCCTTAATCGCCTTCTTGATTGAAGCATTTAACCCATCATGGAAGAAAAGCAAATCTCCTGTCGGTCTATCCATGCTTCGTCCAACTCGTCCACCAATCTGAATCAAGCTTGACTTAGTAAACAGACGATGATTAGCCTCTACTACGAAAACATCCACACAAGGGAAGGTAACTCCACGCTCCAAGATCGTCGTACTGATAAGTATTGTCAGTTCTCCATCTCGAAATGCTTGTACCTGCTCTAATCTATCCTCTGTTACAGAAGATACAAAACCAATTTTCTCATTTGGAAATTGCTCCTGTAAGATTTCTTTTAACTGCTCCCCTTTCTTAATTTCTGAAGCAAAAATGAGTAACGGATAAGCTGTCTTTCTCTGTTTCTCAATATAAGTCTTTAACTTTGGTGACAAACGATTCCTATCTAAGTAGCGATTAAAATCCGATAACCAAATTGATTTTGGAATAATCAACGGATTTCCATGAAATCGTCTCGGTAAGCTCAGTCTTTTTAGTTCTCCTAAACGGACCTTTTTATCTAACTCATCGGTCGAAGTCGCTGTTAAAAAGATTCTCAATCCATTCTCCTTTACACTATTCTTGACAGCGTGGTAAAGCGTGGGATTGTCAACATAAGGAAAAGCATCTACTTCATCTACTATCAGCAAATCAAAAGCTTGATAAAATTTCAATAACTGATGGGTCGTCGCAACAACTAGTGGTGTTCGAAAATACGGCTTTGATTCTCCATGTAGGAGGGCTATCTCGCAAGAAAAATCCTTTTGCAGGCGCTTGTATAGCTCCAAACAAACATCTATGCGAGGACTAGCCAAACATACTGAACCACCCCTATTAATCACCTTAGCCACAACTTGATAAATCATTTCTGTCTTTCCAGCCCCTGTTACCGCATGTACTAAGGTTGGCTCGTGCTTGTCTACTGCTTGAAGCAGTCCCTCTGACACCTTCTCTTGAAAAGGAGTTAATTGACCACGCCATTTAAGAATATCTTGCTTCGGAAAATCCTCCTGCGGAAAATAGTATAAAGCTTGATCACTCCTGACTCGCTTCATCAGCAAGCACTCTCGACAATAGTAAGCACCGATGGGCAAATACCATTCTTCTAGAATAGTACTATTACAACGTTGACAGAAAATCTTCCCCTTTTCCTTTCTCATTGCTGGAAGTTTCTCCGCCAACTGACGCTCCTCTTCTGTTAATTCATTCTCCGTAAACAAACGACCGAGATAATTTGGATTTACTTTCATACTTCTTTATTCGTAAAAACCTAGCGCTTTAGATGATTTTTTAGTACAATTAAATCATGGAATTTAGAACAATTAAAGAGGACGGTCAAGTCCAAGAAGAAATCAAAAAATCCCGCTTTATCTGTCATGCCAAGCGTGTTTATAGCGAAGAAGAGGCTCGTGACTTCATTACTGCTATCAAAAAAGAACACTACAAAGCTACGCATAACTGCTCTGCATTTATTATTGGGGAACGTAGTGAAATCAAACGTACAAGTGATGATGGCGAGCCTAGTGGCACTGCTGGTGTTCCCATGCTTGGGGTACTAGAAAATCACAATCTCACCAATGTCTGTGTGGTCGTGACACGCTACTTTGGTGGTATTAAACTAGGCGCTGGAGGACTAATTCGTGCGTACGCAGGCAGTGTTGCCTTAGCCGTCAAAGAAATTGGCATCATTGAAATAAAGGAACAAGCTGGCATTGCTATTCAAATATCTTACGCTCAGTACCAAGAGTACAGTAACTTCCTTAAAGAACATAATCTCATGGAGCTAGATACAAATTTTACAGATCAAGTCGATACGATGATTTATGTTGATAAAGAAGAAAAAGAAACTATTAAAGCTGCACTGGTGGAGTTTTTTAATGGAAAAGTCACTTTAACTGATCAAGGTTTACGCGAAGTTGAGGTTCCTGTAAACCTAGTGTAAACAATAGATAATACAGTGTTTCACTGATATTTTCACCGCTACTTTAATTAGCAACATAAAAAGGTTCTTGCCAAGAGTTACTAGAAAATGAAGCAATTCAAAAAGAAAACTGATAACTTTCTTCTTTACACCTATTTACTAAAATTAACTTATCACAATCGCTTAAAAATTAATGGCTTAGACCTGTGATATAAAAAAATCCTATCACTTCGATAGGATTTCTATATTTTACAAATGGTATAGATAGCGTTATACTAGATATATCTTATACAAAGAGGTATTCATATGTCTATTTATAACAACATTACTGAACTAATCGGTCAAACTCCGATTGTTAAACTAAACAACATTGTGCCAGAAGGTGCTGCAGATGTCTATGTAAAACTTGAAGCATTTAACCCTGGTTCTTCTGTAAAAGACCGTATTGCTCTTAGCATGATTGAAAAAGCTGAACAAGACGGTATTCTGAAACCTGGTTCTACTATTGTTGAAGCAACAAGTGGAAACACTGGTATTGGACTTTCATGGGTAGGGGCTGCTAAAGGGTATAAAGTTGTTATCGTTATGCCTGAAACTATGAGTGTGGAACGACGTAAGATTATCCAAGCTTATGGTGCTGAACTCGTCCTAACTCCTGGTAGCGAGGGAATGAAAGGTGCTATTGCTAAGGCTCAAGAAATCGCTGCTGAACGTGATGGTTTCCTTCCTCTTCAATTTGACAACCCAGCTAATCCAGAAGTACACGAAAGAACAACAGGAGCTGAGATACTAGCTGCTTTCGGTAAAGATGGATTAGATGCCTTTGTTGCTGGGGTTGGTACCGGTGGAACAATTTCTGGTGTTTCTCATGCACTCAAATCAGCAAATTCAAATATTCAAGTTTATGCAGTGGAAGCTGATGAATCTGCTATTCTATCTGGTGAAAAACCTGGTCCTCACAAAATTCAAGGTATCTCAGCTGGATTTATTCCTGATACACTTGATACAAACGCCTATGATGGTATTGTTCGTGTAACATCAGATGATGCTCTTGCACTCGGACGTGAAATTGGTGGAAAAGAAGGCTTCCTTGTAGGGATTTCTTCAGCTGCAGCTATCTACGGAGCCATCGAAATTGCCAAAAAATTAGGTTCAGGTAAAAAAGTCCTTGCTCTAGCACCAGATAACGGTGAACGTTATCTCTCTACAGCACTCTATGAATTTGAAGTTTAGTCTCCTAAATACAATTGGCCCTTATTATAGGGCTTTTTATTTTTACCTTGAAAATAGGAAGTTCTCCCTATAAGGATCGACTGCATAGAAAAAAGGAAGCAAATTTACTTCCTTTCTATAATTAGTTATTCAAGGCTGCTGCCATTGTAGCTGCAACTTCAGCTTCAAAGTCGTTTGCAGCTTTCTCAATACCTTCACCAACTTCAAAGCGAGCGAACTCAACTACTGAAGCGTTAACTGATTCAAGATATGCTTCAACTGTCTTGCTGTCATCCATGATGTAAACTTGTGCAAGAAGTGTGTAAGCTTGGTCAACTTTAGTATTGTCAAGCATGAAGCGATCCATTTTACCTGGGATGATTTTGTCCCAGATTTTTTCTGGTTTGCCTTCTGCAGCCAACTCAGCTTTGATGTCAGCTTCAGCTTGAGCAATAACATCATCAGTCAATTGAGCTTTTGATCCATATTTCAAGTGTGGGAGAGCTGGTTTGTTAACCATTGCACGGCTTTCGTTATCTTGGTCGATAACGTGGTTCAATTGTGCCAACTCATCTTTAACAAATTGCTCATCCAATTCTTTGTATGAAAGAACTGTTGGTTTCATAGCAGCAATGTGCATTGAAATTTGTTTAGCAAGTGCTTCGTCTCCACCTTCGATTACAGAGATAACACCGATACGTCCACCGTTGTGTTGGTATGCTCCGAAGTGTTGTGCATCTGTTTTTTCAATCAAAGCAAAGCGACGGAATGAGATTTTTTCTCCGATAGTCGCTGTTGCAGATACGTATGCAGCTTCAAGAGTTTCACCTGAAGGCATAGTCAAAGCAAGTGCTTCCTCATTATTAGCTGGTTTTCCTTCAACGATTGCTTTAGCTGTTGCGTTTACCAACTCAACAAATTGAGCGTTTTTCGCAACGAAGTCAGTTTCAGCATTTACTTCAACAACTGCTGCAATGTTACCGTCAACATAAACACCAGTCAAACCTTCTGCAGCAACACGGTCAGCTTTCTTAGCTGCTTTTGCCATACCTTTTTCGCGAAGCAATTCAATCGCTTTTTCGATATCGCCTTCCACTTCAACCAATGCTTTTTTAGCGTCCATAACACCAGCACCAGATTTTTCACGCAACTCTTTAACAAGTTTAGCTGTAATTTCTGCCATTTTGATTCTCCTATATTTTTTAAAAATAGGAGAGCAGGGCTAAGCCCCGCCCTCCTAGGTAATTACTATTTATTATGAATTAAGCGTTGTCGCCTTCTACAACTTCAACGATTTCTTCAATTGAATCTGCTTGAGTTTCTGAAGCTGCAAATTCTGCTTCAACTGCTGCTGCATCCTCACCTTGACGTCCTTCGATGATAGCGTCAGCCAATTTAGCTGTGATCAATTTAACAGCGCGGATAGCGTCATCGTTAGCTGGGATGATTACATCGATATCATCTGGATCAGTGTTTGTGTCAACCATCGCTACAACTGGGATTCCCAATTTTTTAGCTTCTTTAACTGCAATTTGCTCTTTATGTGGGTCAACTACGTACATCACATCTGGGATACGAGGCATATCTTCGATACCACCCAAGAATTTTTCAAGACGCGCACGTTGTTTGTTAAGAAGTGCAACTTCTTTCTTAGGAAGAACTTCGAAAGTTCCATCTTCTTCCATACGTTTGATTTCTTTCAAACGAGCGATACGTTTTTGGATTGTTCCCCAGTTTGTAAGAGTTCCACCCAACCAACGGTGGTTGATGAAGTATTGACCTGAACGTACTGCTTCTTCAGCAACTGCATCAGCTGCTTGTTTCTTAGTACCAACGAACAATACAACTGCATCGTTAGCTGCCGCATCACGCATGAAGTCGTATGCTTGGTCAGCGTATTTTACAGTTTGTTGCAAGTCGATAACGTGGATTCCGTTACGCTCTGTAAAGATGTATTTAGCCATCTTAGGGTTCCAGCGACGAGTTTGGTGACCAAAGTGTACACCAGCCTCAAGAAGTTGTTTCATTGAAATTACTGCCATGAGTATTTCTCCTTTTTGTTTTTTTCCTCTTCTTGACTTCAACTCGCAAAACGACCCAAGAGCAACTGCTTCACAATTCATCAAGAATGAGTATTATCGTTCACACGACAATTTTCATTTTACCATACTTTTCCAATATTTTCAAGCTATTTTGATATAATTTTTAAGGCTCTATAATATTTGTAGTGGGTAAATCCCCTATAGATATTATGGAGCCTATTTTGTTGTAGAAAAAAAGTCCCATATGACCTATAATGAAAAGCGACAAAACAACTCATTAGAAAGAATCATATG
>NZ_OXCQ01000020.1 GCF_900411395.1 Streptococcus sp. 596553 | reverse complement strand
CAATAAAATCAAGCATTAGTAAAACCAGTGGAACTTACCCTGACATGGATTTCCACTGGTTTTTACAATTTTTATCAGATTAACTTCCACTTCTACTAGCGGTGGAACTTAGTTTGGGAATTTACCAAAAAACTATTTTATCAACCATATCAAGGCTTCAAAATGTTACTTCAACTCCATTCTCAATTACCCGATAAGTCTGATTTTGCAAATCAATTTCTGCTACTGCTGTTACGGACTTATCTTTATTTTGACGTTTGATTACAATGCTTTGAGCTGTTGGTGTTTCAACGTCAATAGTCCCTCCTAGATCAAAGGCTTCTAAACGGTTACGGAAAGAAAATAGATTGAGAAGGGCCTTCACTACAGGACGTTGGACCTCTTCTGATATTTCCTCATTGCTATAGTAATGACGATTAATATTTCGACCTTCTTTAGTTTCTTCTAACAATTTCAAGTCATTCTTGCCTGCTAATAGACCTACATAGTAAATCTGAGGAATACCTGGGGCAAAAGCTTGAATTAGACGAGCGAGAAAATACTTGACATCATCGTCTCCAAGCGCAGAATAGTAGGTTGAATTGATTTGGTAGATATCTAAATTGTTATACTCGGCACTAGAGTACTTACGTTTGACATTCGCTCCAACCTTATAGAGTTCATTTGAAGCATAGTCAATTTCCTCATCAGTCAGGATATCCTTGACATCTACTACTCCAATCCCATCATGGGTGTCTAGCGTCGTAAATTGCTTCATTGGGCTCATCTTTAACCACTTAGCCAAACGCTCTGTTCTGGAACTGTAAAGAGTATAAAGTGTCACCATTGGAAGAGCAAAATCATAAACATAGTAATCGTGATCCGCTATTTTAAACTGAATCGAATAATGTTCATGAATCTCAGGTAAGAGCTCTGTTCCATACTCAGCAGCGATGTCTCGAACTTTGTCCAATAAATCCCAAATATCTGGTTCCACAAAGAAATCATTGGTATCCAATTTCTTCACTGCATAAGCAAAGGCATCTAAGCGAATCAAATCACACCCATTACTTGCCAAGTGCTGAATGGTCTTACGGATAAATTCCATCGTTACTTCTTTGGTCACATCAAGATCAATCTGCTCCTCACCAAAGGTATTCCACAAATGTTCCACTGACCCATCTGCAAAGACAATCTCTTGCTTTGGTGCACGATCCTTACGCTTGTAAATTAAGTCTACATCAGCTTGTGTCGGACGATTTTCCGGCCAAAACTTATCCCAGTTTAAAAAGAGATCTTTAAATTCACTGGCTTCATGTTTTTCTTGATAGTCCTTATAATACTTAGATTGACGAGAAATATGGTTAATCATAAAGTCAAACATAAGATAATATTTCTCACCTAAACGCTTAACATCCTCCCAATCACCAAAAGCTGAGTCCACTTCGTCGTAGTCAACTGGCGCAAATCCACGATCACCTGTTGATGGGAAAAATGGTAGAAGGTGAACTCCCCCAATAGCATCTCCAAAATGCTCTTCCAAATTATCATATAAGTCTTTAAGATTATTTCCCAGACTATCTGAATAGGTAATCAACATGGTTTTATTTTGAATTGGCATCATTACTCTCCTTTTTCTAATTGAAGCCAAGTCTCATATGACTTGGCTTCGTAAATCAAATTCATGTTATACTCTTCGAAAATCTCTTCAAACCACGTCAGCTCTATCTGCAACCTCAAAACAGTGTTTTGAGCAACCTGTGACTAGCTTCCTAGTTTGCTCTTTGATTTTCATTGAGTATTAAATCTCTGTTTATCATCAAACTCGTACTAAATATAGACTTCAATAAACTAAGTACTACTTTCTTGTTTTCACATAAAATTGTCAACTAGCTGAACTATTCCCCTGTATCAGGAATTATAGCTTCTCTAGTCTCTTCTTACTTCACTGCCCCGTTGCTCATTCCTGCGATTATATGGCGTTGGAAGAAGAGATAGACAATGGTGATACTGATAATGCCGACAACGTATGAGGCAAAGCTTGGCCCGTAGTCGTTGAAGTATTGGCCTGCGTAGTTGTATTGGAACAAAGGCAGAGTCCACATTTTTGAATCCCGGTTCAAGACAAGGAGTGGCAACATGAAGTCATTCCAGAACCAAAGGGCATTGATGATCATGGTTGTCGCATGCATCGGTTTCATCATTGGGAAGATGATGCGGAAATAAGTTGTAAATTGATTAGCCCCATCGATCTCTGCTGCTTCATCCAGACTTTCTGGGATCGAGATTTTGATATAGCCAACATAGAGAAAGAGGGTCTGTGGAATCGCATAGGTCAAGTAGAGCAAGATCAAACCAAAGGTATTAGCCAAACCGAGTTTACTCATCATAACCGTAATCGGAATCATGATGACTTGGAAAGGTACGAAGATTCCGAGGATTAAGAGGATATACATGATGGTAAAGGCTTTTCTTTTACTCATATTGCGAGCGATGGAGTAGGCTGCCATCGGAATAAAGATCATTACTGCAAGTAAAGACAAGACAGTGATGACGACAGAGTTCCAATAATAGCCTCCGATCCCATCAGCTAAGAGACGGCTAAAGTTGTCCCATGTGAAGTTGGTTGGAAAGCCAAAGAAATTGTCTACAATATCCTTAGTGGGTTTGAAGGAACTAAAGAGGGTAGCAAGGAGCGGCACTAAAATCAGAACCGATCCTAGAATCAATAGAATGTATTTGCCAATCAGGTCTTTTCTTTCATCTTGTTTCATCATGCTTCTCCTCTTAAATTTCAAATTTCTTAGATACTCTCAATTGGATGATCGAAATCACTACAATTAAGAAGAACAAGATTACGGCAATGGCATTGGCATAACCGAATTGGTTGTTTTTAAAGGCATAGTTATAAACCAAAAGCCCAAGTGAAGTTGTGGCATTGTTTGGACCACCACCGGTCATGGCAAAGACTTGGTCAAAAGCAGTCAGCCCACCTTTTAGGGATAGGATAAAGACCATAGAGACACTTGGTAGCAAGTAAGGCAATTCAATGTTCCAGAAAACTTGCTTGCTAGTCGCGCCATCAATCCTTGCTGCCTCTGTAATCTCAGTTGGAATAGATTGCAAACCAGCTAGGAAGATGATGATGGGCATAGCCACCCCTTGCCAAAGAAGGACAAAGACAGCCGCAAAGATCGCTCCCCACTTAGTCCCTAAAAGACTGGTTTGGAAAAATTCAATATGAAGGGCATGCCCAATCGCTGGAAGACCGTAGTTGAAGACTTGCTTGAAGATCAAAGCCACTGTCAAACCAGACAAAACAGCTGGGAAGAAGAACCAAGCACGGAAGAAGGTTTGGGCTTTGATTTTAGAGTTCAAGACACGCGCAATGAAGATCCCGAGTGCAATCTCACCAACCACCATGGCAATCGTAATGATTGCGGTAAAGCCAATCGCATTCATGAATTTTGGATCCATGAAGAGGAGCTTAAAGTTGTTTAAGCCGACAAATTTGTAGTTATAAGTCAATCCTGTCCAGTTAGTAAAACTGTAAAAGGCTCCTTGAAACATCGGCACATAGAAGAAAATTGCTTGTAACAAGAGAGGGATGACCACAAAAGCCCATGCCCAATATTTTTGTAATACTTTTTTCATAGTCTCTCTACTCCTAATCCACATCCGCTTTCATCGGGTTAAAGAAGGCATTCAAATCATTGACCATGCCTTGTTTATCACCGGTCAAGACATAGTTCATGGTCAAGGTATGGAAGTCTGATTCACTGGTCCAGTATTGTTGCAACCAGACCAAGTGACGATCAGTAAAGGCATATTCGGTCATACTAGCAAGCGGTGAATCTTCTCCTGCTTGTTTGACCCCTTCGATCGCTGTTGGAGATCCGTCCACATCGTAGTATTTTTGCATAACCTCTGGACGGGTCATATATTCCACAAAGGCATTGGCTTCTTTTGGATGTTTGGTGGCGGCTGAGATAGACCATGCCAAGTCTCCCGCACCAACGGTTAAGCTTTGTCCTTTTTCTTTTCCTGGAATCATGAAGGTCCCAATCTTAAAGTTCGGTTTTTGTTCATTAATCGCTGTGATCGCCCAAGACCCATTTGGTGTCATGAGGACATCCCCACGTGCGAAGGCTCCGATAACATCGGTATAGCCAGCACCTTCCCAGTTCTTTTGCTTAGAGCCATTGATGCGAAGGATGTCCATGACCTTGATGTCATCTTTCATAATCGAATCCGACAATTTAATGGCATTTGGTTGAGAATAACGAAGGTATTGATTGGCTTCTTTTCCTCCACCTGTTGCTGTCGCAAAGGCTAATTGATTGTAACCATTGAGTGTCCAAGCATCTGCACCTGCAATTCCAAATGGTGTTTGTCCTTTAGTAACGATGTCTTTGACTAACTGTTCAAATTCATCCCAGGTTTCAGGAACCTTCAAGCCCAGCTCTTCGAATTTATCTTTGTTGTAGTAAATTCCATAAGCATTAGCTGTAAAAGGAACGTTGTAAACTTTTTCGTTTACAGCATATTTTTCAGCGTAGCCATTTTTCACGCGTTTCAGGTAGTCTTTGTTGCTCAAATCTTCAAAGACACCTGCTTTTGCCCATTCTTGCAGTTCGATGGACTGTGGGTAAATATTGACCACATCAGGCACATCTCCTGCTAGAACACGTGTCTTCAATACTTCACCAGCATTTGGTACATTGACGACTTTGACCTTGATCTTAGGGTTTTCCTTCTCAAAATCACGAGCGATTTCTTCCAAGGTTTTGGTCATTTCTTTTTTCTGGTTGAAATACTCGATGGTCACTGTGCCATCCGCAGATTTACCATAGTTGGAGCAAGCGCCGAGCCCAAACAAAGCTAAACCTGTAGTTGCAAGAAGTCCGATTTTTTTATACCATTTCATTGGAAAGCCTCCTTTATAAATTTATACACTTTTATTATAGTCTTTTAAAAATATACTGTTTACTCAAAAAATCTCCTTGAGATAAGATAACAGTTAAACCTGCATACATGAGTTCTGCACCTGAGTAAACTACTCCATTTTCCTGCAATTCATACAGTCCCTCTTCAACCAAATCTTTTAACTTTAAAGTTGTTTCCATGGTCTCTACAACTGATAAAACGCGAACGTAGGTTACAATCGTTTGATTTTTGTAATTAAATTGTACAGCTGCTTCATTGGATTCAGTATCAGGGTTAATGAGTCTATACTGTTGTCCTAACTGAACTACTGGTCGTAATTCTTTATACAAGTTCACCTGATTAGCAATCTCAGCTTTCTCTTCATCGGATAAACTTGTCAAATCAAGCTCATAGCCCAAATTTCCCATCATTGCTACATGGCCACGTGTTTCTAATGGTGTCGTTCGTCTCATCTGATGATTCGGTACTGCTGAAACATGAGCCCCCATAGAAATGGTTGGATAGAGATAGGATGAACCGTATTGAATTGGTAAACGTGCAATAGCATCAGTATTATCACTAGCCCAGACTTGTGGGAAATAACGCATCATACCAAGATCATTTCGTCCACCGCCACCAGAGCAGGACTCAAAGAGAATATGGCTGTGCTTCTCTGTCAGATAAGAAACGAGTTCGTAAAGCCCCAGCATGTACTGATGAGATTGCATCTGTGTCTCTAGATAGTTCGATCCATTCCCCAGGTTAGTCATATTACGATTCATATCCCATTTAATGTAATCAATCGCATGATAAGATAGGAGTTGATCTAAGACATTTTTCAAGTATTCTACTACCTGAGGATTGGCAAGATTAAGTACTAATTGATTTCTAGAATAGGTATGCTCATATCCTGAAATCTGAATAGCCCAGTCAGGATGTTTACGATACAAATCGCTATCTACAGAAATCATTTCAGGTTCTAACCAAAGCCCAAACTGCAAACCTCTTTCGTGGATAGCTGAAATCAGACTTTCAAGACTTCCACCCAGTTTTTCCTCATTAACAACCCAATCACCTAAAGCCCGATTATCATCAAAGCGATTACCAAACCACCCATCATCTAATACAAAAAGTTCAATACCAACTTTCTTAGCTTCATCAGCTAGCTCTAACAGTTTTTCTCTCTGAAAGTCAAAGTAAGTAGCTTCCCAGTTATTGATTAGAATTGGGCGTTCTTTTGTAGAAAATTTACTTGGCATAATGTGCTTCAGTACAAAATTCTGACTTTCATGACTAATACCAGTTAATCCCTTATCTGAATAGGTCATTAAAGCTACCGGTGTTTCGAAGTATTCCTCAGGGTCTAACTTCCAAGAAAAGTTTTCCGGATTAATCCCAATAGCCAGCCGAACTTCATTCAATTGATTCTTTTGAACAAAAGCTTCAAAGTTTCCACTATACATTAATTGAATAGCAAACACATTCCCAGCATCCTCTGTGACTCCTTGATCACATAGTAGAAGAGCTGGTGTTTGAGCATGACCAGAAGCTCCACGGTTCGAACTAATCGAAAAGATTCCTTGTTCTACCTGTTGACGTCTGACAGTCTTTTCACGAGCATAAGCTCCCTGAAAAGTTACGATTTCGTAATCTGCAGCTGGAACATCAGCCATAAAAGAAAAGTCCTTATGGATGATAACTTCCTGATTACTCTTATTCTCCAATTTACTGTAGCTAGCAATTGTCGCATCATTATCAAAAGCAGTATAATATAAAGTCAGACTAAGTTGAGCCTTAGAATCTTCTAAAATCAAGGCAAGAGTCTCTGTACCATCCATGCTATGTGGGGAAGGTAAACCCTGTGGACCATTTTGACCTTTTAAAATCTTTGCTTCTATAAAACGAAAATCTGTTACCTCAGTTGCATCCTGCTGAACCTGTATAGTTGGTTTCCTAAAATCTCCTAAGCCATGTTGCCCAAAAATCTGTCGCTGAGTATCTAAACTAAAGGTTCGATTATGAGCCGTTGGATTTCCTGAAAAGGCATGGTCTCGTTCATAAACACTATTGGAACCTTTATAGTTCTTAATAGTCTTTCCTAAATGTTTCAAAAGTAAGTACCCATTTCGATTTTCAATAATCAAACTTAAATTTTTACTCTCAACATAAAATAGATTATTCTCTATCCTAACTCCCATTTACTTCACCTCATCACTTTAATGATTCTATTTTATCACCTGAAACCGCTTTCTGTAATAGAAAAATGTCTCAAGAATATGGTAAAATGTTAGGTAGGAGGTAGCACATGCTAGTTTTTTCAGAATACCAGACTGGAACAATTGACCTTTCTCTAAGCTTTTATGGATATGAGGAATGCACACCTAATTACTCTTTTGGTCCAGCCATTCGTGATACATACGTTCTACATTACATTAGTAAAGGACAAGGAAAATTTCATTACAATGGTAAAATTGTTGATTTAAAAGAAGGAGATTTCTTTCTATTAAAACCAGATGAATTAACCTTTTATCAAGCAGATAGTAAAGAGCCTTGGGCCTACTACTGGTTAGGAATCACTGGAGGGAAAGCTCCTGATTATTTTGCTCTTTCTCAAATTTCTAATCAATCCTATCTCATCCAATCTGAAACTTGTCATACCCAGACTACTGCAAGACTCATCTCAGACATTGTCCGCTTCGCTCAGATTACCAAATCAAATGAATTAGCTCAACTCCATATCATGGGACAACTCCATGAACTGATGTTTCATCTGGGAACTATTGCTCCCAATCAGAAAAAAAAGAATATTTCATCAACCCACCAACTCTATCTTGAATGCAAACGATTAATTGATAGCCACTATCCTCAATCACTTACAATTCAAGATTTAGCAAAAGAACTATCCGTTCACAGAAGCTACTTATCAAGTGTATTCAAAGAATTTAACACCTTATCACCCAAAGAATACCTACTTTACGTTCGAATGCACCGAGCTAAACAACTTCTCGAAAATACCCAAGAGTCTATCAAGGTAATTGCATATTCGGTAGGTTTTTCAGATCCACTACATTTTTCTAAAGCTTATAAACAATACTTTAATCAGACTCCAAGTCAAACAAGAAAAGAATATTCTCAACACCAACTAGTGAGAAAGGAAACACTATGAAATCCTACCAAGCCGTCTACCAAATTCTAGCTAAAGAAACCGATTATATCAGCGGAGAAAAGATTGCAGAAGAACTATCACTGACCCGAACATCAATTTGGAAAGCCATCAGGCGGCTAGAACAAGAAGGCATTGAAATTGATAGTATTAAAAACAAAGGCTATAAACTGCTGAATGGAGACCTTATTCTTCCAGAGATTCTAGAAGAAAATCTTCCAATTAAAGTCAGCTTTAAACCTGAAACAAAATCAACTCAACTAGATGCAAAAGAAGCAATTGATTTAGGAAATGAAGCAAACACCCTCTATATAGCTTCCTATCAAACAGCAGGCCGAGGCCGTTTTCAACGCTCCTTCTACTCACCCCAAGGTGGCATTTATATGACACTCCATCTTAAACCAAATCTCACCTACGACAAATTACCATCCTACACACTACTTGTAGCTGGAGCTATCTACAAAGCCATTAAGAACCTAACTTTAATAGATGTCGACATAAAATGGGTCAATGATATCTACCTCAAAAATCATAAAATTGGAGGAATCCTCACTGAGGCAATGACATCTGTAGAAACTGGCTTAGTCACAGATATCATTATTGGAGTAGGAATCAACTTTACTATTAAAGACTTCCCTCAAGAATTAAAAGAAAAAGCTGCTAGTTTATTCAAAGCTCCAGCACCTATAACAAGAAATGAATTAATTATCGAAATATGGCGTGCTTTCTTCGAAACACCAGCAGATGAGTTATTATACCTATATAAAAAACAGTCATTCGTTCTTGGAAAAGAAGTTACTTTCACACTGGATAAAAAAGACTACAAGGGACTTGCTAAAGATATCTCTGAAAATGGAAAACTTTTGGTGCAATGTGATAACGGAAAAGAAATCTGGCTCAATAGCGGAGAAATTTCACTCAAGAGTTGGAAGTGAAATAACACAATTATGGCTCTATAATATTTGTAGTGGGTAAATCCCCTATAGATATTATGGAGCCTATTTTGTTGTAGAAAAAAAGTCCCATATGACCTATAATGAAAAGCGACAAAACAACTCATTAGAAAGAATCATATG
>NZ_OXCQ01000010.1 GCF_900411395.1 Streptococcus sp. 596553 | reverse complement strand
TTTTAGACTTGACTATATTTCACAAAGATGTAGTTTCGCTAGCCAATCAAGGTATAGCTGTAAAAGATATCGCACAAAAATTAGGACTACATTACAATCAGGTATATTACTACTTGAATAAACATCAGATTCCTTACAAAAAGCGAGAGTTTAGAAATCAAAGTAACAATCTCGCTTGGAGTAATTTGAATGATATGATTTTTATGAGGAGGACTTAACATGACAGACAACATAAACAAACCAAGCCACTACCAAGGTGCAAACGGTCTTGAGGCTATCGATGTTGTGCATAACTTCGTTGGGAGCCTTTCCGGAACGTCTGCTTTCTTTTGGGGCAACGCAATCAAGTATATGTTACGGTTTCAAAAGAAAAACGGTCTGGAAGACCTGAAGAAAGCCAGAAAGAACCTTGATTGGCTGATTGAGGAATTAGAGAAAAACTAAAAAAGCCCAATCCATAAGGACTAGGCTTCAAAGATGAAGTTGTAGAGTTGGACAACCTTCTGAAAACTGGTTGTATCCATGGTTGTGATTTTTTGAGCCCTGCGCTCTCTAAAGTCAAAGGTATAGAGTTGGAGTGGATTGACAGAGCCGTCTACCTTATTGGAACGCACAGGAACGAGCAGGCCTTGTTCTTCTAGTCTGCTTTGACCGTGTGTAATAGGGCATACAGCCACAAATCCCGTCCGCTCCGAATATTCTCTACGCGAGACGACAATAGCAGGACGGCGTTTCTGAATCTCACGTCCAACAGACGGGTCAAAGTCAATCCAGATGATGTCCTGTTTTTCTGGAATGTAATCATATTTCGCTGTCAAGGAATCTTACCCCCTCAAAGTCATCTTCCATGCGTAGGTCTGCATCTCCACTAAATGGGTCTGGAATTTTTGGAGCTAGGACAATGACATTATCTACACCCTTGTAGACAAACATTTCCTGACCTTCTGGAACATTGAGTGTTTTCGGAATGGTCACAGTGACAGAGTTCCCAACCTTACGAGTTTTAACAGTATTCATTTGTTTCTCCTTTGCTTTGTATACATACAGTATACACCTAAAAAGGGAGTAAGGCAAGAAAAAAGCCAGCACAGCTGACTTCTCGTGTTATAGTTTCGCATAACTATTATATCATGAGGAGGAGTTCGTGTGCAAATAGAGTTATTGGATATCATCGATGAAAAGAAAACTAGAAAGGAAGCTATCAAAGTACTCAAAAAATACAGTCGTCTGAGACGGATAGCTGGAGAAGAATACGCTCCAAAAATCACAATATCCTACTCGCTGGAGCCAAGGTCATCAAGTGGTCAGACAAGTAAGCAGGTAGAAAGCATGGTCTTGCGTAGAGTATCAGCTCAGCAGGATTTAGAACTAATCGCTAAAGCAATCAACAATCTTTCCGATATGGAATATACACGTATCCTAATCGAACGATATTGCAGGAAGAAAAGGAGGGAAGACTACAGCATCTACTCAGAACTAGGCTACTCATCCAGTGAGTATTATCGGATATTAAACAAAGCTCTATTAGAGTTTGCGGAGTCCTATCAAGCAAGCAACCTTTTGGTTTACAAGTGATTTCTGGGAAAATCTTGGGAAAAATCTGGGAAAATCTTGGGAGAATTGGAACGAAAAAAGGTGTTAAAATAGTATTATCCAATGATTGGCAACGAACAGTCATGAGGACTCCTAAAAATATAGAGGTTCCGGCCTCTTAGACAGTAAGGACAGGTTAGCAGGTTGTTTGGGTCTCCTTGAAACTTTTACCAAACGTGCGTTTTACTGCTAGACCAGTTGGTTCGATTCCAGCTACTGTCATTTGAGTGTTTGTGTCCCAGAATGGGGTAGGCAGTTGGCTTAGCATTCATATATCACTCATTAACTTAAAAATGGTTGCAGAAGTGACTGGACCTCGCATGATTGCGTAGCTACTTATATCCTAGGTAAGTTATAAGCTAGGCGGTTTGATTCCGCTAGAGGTTTTAAATGACTACAAAAAATAAAAATGAAGTCAAAATTTAATACACACGCAAGGTTGTAGTCGTCTTGCAGTTGGAACGTAGCTCAGTTGGTGGAGCGATATGACTATAAAGGGTCTGAAACGTAGGCAGGTTCGAGCCCTGTCGTTCCAATTTTTACAGAATTGGCTGTAAAAAGCAAAGTCTAAAGGACTATATAACCCGAGAAACACATATCTTTTGGATGTGTGTTTTTTGGTTTCTTGAGGAGGGAAACAGTGAAGATTGTTGATAAGCCGATTGAATGGCTAAGACCTTACGAAAATAACCCTAGGAACAATGAACAAGCAGTTGAAGCAGTGGCCAATTCTATAAAGGAATTCGGTTTTAAGGTTCCGATTGTCGCAACGATTGATGGAGAAATCGTAAACGGACATACAAGGTTTAAGGCAGCGAAGTTTTTAAAGCTAAAAACTGTACCAGTTCTTATTGCAGATGATTTGACAGAGGAACAGATTAAGGCATTTAGACTTGCTGATAATAAGACAGGGGAGCTTGCTGATTGGGACGTTGAACTACTTTATAGCGAATTAGATGAACTTACTGGTTTTGATATGACGCTTTTTGGGTTCGAAGATATTGACTTTTCTTTAGATGATTTTGAAGAAGATGAAAAAGAGACGGGAGAAGAAGTCGATATCGATTCCGAAGAGAAGCCGAAAGTAGAATATGGAGATATTTTTCAGCTAGGACGACACCGTTTGATGTGTGGCGATAGCACATCTGCTGAAGATATGGCACGGTTAATTGATGGTGCGGTGATAGATTTATATGTTACAGACCCACCATATAACGTGGCCTATCAAGGAGGAACTGATGAAGCTATGACAATCATGAACGATAGCATGGATGATGTTAGTTTCAGACAATTCCTAAGAGATGCATTTGTGGTTGCAAACAACCACTTAAAACCAGGGGGAGCGTTCTATATCTGGCATGCAGATTCGGAAGGTTTAAATTTTAGAGCTGCAGTAAAAGAGACAGGTTGGCTACTGAAACAGTCCATTATCTGGGTCAAGAATGCTATTGTGTTAGGTCGTCAGGACTATCAATGGAAGCATGAGCCCTGCTTATACGGTTGGAAAGACGGAGCGAGTCACTATTTTGTGGACAATCGCTCACTAGCTACTGTCATTGAAGAAGATGAAGAAAATCTAAAAGAAATGACAAAAAGCGAATTGATTTCTTACATCAAGACCATGCAGGATACATCTCCGACGACTGTCTTTTATGAGGATAAACCTGTTAGAAACGACATCCATCCGACGATGAAGCCTTTGAAGTTGATTGCTAGATGTGTTTTGAATTCCAGTAAAAAAGGTGACAAGATACTAGATAGCTTTAATGGTGGAGGTTCTACATTAATGGTCTGCGAACGCTCTGAAAGAATTGGTTATGCAATGGAATTGGATCCTGTGTATGTAGAGCGGACCATTAAACGTTGGGAAGAAGAGACTGGACTTACCGCTGAAAAAGTAAGTTAAATTTATTTTTTTGATAAGGAAGTGAGGCGATGGCTAATGAGCAAAATTTGATAAAAAATTCAGAACGAACTCCGAGCGAACGCCGAGAAAATGCAAAAAAAGCAGGAGTGGCTTCTGGTAAAGCTAGAAGAAAAAAATCGAACCTTAAAAAGGCTTTTGAGACAATCCTGCAAGCAGATGTAGCAAGTCCAAACGTTAAGAAGCAACTTGAAGATATGGGGTTTGACACAACTAACGAAATGGCTTTAGCGATGGTTATGATGCAGAAGGCTATGAAAGGTAACGTTAGAGCGTTTGAACAAATCAGCAAGCTGACTACGACAGATGCAAAAGATTCTCTTGATAAGAAAGAGCAAAGAGAACGTATTGAAGCGCTCAAGCTAGGAAACGAGAAGCTTAGAAAACAAATAGGAACATCAGAGGTTGACGTTAAAGACGACGGCTTTATTAAATCTTTAGAAGGGGTGGTTGAAGAAACTTGGCAAGATTAAGAATGCAAACCAATACCTTCAAATTCCAACCTTTTAGCAAAAAGCAGAAGAAAGTGCTGACTTGGTGGCTTTGGAACTCTCCAGTTCATGAGTCAGAAGGCATTATCGCTGATGGTGCTATCCGTTCTGGTAAGACTGTCTCTATGAGCCTTGCATTCGTTATCTGGGCGATGACATCATTCAACCATCAAAACTTTGCGATGTGCGGAAAGACAATCGGCTCTTTTAATCGTAATGTCCTGAAGTTATTGTTGGTTATGATACAGTCAAGAGGTTTTAGCTACGTCTATCACCGGACGGATAACCTGATAGAAATCTCAAAAGGCGACGTGTCGAATGATTTCTATATTTTTGGTGGTAAGGACGAGAGTTCACAGGATCTTATTCAAGGTTTGACGCTGGCAGGTATTTTCTTTGATGAAGTAGCGCTTATGCCTGAGTCGTTTGTTAACCAAGGTACAGGACGGTGTTCTGTGACAGGCTCGAAGTGGTGGTTCAACTGCAACCCAGACGGTCCTTATCATTGGTTTAAAGTCAACTGGATAGACAAAGCGGAAACAAAGAACATGCTTTATCTGCATTTTGACATGGACGATAACCTTTCTCTTTCAGAGAACATCAAGAAGCGTTATAGAAGTCAATATCAAGGTGTTTTCTATCAGCGCTACATTCAAGGTCTTTGGACGGTTGCAGAAGGTATTGTCTACGATATGTTCAGTAAGGATAAGCATGTTGTATCAACATTGCCAGAAATGAGCAAGCTGGGCAAATATGTCTCGGTCGACTACGGTACGCAGAATGCGACCGTTTTTCTTCTGTGGGAAAAAGACATCAATGGCAAGTATTACTTAACAAGGGAATATTATTACTCAGGTCGTGACGAGAACGTACAGAAGACCAATGCTGAGTATGCTGATGATCTAGCTGCTTGGCTAGGAGATACGAACATCGAACGTATTATTATTGACCCGTCTGCTGCTTCATTCATTGCTGAATTGAAGAAGCGAGGATACAAAATCAAAAAAGCTAGAAATAATGTCCTTGAAGGCATTCGTTTTGTTGGGTCTATGCTAGGCCAAGAGAAAATAGCAGTACATGAGAGTTGTGTGAATACGTTGAAAGAGTTCCACGCTTATGTCTGGGACGAGAAAGCCTCAGCAAATGGCGAGGACAAACCTATCAAGCAATTTGACCACGCAATGGACGCCCTGCGTTATTTCTGCTATACAGTATTATTCAAGTCAGGAGGTATGACTGTTTGGAAATAGAAGTAATTAAAAAAATAATCTCGTCGCAGATGGTCAAACATGGAAAGTTTGTCTCACAAGCAGCTGAAGCCGAGAAATACTATCGTAACGAGAATGATATTAAACGAAAGCGTAAGCCTGCTGATAAGAAAGGCGCTGAGAATGAAGCGAAAGCAGAAGATAATGCGTTTCGTAATGCTGACAACCGTATTAGTCACAACTGGCACCAGTTATTGCTTGACCAGAAAAAGGCTTATGCGTTGACCTATCCGCCTACATTTGATGTGGACGATAAAAGCGTTAATGATAAGATTGTAGACGTCTTAGGAGACGATTATGAACGTATCAGCAAGCAACTTTGCGTTAATGCAGGAAATTCTGGTATCGCTTGGCTTCATGTTTGGAAAGACGCTAGTGATAACTCGTTTAGATATGCTTGCGTTGACTCAAAAGAAGTGATACCAATCTATTCAAAGTCTTTGGATAAGAAGTTGATTGGGGTACTGCGAGTTTACTCTAGCATAGATGAAACAGATGGTAAGAATTATACTGTTTACGAATATTGGAACGACAAAGAGTGCTCTTTCTATCGTCACGAAGAAAATAAACCGCTGGAAGAATTAGAAACATTCCAAGCTATCTCTTTGATTGATACCATGAATGGAGATCACTCTAGCGACAACACTTTCAAACATGATTTTGGTCTTGTTCCTTTTATTCCGTTTAAAAACAATGAAATCGAGACCAACGACTTGAAACCAATCAAAGACCTAGTTGATGTTTACGACAAGGTCTTTAGTGGATTTGTCAATGATACAGACGATGTTCAAGAGGTTATCTTTGTCCTTACAAATTACGGTGGGCAGGACAAGCAAGAGTTTCTGGAAGATTTGAAACGCTACAAGATGATTAAGATGGACAACGACGGTATGGGAGACCAGTCAGGAGTTACAACTATTGCGATTGACATCCCAACCGAAGCAAGAAATCTGATTTTAGAGCGAACTAAGAAACAAATTTTTATTAGTGGCCAAGGGATTAACCCTGAAACAGATAAGTTGGGGAACAGTTCTGGAGTTGCTTTGAAGTTCCTATATTCGCTCTTAGAGTTAAAGGTTGGGAACATGGAAACTCAGTTCAGAAGTGGATATGCTACGCTTGTTAAGATGATCTTGAAACATCTAGGGTTGTCTGACAAATTCAAAATCAAGCAAACATGGACACGGAACTCAATCAATAACGATACAGAAATGGCTCAAGTAGTTTCTACTCTTGCAACTATCACATCAAGAGAGAATGTAGCTAAATCGAATCCAATTGTAGAAGATTGGCAGGATGAGCTGCGCTTGCAGAAAGCTGACCAAGAGGGACGACCTGAAAAACTCTACGATATGGAAGAGGTAGAGCATGAGTCGGAAACTGAATAAAGAAGAGAAGATTGCTTTCATAGAATCTCTTGATGACCTCAGCCGAGAAGAGAAAGACAGATTGTTATATGAGCTGGCTCAGATTGACGACCTCAGCGAGATAATAGACTACATCGATAATTTATACCACAGAACACTAAAACGCATTACAGTGCGTTTAGAGGCGTTTGAGAGGGTATCTAAAAATCGTAGTGACTCATTACCATTTTATCTGCTATCCCTGACTAAGACTGATCAATTGAAAACCAAGCAAGAGATTGCTAGCTTTGTTAAGAAACATTCTGATTTAACAGAGTGGTCAAGGTCAATAAAAGTCAAAACAAATGCAGATGCCTTGTTTGCTGGTGTTGAGATGGATATCGCTGAAATGACTGGCAAAATCAACAAGCGAATAGAAACACATCTCAAACAAACCTACCAAGAAACTTACTTAAATCGTGCTTACAACTACCATAAGCAGACCAAAAGAGAACCGAATTTCAAGCCTGAGCGCCTAGAAGAAGAATATCTTCAAAAGGCAATCAAGGAAAACTTCAAAGGTAAGCGGTTCTCTGAGCGTGTTTGGGGTAGCAATATGGACGAATTGGTTAGTAGAGTAGAATCACTTGTAACAAATGATTTAAACCGAGGCTATCCGATAGACCAGTCCAGTAAACTTCTAGCAATTGAGTTCGAACGTGCTCGTAATCGTGCGGTTACTGTTTTGCAGACGGAAACGAACGGTATTCAGGCTCAGGCAACGCTGGATGAATATCAGGACGACAATATCAAGAAGTACAGGTATCTAGCGACCTTAGAGGTTCACACATGCCCTATTTGTGGTGAGTTGGATGGTAAGGTATTTCTTGTTAAGGATGCAGAGAAAGGTGTAAATTACCCGACCATGCACCCTCACTGTCGATGTACGACGATTCCTGCCTTAGAAAAAGGTGGGAAACGCTATGCAAGAGATATTGAAACAGGGAAAGGCTATGAGGTTGAAAGTGGTCAGACCTTCAAGGATTGGCGAAAGCAACAACTTGATAAGTATGGTCAGACTGCCATCAAAGACAAGCTACAAGCTGAACGATTGGAAAAGGACAGAGTCCGCAGAACCAAGGAGCAGTTCATAGCTTATAGGCAGGTTTTAGGCTCTCAAAATATGCCCAAAACATTTGCAGGCTTCTATGATTTGAAGTATAATGATGTTGAGGGATACAAGGAACTGAAAGACCGCATCAGATGGACAAAGTCCAAGTTTCCTACTGAGAAATCTTTAAATGGACATTTCAAAAGTCATGGGAAAGAGTTCGGCGATATAACCATTGAAGAATACCAAAAAATGGCGTCTGATTTGTTATCAAAACCGACCTCGGACAAGATATTAGGTTATCAGACAGGACATAGACGAGTTCGCTATGATATTGATAACAATATCTATGTTTTGGCTAATCCAAAAACATTCAAAATCAAAACAATGTTTAAACCGGACTTAGGAAGGGAGTATTATGATGGAGAATTCAAAAAAGACATGGGAAATTGACGGAGAACTATGGCTACATTGTCCTGTTTGCGGAACTGAAGTTATGGACTATGATATCTGTGACGTCTGCCATTGGCAAAATACAGGCATTATAAATATTGATGGCGGTCCAAATAAAATGACACTTGCAGAGGCTAAAGAAGCTTACGCAAAAGGCTTACCAATTAGATAAACAAGCACCTAGAGAAATCTAAGTGCTTTTCTTATGCTTAGAAAGGAACGAGAAATGAAATACCGTAAAAAACCAGTAGTGATTGAGGCCATTAGATTTATTGGCTCAAACTATGAAGAAATCAGAGAGTTTATTGGTCAAAATACCTTGTGCTCTGATTCAAGTATTGTCATTCCAACGCTTGAGGGAGATATAGTGGCTCAAAAAGGCGACTATATCATCAAAGGTGTGCAAGGTGAGTTTTATCCATGCAAACCTGACATCTTTAAAGAAACATACGAAAAAGTAGAGGAGTAAAGATATGTTTATCTGGGATTTAGTATCAATCGCTTTCGGGTGGTTGGTATTTTTGTTTTTAATCTTTATTATTCTGGCCGTGATCAGCGGAATAATTAAAGGTGTAAAGAAAGGGTTGAAAAAATGAATCGTAATAAAAAGCCTAGCATGAATAAGGTGAAAATAGGTGGCATCGTCTACGAAATCGAAAAAATAACTGATTTACAGGGAAAACAGGGGGAATGGGGGCATATTGAGTACAAGACATGCAGGATTGTTCTTGACGACTCAGCTAGTCAACAAATCGAAGCTCAGACTCTTATTCACGAAATCACGCATGGCATTTTAGTTGAAGCTGGCTACATAAATCACGAAGAAGAGCAGGCAGACCGAATTGGGAAAATTCTTTATCAAGTTTTGGTTGATAATGACTTTTCATGGCTTAAAAACAGAAAATAGGCTATTCAATATCTTGGCTGGCAGGAATAGACTGCTATAAATTACTGTAAATTGCTATAAACCGCATCGAAACCGAGGCGGTTTTCTTATCTCTAACCGTATGGAATTCCGTACGGTTAAATTTATATGTTGGAGGTCTTACCTTGAGGAAGTATACAAAAATAGCACTAACAATTGCTGTAACCGTCATTACAACAAAGCTAGTGCTACACATAGAAGAACAGCGAAAAATCAGAAACTTACATAATTCAATTAATAAACTAATCGATAGTAAGAACTTCTGACAATACGCTATATATTAGACGTTTGGAAACTTCAATTGGATAATCTAGTTGGAGATAAGCAAATTCATCGGATTTTGACTTATCAGGATTATCAATATAATTTTCTTTTATTTCTTTAGCCATTTGAGTGAAAATTTCTTGGCTTTTCTTAGAAATTAAAGTTTCCAATTCAGATTTTTTCATAATCTCACCTCCTTTTGTCTATTATACAACTAGGAAAGATTATAAACAATCGCCCTGAACATGGCGTTAAAAGGTTCAACTATTGGACAAGTCCGTAGTCCTAACAAAAGCGGAGCGACTGGTGATGGAGAACACCTAAAAAGCCTAGCGTAGAGGAAAGGATTTTCAAAATGAAAAAAGAACAACTGGCAAACATCGGCTTAACTGAAGACCAAATTTCTCAAGTCTTCGCTTTGCATGGTGCGGATATCCAAAAGTTAAAGGATGATGTGGCAAGTAAAGAAAGTGAATTGGAGAGCGTGCGTGGACAGCTGACACAACGTGATAAAGACTTGAATGATTTGAAGAAAAAGGGCGCAGATGTTGAAGATATTCAGCAAAAGCTAGAGGACTTACAAGCCAAGTACAAACAAGATACAGAAGCGCTTGAGACGAAACTAGCAGATGAGAACAAATCTCGCTTAATCGATGCTGAGTTGACCAAAGCTGGCGTTCGAGACGCAGAAATTTTTGAGAAAATCTTAAACAAAGACGAAATCTCTGTAAAAGATGGCAAATTGATTGGCTTGACTGAGCAAATCGAAGCTCAGCGTGCCAAGAGTCCATATCTATTTAACGGGGAGAAACAAGCCCAATACACGCCAAATCAAGGCGATGGGCAAGGTGCTAATTTAGGGAATTGGGAAACTGCTATGAGCAATCCTAACTTCAACCTAACTCAATTTTTAGAACAACAAGGAGAAAATAACTAATGGCTAATGAACTTACAAAAATTCTAGACACGATTACACCTCAACAATACAATGCCTACATGCAACAGTACACGGCTGCTAAATCTGCTTTTGTACAAAGTGGTATCGCAGTATCAGACGAACGTGTATCAAAAAATATTACATCTGGTGGTCTATTGGTCAACATGCCTTTCTGGAATGACCTTACTGGCGATTCTGAAGTTCTTGGAAATGGCGACAAAGCGCTAGAAACTGGAAAAATCACTGCTGGAGCAGACATTGCCTGCGTTCTTTATCGTGGACGTGGTTGGGCTGCTAACGAATTGACTGGTATTGTAGCTGGTTCTGACCCAGTCCGTGCTATCTTGAACCGTATCGGTGCTTACTGGTTGCGTGAAGACCAAAAAGCCTTGATTGCTACCTTGAATGGTATCTTTGCTACTGGAACAGGTGGTGAGAAAGGTGCTCTTGAAGAAACTCACGTATCAGACCAATCAAAAGCGTCTACCGGTATCGATGCAAGTATGGTACTTGACGCCAAACAATTGCTTGGAGATTCTGCTGATCAAGTTACTGCGATTGCTATGCACTCTGCGGTTTACACTAAACTACAAAAAGATAACTTGATTCAATACATCCAGCCAACAACTGCGACAATCAACATTCCAACCTACCTTGGTTACCGTGTCATTATTGATGATGGTATTGCACCAACAGGAGATGTATATACTTCATATCTTTTCCGCACAGGTTCAATCGGTCTTAACACAGGAAATCCATCAGGATTGACTACGTTTGAAACTTCTCGTGAAGCAGCTAAAGGTAACGACATGATTTACACTCGTCGTGCCCTTGTTATGCACCCATACGGTGTGAAATGGACTGGCGCAGAAGTGGATGCTGGAAACATCACTCCATCAAACGCTGACTTGGCTAAATTCAAAAACTGGCAACGTGTTTATGAGCCTAAGAACATCGGTATTATCGCTTTGAAACACAAAATTGGCAAATAGATTGGGTGACAGAATATGATTCAAGAATTGAAACAAGACAACACAATGTACTTGATCTCATGCGTTCGGAAAATGCGTCAGGATAATTATTTCAAAGACATGGAAGTTCTCCACTACGCTTTAACCCAAGCAGAAAACGAGATTTTGAATTATATTCACCAAGACAGTGTGCCTGGACGTTTAGAGAACGTATGGATAGACATGACCAACGACTTATTGGACAAGGTCAAGGAGCAAAGCGTGCTTGCTGAAAAGGCAGACGCAGACGATTTTTCGGTTAAGAGTATCAAAATGGGCGATACGACAATCGGAAAGGTTAGTCCTTACGAAATGATTCAACGAATGAAACAAGTGCCGTCATCACTTGAGCGCTACAAGCGTCAGTTGAATCGTTTTAGGAAGCTACTATGACTGAATATGCTAAGACAGTCTTTGATTGCTTGTTTGACTGTAAAATGACGGTTAAAGGTTATACAGAGCAAGAGATAGACGGTTTGACTAGTATGTCAGAAAGCGTGCTATTAGAGGACATTCCTTGCAGGATTTCGCAAATGAGCAATAGTTCAACGAACGGGATCGACTATCAAGCTAACGGCTATGATATGAAACTCTTTTGCTCTGTTGTCTATGATATTCCTGCAGGTTGCAAGATTGAGGTGACTGATAGAAATGGGCACGTTAAAGTGTTTACACGTTCTAATGTGCCTATTGGTCAGTATTGGTCACATCAAGAAATTGCTATAAAACTAGAGGGCAAGTCATGAGTGGCAGTTTTGATTATCGTAGTTTCGCTAAGTTTGCTAACAACTTCAACAAGAACGCGAATCATGCGAAAGTAGACCGATTTATGAGGCAGACCTTGAATCATGAAGGTACAGAACTAAATTCCAAAGTGAAAGAGAGAACCCCTGTTGGTGTTTATACGGATCATTGGGTTGAGTTCACAACCAAAGATGGCAAACACGTCAAATTTTGGGCAAGTGCTCATGGAAAACAAGGCGGAACCTTGCAAAAAGCCTGGTCTAAAAGCCGTATTGAAGTATCTGGACGGACTTATAAGCAGAAAGTTTATAACAAGGTCTACTATGCCCCACACGTTGAGTACGGGCATAAGACGGTTAATGGCGGCTTTGTTCCAGGGCAGTTTTTCCTTCATAAAACGGTTGAAGATACTAAAAGCGATATGGAGAAGCGTGTCCGTGATAAGTATGATGGCTTTATGAGAAAGGTAGTGTTAGGAAATGGCAAATAAAGGCTTTCGGTTAGTCGAGGAGTTAGTTAGTCATATCAAGGGGTTATATCCTGACATCAGGATTTATCTGGATGAAGTAGAGCAAGGTTTTAAAGAGCCTTGTTTTTTTATCCATGTGGTTGATACTAAGTACACTCCAGAGGCCAATAAATATGTGAAAGTACGTTCTAAAGTGGATTTGTCTTATTTTCCTCCTAAGAAAAAGCGTAGCGAGTGTTTAGCAATGCAGGAAGAATTGAGTTATAAACTCTTACACTTGCCGACGATTCATTTATTTGACCGTCAGTATGAAGTGGTTGACAACATTCTGCATTGTATTTTTAACGCAAGCACACGCTTGAAGTTAGAAGAGGAAGATATCAAACAACGTGAATTGAAAGTGAAAGAAGAGGTAAAAGATGGATAATGTAGACGGAATTGTGTTCCCTACTGCGGACATTTTGGAAAGTAGCGCTTTTACCAACGGAGAAAAAGACATTTTGGGGGCTATTTTAGACCCAGAAGAGTCTTATAGTTTGGAAGAAGCACGAGCAAAACTAGAATACGAACTAGGAAGGAAGATTAACTAATGGCAGGTGGAATTTGGAAACGCCAAAATAAAGTAAGACCAGGTGCTTACATCAACGTCAAATCAAAAGACATTGCAATGACTCGACTTGGTGGTGATGGTGTCGTAACAGTACCGTTGGCACTCAGTTTCGGAGAATCAAAGAAACTGATGAAAATTCGACGTGGCGAAGACCTATTTAAAAAACTAGGTTATGAGCAAGAAAGCCCTCAGCTTTTGTTGCTAAATGAAGCATTCAAGCGTGTCAGTGAAGTCTTGCTCTATCGTCTAAATACGGGCGAAAAGGCAAACGTAAGCCTTTCAGACAATGTAACGGCTCAAGCTAAATATAGCGGTGTCCGTGGGAATGACATCACAGTAACAGTCAAAACAAACGTAGACGACCCAAGTTCATTTGATGTTGTCACATTCCTTGATACGGTAGTGATGGACTCACAAACTGTAAAAGTCTTGGCTGATTTGAAAAACAATGATCTAGTTGAATTTTCAGGAACTGGCGAACTGCAAGCAGTGGCTGGCGCTAAATTGACTGGCGGTACTGACGGTGCAGTCTCAACTCAAGACTACTCAGAATACTTCAAAGCGCTTGAAACAGTTGAATTTAACTATATGGCTTTGCCAGTAGAAGACGCTTCTATCAAGAAGGCAGCTATTAACTTTATCAAACGTATGCGTGAAGATGAAGGACTAGGTGCTCAATTGGTTGTTGCGGACTCTGACGCAGATAGTGAAGCGGTAATCAACGTTAAAAACGGTGTTATCTTGTCTGATAAGACGGTTATTGATAAGACGAAAGCGACTGTATGGGTTGCAGCAGCCAGTGCAAATGCTGGTGTTGAAAAATCATTGACTTATGAGAAGTATGAAGACTCTGTTGATGTTGTGGGTCGTTTGAGCCATACAGAGACAGAAGATGCGCTTTTGAAAGGGCAATTCGTCTTTACTGCTCGTCGTGGTCGTGCGGTAGTTGAACAAGATATCAACTCACACGTCAGCTTCACGATTGAAAAGAACCAAGACTTCCGTAAGAACCGTATCTTGCGTACCTTGGACGATATCGTGAACGATACTCGTTATGCTTTCTCTGAGTATTTCCTTGGAAAGGTAAGCAACAACGAAGATGGACGTCAAGCGTTCAAAGCGAACCGTATTCGCTACTTCAAAGACCTTGAGGCTCGTGGCGCTATTGAAGACTTCAAAGTGGAAGACATCGAGGTACTACGTGGTGAGTTGAAAGAATCTGTAGTGGTTAACGTTAAAGTGAAACCAGTGGACAGCATGGAAAAACTGTACATGACAGTTACAGTAGAGTAGGGAAGGAGATAGTATGGCTTTTTTAAAAGGTCGTGACGTAATCAGCGGTCAGGAAGGTACCGCTTTTATTCACATCGACGGAAAAAATGAGTTCATGTTCTATATCAAGGAACTTGAAGCAACAGTTAAGAAAAACAAAGAAGAAGTCCGCACCCTTAACAAACGTGGTACGCAAGTGAAGGCTACTGGTTTCAAGGGTGAAGGTAAGATGACCATCTACGGTGTCACTTCAACATTCAAGGAAATGATGTTGGATTACATGAAGAATGGTCGTGATACATTCTTTGATATCCAAGTGACCAATGACGATGCGACAAGTTCAATCGGTCGTCAAACAACTATCTTGCGCGAATGTAACCTTGATGAAGTTGTGATGGGCCAACTAAAAGTTGAAGAAGATTTCTTGGAAGAAGAAGTCAACTTTACTTTTGAAGATGTGGATATCTTGGAAAAATTTAATGCGCCTAAATTAGGTTAGAAAGAGGATAGATAAATGGCAATTTCAGACTTTTTACTAGAAAACGTTCAGCAGGACGAAACAAAGGAAGTACACCTTAAACGTTTCAAATCTCCTTTCGTCATTCGAAGCATTGACGAAAGTCTAAACGATACGTTGAAGAAACGTGCGACAATCAAGAAGAAAAACCGCCAAGGTGTGGCTATTCCTGAGTTCAACAACGATAAGTACATTGACTCTTTGATGTCTGCTTGCGTTGTTACGCCAGACCTAAAAGACGCTCAACTACAAGAGTCTTATCGTACAGTTGGGGATGAAGCAGCAACCTTGAAAGCTATGTTGAAGATTGGGGAATATGCTACCCTAATGCAAGAAATCCAGTCGCTTAACGGCTTTGACGAAGATATCAATGATCTTGTTGAAGAAGCAAAAAACGACTAGAGGACGGGGACGCAGAGTTGAGTTATGCTTACTACTGTTTGCATCAATTCAACTGGACTCCGTCCTTTTTGGATAGTTTATCTAAACGTGAAAAAGCCTTGATTTTTGCCTTTATCGATATCCGAGTAGAGGCAGAAGAAAAGGAACACAAAGAAATGGAAAGAAAAAGCAGAGGAAGGAGGAGACGGTAGAAGATGACTACATTAACACAGACCCTAACGCTTAAAGATAAATTTTCTAATTCATTGAATAAGATTAATAACACAATCGATCGAACTATTGGAAAATTTGGCGATTTGGATAGACGTGTCAAGAAGATGACGCAAACTGCAACGATTAAAGTCAAAGCAGATATGCCTAAAAATCTAAATGTGCCTAAAGTTGCTAGTCCTGTAGCACCTAAACCGGCTGCACCTATCGCTCCTAAACTTCCTCCAACTGGGCCTCTTATTGGTGGCTTAGGCGTTGCTACATCCATGCTTGGTCGTATGGCCTCTATTTCTCGTGCTTTGAATTTCATGGTTGCTATTCAAGCCTTGAGGCAAATGGCTAATTTAATGAGTGGCCTGATTAAGTCAGGTGATGATTATATTCAGACCATGGCAAGGCTTAAGACGATAGAAGACGGATCTAAGACAGGCCAAGAACTCCAAGACGGTATCATGGCGGCAGCACAACGCTCAAGGACTGGCTTCGGTATCATGGCAGACTCAGTGGCTAAACTACGCTCACAAGCTGGAGAAGCCTTTAAAAGCAATGATGAAGCTATTGCATTCGCTGAACAGTTGAATAAACTTTATAAAATCGGTGGTGCAAGCTTAGAGCAACAAAAAGCAGGGACGCTTCAAATCACACAGGCACTTGCTTCAGGGGTTCTTCGTGGTGATGAGTTTAACTCTATGATGGAGAACGCTCCGCTTGTTGCCCAAAAACTAGCTAGACACCTTGGTGTCAGCGTTGGTCAATTGAGGGCGATGGCTAAAGATGGCCAACTAACAGGAGATATCCTTAAGAGTGCCTTGCTTGGTTCAGCAGTTGAAACAAACGCTGAGTTTGCGAAAATGCCGATGACCTTTGCCGACATGATGACTCAGGTTGGTAACGTTGCTTCATACGCATTTCAGCCTTTAATTCAAGCATGGCAAGAGTTCATTAACAGTACCGCTGGACAGAACTTCATGGCAGGTTTAGAAACCGCTATGTTTGCGATTGGCCAGATAGCTTTGTGGCTCTTTAATCTCTTTGTTGCAGGTTGGAACTGGGTTACTGAGAACATCAATATAGTCATGACTGCATTAATACTTCTTGCGGCAGTTGCTCTTATAGCAGGTGTTGCAATGTTTGTAGCGGGTTTGATGGCAGGAGCACCTTGGGCTTGGCTGATGCTGATACTGATAGGTGTAATTGGAATCGCGCTATTAATCGGTATGGCTCTAAATGCTATGGGGATTTCATTCTTAGATGTTGCAGCTGCTATCGTTGCAGCCTTTGTCTTTGTCGGAACGGTAGTTTATGACATCATTATGTTCGTTATCAATCTTGTCATGTTTATGATTGCACCTATTGTGAATCTCTTCATAGGTATTTACAATATTGGTTTAGCAATTGCAGAATTTTTGAGAAATGTCTTTAAGCACCCGATATATTCCATCAGAAAGTTATTTTATAATCTTGTTCGAACTGTATTAGATTATTTTGCTTCGTTTGTTGATGGGGTAGTCAATGTAGCGCAAGCTATCGGTAATGCTTTTATAGCAGGTGCCAATATGGCTATTAAAGCTATCAACTGGATCATTGACGCTTTGAATAAGATACCAGGAGTGAATCTAGGAAAAGTTGGCGAAATGGGGTATATGTCCAATGACGGTAGTTTTGCCAATGGTATCCGTGCTATGGGAGAGATGTTTAATCCAGGAGAGGCTCCTGATGATTATGAATCTTTTGACGGCATGCGTGCTAACATGATAACTCCAGGCGGTTTATGGGATGGGATGAAAAATCCTTTCTCAACTGCTGGCAATGCTTTTAGTGGTACCAAGGCTTTTGGTCAAGGTGTTGGTGATGCCATGCAAGGCTTCGCTGATAAGATGAAAGGTCAAGACGAACTTGCTTCTAAGTTTGACCAAATGAACCAAACGCCTGCAGGGGCTGGTGCTCCTTCTGGTGGTGCTGGTGGTCTTGGCGACAAGCTAGGCAAAGGCAAGAACATTGGTAACGTCGGTAAGATTGAAGATGAAGTCAAGCTGAAAGACGAAGATATCAAGATGATGCGTGATGTTGCAGAACGTAAGTACATCATTGATTACCAAGTTTTAACACCTCAAGTTAGTGTTAAATATGAGTCTAAAAATAGCGCTACTGAACAGGATATCGATGATTTGGTTGACAGAATTGAAGAAAAGATTGTCGGTTTGGTCGATAGCGACCTAGGAATTGCGTAGGAGGTAGAAAGAAATGGCGATTGGTATTTTCGTAGAGTACAAAGGTCAGGTCACACAACTTCCTGTAAATCCAGAAGAGCTAAAAACGAAGAATAGCGCAAATAACGAGTCAACAACGAGTATTGCGCTAGGAGAAATAACCCAGATGAGTTTTCCTAAACTCTCTGAGGTTACTTTCACTTCATTCTTCCCTAGAGACACTTTTCGCTCTTATGTCCTGAATAAATCAGGAACGCCTGAAACCTATGTCCGACTCTTGAAGAAAATCATGGACGGCAAAGAACCTTGTCGCTTGATTATCTCTGGCGTGGGTATCAATATGCTTGCGACAGTTGAAAGTTTTGAGCAACAAAGAAAAGCTGGTATTCATGAGGATGTTTACTACGACATCACTTTCAAAGAGTACAAGATGGCCAAGGCTCGGTTTGTAAAAATCGAGAAGAAGGTATCAGAAGAGAAGAAAGCTAGTCAGCCTCAGAAAGAACAGGCTCCCTCAACTAAGAAAGAAGTGACTATCGGTGCAAAGGTGCTTGTTAATGGGCAACTTCATAGAGATAGCTATGGAGAAGGGCCTGGTCAAACTGAGTCAAACGCAACTAGACTTGTCAATTATATCAATATGAAAGGGTCGCATCCTTATCACGTTACTATGCTTGATGGCGGTTGGCGTGGTTGGGTTACTGCTGATTCGGTGCAAGTCCTATGATGGAATTTCTGATTCAAGATGTGAATGACGGTAAAGTCTTTGATATCACTGAGTTGGTCGGAGGTGTCAAATGGGAAACTAGCATTGATTTTCAGCCGGGGAAACTTGAGTTTGATATGATTATAGACTCGCAGGTCGCTTGTAACTTTGGGGATGTTATCCGCTTCAAGGTAGATGATAAGGGCATTTTTTACGGTAAAGTTTTCAAGAAAAAGCGGAAATCAGCCAAGAAATGGTCTGTTACTGCTTATGACAGAATGAGGTACCTGAAAAACACTGATACAATCGTGTTTGAAGCCTCTAAAAGTCATGAAATCTTTAGTAAGATTTGCGAAATCTCAGAACTTGAGTACAAAGTTGTTGACGAGGGAAACTGGACGTGTCCTGAGAAAATCGAAGATAAGAAAACTTATTTTGCGATGATCCAGAACGCTTTGGACTTAACATTGATTCATGGTGGCATGTGGTACATCATCAGAGATAACTTTGGTACAGTCGAGCATATAGCCTTAAATTCGCTGATTACTGACTTAGTGATTGGTGATGATAGCGTAGCGACAGACTTTGACTATGAAGGCTCTATCGATGACAGTTACAACTATGTGAAGCTGACTAAAGACAACAAGCAGAGTAATAAGCGTGAAGTTTACGTTGTGAAAGACTCTAAAAATGTGGCTCTTTGGGGCAAGTTGCAGTACCACGAAAAAGTGGATGAAAAAATGAATGAGAGTCAGATTCAACAGAAGGCTGAACTCTTATTGAAAGCTAAAAATCATCCTAAAAAGACTTTTAAAGTCCCTTGTTTAGGACATCTTGGAATCAGTGCAGGCAACAGTGTTGTGTTGGATTTTGCTGATTTAGAGTCTGAAGGGATTAAGAAGAACAGTCTTGGCATCATCTCTAAATGTACCCACAAGTGGGACAAGGTGCATACAATGGATTTAGAATTGAGGACGCTGGAATAATGGCAGGAGAGTTATTAGCACGCCTTTTGGCGCAAGGAGTAGATGATGGGACAGACAGAACAGATATTGTTTTTGGCTCTGTCATATCTGTTTCTCCTTTAACAATCAAGGTTAATAATAAACTTGAAATCCCTGAGTCTTTTTTAGTTCTAAGTCCGATGGTTAAAGAACTACGCACTGGAGATACTGAAGGGGACAACAAGAGATGGATTGTTTTTCGTGATCTTGAAGCAGGAGACAAAGTCTTAATGATTAAAGCCCAGAACGGGCAATTATACTACGTTTTACAAAGGATGGAGTGAAGATGGTAGATATACGAAATATTGAAGAAGTTGTTTTGCCATCCTACACTTATCAAGTGAAAAATGGCAGAATACACGGATATATAGATGGATTAGAGGCCATGAGGCAAGCAGTTGAAAAGATTTTGCTTACAGAACGGTTTGAGTGGGTCATCTACTCTTCAAACTACGGAGTAGAATTAGAGCGCTTGATTGGAAAACCTTATGATTTTGTAAAAGCTGACCTTGAGAGAACAATTTCTCAAGCCTTGTTAGTTGATACAAGAATTAAAAGTGTCCAAAATTTCTTCATCGAGCAACAAACTAAGGACAGCTTACTTTGTGTCTTTGAAGTCCATACTATATCCGGTTTATTTAAAGTTGAAAAGGAGGTGACGCTGATTAATGATAGGTGATTTCTTAGAAAAATACACGTTTGATTATCTGATGAATGACGCTCTTTCTCGTGTCAATGAAAATATTGATACACGGGAAGGTTCTATCATCTATGACGCATTAGCGCCTGCTTGTTACGAGTTAGCTGGTTTTTATTTGCAGTTGAAAAATCTACTGCTAGATACATTTCCACAGACTGCTATTGGTCAATACCTAGACTACAAGGTTGAGGAGTTCGGTCTACATCGTTATCCGTCCAAGAAAGCGGTACGCTTTGCGGAGTTTAAAAACGAGAGAAAAGAAGGCGTACAAATCGCTTTAGGTTCTCGTTTTGCGACAATTGACGATGCTGCACTCATCTACAAGGTAGTTCGTGCAACTAATGTAGCTGGCAAGTATGAAGTAGAGTGTGAGACGACTGGCGTTGTCGGAAACCGCTACTACGGCAATATCTTACCCTTGGAGAACTACAGGAACCTCGCCACTGCAGTCTTAGGGGAAATCGTTACATCTGGGCAAGATGAAGAAACTGACGATGAATTGCGGAAGCGTTTCTTGATTTACGTCAATGAGAAGCCGTTTGGCGGTAACTTCATCGAGTACGTTCAGCGTGTTCGTGAAATTGACGGTGTTGGCGCAGTTCAGGTCTATCCAGTTTGGAACGGCTCAGGAACGGTTAAAGTGGTTGTTTTAGACAACGACTTAAACTTGGCGTCTACTGAGACAATTAAGAAGGTGCAAAATGTTCTGGATCCACTAGAATATACTGGAAAAGGAGTTGGACTAGCTCCTATCAACCACCGTGTGACGGTTACGACTGCGACACGATTCCCGATTGATATTGAGTTTAAACTTGAGTTGATGACAGGATATCAGCTAAATCAAGTGAAAGAACTGGTAGACAAGACACTAGACCAGTATTTCTTAGACTTGAGAAAGAACTGGGCGCAATACTCAGATGTCAACACCTACAGCATGAAAATCTATCGCTCGCAGTTAATGGCCAAGCTACTGACCATTACAGGTATCGCAAACGTTGATAAGATGAAATTGAATAACCGTGAAGCTGATTTAGCACTTGTTTTTACAGGACAATTACAACAATTGCCGTATAAAGGAACAGTGAGGACAGTTTAATGGTGAAAGAGGTAAACTTATCTGAATACGTTCCAGATTACTACGAGGGCGTCAAAGATATGAAAGAACTGGTTCGAGTTGAAAACGCTCTGTTTAAAGACGGGACTGTCTCGTTAGAGCAGTTCATCAAGAACCAGTTTATTATGTATTGTGATGTTCCTACCTTAACGAAATTTGAGGAAGTCTACGGTATTGTTGCTCATGCTGACGATACGTTGGACTGGAGAAGAGAGCGTGTTTTACTGCGTATCAATATGAGACCACCATTTTCTTGGTGGTTTTTAATTCGCAAATTGGACGACCTTTTCGGAAAAGGAAAGTACAAGGCTTCAGTAGATTTCGCTAATCAGGTCTTACTGATTGAGTCTGGTGCGGAAACGAGCGGACTTTTCAGAGAGTCAGTTATTTTTGTCAATGCGATAAAACCAGCAAATATGGGATATACGCATATCCCGACAGTAACAGAGCGTGTCAAATTGAAAGAACGGTTATTCAAGACTTCAGTAGATTTCGCTAGAGCAGGTTATGCAGTTGTAGGAGTGACACCTTTTGAATATGAAGGGCCACAAGAGGAGGTTTTATTCAATGATTAAAGAAACGTTACTAAATACAGTTACAGAAACCGTACTAGCTAAAATCAACAAAGCAAGGTTGAACGATAATCAAATTGTGACGATACAGAAACAACGAGAGCAACGTTTTGTTTTGATTGATTTCTTGGTACCAGACTCAATCAGAGAAATTAACAAGATTGAGTTGTTAGACGCTTCAAATGTACCTCAGTCTGTTATTGATGTATACGTTCCGATTGAAACAACGACACGATTCAAATATAGACTGGAGGTGCTAACGGATGGCTAAAATCTGGAGGTCAAGAGATATTATCGGCGCTGAGGATGCGCAACGATGGGAAAACAAAGCCGACGCAACCCACCGTCACAAAGTTGCTGATATTGACGGTCTTGAAGAGATTATCGGCAACCAAACAACAAACAAAGCGAATCAAGCAGATCTTACTGCTCACATCAACAACCGCAACAACCCACACAATGTAACCAAGGCGCAGGTAGGCTTGGGGAATGTGGACAATGTAAAGCAAGCCAGTTACATAGATCATGAAGCTACTAAAAGAGAAGTCGCCGAGCAAGAACAACGATTGTCATTGCTAGAAGAAATGGTATTACAGAATCGATTCTATGTACCAATCAAAGCTGAAGACAATGATGATGTATTGTTAGGAGACGAAAACAACAATCTAGTCGTAGCTGATTGGAAATACCAAATAGTAGAAAGGGAGGAATAGATGAATGGTAATTATGAGTAACCAAGTTAGAAAAGCTACTGATTTGCCAACGTTATCCAATGTATCTGACAGAGATGTGGTGCTAATCCATAGTGGAGCAGGATTGAAAAAAGTACCTGTGTCCACTTTGAAACAAACATTTACAACACCACAATCAGCTATATCAGTTGCTACATCAAACTCAAACGGTATCGTCAGACCGGATAATCAGACAACAGAAGTGTCAAATGGTGTGATGAAAGCAAAGACTGCAACTAGTGGGCAGGCTGGTGTGGTGCGACCTGACAATTCAACGATTACAGTCGATAGCTCGGGTGTTCTACGAGTAAACAGGTCGGCGCTTGGAATTCCAAGTACACCGTCCGAAGTGATCGCGAATAAATTTGTAAACCAAAACGGAAACCAGCAAATGAAGTATTGGTATGGCTCAAAAGCCCAATATGAAGCAGTCAGAACTAAAGATCCCAACACAATCTATGATGTGTATGAGTAGGTGGTATTATGGCTACAAGAGAAGGAATTTATGTCGGAGGACATGAGATTGTAGAACGGTATGTTGGTAATCGTTTGGTTTGGGAGAAATGGGTCTATGTTGGATATTTCCAGAATCTAAGAACTCCGTTTGAATCACAAGGCTATTTGATTTTTGATTCAATAGATTTAAGTGATTTCAACAATAAATATCGTGACGAGAGCAAAGTAAAGGATGTTAAAGTACGGATTAAGCACCAGAACAATACAATTACAACTGTTTATGCGAAGTATGCGCGGTTGTACGATAGGGATACAAGGCCAGATAATTACAGTAGAGGAAGTGCGCTCTATATCTCATTTAAAGACGATAATCAAAGACAAGTATTCAAAAGTAATGTCACTAGAAACGATTCACTATACTTTTATTTTAAATAATCAGGAGAACATTAAACATGGAATATGTATTAGTAAATAAATTTTTTAGAGTTGGCAAGACGGAAGTCTCTATTCAATGTGACAAGCCGTTTACTTTTTTCACTCGTGAGTTAGAGGGTGACCGTTTGGGTGATACGGACGAAACGCTCATTGAAGCAGTCAAAGAGATTTTACGAACCGAACTTGACCCAACTAGTGCCATTGTCAAAAACCAAGAACAATTGGCTAAAACGCAAGAACAACTGGCTAAGACGACGGAAGCGCTGGAGAGAGCCAATCAGCTCATGGATGGCATGCAGAAGGTCAATCTCCAGAATGCTCAGGATATTGAGGATATCTCAGCACGATTGGAAGAGCTGGAAGCTCAAGGAGAGTCTGACCAGGAGGAGAAAGAGGAGGCAGAGGAGGACACCCCTCAGGTTACGGACACAGAAAACCAAGCTGAAGAAGCAGAACCAGCACCAGCGCAACCAACTACTGAACAACCAGTAGCAGAAGCGCCTATCCAACCTGCACCAGCAGTAGAACAACCAACAGAAAGCGAGACAGAACATGAAATTCCTACACCGACAAGCGAAGCGAGCACTAGTGAAAACAATGGAGGTAGCAACAATGAGTAAGATTACACTAGACCAGGCAAAAATCGACATGTACATCAACCTACTGGAACGTGAAGCAGTTGACTTTTCATGGGTACATAAACGCTGGAAGGACCGTGTGCGCAAGGAATTGAAGAGACGTGGTTTGAGCCATTTGGCAGACTAGCGAGGTGCTTATGGATGTCTTACAACAAACAGAACATTTCTTTATGAATGTGCTACCAGTAGCGACGCCAATCGTCGTGGCTTGGTTAGGCTATAAAATGCCGAAGAAAACAAAAGAAGAAACAGATAAAATCGTCTCGGAACTAACCGATGTCAAGAAACAGATTGAAGATGTCCAGACTACCGCTAAAGATAGCAATTCCAAAATCGATGAAGTACAAGAGAAGTTAAAAGTACACGACGAGGCGCATCTAAATACAATGAAGTTGCGCCTTGACCGTGATATGCGACGGGCTATTCGTAGAGGGTTCACTTCAAAAGACGAATTTTCCCTAGTGGAAAGTCTGCACAAAAGCTACAAGGCTTTAGGAGGTAATGGCTACATAGACCGCTTATTCAACGATTTTGAAAAATTGGAGATTAAGGAAGACATCTTAGTAGATGATTAGAAAGAGGTGCAGAATGGGTTGTAACAAACGTAGAGTTAATACAACCAATTTGGTTCGGATTGATGGTGGCGACCTTATTAAACAAGGGGATTTGTCTTCTACTTTTGGATTTGAATTGTTAGATGAAAATTACCGTGTCATGACCTTATTTGAGGGTCAAGATGCGGTTGTTACTCTAACAAAGGGACAACGCAGGTGGAAGACAACTGCTCCCGTCACTAGCCATTCTGTCAATTTTAATTTAGATAGTATTCTACCAAGCGGAAAATACCGAGTGGAAATCTCGGTTGGAGGGTATATCTTCCCAAGCGATAGAGATACTTATATTGAAATTGAAGACTCAGATAAAGAATTGGTTACGGAAGATGTCTACACTTTGAAGGAATTAGACATCGAAAAAGAAGTAAAAAAACAACTTGCAGGAAGACCTGCAAGAGAAGGTGGAGCATGTCCGGAATTTCCCGATCTACTCTTCTTTTATAATATTGGAAAGGTATAGAAAAAAATGGACACAACAAAATTAACAGCATTCGCACAAGCAGTTGGAGCAGATATCAAGGAAGTTAAGCAGAGCGTCAGCACTAAAGTAGAAACCTCAGCAATGACGCAAGCTATCTCTCAGGCAGTCACTCAAGCTAAATCCGAGGTTAAGGCTGAAATCTTGGGTGAGGGAACGCCTGAAAATCTTGACACACTGAAAGAAATCGCGGAAAAAATCACAAGTATGGGACAAGATGAAAATAGCGCACTTCTTGGCAAAGTAACTGAAGTCAGCGGACGTGTAGATCAGATTGCCAATGTTGACTTGGTCGCAACCTATAATGCAGCGAAAGCGTGATCGCTATGAGTAATTTAGAGGAATTTGCCCAAACAGTTGGGCGAGATGTCAAGGAGCTGAGCCAAAAGCCTGAACCAAGGCTGACACTGACAGGAATTACCCTTGGAATTGTTGGAGGCAATCATGTCACCCTACCGTTACCAGATAATGTAGGGCATGAAATCCGTGGCACTGGCTCACCAGAAGGGCGTATAAGTGCAGAAATAGGAGTGACTTACATCGACACAGCTAAAACTAACGGTGCTTTAAAATGGATTAAGATTACTGATGGTGGAAATCAAGGTTGGAAAGTTGTTGAAGGTGACACTGGTTGGGTGTTAGGTTGGCAGTATGATACGAATAAAAATGTCATAAACAGAATGTATTTCAGACGTATAAATAATGTTGTACATGTTAAGTTTGAACTTAAAATTAACACTAGTGCAATTAGACCTGATACTAATTTAATACTAGATCCAGGCAGTTATGAGTCAGATGATAACTTATCTATTGATGGTTTTAAACCTGTTGATGATGTAGCTCAGACTATATTTAATACTTATAATGATATTTATTCTAATACTGCAAGTGCTGAAAATTCAGAAGGTGCACAAGGAACGGGTGCTGTGATTATTCATTATAAGTATAACCATTATAAAGAGTATAGCGAAAAAAGTGGATTGAAGTTGCAGATTGTAACTAGTGAATTAGGCGTGGAGCAAAATCACGTCAACCCATTTTCTTATTTAACAGAAGATGAGTGGCCTACAACATTACCAACTATAGGAGGATAAACATATGACACAATTTAACGAACTCATCATTGCCTTTGCGACAGGCTTTTTAGCTGTAGCAGTAGGAAATATCGTAAAAGCAGTAAAAGATTATCTTTTACGAAAAGGTGGAGAAAAGGCGGTAAAAATCGCTGAAATCCTAGCCAAGAACGCAGTAAATGCCGTTGAGCAGGTAGCTGCTGAAACTGGCTACAAGGGAGATGAAAAATTGGCACAGGCTCGTGCTAAAATCCGTGCAGAGCTGACCAAATATAACATCAGCATGACGAACAAGGACTTGGACACCTTTGTGGAGTCAGCCGTGAAGCAGATGAATGACGCTTGGAGGGAGTAGGGATGGGTATCGATACAAGCAGACTACGTACAGGCTTGCCACAAGTCGGAGTGCAACCTTATAGACAAGTACATGCTCACTCAACAGGCAACCGCAACTCAACTGCTCAAAATGAGGCGGACTACCACTATAGAAAGGACCCTGGACTTGGGTTCTTTTCTCATGTCGTTGGAAATGGCCGTGTTATGCAGGTAGGACCTGTTGATAATGGTGCCTGGGACGTTGGGGGTGGTTGGAATGCTGAGACCTATGCAGCAGTTGAATTGATTGAAAGCCATTCAACTAAAGAAGAGTTCATGACAGACTATCGCCTTTATATCGAATTGCTACGAAATCTAGCAGATGAAGCAGGTTTGCCGAAAACTCTTGATACAGACGACTTGGCAGGTATCAAAACGCATGAATACTGTACGAATAACCAGCCGGATAACAGTAGCGACCACGTTGACCCGTATCCTTATCTTGCGAAATGGGGTGTTAGCCGTGAACAGTTTAAGCGAGATATTGAAAGTGGCTTGACGATCGAAGTAGGCTGGCAGAAGAACGATACAGGCTATTGGTATGTACACTCAGACGGCTCTTATCCAAAAGACAAGTTTGAGAAAATCAACGGAACCTGGTATTACTTCGACGGCTCAGGCTATATGCTTGCAGACCGCTGGAAGAAGCACACAGACGGCAACTGGTACTACTTTGACCAATCAGGCGAAATGGCTACAGGCTGGAAGAAAATCGCTGATAAGTGGTATTATTTTGACACAGAGGGCGCTATGAAGACAGGATGGGTCAAGTACAAGGATACCTGGTATTACCTAGACGGTAAAGAAGGTGCTATGGTATCAAACGCCTTCGTCCAGTCCGCAGACGGAACAATGGCAGACAAGCCAGAGTTCGCAGTTGAGCCAGACGGCTTGATTACAGTTAAATAATTTTAAAAAATAAAATGAAAGGAAAACTTTTCTAAAATGTGTATCTACCCCACAGGACTCGTTCTTGTGGGGATTTTTTTTGTTAAAAAGAGTAAGAAAGACTGACTTTTTTAAAGAAAGATGTCATAATCAAGTTAATTCAAAAAATATTATGGAGCGAGTAGGAGGAATTTGGTATGTTAAAAAATACAAAACAGCCTCAATACTTAAAGTCTTTTTTACTTGGTATGACAGCAATTGTATTGCCTATTTTTAGCTTTAACCAGAACATTCCAAAAGTAAAAGCTGATACAGTCCCAGACTGGAAGAAAGTCAAAAGTGATTACAAGAAATCAACGATGGGCATTCAGAAAGAGGTAATGAAATTTGGATACCGAGAATAAAGATTTGATTGAAGTCAATAATATCGTTGATGAAGTCGATCGATTACCACATGAACAGCGTCAAGTAGTTTTACAGAAGTTGGAAATCTATCAAGGTGACCTACCTCATCCAGATATTCTCAAAGGATATAAAGAGCTATATCCGGGTGCTGTTCAAAAGATTATTGATAATGGTATTGCAGAGAGCCAACATCGTAGGGCTATGGAAGATAAATACTTATCAGGGAATATTACTTCTCATAAATTGGGACAGTTATTTGGCTTTTTAATCGCCCTCGTTGTTACTATTGGTGGAATTTACTTAATAGCAACAGGTAAACAAATTGCAGGTAGTTTTTTAACTGGAACAACTGCACTAGGGCTAATTAGTTTGTTTACAGGGAATAATCGAAATAAAAACAAAGACAAAGAATAGTTACTCACCGCAGGCTCAGGCTTGCGGTTTTTTTGTTTGCTCTGAAATTGACTTGTTGACATCAACAAATAGCTTTATAAAGCGCTTGGTTGCCAATTTTGTTGACCTTAACAAAATTAGAGCTTGTATTTCTATTTTGCAAAAATGCTTATTTTTTAACTTTAGAAACAGAAATCTAAATCCTATTGTTCAAGAAAAGAGGGGCAAAAAAGGGGCATAAGGTGTAAACTTTTGTATTTTTACGGTAAAAAATATATGTAGTTTACAACGCACAAACCCTTATTTTAAGTCTCTTTTGACCCATGTATTTTTATTTATATAGTGCATCTCAGTTACTCTTAAATAAGAGGCATATACCAATTAGAATTCGGGATACTATAGTATCAGCCTTTTAGAATCGTGAACACATTTTAGAAACTGATAAATTAATTTAGTTTCCTACCAAAAACCCTACCAAAAATTAATTTGGCAGGGTTTTTCTTTTTAATAAAATTATTTTGGAGAACAGGGTTCGTTTTAAATGACCAGAAGTAAGCTATGTATAGATTCGAATTATAGTAGAATTTCGTATTTCAAATTTTGTAGAAATTTTTAAGACCCCTGACTATCGTTGTCACTATTTTGCAAAACATAAAAAATCAGAGTCAGATTTAGATTTTGCGGAATTTGTCTTTCAAAATCGGGGAAATCCAGATGAATTACAACACCAATTTGGTTTTATCTATGGTGTTCAGACTGATGACAATCCACCCCAAGCTTTAGCTCGTTTTCGTCAGAATGAAATTACAAAAGAAGAAATGCTTGCTGAGTTTAGAAACCCCTATTCTTTTAAATAATTATCCATTCACAACCAATCTTTTTGTGATATAATGAAAATAGAGAAGGTTTATCAATCAAAAACAGGAGAGGAGTTACAAAAATGGCAGTAGTATCATTGGAAAATAATATTAAACTATATAGTTCAGAATTATTTCAAGCACTATTAAAAGCCTCCAATTATAAATTGGATGAGCGTATTGCTCAGACTGTTACAGAAGTCTATGCTCGTAATCTAGATTATTCTGATCCTGAACGGATGCATGTTGGTGTAACTTCTGTTGCTAACAATTTGCTTACAAAAATTAAACAAGAGTATTTTAATGTATAGTATTTTGAAAAGCCACCGAAAAAGGAATTACTCTTTAAGGTGGCTTTTATAGAAGTAAAGTTTAGGCTAGAAAAACAAGAAATAACGCACCATTTTTGGTGCGTTTTGCTTTTTTATGCTATAATGGATTTATAAAAATAAAGGAGTTTGCCATGATTGGAAAGAACATAAAATCCTTACGTAAAACACATGACTTAACACAACCCGAATTTGCCCAAATTATAGGAATTTCTCGCAATAGCTTGAGTCGTTATGAAAATGGAACTAGTCCAGTCTCTACGGAACTAATAGATATCATTTGTCAGAAGTTTAATGTATCTTATGTTGATATCGTAGGAGAAGACAAAATGCTCAATCCTGTTGAAGATTATGAATTGACTTTAAAAATTGAAATTGTGAAAGAACGAGGTGCTAATCTATTATCTCGACTCTATCGTTATCAAGATAGTCAGGGAATTAGCATTGATGATGAATCTAATCCTTGGATTTTAATGAGTGATGATCTATCTGACTTGATTCATACGAATATCTATTTAGTAGAAACTTTTGATGAAATAGAGAGATATATCGGTTATTTGGATGGAATTGAACGTATGTTAGAGATATCTGAAAAACGGATGGTAGCCTAATGGAAATCCAAGATTATACCGATAGTGAATTCAAACATGCTTTGGCACGGAATCTTCGTTCTCTGACAAGAGGAAAAAAGTTCAGTAAGCAACCTATAGCGATTTTGCTTGGAGGGCAAAGTGGTGCTGGCAAGACTACAATTCATCGTATTAAACAGAAAGAATTTCAAGGAAATATTGTTATCATAGATGGCGATAGTTTTCGTTCTCAGCATCCACACTATTTAGAACTGCAGCAAGAATATGGCAAAGATAGCGTTGAATACACCAAGGATTTTGCAGGGAAAATGGTAGAGTCTTTAGTAACCGAATTAAGTCATTTGGGATACAATCTTTTGATTGAGGGAACTTTACGAACAGTTGATGTTCCAAAGAAAACAGCACAACTCTTGAAAAATAAGGGATATGAAGTACAATTAGCCTTGATTGCGACAAAGCCTGAGCTGTCCTATCTAAGTACTCTTATCCGATACGAAGAACTATACGCTATCAATCCAAATCAAGCACGCGCAACTCCAAAAGAACATCATGATTTCATTGTAAATCATCTAGTTGATAATACACGACAATTGGAAGAACTGGCTATCTTTGAAAGCATTCAAATTTATCAACGAGATAGAAGTTGTGTATATGATTCAAAAGAAAATACAACTTCAGCAGCAGAAGTGCTACAAGAATGCCTCTTCGGAAAATGGAGCAAGGTAGAGAAAGAGATGTTGAAGGTGGGGGAAAAGAGACTTAATGAATTACTTGAAAAATAAACAATTGATATTTTTAGGAGAGTAGAAGTGAGAGGATTTAATAACAAGATAAAGTTTGTTTATCAAGAACTAACAAATTCCAAAGAGAAATTCGGTAGCTTTCACAAGACTTTAATTCATTTGCATACACCTGCTTCTTATGATTACAAGCTATTTTCTAATTGGACTGCAACGAAATATAGAAAAATTACTGAAGATGAACTATATGATATATTTTTTGAAAATAAGAAAATAAAAGTTGATAAGACAATTTTTTTTAGTAATTTTGATAAGGTTGTTTTTTCTAGTTCAAAAGAATATATTAGTTTTCTTATGTTAGCAGAGGCAATCATAAAAAATGGAATAGAAATAGTTGTAGTAACTGATCATAATACTACCAAAGGTATTAAAAAGTTACAAATGGCAGTCTCAATCATAATGAAAAATTATCCGATTTATGATATACATCCTCATATTTTACATGGAGTAGAAATTAGTGCAGCAGATAAATTGCATATTGTATGTATATATGATTATGAACAAGAGTCATGGGTTAATCAATGGTTAAGTGAAAATATTATAAGTGAGAAAGATGGAAGTTATCAACATTCACTGACTATCATGAAAGATTTCAATAATCAAAAAATAGTTAATTATATTGCTCATTTCAATAGTTATAACATTTTGAAAAAAGGTTCTCACTTATCAGGTGCATATAAACGAAAAATTTTTTCTAAAGAAAACACACGATTTATTGGTGTTAAAAATATAAATTCTGTTGAAGGTTCTAGAAAAAAACTATTAACAGATTTTAATTGTGAGCCCAATTTTCTATTAGATAATGATTCTCACGAAATTGATTCACTCGGGAAGAACAATCTGTGGTTGAAAGGTGGAAAAATTTCTTTCAAGATGTTTCAAGAAGCATTGTTTGATTATAATGTATCAGTTAGTTTATGTGAGCCAAGCTTTAAACAAAAGTCCTATATAAAAGGATTATATATAGAAAATCGTGGGGAAAATAGAAGTTTTCTTGCAGGTGATAAGTTAAAAAAAGATAAAGACTTCTTTTTAACATTTTCACCATCTATGAATTGTTTAATTGGAGGGAGAGGTACAGGTAAAAGCACATTAATTGATATGTTACAATTTGTACTTTCTCAAGATTGTGATAAGCAAAGCAAATTGGAATTTCTATGTAACCATGCAAATGCTTTTGTACTCTATGTTTTAGAAGAAACTGAATATATTATTGAAGTTAGTTTGCCAGATGTCAAACAAGAAAATAAGGATAATATTTTACAATATTATGGGCAAAATCGAGAGAATAGGTTTGGCTATTCTTATATATTTAATTCTGACTCTATTAAAGAATGGACACGGTCTCAGTACACAAAAGTTTATAAAGTTGAAGGTAACCATTTTAAATTAGTTGATAAAACTAGAATTTTAGAGAAAATGTTTGATAGGAGATATTCTGTTAATGAGTTAGTTAAAACAGCTGACGGTGAAAAAATTACAGAATTTATTTCTAATTTAATGATTAAAAATAAAAAATTACCGAGACCAGACTATGGGCTAAGAACTCAGACACTCGAATCGTTTGAAGCAAAATTAAAGGAACTTGATGAATATTTAAAACAGCGGAAGCAATTAATACTCGAAATTATTGAGGATTTTAATGAAACTCAGATTGGTAAGTTAAGAATTTGTTATGAGCAAATTGATAGATGGGAAGAACCGCATTTCGAAAATTATCTTTTCAAGAATAATCGTTCTTCGTTTGATAATTATAGAATTAGTATGCAAGATGTAGCAGACGTTTTATATCTTATCTATCGGGAATTAGGATTGAAAGAATTTGTTAAAGTCATTGTAAGACAAAATATCCCTAATAAGTATTTTATGCTTTTAAAAAGTATCTCTGAAGATAATTTTGCAAAACAAGAAAATAATTGGAGAGATAAATCTGAAATTAATGAATACAACATTACGCATTTAAAAAAGAGTATCTACTCTTTAATTGAAAATAGTAGTTTATTAAATGAGTTTAAAAGAGTTTTAAAAGAGCATGTAGCTAATGAAAGGTTATTTTTGGAGTTTAATATTAACTCGAAAGAATCTTCGCACCAACTTGATATTGTCTATAAAGAAGTTGGTGTATTAAGTTTGGGACAAAAAGTTGTAGCCATGCTTGATTTTTTATTAGCATATAGTGATTATTCTAAAGACTTCAGACCATTGATTATTGATCAGCCTGAAGACAATCTAGACAATCGTTATATTTACAGGCATTTAGTTCAGCAGTTTAGAGATGTGAAAGCTCAACGTCAAATTATTTTAGCAACACATAATGCTACAATTGTAACAAATTCTATGACAGATCAAGTTGTTATTATGGAGTCAGATGGAGTTAACGGATGGATTGAATCACAGGGATATGTTAGTGAAAAATATATAAAAAATCATATCATCAATCAATTAGAGGGAGGAAAAGATTCCTTCAAGCATAAAATGTCTATATATGAGACGGCTTTATCAGAGTAGAGTCAGAAAAAGTAGGTTAGAAATTTAGCCTACTTTTTTCTTTGTCCGACAGGCATAGTGTACATCTGAGGTACAAGTCCTCTGTGGATATTTGTTGCAGCAATCTAAATCGTTTGATGATTTTTTAGAGAAAGCAAAGCAGTTGTATGTTCAGATTGATTTTAGTCAAAAGCATAGCCGTTTTTTGATGACAGATAGAACGATGATAAAACCAATTCGAGGACGCCAACTCAGCAAACGAGATTTATATGATGAAGAATTTTTTAGAATACATTTTGCCAAACAAGAGATTGAAAGTCGTTTAGAATTTTTGTTGAACCGTGTCAATTCTTTAGAAGATTTAATAACAAAAGCAAAAGAATTGAATCTAACCATTGACTTAAAACAAAAAAATGTAACTTTTATCCTGGAAGAAGATAATCAAAAGATAAGCCTGAATCATAAAAAAATTAGCGATAAGAAATTGTACGATGTTCAATTTTTTAATCGTTATTTTGAAGATAGAGAAGTTAGAGATATTCAAGCATTAGAAAATCTTCAGGAAGATTTTCAGACTTTTCGAGAGGAGCAGCATAAGGAGAAAGTCTCCGCTGAAGAAATCGAGGAAGCCTTCAAGAAATACAAGGAAAAACGAGATGCTATCCATGAGTTTGAGATTGAACTTACGGATAATCAGATAGAGAAGTTGGTTGATGATGGTATCTATATCCGGGTTTCGTTTGGTATTAAACAGAGTGGACTCATCTTTATTCCTAACTACCAGCTAGATATTTTTGAGGAAGACAATCAGAAAAAATATAAAGTCTACATTCGAGAAACGTCTTTTTACTTTGTCTATAATAAAGAAAACAAGGATAATAATTGTTTCATCAAGGGTAGGACTTTAATCAGATAATTGAGCAACGATAGCCAAAAACTCCCATATAGACGACCAACTTTAAAAAGTCTTTAAGACAAGATTTCTGAAATTAATCTTATGATTGAACTATCTAACACGAACAAACAATACCAAGAAATCAAAGATGAGCTTGTATTAGAAATTGCAGAGATTGATATGAAGCTAGAAGAAACCCAAGAAAAAATCGCCACCTTAAACAAGATGGTGGAAGTCCTTATCAATTTGAAGAGTGAAGATCATGAGACTAGAAAATTAGCTAAGTATGATTTTGCCCAAATGAACATGACGGAATCAATAACGTTAGATCGACTCAATACAGATATTTTAAAATTACAACAGGAACTTGGTAATGAAATTAATGAATATGAGGAGATAGCTAGAAGACAGGATTCGTTTGTGAAAATTATTAATACCAATAAATTTACAGTCCTAAAATTTCACGAGAATGCTTTACTAGAATAATAGTATTTACGACTAATTCGTTAAAATATAGAGAATAATTTCATTTATTTTTTATTTACTAGTTTATTAAAATGATCAGTATGGTGTAATCTTAACTTGTCTTCTCTTAAAATATCGAGAACTTGTATGGCCTGTTTCATTTTTTCAATTCCACTACTTAATTGGCGTTTAAATTCATAGTATCCAGTTGCATAGAGAAAAACTGTCTGTTCATAGAAGTTAAATTCATTATCTAATAATGTTTTTATCTCACTAATTAAATAGGAACAATTAGAAAATTTTTCCTCATCTATACTAAGAATTAAACAATTTATAGCAAGTTGAGTGACCATTCGTTTATTGGTTTTATTCAGAGAAGAGTAGATATAATTCTTTAACAATTCCTTTGTCAATAAGAAGTAGGAATTGTAGTTAATTGTTCGTGCACAGTTACCAAATATAATAATCTCATAGTAACCCCATTTTTCGACTTTAAAAAGATAGTCTGTCAGTTGAAGTAGTTCTTCATCTGATGGAATGATCCTCGAATCCATTGTGTGCAGAATGGATTTTACCATAGTTTTCTCTAAAGGATCTAGAGTGTAATTTGTAGTGTCAGATAGTAGGCACGCTATATTATCAATACTTTGTGATGAGTATTGTTTACGAATATATTGAACTAGGTTAGCAAATGATTCACTATTGGTGTAGTCATCATCGTGTAAAATAAGAAACTCATCTAGGGTAACGTGCAACTTGTCTAAAATATTGATTAGTCTAATACATGAGATTTCTGATTCTCCACGTTCGAATCGAGATATTTGAGATTTAGAAAGATGCTCGTCAGCAACAGAACATAAACTGATTTGTTTTCCTTTACGAACTTTTCTGAGTGTGATACCAAGTTTTGATTTCATAATTTTCCCGTTTTCCCAACAAAAAAGTAATTGATTCTTATTTATTGTACAATAAATAAAAACTGAAAGGAAGTCTAAATATGAAGAAAATTTTAAAAAATTCCCCAATTTTATTGTTGGTAATGGATATTATTATTGTCGGTGGATAAAATGTTTAGGTGTACACCTAAGAGTCTGGGACAAAAAGATTTTGATTTTAGGAATTCTTGATTATAAATTTTAAAAATCGATAGATTAGACAAAAAAGCGAATAAGACAGAATTCTGAGTGTCAGATAACTCGTTTTGTTAGCTTTTTATATTTAAGGTTAGACTTTTGTCCCAGACTCTTAGTACTGGTTGGAGGATACGATGAAAGATAGTATGGTTAATTATTGGTTAAATTATTTTCCGGAGTATAGTTTAGAAACGTTTGAAGTAGAATAGATATTAAGGGCCTATCTTTCTCTTATTCCAAAGACTCAGCTCCTGTAATAGAAAATTTAAATTTGACTATTGATTCAGGACAGAGAATTGCACTAGTCGGTCAACCGGGGTCAGGAAAAAGTACGTTATCAAAAATACCATCAGGATTATATAAGATTGATACAGGAAAAGTTTTATTTGATGGTGTAAATATTAATCAAATAGATAAAAAAATATTAAGTCAAAATTTAGGAGTAGTTCCACAGGATTCATTTTTATTGAACAGAAGTATTCTTGATAATATAACTTTAAAGCACGAAGTTACTTCACAAAAGATAGAGGAAGTTTGTAAAGCAGTTCAAATCTATGATGAAATCATGGCTATGCCGATGAAATTTAATACTATCATCTCAGAGATGGGTTCAAATATTTCAGGTATTCAAAGACAACGGATAGCACTGGCACGTGCATTAATAAATAATCCTAGTATTGTAATTTTAGATGAGGCAACTAGTGCATTAGACACTATTAATGAGGAAAGAATAACAAAGTATATAAAAAGTCAGGGCTGTACTCAAATAATTGTAGTTCACAGATTGTTATCGATTAAGGATGCGGGATATTATTTTTGTAATGAAAGGTGGTAAGATTGTTGAGTCAGGAAATCATAAGTACTTAATGGCTCTTGGTGGAGATGACTAGAGCTTATATACAAAAAGGAAATGAGGTGTACAGAAAATGAAGAAAGAAAATGAATATGTAATTTCAACAGCAGCCTCACTAGGGGTGATGATTGGAATAGTGTTTGCAATTTTTTTAGATTTTCCAGTTGAATATGGTATTTCTTTAGGCTTGTTGAATGGAATAGTATTGGGTTCGCTGATTGTTTACAAAAACAATAATAATTAAGCATAATTTTTTGCTGTAAACTAACGAGTAGAGATGGCTATAGTTGAAATTATAAATCTAACAAAAAACTTTAAAGATATTGAAGTTATTCATAACACTTCATTTTATTTAAATAATAGAGCGACTACATTAGTAGCTTAAAAACATGATTAAACCGCTATTCTTAGGAGTAGCGGTTTTTCTTTTTGTTCAAGAAGGGGCAAAAAAGGGGGCGAGTAAGTAATACTCAATGAAAGTCAAAGAGCAAACTAGGAAGCTAGCCGCAGGCTGCTCAAAACACCGTTTTGAGGTTGCAGATAGAACTGACGAAGTCAGTGACCATATCTACGGTAAGGCGACGCTGACGTGGTTTGAAGAGATTTTCGAAGAGTATACAATAGATTGAATCTGGAATAGTCCATCAAGTTTTCTAAAACACTGTTAGAAATTGGTTTGAATTTCGTAATCAAGTTGTTTGGTTTTAATTTAATTAGAATTTCCCAACTGTCTAACTCAACTAAAAATCCCCAATCGTAGTGATTGAGGATTAAGCAAATAAATCTTAAACAATACCTTGGGCAATCATAGCGTTTGCTACATTTTCAAAGGCAGCAATGTTTGCTCCTGCAAGGTAGTCTTTATCAAGACCGTATGTTTCTGAAGTTGTTTTAGCTGTGTTGAAGATGTTTGTCATGATGTCTTTGAGACGTCCATCAACTTCTTCACGAGTCCATGAGAGGCGAAGACTATTTTGGCTCATTTCAAGTGCTGAAACGGCTACACCACCAGCGTTGGCAGCTTTTGCAGGTCCGTAGAAGATACCATTTTCTTTGTAGACTTTGATGGCATCAAGGTCGCTTGGCATGTTGGCACCTTCAGATACACAGATAACGCCTTGAGCAACCAAACGTTTAGCTGCTTCACCGTTGATTTCGTTTTGAGTCGCACATGGAAGCGCAATGTCATAGTTTCCAGCGTAAGTCCATACAGAACCTTCATGATAAGTAGCAGTTGCTTTTTCAGCAGCATACTCAGTCAAACGAGCGCGACGTTTTTCTTTAACGTCAACCAAAAGATCGAAGTCGATACCATTTTCATCGATGACATAGCCGTTTGAGTCAGATACAGAGATAACAGTTGCACCAAGTTCAGTCGCTTTTTGAAGAGCGTATTGAGCTACGTTACCAGAACCTGAAATAACCACTTTCTTACCAGCAAAGCTGTTACCGTTAGCTTTGAGCATTTCTTCAGTGTAGTAAACCAAACCGTAACCAGTTGCTTCTGGACGAATCAAGCTACCACCAAATCCAAGAGGTTTACCAGTCAAGACACCAGCATCAAATTGGTTAAGGCGTTTGTATTGACCGTAAAGGTAACCAATCTCACGTCCACCAACACCGATATCACCAGCAGGTACATCAAGTGATGGCCCAATGTATTTTTGCAATTCAGTCATGAAGCTTTGGCAGAAGCGCATCACTTCAGCATCTGTTTTACCTTTAGGATCGAAGTCTGATCCACCTTTACCTCCACCGATAGGAAGTCCAGTCAAGACATTTTTAAAGATTTGTTCAAATCCGAGGAATTTCAAGATCCCTTGGTTTACAGTTGGATGGAAACGAAGTCCGCCTTTGTATGGTCCAACAGCTGAGTTGAATTGAACACGGTAGCCACGGTTTACTTGAACTTTTCCATCACGGTCAACCCAAGGAACACGGAAAGAAATCACGCGCTCAGGCTCAGTAATACGTGCCAAGATATTTTCTTCGATATACTCAGGGTGTTTTTCAAATACAGGTTCTAAAGTGTTGAAAAATTCTTCAACAGCTTGGAGGAATTCAGCCTCGTGCCCGTTACGAGCTTTTACAGTTTCAAACACGCTTTGGATATATTCTTTAGCAGATGTCATATCGTTCTCCTTTTATTGTCATATTTTATTACATGAGTCATTATAGCAGAATTTTTTTTCACTGTAAAGAAAAAAACAGAAATTTTCTAAAAATTCTTTCAATTCAGTTTTTGGGATTTTTTGAAAATAGATAAAAATACGAACGTTTTTCTTGGAAATGCCTTTCTTAAAGAGAAAATCTGAAAATATGCTATAAGAAAGGAAAATGTTTAGCAATTCAGAAATCACTTGTTAATTTATCCGTGATATGTTAGATTTGCCAGTAAAACTATGATCATTTTGGAGGAAAGCAATATTTACATCCCCTTATTCAGGGCAGGATTTTCTATACAAGTATAGATGTCTTGCTGGAGTTGGATCATGGAACCCAAGCGGTTATTGAGATTTAGAACTATCATCAGAATTTTTTCATTAGACTTGTTCGGTAACCATAAAGTACTATACTATCCATGAACAGGGCCCAGAAAAAGTAGCCTTATTTCTTAAGAATTTTAATAGTTTAAAGCAATTAGCACCTGTTTATATTGATGAAACAGGATTCGATACTTATTTTTATCGAGAATATGGTCGCTCTTTAAAAGGTCAGATAATAAGAGGTAAAGTATCTGGAAGAAGATATCAGAGGATTTCTTTGGTTGCAGGGCTAACAAATGGTGAGTTAATCGCTCCAATGACCTACGAAGAGAGGATGACGAGCGACTTTTTTGAAGCATGGTTTCAGAAATTTCTCTTACCAACATTAAACAAACCATCAGTTATTATTATGGATAATGTAAGATTCCATAGAATGGCTAAGATAGAAGTCTTGTGTGAAGAGTTTGGGCATAAACTTTTACCTCTTCCTCCCTACTCACCTGAGTACAATCCTATGGAGAAGACATGGGCTCATATCAAAAAGCACCTCAAAAAGGTATTACCAACTTGCAATACCTTTTACGAGGCTCTTTTGTATTGTTCTTGTTTCAATTTGTTATAAATGCCTAAGATAAGACCTGTACTAGGTAAATAAAAATCTCTATACTATCTGAAAGTGAAGATTACTCACTATAAGATAGCATAGAGCCTTTTTGTTGTAGTTAAATTATCCTACCCACTCCCCATTGTAATTAACACGGTAACCGTCAGGTGTAGTCGTATTGATTGCGAGTGCACCTGAACTATAGGCATAGTACCATTTGCCAGATACTTTCATCCAACCAGTCTTCATAGCGCCTGAACCGTCGAGATAGTACCAGCTACCGTCTTTCACCCAGCCTGTTTGCATCCAGCCAGAGTTGTCAAAGCGATACCAAGTTCTATTTATTTTTTCCCATCCATTACTCGTGTATGAGCCGTCATTGTGTTCAAACCACCAACGTCCGTTTGATTGAATCCAACTTCCGAAGTATTGGGAATGATTGGACCCATTTTTCTGACTTGAATTTGTATTTGCAGTTTTGGTTTTATGAGTTCCGATTGCCTTCAAGTCTTTGTCAAAAAGATTTGCCTTAGTCGCAAATGTTTGAATCTGAGAAGAATTTGCTTCTGTATATTGAATGGCCTTTCCATAACCACTAGCTAATTCTTCAGAGCCACCAGATGCTGTTCCGAGACTTTGTGCAACAGTAATCCATCCATTTTGAGTGGCAGGGTTTTCAAAGGCTGCCAACCCCATATAGGTCAGTTTTGGATCAATTAAGGATTTATAGTGTCCAGTTTGACCTGTAACACTGACACCACTACGAGATTTAACATAATCGACTTTTTCATCATACCATTGCTGGATGGCCTTCATAAATCCGTCATAGTTCCAAGCCAAATTTTCTGAAAGGGAGAAATTTCCTGCAGGCCAGGAAGTCCAAATATCCTTGCTAGACAAGCGTGTGTGATCAATGGTGATCGAAGCTTCTGCTGCACGAACGAAGGCTGTTTTTTCTAGTGCAGTTGACCATTTGATAGGAACATAGCTAGTAGCTAGACCTTCATCTGCTGCCTCTTTTCGAATGGCATTGATACGGTCTAAGATAGCCTGTTTATCTGGCGTTAAGAAAGTCCCTTCAATCCCAACTAGAGTAGTACCAGAAGAAGCACTAGTGATCTCAGAGTTTAAGATATTGTAGGATTGACCATTGATTGCTTGAGTGGAAACCAGCCTATCATTAGCAGCTACTGATTGTGATGTAAGAGTTCCAGCTCCTAACAAGGAAAGTACTAAAACTGTAGCAAGTGTGAACTTTTTAGTTTTATTGTTCATTTTGTGTCCTCCTATTTTTATTATAACATCTCTACTAGGCAGAGTAAACTAAAATTCGGTATAGCTAGGGACTAGATTTATTTTAAATTTAGATGTTTGCAAAAATTTTTCTTAAATTTGGTGTATAATATAAATAGATGATTTTAATGAAATCTACTCGACTTGTTCGATAACTATTTGAAGCGAGATTAGGTGTTCAGAAATTGAATTTTTAAGGTTCCCACTTAGTCATGCTTTTTAGGTTTCACATCTTTAAATAAGCTAAACACTCTATGATGTCATATAAATTATAGTTTAGAGGATGTAGAACAAATCTTCCTTCATCAAGGAAGTCAAATAACTCAATAACACAGGGATTCCATTCCCCTAGAAAGGTTAAATAAATGAAATCATATAAGAAATTTACGATTCTTGCTCTGGCTCTTCTTGGATTCACTAGCCAAACAGTTTTAGCTAATGATGCTAGTCATCCTACGAATAACTCTATCGGTGGTTCAACTACTAGCTCTGCAAGTCCTTTTCAAGTAGCTACAGAAAATCAGCCAACGACTCCTAGTTCGAGTAAGCAGGAGACAAAACCAACTCTTCCTACTGAGTCTAAGCTACAAACTGGTTGGGTAAAAGAAGACGGGAAGTGGACTTATTATAGTCAAACAGGTGTCAAATTTACAGATACTCTTTATGAGGGCTACCTATTTGATAAGGATGGTTACTTACTTGAAAATAGCTGGTATCAGATGGCTAACAAGTGGTACTACGCCAATGGCTCAGGAAAATATTTGTCTAACCAATGGAGTCAAATCAATGGTAAATGGTATGCATTTGATCAAAATGGTACCATGATGGCTAATACCTGGAAGGGAAATTATTACCTGAAGTCCAGTGGGGCTATGGCAGATAAAGAATGGGTGTACGATCCGAACTACTCTAGCTGGTTTTATCTCAAGGCAGGTGGGCACTATGCTGAACAGCAATGGGTTGGCTCTTACTATCTAAAATCTGGTGGCTACATGGCTCACAAAGAGTGGATTTATGATCAAGATTATAAAGCTTGGTATTATCTTAAAGAAGATGGCGTTTATGTCACTGGAACTTATACTATTGATGGAAGTAGTCATTTTTTCAAAGATAATGGTAAATGGGTGCAAGAACTTCCAAAAGGATTTGAAAAGGGGCGCTATAGTAAGACTATTTTCCTAGATCCTGGGCATGGTGGACGTGATTCGGGCGCTTACTATTATGGAATAGCTGAAAAAGATTTGAATCTACAGGTCTCTCGTAAATTACGGAAACGTTTAGAAGAACTTGGCTATACAGTTTTAACATCTCGTGATAGTGATGTGGATGTTGACTTTGTGACAGAGCGTTCTCGTATGGTAAATAAAACGAATGCAGACTTCTTTATTAGTATTCATTTTAACGCTACTGGGAATGACACAACACTGAATCTGGGAATACAGACTTATTCTTATAAGGAAGATGCAGGTTACCCGAGCAAGATTAACCAGTACTGGCATAATAATCCAGACCGTATAAGTGAAAGTAATCGTTTGGCCGCTGACCTTCATTCATCTCTCTTGATCGAGACAGGAGCTAGAGATGCTGGACTTCTGCAAGCCACCTTCGCTGTTCTTCGTGAAACTGCGAAACCTGCTGTGTTATTAGAGTTGGGTTATATGGATAATCCAGAAGAAAACCAACGAATCCGTAGTGATCAATACCAAGATAAGTTAGTTGAAGGCATTATTAAAGGAATTCAAAAATATTACGCTGGAAATTAAGAAACTATATCAAACTAAGCTTTGGAGATTGTCCTAGGCTTAGTTTTTTATTGGTAAGGAACTGAAAATCAAGATAAGGAAGACTAAATCTTGTCAAATTAAAAAACTTTGTACTCTGGAAACCATCGTGTGGCTATCTAGAGTGCAAAGTTTTTTTGAGTTTCTAGTTAAAATGAAGACTGTATTCTTTATAATTACAAGGCTATTAAGGGAGCAGTGGACATTAAAATGATGATTTTGAATTTTTATTATTTTTGCTTTGTAGCAAGGTAACATAGTCACTTTTGGTGTGGAATAAGTGGGAAAGAAAAACAGTTCTTTGGGTTTGATCGATAAAGTAAAGCAAGATATATTGCCCAATAATTTTTCCCCGTGTTGGGTACTTACTGTTGATTTTTAGTCCAATTTTTTCATCTGCATCAAAGCCAGCTTCAGGAAAGGTTTCTAAACTTTTTAAGCCGTCTAAAATTCTAGCAACAGTATTTTTGGCAGACTGAGGTGATAAAAGAACGGTAGTAATATAGTCATGAATACTGTCAATTGCCTGACTCACTTCAGTAGATAGAATCACTTTATAAGCCATATCGTAGCCTCATATCATCTAGGGAAGTTCCTTGTCCAGATTCATATTCTCTTAAGGCGCGTTCAGATTGGGCTTGTAGCTCCTGAATCAATCGTTCACGGTGTAAATCTTCTGCGGTTTTTATTGGTAAATCCTGTTCGAGAACAATCTGCTCGATAAAAAGACTAATAGCATCCGTCATAGTCATTCCTTTTTCCTTGATGATAGCTCTAGCTTGTTCCATTGATGACTCGTTGATTTTAAAATTGTATTGCTTAGTAAGTGATGTCGTCATGGTATATCTCCAATCTATACTATATATAGCTAGTATATATCTTTTCTATTTTTTAGGCAAGAAAAAACTCTATATTCTGAAAACCATCGAGTGGCTATCGAGAGTGCAAAGTTTTTTTGAGTTTGGAACATGAAAACAGCAGTTGATTTCAAGAAAGAAAAAAGAACAGCCGAAACTGTTCTTTTTATCATTATTTGAGACCGTATTTTTTGTTGAAACGATCCACGCGTCCATCTGCTTGAGTGAACTTTTGACGTCCAGTGTAGAATGGGTGTGAGTCTGATGAAATTTCCACACGGATCAATGGGTAAGTTTCGCCTTCGAACTCAACTGTTTCGTTAGAGCGTTTTGTTGAACCGCTAAGGAATTGGTAACCAGTAGTTGTGTCCATGAAGACAACTGGGCGATATTCTGGATGGATATCTTTTTTCATTTTGCAATAGTTCCTTTCTGCCATGGTCTCTTTGCGAGCCATAGATTGTTACCATACTAGTCTATCAGATTCTGAAAAGTTTGGCAAGTATTTTATCAGTTTTTAAGCAAGTTTTTTAACTTTTGGTAGATGATTTCGTTTTCTTCTAGGCTATAGGAATTAGCACCACTTGCTAGAGGGTGGCCTCCACCATCATGTTCCTTGGCGATTTCATTGATAGGATGGATTTTACTACGTAAGCGAACACGATAGTGGCCATCAGCCTGCTCCACAAAAATTCCCCAGAGACTCACACTATCAATACGCCCAGGTGCACCGACAATGGCTGCAGTTTCAGCATCGGTAACATTGAATTGTTTTAAGATTTTCTGACTCAGGATAACGCGAGCTGCACCATTTTCATCCACTTCCAGATGGTCGTAGATGTAGCCTTGAAGTTTAGCAATTTTGTAGCTCATAGTGTCCATTTTGCGGGTGAGAGCCGCAAAGTCAAAGTTATGTTCTCTCAAATAAGCAGCCAGACGAAGAGTCCGTGCAGTGGTAGAAGGGTAGAGGAAGCGACCTGTATCACCAACAATTCCTGCAAAGAGTAATTCAGCAGCGCGATCTGACAAGGCCAGTTGGGTTGTTTGGGCAAATAGGGTAATCATCTCGCTAGCACTGCTTGAACTAGTATCCACCCATGATAGGTCACCGTATACATCATCATTTGGATGGTGGTCAATCTTAATGAGAAAATCACCTTGACTATAGCGCTTATCATCGATACGAGCAGTATTCGCCGTATCACAGACGATGACAAGGGCACCTTGGTAGGCACTATCTTGAACAAGATCCATTTCAGCCATCCAAGTAAGAGTTGGTTCATCAAAACCAACGGCTTTGATGGTTTTTTCTGGGAAATGATGTTTGAGAAGAGCTTTCAATCCCACCTGACTTCCCAAGGCATCAGGGTCTGGTTTCATATGACGATGAATGATAATCGTGTCGTATTCTTTAATTTTTTCTAAAATTTGATGGCAAATGTCCATAAATAACCTCAATTCTTTCTCATTTCATTGTAGCACAAGAATTTTTATTTTTAAAATGAAAAAGATGTGATATAATGGAGAAAGATAAATTGAGGAGGACGATATGGCATTAGCAAAAATTGTATTTGCCAGTATGACCGGTAATACCGAAGAAATTGCAGATATTGTAGCAGACAAATTACGTGACTTGGGCTTGGATGTCGATGTTGATGAATGTACAACTGTTGACGCTTCCGACTTCTTGGAGGCAGACATCGCTATCGTTGCGACCTATACTTATGGTGATGGAGAATTGCCAGATGAGATGATGGACTTCTACGAAGACCTAGCAGACCTCAACTTGAATGGTAAAATCTACGGAGTGGTCGGCTCAGGAGATACCTTCTACGATGAATTCTGTAAGGCTGTTGATGACTTTGACCGTGTTTTTGTGTCAACAGGGGCAGAAAAAGGTTCAGAGTGTGTCAAAGTTGATCTTTCTGCCGAAGAAGAAGACATTGAACGCTTGGAACAATTCGCAGAAGAATTGGCTGCTAAAGTAGGATAAGTATAAACAAACGTGAGCTGATGCAATCAATCAGTGCATTTTTCTTATCGTGAGTTGGGATTTTACTAGCCTATTTGGTGGCTTTTTGATACAATAATTCAAATAAAGGAGGAGACACTATGGATTTAGATAGTATTCGTCAAGAAATTGATCAAATCGATCAAGAGCTTGTAGCCTTGCTGGAAAAACGGATGGTTTGTGTCGGTCAGATTGTAAAATATAAGGAGCAAGAGGGACTCCCTGTGCTCGACCAGGGAAGGGAAAGAGAAGTTCTTGAAAAAGTCGGCTCTCTTGTGATGGATGAGCAGTATCGCTCGACAATTCAAGCCCAGTTTCAAGATATGATGAAACACTCTAGAACTTACCAAGAGGAGGTCAGGGCGCGTGATTAGTCTATCCATCAAGGAAAAAGCAAAACAGTATATGGTACTGACAGGGATGGCCCTCTTCATCGGTCTATTGGTCGGTACCATTGATATGATTTTTGGCCAAGGCCTTCTCCTAATCGGAGATGTTCGAAGCCAGCACTGGCCCTTGATTCTTTTCCTGGCTTTAGCAGGGCTTGTCATCGTTTATCTCTATAAACGTTTTGGTGGCAAGGCATCAAAAGGGATGGGCCTAGTTTTTGATGTTGGACACGCGCGTGAGGAGGAAATCCCCTTGGTCTTGGTGCCTTTGATCATGCTGACGACCTGGATGAGCCACCTCTTTGGTGGTTCGGTTGGTCGGGAAGGCGTAGCTGTTCAGATTGGAGCAACCCTTTCGCATCGTTTTGCCCGTCATATCAAGATAGCCGATGCTTCACGTATTTTTCTTATGACCGGGATGGCAGCAGGTTTTGCGGGGCTCTTTCAGACGCCACTAGCTGCCACCTTCTTTGCCCTTGAAGTTTTGACCGTTGGGGAATTGCAGCTGATTGCTCTCTATCCAGCTCTCATCGCCTCGATCGTGGCGAGCTTCACCTCTCATGCTCTTGGCTTGGAGAAATTTGCTGTGCCACTCAAGGAAACGTTGAGCTGGACACCAGAGACCTTGATCAAAGTTGCCCTTCTTGGCTTGGCTTTTGGCCTCGCTGGGAAGCTCTTTGTAGTTAGTCTTTCTTGGTTGAAAAAAACAGTCGCTCAAGTCTTGCCTAATCCGTATATCCGGATTGCTGTCATTGGGGCTGGTCTCAGCTTAGTCCTCTTGACTCTCCAGCTGACCAAAGTCGGCACTTATAGTGGACTTGGAACCAATCTGATTGATCTAGCCTTTCATCAGGGGACTGCGCAGTCTTATGACTGGATCCTCAAACTTCTCTTTACCGTGGTAACCATCTCTGCTGGATACCAAGGAGGAGAAGTGACACCGCTCTTTGCGATCGGAGCTACGCTTGGCGTCTTTCTCGCACCTATACTGGGTCTTCCAGTCTTGGTCGTTGCAGCTATTGGTTATGCCAGTGTCTTTGGTAGTGCGACCACGACCTTGCTCGCACCGATCTTGATCGGAGGAGAAGCCTTTGGCTATGCCAATCTTCCTTTCTTTGTGATTGCCTGTGCCATAGCCTATTGCCTGCCAAAAGAGTGGAGCATTTATTCCGGTCAAAAAGTTGCAAAAAAGTAGAGAAAAGAGCTTTACAAAACTGAAATTATCTGATATGATAGTTTCTGTGTGTAATGGACGCACAAAAATACAGTTTATCCGCTGAGGAAGTTTCCTCAAGATTGACAAAGATAGGAGAATAAAATGAATCCATTAATCCAAAGCTTGACTGAAGGTCAACTTCGTACAGATATCCCATCATTCCGTCCTGGTGACACTGTTCGTGTACACGCGAAAGTTGTCGAAGGTAACCGTGAACGTATCCAGATTTTTGAAGGTGTTGTTATCGCACGTAAAGGTGCTGGCATCTCAGAAAACTACACAGTTCGTAAAATCTCTAACGGTGTAGGTGTTGAGCGTATCTTCCCAATCCACACTCCACGTGTTGAAAAAATCGAAGTTGTTCGTTACGGTAAAGTACGTCGTGCGAAATTGTACTACTTGCGTGCTCTTCAAGGTAAAGCAGCTCGTATCAAAGAAATTCGTCGTTAATTCGACTAAAAAACTCTGCTTCTTCAGCAGAGTTTTTATCTAGCTCCCTTAGTTCAATGGATATAACAACTCCCTCCTAAGGAGTAGTTGCAGGTTCGATTCCTGCAGGGGGCATGTAATTAGATACTAAAAACCGCTCAGCTGAGCGGTTTTCGTCTATTCATACCCTTTTACAGTACCCATGTACGAATGGCATGGGCTACGCCGGATTCGTCATTTGTTTTGGTGATGTATTTGGCGATTTTTTTGATTTCTGGATTTCCGTTTTCCATGACAACGGGGTTACCAACGACTTCCAGCATAGCACGGTCATTTTCTTCGTCACCGATAGCCATTGTTTCATCTTTGGTCAATCCGAGTTTTTCAGCTAAGTGAGTAATAGCTGAACCCTTGTCCACATTCTTTTTAAGGAGTTCGAGGTAGAAAGGAGCAGATTTGTTGATGGAGTAGCGTTCGTAAAATTCTGCTGGAATTTTTTCAATCGCAGCATCGAGGATTTCTGGTTCATCGATGAACATACATTTGACAATTTCCTTGTCAGCCATTTCTTCAGGAGTGCGGTAGAAAATAGGCATACTGACGAGGGTTGATTCGTGCACTGTGTATTTTCCGATATTGCGATTGGCAGTGTAGATACCATCCTTAGTAATGGCGTGCATGTGGACACCGAGCTTGCGACTGAGGAATTCCATATCTAGATAATCTTCATAGGTCAAGGATTCGCTGATAATCTCATGGCCTGTAGCGGTTTCTTGGACCAGGGCACCATTGAAGGTCACGACATAGTCACCCTCGTCTCTCAACTGCAAGTCGTCCAGAAGTTTGGCAACACCTGCGATAGGGCGGCCCGTTGCAATGACGACTTTGACACCAGCTTGTTTGGCATCTTGGATGGCAGAAAAGACTTCAGGAGTGATTTCCTTTTGGCTATTGACAAGGGTTCCGTCAATATCGACGGCAATTAGTTTAATACTCATAAATTTCCTCTTCTAGTTTTTATTTGGGGTAAAATGATCGTTCTCAATCAAGTGTAAAAATTGCTGGGTAATGCTAGCAAAGATGCTGTTTTGGTCTAACATTTCTTTTGGAAAATAAAAGCGATTATCTCCGTGACGACTACCAGCAAGGGATTGGACGATAGGAGACAGGCTAGAGAGTTCGGCCAGTTGACCATTCTTTTGTAAAATCTCAATCTGTGTCCGTGGATTTTCAGATTCGGGACGATAGATATCATAAGGGAGGTCGAAGTTCTTATGAATGGCAGTATAGTAGTCGGGATCAAAGCCGATGTCCTCAACCAATTTTCTCATGCTAGCGAGTTGATCTTGGTCCTCTTGTGAAAAGGTAATGGATTTAAAGACCTTGCGGTTGACAAAGCGTTGCGACAAATCTGCGAGAATCTTGTCAGGACTGGTCATCCAGAGTTGGAAATAGGTATTCATCACACCATCATCCAGAGCCAGATAGTCAGTCAAGGTCACATTTTTTTCAAAGAAAGGCAGGAGGTGTGGAGAAGTTCGTGCAAAGAAGTCCTTGTCCTCAGGATAGAGTTCCTTGGCGCGCTTGAGGAGATTCTGTAGGAGAACTTCCATAGCGCGTGTTGCAGGGTGGAAATAAACCTGCATGTACATCTGGTAGCGACTGAGGACATAGTCTTCGATGGCGTGCATGCCATTGCGCTGAAAGGCGATGCCATTTTCGACAGGACGAATGACTCGGAGGATCCGAGTCAGGTCAAATTCCCCATAGGAAGCTCCCGTAAAATAGGAGTCACGCAAGAGATAGTCCATGCGGTCCGCATCAATCTGACTGGAAATGAGTTGCACGACCTGCTTGTTAGGATAGGTATGGTCAATGACACTGGCTATCTTTTCTGGAAAATCTGGCGCCACTTGTAGCAGGACTTGGTGAATCTCCGTTTCAGGACTTTGGATAATCTCCTGAGTAATGGCTTCATGGTCGGTATCAAAGAGATGTTCAAAAGTATGGGAGTAGGCACCATGTCCAAGGTCATGTAGGAGAGCAGCTGTCATGGTCAAGAGAGACTCAGAAGGATTCCATTCGTCTGGATATTTTTCTTCAAAAATCTCCGTGATACGACGAGCAATCTCATAGACTCCAAGACAATGGGAGAAGCGACTGTGTTCTCCACCGTGGAAGGTATAACTGGAAGTTCCCAGTTGCTTGATTCGACGCAAACGCTGAAATTCTTTTGTATTAATCAAGTCATAGATGATTTGATTATTGACATGGATGTAGTTGTGAACTGGGTCACGGAATACTTTTTCGTTCATATGACCATTATAGCAAAAAGCTAGAGTTTTTGGTAAAATAGTAGGACAAGAGACAAGAAAGAGGACTTGATGTGAAGATTCGGATGCGAAATACGATTCAGTTTGATGAGCAGTTGGAAGTGATTGACCAGCTTTATGACGTGGAAGTGCATGAAAAAGGAGATTATAGCTACCTGCTTTTCTATAATGAGGAAAAGGAAAAAGTGGTTATTAAATTTCATGGTCAAGAACTGGTGATGAGCCGATTTTCCAATCCCAAGACCATTATGCGCTTTCTAAAGGATAGTGATAGTTTAGCCTATATTCCTACACCTATGGGTATGCAGGAGTTTATCATCCAAACGAGCCATTATCAAGTTGATGGGCAAAAGATTGAACTAGATTATCAGCTACAAAATCAAGAGGGGCAACCCTTTGCCCGCTATCAATTGGAAATTACTTGGGGCTAGGCTCATGTCTTTTTCAAATTTAGCTAGCTATCCTCTTGGATTGGCTTCCTAGTGTGGTAGATTAGGCTATTTTTTGGTATAATAAAAGTTATGGAAATCGAAAAAACCAATCGTATGAATGCGCTCTTTGAATTTTATGCGGCGCTTTTGACAGACAAGCAAATGAACTACATAGAGCTCTACTATGCTGATGATTACAGCCTCGCTGAGATTGCCGAGGAGTTTGGTGTCAGTCGTCAGGCTGTCTATGATAATATCAAGCGGACAGAAAAGATTCTGGAAGATTATGAGATGAAATTGCACATGTACTCGGACTACATTGTCCGCAGTCAGATTTTTGATCAGATTTTGGAGCGCTATCCCAAGGATGACTTTCTGCAAGAGCAGATAGAAATTTTAACAAGCATTGATAATAGAGAATAAGAGGAAGAAAAATGGCATTTGAAAGTTTAACAGAACGTTTGCAAAACGTCTTTAAAAATCTACGTAAAAAAGGAAAAATCTCTGAATCTGATGTCCAAGAGGCAACCAAAGAAATTCGCTTGGCCTTGCTTGAGGCCGACGTTGCCTTGCCTGTTGTAAAGGACTTTATCAAGAAAGTTCGTGAGCGTGCAGTCGGGCATGAGGTCATTGATACCCTTAATCCTGCTCAACAGATTATTAAAATTGTAGATGAGGAACTGACAGCTGTTTTAGGTTCTGATACGGCAGAAATTATCAAGTCACCTAAGATTCCTACCATCATCATGATGGTTGGTTTGCAGGGGGCTGGTAAAACAACCTTTGCAGGTAAATTGGCTAACAAACTCAAGAAAGAAGAAAATGCCCGTCCCTTGATGATTGCGGCGGATATTTATCGCCCTGCTGCTATTGATCAGCTTAAGACCTTGGGACAACAGATTGATGTGCCTGTCTTCGCTCTTGGAACAGAGGTTCCAGCTGTGGAGATTGTACGTCAAGGTTTGGAACAAGCCCAAGCTAATCATAATGACTATGTCTTGATTGATACGGCAGGTCGTTTGCAGATTGATGAGCTTCTGATGAATGAGCTTCGCGATGTGAAAACACTAGCTCAACCAAATGAAATTTTGCTCGTCGTTGATGCCATGATTGGTCAAGAAGCGGCCAATGTTGCGCGTGAGTTTAATGCTCAGTTGGAAGTGACTGGGGTCATCCTTACCAAGATTGATGGGGACACTCGTGGTGGTGCTGCTCTATCTGTTCGTCATATTACTGGAAAACCAATCAAGTTCACTGGTACAGGTGAAAAGATTACGGACATTGAAACCTTCCACCCAGATCGCATGTCTAGCCGTATCCTTGGTATGGGGGATATGCTCACTTTGATTGAGAAAGCTTCTCAAGAATACGATGAGCAAAAAGCCCTTGAAATGGCTGAGAAGATGCGTGAAAACACCTTTGATTTCAATGATTTCATCGATCAATTGGATCAGGTGCAAAACATGGGGCCAATGGAAGACTTGCTCAAGATGATTCCAGGTATGGCCAACAATCCAGCCCTTCAAAACATGAAGGTAGATGAGCGCCAGATTGCGCGCAAACGTGCCATTGTGTCTTCAATGACACCTGAAGAACGTGAAAATCCAGATTTGTTAAATCCAAGCCGTCGCCGTCGTATCGCTGCAGGTTCTGGAAATACCTTTGTCGAAGTAAATAAATTCATCAAGGACTTTAACCAGGCTAAACAGCTCATGCAGGGTGTTATGTCTGGGGATATGAACAAGATGATGAAGCAGATGGGAATCAATCCAAACAACCTTCCTAAAAATATGCCAAATATGGGAGGAATGGATATGTCTGCCCTTGAAGGAATGATGGGACAAGGCGGTATGCCTGACCTGTCAGCTCTCGGAGGAGCAGGAATGCCAGATATGAGCCAGATGTTTGGTGGTGGACTCAAAGGTAAAATCGGTGAATTTGCCATGAAACAGTCTATGAAACGTATGGCTAACAAAATGAAAAAAGCGAAGAAGAAACGTAAGTAAGATAAGGGATTGATGCAAATCTCATTTGATGAGAAAATGAAGTAAAAATTTCTATGATAAAACGTATAGTATCAAGGTTTTAGAATACCTGATATTATACGTTTTTTGATTTTAACAATTTACAGATATTTGTATTATAGTGTACGAAAAAATCCACTCAGTTGTCTGAGCGGATTTGGTGTTTAGACTCTTAGTCTTTATTTTCGTATGGCAAGATCAAGTTCAAGATGATTCCTGTCATAGCTGATAGGGCAGTTCCTGAAAGAGTAACTGGACCAAGTTTAAGGATAGCTCCTCCAAGTCCAAGAACCAACATAGCACTCGCGATGATTAGGTTACGCATTTGAGCGAAGTCTACACGTTCTTTAATCAAGACTTTCAAACCGTTGCTGGCGATAACCCCATAGAGAAGGATTGACATACCACCAAGTACAGCGTTTGGAATGGTTGAAATCAAGGCAGTGAATTTACCAAGGAAGCTAAGGGCAATTGCGATGAAGGCAGCGTTACGGATGACTGAGACAGAAGCGATACGAGTCATACCGATAACCCCTGTATTTTCTCCGTAAGTTGTATTGGCTGGTCCACCAAGGAAGGCAGAAACAGAAGTTGCGATACCGTCACCAAGAAGAGTACGGTGAAGACCTGGTTCTTTTAAGAATTGACGGCCACAGATTTGACCCAAAACAGTATGGTCTCCGATATGTTCAGAAATTGTTACGATAGCGATTGGCAAGATGGCGATGGTTTCTGGACCAAAGTAAAGATTGTACTCTTTAAAGGCACCACCAGTACTAAATGGCAAGTAGAAACCAGGAATTTCAAACCAGTTAGCTTTAAGAACTGGTGTAAAGTCAACTAAGCCAAGAGTTAGTGCGAAGAGGTAACCACCGATAATGGCAAAGAGGAATGGAATGATTCGTAGGAAGCCTTTTCCTTTTGTATTGATAAAGGCAGCAATCAAGAAAGTAACAACTGCTACAAGAGCATTTTTCCAATTTCCGTCTGCTACAAGACCTGCATTGGTAACAGCTGAACCTGCAAGTCCAAGACCGATAACGATGATCATAGGACCGATAATGATTGGTGGCAAGAGTTTATCAATCCATTTTGTTCCTACAAATCGGATGCTGGTAGCCACAAGGACATAGACCAAACCAGTCAAGATAACCCCTGTTTGAGCAGCAGATACATCACCACCCATTTCTTTCATAGCCAGTGACATAGCTGTGATAAAGGCGAATGAAGAACCTAGATAAACTGGAACTTTAAAACCAGTTGAAATCATGTAGATGAGTGTTCCAACACCTGAAGCAAAAAGGGCAACAGATACAGGCATTCCCAAAATCAATGGTACTAAGATGGTCGCACCAAACATGGCGAAAACGTGTTGGAAACTAAGGAGAATTCCTTTTCCAGCTGAAGGACGTTGGTCAACGTCTAGTAACAAATCAACAGTTGATTCTTGTTTCATATAAACCTCACTTTTGGGCATCAAAAAAGAGCCCATTATTTTACAGCAATAGGCCCTCAGAGTAAGACTTCTCTAAAATCTAGACTTTAAAGAGTTTTAAATATTTCTGCGTCTTCGTCACCTCACGGGATGACATTAAAAACCTTTGCTTGTGATAGTATAGCAAAAATTACAAACTTTGTAAATATTTTTTTACTAAAAAGATTAAAGTGGGCGTTTATTGGGCATGCCAGCCTTACGTGGATATTTATTTGGTGTTTCCTTTTTCTTTTCTACCACTGTGATGTAGCGCGGATCTCCATTAGGTAGAGCGTAGCTGAGATTGTCTTCGACCTTACTAAAAAGGAGGTTGAGGGCATTCTTAGCTTCTAACAACTCCTCAGGCGCATTGCTGGCCTTGAGTGCCAATAGTTTCCCGCCAACTTTAAGGTAGGGAATAGTCAATTCAGACAAGACCTGCATACGGGCTACAGCACGAGCTGTTACAAAATCATATTGAGCACGGAAGTTTTTGTCTTGGGCAAAATCTTCGGCACGTCCATGGTAGAAATGAACACCGTCCAAATCCAGTTCTTGAGCCAACAGTTGGAGGAAGTTGATGCGCTTATTGAGTGAATCAATGATAGTCACATCTAGCTGAGGATAGAGGATTTTCATCGGCAGACTAGGAAATCCTGCCCCAGCTCCGATATCAAGAAGTTTGATAGTTTCATTGGGAATCAAACCTTGAAGAATGGGTGCAATCGAATCGTAAAAATGTTTGAGATAAACTTCTTCCTTATCCGTAATGGCTGTTAAATTAATCTTTTCATTCCACTCGACTAAGAGCTCAAAATAACGTTCAAATTGTTTTTTTTGCTGGTCAGAAAGTGGAAGATTTTGCTCGGCAAGCAAGTTGTAAAATGTTTCTGGTTTCATAGTTATTTCCTTCTTTAGTATCATCTTATTTTACCACAATCATTAAAAATTTGATATACTGGTACTAATCTAAAAGCAGAAAGGACTTATATAATGACTTGGATTATTCTTGGAGTTTTAGCTCTTATTGTTATTTTTGTGATTGTTAGCTATAACGGTTTGGTTAAAAATCGTATGCAAACAAAGGAGGCTTGGAGTCAGATTGATGTTCAGTTGAAACGTCGAAATGATCTATTGCCAAACTTGATTGAGACTGTAAAAGGTTATGCCAAATATGAAGGTTCTACCCTTGAAAAGGTGGCAGAACTGCGTAACCAAGTGGCGGCAGCGACTTCACCAGCAGAAGCTATGAAAGCTAGTGATACCCTTACTCGTCAGGTTTCAGGTATTTTTGCAGTTGCAGAAAGCTATCCAGATTTGAAAGCTAGTGCCAACTTTGTTAAATTGCAAGAGGAGTTGACAAACACGGAAAATAAAATTTCTTACTCTCGTCAACTCTATAACAGTGTTGTCAGCAACTACAATGTAAAATTAGAAACTTTCCCAAGCAATATTATCGCTGGAATGTTTGGATTTAAAGCAGCAGATTTCCTTCAAACACCAGAAGAGGAAAAGGCAGTTCCTAAAGTTGATTTTAGCGGTTTAGGTGACTAAGATGTTGTTTGATCAAATTGCAAGCAATAAACGAAAAACGTGGATTTTGTTGCTGGTATTTTTCCTACTCTTAGCTCTTGTTGGCTATGCGGTTGGTTACCTCTTTATGCGGTCTGGGATTGGTGGTTTGGTTATCGCACTGATTATCGGCTTTATCTATGCCTTGTCCATGATTTTTCAATCGACAGAGATTGTCATGTCCATGAATGGAGCGCGTGAGGTGGATGAACAAACGGCACCAGACCTCTACCATGTAGTGGAAGATATGGCTATGGTCGCTCAGATTCCTATGCCCCGTGTTTTCATCATTGATGATCCAGCCTTAAATGCCTTTGCGACAGGTTCTAATCCTCAAAATGCGGCTGTTGCTGCGACGTCAGGTCTATTAGCTATCATGAATCGTGAGGAGCTAGAAGCTGTTATGGGACATGAAGTCAGTCATATCCGTAATTACGATATCCGTATTTCGACTATTGCTGTCGCCCTTGCTAGTGCTATCACCATGCTTTCTAGTATGGCTGGTCGTATGATGTGGTGGGGTGGCGCAGGTCGCAGACGAAGTGACGATGACAGAGAAGGAAATGGCTTAGAAATCATTATGCTCGTGGTTTCCCTACTAGCTATCGTGTTGGCTCCCCTCGCTGCAACTTTGGTGCAACTAGCTATTTCTCGTCAGAGGGAATTCCTAGCTGATGCTTCCAGTGTTGAGTTGACGCGCAATCCTCAAGGAATGATTAATGCCCTACGTAAGTTAGACAATAGTAAACCCATGAGTCGTCCTGTCGATGATGCCAGCAGTGCACTTTATATCAATGATCCTAAGAAAGGTGGAGGGTTCCAAAAACTCTTTTATACCCACCCACCTATCTCAGAACGGATCGAACGTTTGAAACAGATGTAAAAGAATCCAGAGGTCGTCTCTGGATTTTTGCTATGTTGCAAATTTATAAATCGTCTAAATTAACTAGCTCCAAACCGTGTTCTGTCAAGCGGTAGATGCTTGAACAGACCTCTTTTAAGAAACGACGGTCATGCGAAACAGTGATGAGACCGCCCGGATAGGTTGCAAAGAGTTTCCTGATGTGGGGTTGAGAAGTGGGAGAAAAGTTTCGTGTAGGTTCATCCAACAGGAGAAAGTTTGGTTTGCACAAGACTAAATCCAAAAGCAGGAGTTTACCCTGTTGTCCGCCAGATAAGGAGCGAATTTGATGCTGCATTTCTGGATAACTGAAATTGAGACTGGCTAGGTGAGATTGGATTTTTTGTAGTTCCTCTTTTTCCCCAGTTTTGCTGAGATAGGCTATTGGTGATAAATCTAATTGTAGTTTTTTATGGTAATCTTGTGGCATAAAACCAAGTAAAATCTCTCTTTTATCATTCAGAAGTTGCTGTAATTTGGCTAACAGAGTTGATTTCCCAACACCATTTGGGCCGATGATACCAATTTTTTCTTGGCCACGGACAGTTAATTGTAGTTCTTGCACCAAAATTCGGTCGCCAATGGATAAATTTTCTTTTTCCAGTTGGATTAAGACTTTAGAAGCAGGTAATGGCTGTATATCTGAGAAGAAAAGTCTGATTTCTTCCTCTTCAAGTGGCTTTTGGGTCATGGACTGAGCTGCCTTTTCGTAGCGTTTTTCTTGAGAGAGGATATTTTTCATCTTTTTAGCCAATAGGCGACCGGTAGTACTGTCTTTGGTAGCTCGAAGTGCAGTTTCTACATTTTGCTTGACTCGCCGATGTTTTTCCATGGTTTTGTCATAGGCTCTTTGGTCGTTAGCAGCTTGCTGACTTTGTCTGGCAAAATTAGCCTTTATCTGCTCACTATAGCGATCATAGTCTAAATGCTCTACTAGTGTTTCCGCTTCTTTACGGTGCTTGACCAGTCGCAAGTGGACAATAGTATCAGCCGTTTGAGACAGAAAGTCCTCATCATGGGAGATGAAAATAACAGTTTGCCGAATCTTTTGAATCTGACTTTTTAGCCAATCAACCGTTTCAAGGTCTAGGTCATTTGAAGGTTCATCTAAAAATAGAATCTCAAAGGGTTTGGCTAACTCATGGATGAGCTGAATTTTCAAAGCTTCGCCCCCTGATAGACTGCCAATCTCTTGGTCACTTGCGAAACGATTGCTATCAAAATGCAATTCCTCCGCCAAACGATAGAGGACACTGTAATCTAAATCAATAGTATCTAAAAAGAAGTAGTCGTGTAAAGTGTTCTTTTTCAGGTCCTCGGGAAGTTTTTGAGGAATGTAAGCCAGTGACTGATGGTCAGACTGGATGTCTCCCCTGATAGTGAAATCAGGCAAAGTTTCCCCCATTAAAGTTTTAAGCAAGGTCGATTTACCATTTCCTTCTTCGCCAATAATAGCGACCTTCTCTTCGTTTTGGATGGTCATGTTTAAGTCTGAGACAAGGTCTCGTAAATCTTTGTTTTGTGTGATGGTCAGGTGATTGATTTTTATCATATGAATGTCCTTTCTAGAATGTCAATAGTGCATAACAAAAAGCTCTACTTTACCTAGTAGAGCCAAAGTTTATGTCAAAAAACTCTATTAATACTCTTCGAAAATCTCTTCAAACCACGTCAGCGTCGCCTTACCGTACTCAAGTACAGGTTACGGCTAGCTTCCTAGTTTGCACTTTGATTTTCATTGAGTATAAAATGCCAGAAAAAGAGCATAAAAGAGCACGCAAAAAGAGACAAAAACAAGATCTACTAAATAAAGGTTCTTTATTTGATAGACTTAGTTGTTCATGTCTCCCTTACCTCCGAGTATTAGTACCTCTATCCTATACCTTTCCGGATAATTTGTCAACAGAAAACTAACAAATCTAATCTCTAAAATCCGAAAACAGGCCCATAAAGAGTTAGTACGTGTTTGACATGCTCGTAATGGAATTTGTCGTAGTTTCGCCAAGCAATGCGTGCTTGCTCGTTCAGTTTTAGTCTACCGAGACCTATCAGAAGACTGGTACGTTGATAAAATTTCTCAAGGTCTATTAAGATACTGTTGTTCAACTTTTCCGCTTTTTTGAGCTCTTGCAGAGTAGAATTTAGCAGCTCTTGCAGTCGAATATCATCTGCCGTACCCTGTTTGCAGCTTTGGAAACTTTTATTTAACTCGGATAGGAGTTGGGTTGCATTAGTAATGAGTTCTTTGTCTTCCATGTGAGCATCATCCTTGTTCTGATATATTCTTGCCTATAGTATAGCACCAAAAAATATAGTGATAAATATATTAAAAAATCGAATGTTAATTACAAAGTTTGGTGGGCTGATTTGTAGCCTTTTCATGGTATAATCAAGAGAGTAAATCTTTATGGAGGAAGTATGAAATTAAATATTCAAGAGATTCGCAAGCAGTCTGAAGGCTTGCATTTTGAACAAACATTAGACTTAGCCGCAGACCTGCGTGCACGTAATCAAGAAATTTTAGATGTAAAAGATATCCTTGCTGTTGGGAAAGTACAGTACGAAGACCGTATGTATTTCTTAGATTATCAACTATCTTATACCATTGTTCTTGCTTCAAGTCGCAGTATGGAGCCAGTTGAGTTAGTTGAATCTTATCCAGTAACGGAAGTTTTCATGGAAGGCGCAACCAACCAGCTAGATCAAGAAGTTTTAGATGATGATTTGGTCTTGCCTATCGAAAATGGAGAACTAGACCTTGCTGAGAGCGTGTCAGACAATATCCTGCTGAACATTCCTATCAAGGTCTTGACGGCTGAAGAAGAAGCTGGTCAAGGATTTGTGTCAGGAAATGACTGGCAAATCATGACAGAGGAAGAATATCAGGCCCAACAAGCAGTTAAGAAAGAAGAAAACAGTCCTTTTGCTGGCTTACAAGGACTATTTGATGGAGACGAATAATGGTTTTGTCAAAAAAACGAGCACGAAAAGTGCTAGAAGAAATCATTGCTCTGTTTCCAGATGCCAAACCCAGTCTTGATTTTACCAATCATTTTGAACTCTTGGTTGCGGTCATGTTATCGGCCCAGACAACGGATGCAGCGGTAAATAAGGCCACACCGGGTCTCTTTGCTGCCTTTCCAACGCCACAAGCCATGTCTGTTGCAACAGAAAGTGAGATTGCTTCACACATTTCTCGCCTGGGACTGTATCGAAATAAGGCTAAATTCCTTAAAAAATGTGCCCAACAGTTACTAGATGATTTTGATGGTCAAGTCCCTCAGACACGTGAGGAATTGGAGAGTTTGGCAGGTGTTGGTCGCAAGACAGCCAATGTTGTCATGAGTGTGGGCTTTGGAATTCCAGCCTTTGCAGTAGATACTCATGTGGAGCGTATTTGCAAACACCACGATATCGTCAAAAAATCAGCGACACCACTTGAGGTGGAAAAGCGGGTCATGGATATCTTGCCGCCTGATCAGTGGTTAGCAGCCCATCAGGCCATGATTTATTTTGGAAGAGCCATTTGCCATCCTAAAAATCCAGAGTGTGACCAGTACCCACAGTTATATGACTTTAGCAATTTATAAGATGGTGTACCAAAAGTTTTTGCTTGATTTTAAGCATGCTTTGTGCTATAGTAATTGATAACTAAATATTCCTTTAAACCTGTCCCGTGAGGCAGGCAAGGAGCGCGATAAAGTAGAAGGGTGAAGTCTATACTGTTTGCAGTAGGGCTTACTTAGCTATACATTTCAAGTCTCCTTGTTTAAGGAGACTTTTCTTTTTGGAGGTTTGTCATGAAGGCAAAAGAAGTTGTAGACGAATTGACTGTCAAACGAGCGATTACGCGTATTACTTATGAGATTATCGAACGCAACAAAGATTTGAATAAAATCGTCTTGGCTGGTATTAAAACTCGTGGTGTATTTATCGCCCACCGAATCCAAGAACGTTTGGAGCAACTAGAAAATCTTTCAGTTCCTGTTGTGGAATTGGATACTAAACCTTTCCGTGATGATGTTAAAAGTGGAGAAGATACTTCTTTGGTTTCTGTCGATGTGACAGACCGCGAAGTTATCTTGGTGGACGATGTGCTCTATACAGGCCGCACTATCCGTGCTGCTATTGATAATATTGTAGGTCATGGTCGTCCTGCGCGCGTGAGTTTAGCGGTTTTAGTCGATCGTGGCCACAGAGAACTACCAATCCGTCCAGATTACGTTGGAAAAAATATCCCAACTAGTCGTTCTGAAGAAATCATCGTAGAGATGACAGAACTTGATGGCCAAGACAGAGTTCTGATTACTGAAGAAGCTTAGAAAGCTAAAGGAGTAGCCATGTCAGAAAATCAACAAGCATTGAACCATGTGGTGTCCATGGAAGACCTCACTGTCGATCAAGTCATGAAATTGATCAAGCGAGGAATTGAGTTTAAAAACGGAGCTCAGCTTCCCTATGAAAACCACCCGATTGTTTCCAATCTCTTCTTTGAGGATTCTACACGGACGCATAAGTCCTTTGAAGTGGCAGAGATTAAACTGGGGCTGGAACGACTTGACTTTGATGTGAAGACTAGTTCAGTCAATAAGGGTGAGACACTTTATGATACCATTTTGACTCTGTCTGCTTTAGGAGTGGATGTCTGTGTGATTCGCCACCCTGAGGTTGACTACTACAGAGAGTTAATTGCTAGTCCCACGATTACGACTTCCATCATCAATGGTGGAGATGGTTCGGGACAACATCCTAGCCAGAGCTTGCTTGATTTGATGACTATTTATGAGGAATTTGGCCACTTTGAGGGTCTCAAGGTTGCGATTGCAGGTGACTTGGACCATTCACGCGTTGCCAAATCCAATATGCAGATTTTGAAACGCTTGGGAGCTGAACTTTATTTTGCTGGACCTGAGGAATGGAGAAGTCAAGAGTTTGCAGACTATGGACAGTTTGTAACCATTGATGAAATCATTGATCAGGTGGATGTCATGATGTTTCTCCGTGTGCAACATGAACGCCATGATAGCGGAGCAGTCTTTTCAAAAGAAGACTACCATGCCCAACATGGCTTGACTCAAGAACGTTATGACCGTTTGAAAGAAACAGCAATCCTCATGCACCCAGCTCCAGTCAACCGTGATGTAGAAATCGCAGACCACTTGGTTGAAGCACCAAAATCACGGATTGTCCAACAAATGACCAATGGTGTCTTTGTTCGAATGGCAATCTTAGAATCCGTACTGGCGAGTAGAAACGCCAACTAAAACACAAGACGTTAAAAGACGCCAGTGAGCGTCCACGAGAGGTGAAAATATGACAAAAAGACTTCTAGTATTAGAAGATGGTACAGTTTTTGAAGGCAAGGCCTTCGGAGCAGATATTGATGTAACTGGTGAAATTGTCTTTAATACAGGCATGACCGGCTACCAAGAATCCATTACAGACCAGTCTTATAATGGACAAATCTTGACCTTTACTTATCCTTTGGTGGGAAATTATGGAATTAACCGTGATGATTACGAATCCATTATTCCAACTTGTAAGGGAGTTGTTGTTTTCGAAGAAGCACGTAGAGCTAGTAACTGGCGCAACCAAATGACCTTGGATGAATTTTTGAAAGCCAAGAAAATTCCTGGTATTTCAGGGATTGATACGCGTGCCCTCACTAAGATTATCCGTAAACATGGTACTATGCGTGCAACCTTGACTCATGTTGGAGACAGTATGGACCATGTGACGGATCAGCTCCAAGCAACAGTCTTGCCGACTGACAATATCAAACAGGTTTCTACTAAAACATCCTATCCAGCTCCAGGAGTTGGTTTGAGCGTGGTGCTAGTGGACTTTGGTCTCAAGCACTCAATTCTACGTGAACTTTCTAAGCGTAATTGTAACGTGACGGTTGTTCCTTATTCGACAACGGCGGAAGAAATTCTCCATCTCAATCCTGACGGAGTTATGTTGTCAAACGGTCCAGGTAACCCAGAAGATGTTCCACAAGCCCTTGATATGATTCGTGGTGTGCAAGGAAAAATTCCAATCTTTGGTATTTGTATGGGGCATCAACTCTTTGCCATGGCAAACGGGGCTAAGACTTACAAGATGAAGTTTGGTCACCGTGGATTCAACCATGCGGTACGCGAAATTGCTACAGGACGCGTAGATTTTACCAGCCAAAACCATGGTTATGCAGTCAGCCGTGAGGATTTGCCAGATCATTTAATCATTACCCATGAAGAAATCAATGACAAGTCAGTTGAAGGTGTGCGTCACAGATACCAACCTGCTTTCTCTGTTCAATACCATCCAGATGCAGCCCCTGGTCCACACGACGCAAGCTACCTATTTGATGAGTTTATCGAGATGATGGAAGCTTTTAAACAATCAAACTAAGAACGAGTAAAAGCTCGTCAGAGAATTTATGTAACTGAACACGGACGGAAAGCTCGGAATTTAGAGAAACCAATTTGGATTGTCAATCCTTCATGGGTTTCCTAAAATTCAATCGCTTTCTATTCGTCCTTTGTATCTTATTTAATGGCAACCCGAGAGTTGCTGAATAGAAAGACAGGTCGTTTCTTTTAGTCGCTATCAGGCGAACTAAAAACTCCCTGCACTAGATTTTTTACCGAAAAATATCGTTTCGCTAAAAAATCGTCGGAGAATTTATTTAATGTCGCTCTGTGAGGCGACGAATAGAAAGGAGAAGGGTGGTCCGTATTTGCTGAACTGAATACGGGCTACGGACGGTGCTAAAAAGATAGTTATTCCTAGAACTGATAGTTTTTCGTCATAACTCCTATTTTAGCTTTGTCCGCTTGACGCCCTTAATATCTTATAAATGCCTAAACGTACTGATATTCAAAAAATTATGGTGATTGGTTCTGGTCCGATTATTATTGGTCAGGCTGCTGAGTTTGACTACGCTGGGACCCAGGCTTGCTTGTCGTTGAAAGAGGAAGGGTATGAGGTTGTCTTGGTTAACTCAAATCCTGCAACCATCATGACGGACAAAGAAATTGCTGACAAGGTTTACATTGAACCGATTACACTTGAGTTTGTAACGCGTATTCTTCGTAAGGAACGTCCAGATGCCTTGCTTCCAACCCTTGGTGGACAAACTGGTCTTAATATGGCCATGGAATTGTCTAAAAATGGTATCCTTGATGAGCTTGGTGTTGAGCTTCTAGGAACTAAATTATCTGCCATTGACCAAGCGGAGGACCGTGACCTCTTTAAACAATTGATGGAAGAGCTCAACCAACCAATTCCAGAATCAGAAATTGTAAATACAGTCGAAGAAGCTGTTGCCTTTGCAGCAACAATTGGCTACCCAGTCATCGTTCGTCCAGCCTTCACTCTTGGTGGTACTGGTGGTGGTATGTGTGCCAACGAGGAAGAATTGCGTGAAATCGCTGAAAATGGTTTGAAATTGTCACCTGTTACCCAATGTTTGATTGAGCGTTCAATTGCTGGTTTCAAGGAAATTGAATACGAAGTGATGCGTGACTCAGCTGACAATGCTTTGGTTGTATGTAACATGGAAAACTTTGACCCAGTTGGGATTCATACAGGGGATTCCATCGTATTTGCCCCTGCGCAAACCATGTCAGACTATGAAAACCAAATGCTACGCGACGCGAGCTTGAGCATTATCCGCGCTCTCAAGATTGAAGGTGGATGTAACGTTCAGCTAGCCCTTGATCCACATAGCTTCAAGTACTATGTCATCGAAGTAAACCCTCGTGTATCCCGTTCGTCAGCCCTTGCATCTAAGGCGACAGGATATCCGATTGCTAAATTGGCTGCCAAGATTGCCGTCGGTTTGACCTTGGATGAGGTCATCAACCCAGTTACAGGTTCAACCTATGCCATGTTTGAGCCAGCCCTTGACTACGTGGTTGCCAAGATTCCACGTTTCCCATTTGACAAGTTTGAAAAGGGTGAGCGCCGTCTGGGTACTCAGATGAAGGCCACTGGAGAAGTCATGGCGATTGGACGTAACATCGAAGAGTCACTTCTTAAAGCTTGTCGTTCACTTGAAATTGGAGTTCACCACAATGAAATGCCTGAACTTGCAGCAGTTTCTGATGATGCTTTGATTGAAAAGGTTGTGAAAGCCCAAGATGACCGCCTCTTCTACGTATCAGAAGCAATTCGTCGTGGCTACACACCAGAAGAGATTGCTGACCTGACTAAGATTGATATCTTCTATCTGGATAAACTCTTACATATCTTTGAAATTGAGCAGGAGTTGGGTGCCCATCCACAAGATCTTGAAGTTTTGAAAACTGCAAAATTGAATGGATTTTCAGACCGTAAGATTGCTGAACTATGGGAAACGACTGCAGACCAAGTCCGTCAGCTTCGTTTGGAAAACAAGATTGTCCCAGTCTACAAGATGGTAGATACTTGTGCGGCAGAATTTGACTCTGAAACACCATACTTCTATTCAACCTATGGATGGGAAAATGAATCTATCAGATCTGATAAGGAATCTGTACTAGTCCTAGGTTCTGGTCCAATCCGTATCGGTCAAGGGGTTGAGTTTGACTACGCAACTGTTCACTCGGTTAAGGCTATCCAGGCTGCTGGTTATGAAGCTATTATCATGAACTCAAACCCAGAGACTGTTTCAACAGACTTCTCTGTGTCTGACAAGCTCTACTTTGAACCATTGACTTTTGAAGATGTTATGAACGTCATTGACCTGGAGCAACCAAAAGGAGTTATCGTTCAGTTCGGTGGTCAAACAGCTATCAACCTTGCGGAGCCATTGGCTAAAGCAGGTGTGACGATCCTTGGTACACAAGTTGCTGACCTAGACCGTGCCGAAGACCGTGACCTTTTCGAGCAAGCTCTCAAAGAATTGGATATTCCACAGCCACCAGGACAAACGGCAACCAATGAAGAAGAAGCAGTGCTTGCAGCTCGCAAGATTGGCTTCCCAGTTCTCGTTCGCCCATCTTATGTCTTAGGTGGACGTGCTATGGAAATCGTTGAAAACGAAGCAGACCTTCGTTCTTACATGCGAACTGCTGTTAAGGCTAGTCCAGACCACCCAGTTCTTGTCGACTCTTATATCGTTGGGCAAGAGTGCGAAGTTGATGCCATTTCAGATGGTAAAAATGTACTCATTCCTGGTATCATGGAGCATATCGAACGTGCCGGTGTCCACTCAGGTGATTCAATGGCAGTTTACCCACCACAAACCTTGTCGCAAAAGGTTCAGGAAACTATAGCAGACTATACTAAACGCCTAGCAATCGGTCTTAACTGCCTTGGAATGATGAACATCCAGTTTGTCATCAAGGATGAAAAAGTCTATGTTATTGAGGTCAATCCACGTGCCAGCCGTACCGTTCCATTCCTTTCTAAGGTAACCAATATTCCTATGGCTCAAGTAGCAACCAAGCTTATTCTTGGTCAAAAACTTGAAGAACTTGGTTACCAAGAGGGACTTTACCCTGAAAGCACCCGCGTTCATATCAAGGCACCTGTCTTCTCCTTTACCAAACTAGCTAAGGTAGACAGCTTACTTGGTCCTGAAATGAAGTCAACAGGGGAAGTTATGGGTTCTGATGCTACTTTGGAAAAAGCTCTCTATAAGGCCTTTGAAGCTTCTTACTTACACTTGCCAACTTTTGGAAATGTTGTCTTTACCATCGCTGATGATGCTAAAGAAGAAGCCTTGGACTTGGCTCGTCGTTTCCAAAATATTGGCTATGGAATCCTCGCGACAGAAGGGACAGCAGCCTTCTTTGCCAGTCATGGATTACATGCTCAGCCTGTTGGAAAGATTGGTGATGACGATAAGGATATCCCAAGCTTTGTTCGCAAAGGAAGAATTCAAGCTATCATTAACACAGTAGGAACCAAACGAACTGCTGACGAAGATGGTGAGCAAATCCGCCGTTCAGCCATTGAACACGGAGTGCCCCTCTTTACAGCCCTAGATACAGCTAACGCCATGCTCAAAGTATTGGAAAGCCGTAGTTTTGTTACAGAAGCTATTTAATACCCAATGAAAATCAAAGAGCAAACTAGGAAGCTAGCCGCAGGCTGTACTTGAGTACGGCAAGGTTAAGCTGACACGGTTTGAAGAGATTTTCGAAGAGTATAAATAGGAAAATAAGTTGGACAAAAAGTCTTTAAGAAGATAAGGAAAACGCATAATATCAGGTGTTGAAAAACCTTGATATTATGCGTTTTATTGTGGGAATATTTACTTCATTTTCTACTAAAATTATGTTTTTGAATAACCTCTATCTTAGTAGTTTGTATGGTCGCCCTCAATCAGCTTTTGCGATAAGCTTTAATACTGTGACTATACCACTCTTGCATTTCTTTTGATGGTGGTGTCATATAATCCCCATACATCTGAGTTAAAAATTGGTCATATTTTTTTGGCACAGGCAACATACGACCTTCAAACTCGGTTAAAATCAGTTCTTTAAAAGTATCAACTGGGAAGATTTCTTTCATCCCTTCCTTACCGATCCCAACTCCTCCTTCATATTGAGGAGTGTTGGTTGCAGCATTTTTGACTAGATGATCAATTTTCTTGTAAAAATAACGAGGATTGACAAATCGGAGGGCGTACCAGCTACATAATCTTAGAAAATCTTTTAATTTACTATCACCGTGAACTGCGCGTGATTTTTTAATATAGGCTAGTTGACGAAGGGCTACATACTTATAACTCTTGTCGACAATGCTCAAGTCTGTAAAGCGATCAATTGGGAAGACATCGATAAAGAGACTGGTGTCATGACGCTTGTACTTAACATGGTCTTCGATAACAGTAGAGGTGTCCAAAATTGATGCGAAATTATGGAAGTACCAAGAAGAAGTATCGTAGGAAAGAACCTTGTAGCGAGGGTGATTTTCTGCTTCAATAATCTTCAGTAAACGCTCATAATCTTCACGATAGAGAGAAATATCAATATCATCATCCCATGGGATCATACCTTTGTGGCGGATAGCTCCAAGCATGGTTCCATAACTTAGAAAATAAGGAATATCATGTTTCTTACAAGTCTCATCAATATAGTCTAGCAGGGCTAGTTGAATTTCTTTAATTTCTTCTTTTTCTAAATACTGCATCCTAATCCTCCAATTTGTAAGCGTGAAATTCATGACTGTAAAAGCGTTTTTCTTCTGGTGGTAGGGTCATATAATCTCCATAAAATTGTGTCAAAATAGTATCATATTTTTCAGGTGCTGGAAGGCTTAAATTTTCAAAGGGTAAATCAATTATTTTATCGAAGGTACCACTTGGGAAGACTTCCTTTTCCTTAAATTTAGAAGGGATAAAAGCCATATACTGACCATTTTCACGACTATATTTTTGAATTTCTTTCTCGATTTTATGTGCGAAATAACGAGGAGAAACCGGTCGAAGGAGCAACCAAAAGGCTGTTCGTATCCAATCTTTTAAAAGGCTATCTTTATAGACAATATTTTTATGTTTACTGAAAGACAGCAGTTTGAAGCTTTCCAGCTTATAACAAGTATCAATGACCTTAGGATCATCAAAGCGATCCATAGGGAAAATATCGATAAAAACACCAGACTCATAGGTTTTTGTATTTCGAGTATCAATAATTTTAGTCGTACTGTCAGTTATTTTGATAAAGTTGTTAAAGTAGTTCTTATCAGTTTCTAAGGAAAGGAGCTTATATTTGCTTTTTTCCTTTTGAAAAATGTTTATAAATCGTTGGTAGTCTTCTCGAGGCATGGACAAATCAATATCGTCGTCCCAAGGAATAAAGCCCTCATGTCGAACCGCCCCAATCAGAGTACCGTAGTTAATAATATAGTTGATATTGTGCTTTTTACAGAGAGTATCAATATAATCCAAAATTTCTAATTCAATTTGTTTGGCATCTTCAATGGTTAGTTGTTTCATTTTAAACTCCTATGATTTTTTGAATTTACTTTTTAAGGCTAGGACATGGTTTAAAAATTCATAGAAAATGCTATCTTTTGTAAAGACGAGTAGACCAATATAAGAGATAGCTGATATCAAGACAATCAAACCAGTATTAATCAAAAATGGCAAATTAATGACCATATCCACAGGATACACGAAATTGATCAGGAAATAAATTGCTACAAAGGAAAGTGAAAAGAGCGAGTATCGAACAGTATAGCTAAAGATATGTCCTAAGTGGATGAGTTGTTTTCTATGGATGAAAATGATATAGAAAACAAGTAGAGAGGCCTCTGATAGCATAGTTGTCAGTAAATAGTATTCAGGAGCCACGATATGGTTGAAAAAGAGGAGACTATTTAAGCCCAAATTGAGTAATCCAGCAAAGACTGTGTAAACTGTGATACGTTTTTCATAACCATTTGTAAAGAGAATTTGGGAACCAAGAATGGTATCTAGTGCCAGGATAATCGTCCGAAAAGCGAAGAGAGAGGTTAAGATACCGCCTCCGATATATTTTTCACTACCGTAAAGTAGGATGGCATTTGGTCCTAAAACCATGAGACCAAAGCTCAGTGGGATGATAAAGAAGTTAAAGATTCGACTGCCTCTGTTAACAAGGGCGACATAGGCTTCCTTATCGCCTTTTCCTAGATAGTAACTGAGACGAGGCACACTCACTCCGATAGCTCCTGTTACAACACCAGCTATAACGGTCACAATTCGTTGAGCCATGGTATAGTAACTAACGTTGACATCAATCCCTGTTTTAACGAGGAAGAGACGATCCAAAAATGTGAAGAGCATATTGGCATTAGCAAAGACCAACATGGCTGTCAGAGGGAGAAAGAGCGGTTTAAAATCACTTAGGTGAATCTTAACAAGCTTAATGTCTCTTTTAATCCAAAAATAACTAATCAGATAGTTAATTAGTGTCGATAAACTCATCACAAGTGTATAGACAACAATATCGTGTTCATTTTTGACAAACAGGAAAATAGAGACCAGCATCAGGATACGGATGAAGGCAGTCTTGTAAAAGAGAAAACTGTAATTTTCCAGAGCTTCATTGACCCACTCGATTGAAAAAATCTGGGCAATGAGTTGAATCCCCATAACAAGGTAGACTTTTTTGACGATTGGATTATCAGTAAAGAAGAGAGGATAAGCTAGGATATAGACAGCAGTGGTCAAAATCGTACAAGCTATGCACAAATAAAAAAGACTAGAGAAGGTTCTATTCAGATCTTTTTTGTTATCCTTGACATTACTGATGGCCCGTAAACCGTAGTTATAGACTCCATAAGTTGCGAAGGGCAAGAAAAATGACAAAATAGTGTCGACTGAGTTGAAGTAACCATAGTCAGTTCGGTCCAAGACACGCGCGACGTAGGTACCAGTTAAGATGGGAAAAATAATATTCAAGACACGAATTCCCATGTAGGATAGAGCATTTAATTTTATACTTTTCATTCAATTTACCTCGTTTTTCATTATATCATAAAGTCAGCTAATAAGAAATGAAGGGCAGTAATACTCTTCGAAAATCTCTTCAAACCACGTCAGCGTCGCCTTACCGTATATATGTTACTGACTTCGTCAGTTCTATCTGCAACCTCAAAGCAGTGCTTTGAGCAACCTGCGGCTAGCTTCTAGTTTGCTTTTTGATTTTCATTGAGTATAAGTCAAGTAATCACTTTGAAGTTTCAAAGTTTTATTTTAAGTTTTCTTTAAGGAAACTATATTATTCTGAAGAACTCTAAAATTTCACAGCCATTTATTGGTAATGACTACAGAATTCCTGGTTATTACTAGAAATGGACTAGTTTCTTTGAATAATAGAACTGCTTAACCCTCCTATTCTAGAAAGGGAGGTCTAGTATTTCTTTCATGATAGGGCTAGATTGTGGTATAATAGAGAGAATAAGTTTTTTTAGTAAGACAAAGGAGAAAATAGATGATTTATGCAGGAATTCTTGCTGGTGGAACTGGCACACGCATGGGAATCAGTAACTTGCCAAAACAATTTTTAGAGCTAGGTGATCGACCTATTTTGATTCATACAATTGAAAAATTTGTCTTGGAACCAAGTATTGAAAAAATTGTAGTTGGGGTTCATGGAGACTGGGTTTCTCATGCAGAAGATCTTGTAGATAAATATCTTCCTCTTCATAAGGAACGTATCATCATTACAAAGGGTGGTGCTGACCGTAATACGAGTATTGAGAAAATCATTGAAGCTATCGATGCTTATCGTCCGCTTACTCCAGAGGATATCGTTATTACCCACGATTCTGTTCGTCCATTTATTACACTTCGCATGATTCAAGACAATATCAAACTTGCCCAAAATCATGACGCAGTGGACACAGTGGTAGAAGCGGTTGATACCATCGTTGAAAGCACTAACGGTCGATTTATTACAGATATTCCAAATCGTGCTCACCTCTATCAAGGACAAACACCTCAAACATTCCGTTGCAAGGACTTCATGGACCTTTACGGTTCTCTCTCTGCTGAAGAGAAGGAAATCTTGACAGATGCATGTAAAATTTTTGTCATTAAAGGAAAAGATGTAGCCTTGGCCAAAGGTGAATACTCAAATCTGAAGATTACAACCGTAACAGATTTGAAGATTGCAAAAAGTATGATTGAGAAAGACTAGTAAAATGATTAATCAAATTTATCAACTAACTAAGCCCAAGTTTATCAATGTCAAATACCAGGAAGAGGCTATTGACCAAGAAAATCATATCCTTATCCGTCCCAACTACATGGCTGTCTGTCATGCGGATCAGCGTTACTACCAGGGAAAACGTGATCCCAAGATTTTGAATAAAAAGCTTCCAATGGCAATGATTCACGAATCATGTGGAACCGTTATTTCTGATCCAACAGGAACCTACGAGGTTGGTCAAAAAGTTGTTATGATTCCCAATCAGCCTCCTATGCAGAGTGATGAAGAATTCTATGAGAACTATATGACAGGGACCCATTTCTTGTCTAGTGGCTTTGATGGCTTTATGAGAGAGTTTGTTTCTCTCCCTAAAGACCGTGTGGTGCCTTATGATGCTATCGAAGACACGGTTGCAGCCATTACAGAGTTTGTCAGTGTCGGTATGCATGCCATGAATCGATTATTGAGCCTTGCTCATAGCAAGCGGGACCGAATCGCCGTTATCGGAGATGGAAGTTTAGCTTTTGTGGTTGCCAATATTATCAACTATACTTTGCCAGAAGCAGAGATTGTGGTTATTGGTCGTCATTGGGAAAAGTTGGAACTTTTCTCATTTGCCAAAGAATGCTATATTACTGATAATATTCCTGAAGATTTGGCCTTTGACCATGCTTTTGAGTGTTGTGGTGGTAATGGTACTGGACCAGCTATTAATGATTTGATTCGCTATATTCGTCCTCAGGGAACGATTCTCATGATGGGAGTTAGTGAGTATAAAGTCAATCTCAATACACGCGATGCCTTAGAAAAAGGCTTGCTCTTGGTTGGTTCCTCTCGTTCTGGTCGCATTGATTTTGAAAATGCCATCCAAATGATGGAAGTCAAGAAATTTGCCAATCGTCTTAAAAATATCCTTTATCTAGAAGAACCTGTAAGAGAAATTAAAGATATTCACCGTGTCTTTGCGACCGATTTAAACACAGCCTTTAAAACCGTGTTTAAGTGGGAAGTATAAGTGCTGGAGGTTAATTGTGGAGAAAATCATTAAAGAGAAAATTTCTTCCTTACTTAGTCAAGAAGAGGAAGTCCTCAGTGTTGAACAACTGGGGGGAATGACCAATCAAAACTATTTGGTCAAAACAACAAATAAGCAATACATTGTTAAATTCTTTGGTAAAGGGACAGAAAAGCTTATCAATCGTCAAGATGAAAAGTACAATCTTGAACTACTAAAGGATTTAGACTTAGATGTAAAAAATTATCTTTTTGATATTGAAGCTGGTATCAAAGTAAATGAGTATATCGAATCTGCGATTACGCTTGATTCAACTACAATCAAGACCAAACTCGATAAAATTGCTCCAATATTACAAACTATTCATGCTTCTGGCAAGGAATTAAGAGGAGAATTTGTTCCTTTTGAAGAAATCAAAAAATACGAATCATTGATTGAAGAGAAAATCCCTTATGCCAACTATGAAGCTGTTCGAGAAGAAGTCTTCTCCTTAGAGAAAAGACTGGCTGACTTAGGTGTTGACAGAAAATCTTGTCATATCGATTTGGTGCCTGAAAACTTTATCGAATCACATCAAGGACGACTCTATTTGATTGACTGGGAATATTCATCAATGAATGATCCAATGTGGGATTTGGCTGCCCTCTTTTTAGAGTCTGAATTCACTCGTCAAGAGGAAGAAGCCTTCTTATCTCACTATGAGAGTGAGCAAACACCTGTCTCTCGTGAAAAGATTGCCATTTATAAAATTTTGCAAGATGCTATTTGGAGTCTATGGACAGTCTACAAAGAAGAGCAAGGTGCAGATTTTGGTGACTATGGTGTGAGTCGTTACCAAAGAGCTGTTAAAGGTTTGTCATATTATGGAGGTTCAGATGAAAAATAAAAATGGAGTTTCTTTTGGTCTACTCTCAGGTATTTTCTGGGGTCTAGGTCTAACGATTAGTGCTTATATCTTTTCGATTTTTACAGATTTGTCGCCCTTTGTGGTGGCCGCTGCTCACGATTTCTTGAGTATCTTTATCTTACTAGCTTTTCTCTTGGTGAAAGAAGGAAAAGTTCGTCTCTCAATTTTCTTAAATATTCGCAATGTTAGTGTTATCATCGGAGCCTTGCTAGCAGGCCCTATCGGAATGCAGGCCAATCTTTATGCGGTTAAGTATATCGGAAGTTCCTTGGCTTCATCTGTATCGGCTATTTACCCTGCGATTTCAGTTTTATTGGCTTTTTTCTTTTTGAAACACAAGATTTCAAAAAATACTGTGTTTGGGATTGTCTTGATTATTGGAGGGATTATTGCTCAGACCTATAAGGTTGAACAGGTCAATTCCTTCTACATTGGGATTCTCTGTGCTTTAGTTTGTGCTATTGCATGGGGAAGTGAGAGTGTTCTTAGCTCTTTTGCCATGGAAAGTGAATTGAGTGAAATCGAAGCTCTCTTAATTCGTCAAGTAACTTCATTCTTGTCCTATCTTGTGATTGTGCTCTTCTCTCATCAGTCATTTGCAGAAGTGGCCAATGGACAATTGCTAGGTCTTATGATTGTCTTTGCAGCCTTTGATATGATTTCCTACTTGGCTTATTATATAGCTATCAATCGCTTGCAACCAGCCAAGGCTACAGGCTTGAACGTGAGTTATGTAGTTTGGACTGTCTTGTTTGCAGTTGTTTTCTTGGGTGCACCGCTAGATATGCTGACAATTATTACGTCACTTGTCGTCATTGCTGGAGTTTATATTATTATTAAAGAATAAAGGAGATTCGTGTGAAAGCCATTATCTTAGCAGCGGGCTTGGGAACTCGCTTGCGTCCTATGACTGAAAATACCCCTAAAGCCTTGGTTCAGGTTAATCAAAAACCTTTGATTGAATACCAAATTGAGTTTCTAAAAGAAAAAGGAATCCATGACATCATCATCATCGTTGGTTACCTTAAAGAACAATTCGATTATTTAAAAGAGAAATATGGAGTTCGCCTCGTTTTCAATGATAAATACGCTGATTACAATAACTTTTACTCTCTCTATCTTGTAAAAGAAGAATTAGCTAACAGTTATGTTATCGATGCCGATAATTATCTCTTTAAAAATATGTTCCGCAATGATCTGACACGTTCTACTTATTTTAGTGTTTATCGTGAAGATTGTACCAACGAATGGTTCTTGGTCTATGGAGATGACTACAAGGTTCAAGACATTATTGTTGATAGCAAGGCAGGTCGCATCCTTAGTGGTGTATCCTTCTGGGATGCTCCAACAGCAGAAAAGATTGTTAGCTTTATCGACAAGGCTTATGCAAGTGGTGAATTTGTTGATCTCTACTGGGACAATATGGTTAAGGACAATATCAAAGAGCTAGATGTCTATGTTGAAGAATTAGAAGGCAATAGCATCTATGAGATCGATAGTGTCCAAGACTATCATAAATTAGAAGAAATTCTTAAAAACGAAAATTAAAGATTTTGTATGTGAGTTATAGTCTCGATAAAAATAGTTACATCAAAATGAAATAGGAATTAGGCGAATCAATTGGGGAAGTCAAATTAGTGTGTTCGTCTACTATTTCAATCTATTATACAAGAAAAGTGCAAATAAGAAATCTCCAGATTAGGAACCATCAGTGAGTTCTCTAGTTTGGAGATTTTTCAATATACTTCGTTATTGGACGGTTACAATTGAGTGTTATCTAGCTTCCAGCTCATTTATTTGTTGATTTAGCCCCATCCCTATCAATCGGATAGGTCGGTGTAATGGAATCCCTAGACAGAGGCGAAACTAAGTCCTTGTTTAGTACTCGATCTGTTCCTTGTTGAACATAAGCCACGATAAGACGTAGCGGTTTATCACCTATAGATTGCTTTTTATACTGAGTTGGATATAATACTGACGTTCCATCTGCTCCTACTAGCCCCCACGCAACGATGTCATAACCTTGTGCTGAGGTTTCAATTCCACCAAAATTTTCATTATGTCCTCCTTGAACCAAATACATTTTCAATTGAGAGCCTTGCGGAATATTAGAACTAGAGAATCCATTTGGTGGAGTAGGAATTTTCCCCTTAACTATAGGTTTTTCTCCTGCTTTTCCCTCTACATCTTGTTGAGCGGTCTTTCCTGGATTTGGGGGAGATTCATCAAATTCTGGTTTTGGTAGTTGATACAGAACCTCTTGAATCTTACTAGATACGTGACCGCTTCCTTCAGTTACTGTTAAGGTTGTATTGTATAGCCCATAGAGATTTTTAGGAGACTGACCGGTAATAGTTAAAACAGCTCGTTTTCCATTACTATCAATTCTTGTTTTGATTGTAGCCCAAGTTTTACCGTCCTTACCCACCGTTGGGAACCCTGATAAAGAAATATTTCTAATAGTTCCAGTTTCTACAGTAGCAATATATTTTAAAGGTATCTCGTTTAAGTTTTGACCGTTATATAAATTACGAGTGTCTCTTTCTCTTCCTGAATCATCCCTAGATCTTTTTTCCTTCCCGGTACTTCCTGTAGCAAACCCATAAACAAGCCCGGAAACACTTCTACGATTCCTAGTTTTTCCAGTTCCCTCCTCGCCTTTCTTTAGGTGAGCAGTCTTTTTATACTCCTCAAGTGCAGCATTAAAAACCTCCTGATTGACAAGTCCATTTTCCGACGATTGCCCCAATGCTTCATTGAGTTTGTCATAGGCTTCCTTGAGTTTTTGAACCTGTTCTGGATTTTCATTGCTGGTCTTCAGTTCTTGGAGGAGATTATGGATTTTTTCTGATAAAGGATAGCTTATTCTATCTAAACAGGAGATTTTAACTTTGATTTAAGAGAGATAGAATTATAATGAAAACGGTATAGCAGATTGAAACTAGAATAGTACAGCTTGCTTTTTAAAATATTGTTAAAAATTAGTTTAAATTTCTCAACTAAATTTATTCAGTTACTACTTTATTATGCTATAAAAAATCAAACGCTCCTTTCTCACGATGGCAAAAATAAGCATGTAATAAAAAATTAATAATTCTGACATTTCAAGATACAGAGCTTGCCATCATTGATAAAATCAGCTACCATGAGTAAGTAAGTAAGTAAGTAAGTAAGTAAGTAAGTAAGTAAGTAAGTAAGTAAGTAAGTAAGTAAGTTTTTTTGTCCCGATTATGATATAATGATTAAACTAGGTGAATTTTGCTAGTAGGAGAAGCGATATTTTGCCACTAGATATAAACATGAGACTTCCTTTCCAAAATAACATGACAACATTATTGCTATTTGCTAAGCCTACTAGACAGTTATCCTAGTTTTTTGAATAGAATGAATAGATAAAAGGGGTTACGAACATGACGCCAGAAGAAATGTACCTGACAGATCGATTGGATGTACAGATAGCTCATTTTTTAAAGAAAAGCGTTCAACATCGTAGACGCTATAAGGTATTAAAAATAACAGAAATCGTGGCAGGTTTTCTCATAGCTGTTTTTTGTGCTATTCCTATGCCAGGTGATCGCTACCGTTTGATTTCGGTTGCCTTGTCCAGTCTAGGCTTGCTGTGTGAGGGGATTCTCAATTTGTATAATGCCAAGGAACACTGGATTTCTTACCAAAAAACTGCGCAACTCCTGGAAAGGGAAAAATTTCTCTATCAATGCCAAACGGAGAAATATGCAGGAAAAACCAAGGCTTTTGCCCTATTTGTCAAGACATGCGAAGGTCTTATCTCAGAGGAAATCAACCAGTGGGAAAGTATCCAGTCAAAAGAAGTGGCAGCTAGTGCAGATGCTCCAGAGAAAAAAGAGTAGGAGGTGGAGGAAATGTACCAATCCAGCTACCTATTGCCCTTGCTCTGGTTAAAAAAAGAAGCCGATAAGGAAAAGATGAGCGCGACTCAGTGCCAGATATTTTTCTTTTACTATCAAATGTTTGAACTCTTATTTGCTAGAGAAAGCGACTTGAGAGACTTATGTCTGGGAAGGCAAGGTTTTTATTTCTCGCAGTTAGAGAAAGATTTGCTTTCTGGAGTTTCCCACTTTCTAAAAAACTTGGAGGGAAAAGGGACTCTCAAGGCTAATCAAGAAGTATCAGCTCGTAAAGCCCTTTTTCTAGCCTTGACAACTAGCCAGTCAGATTGGCAAGAGTTAGCTCCTGTTTTTGATTTTTATCAGGCTGTAGGGAGACTTGAACATCCTTCTCTCTTGAGTTCTCAGGACAGACAATATCTGATGTGGATTTACCAGTCAGCTTTGGAGAAGGATTATAGTGTCAAGGTAATTGGCGACAAGCATTTTGTATTGAAGA
>NZ_OXCQ01000001.1:316105-560414 GCF_900411395.1 Streptococcus sp. 596553 | reverse complement strand
TCAGCACTTAACAACAGAAGAGAAGAAAGCGGCGATTAAGAAGGTTGAAGACGCCTTGGCAGAAGCGAAACGCAAGGTCAATGAAGCGACTGACCAAGCAGGAGTTGAGAAAGCTAAGCAGGCTGGACTTGATGCCATCAACAACATCAATCCAACCGCAGAGGCGAATAAGTCAGCTAAATCAGAAGTAGAGCAAAAAGCTAATCTCAGCCTATCTCTTATCGACGACAATGCTAACCTTTCTCTATTTGAAAAAGATGTTGCTAAAAATCAGGTAAGGCAGGCTCTTCAAGATGCGCTTAAGAAAATTGACCAAGCCAAAACACAAGATGAAATCGATCGAGCGAAGCAAGAAGCTTTATCTAGCATGGATCATATTCTAGCCGAGGCTATTGCTAAAGCTAACGTTCGAAGACTGTCTAGTCAGGATAAGGATGGTGGTCAAACACCAGATTCTCCTTCGGATTCAGCTCAGTCTGGAATAAATTCTGTTGCTTCACCATCTGCTACAAGAACTCGAAGAACTCCTCCACGTCGCGCTCGTAGAAGCGTTGGATTTGTAGGGAATTCCCAAACAGGTACAAGTCCATCGGCTGTGGACAAGTCAGAACTTCGTACTCTAGTAGAGGATCTGGAACGTCGCTTGCAAGACTTAGCAGGTCTATCTCCTGAAGTACTTGAAGAAGCACAGCGTATCTTGAGAGAGGCGCAAGCAGCTCTTGCTAATGAAAACTTAACAGCTCAAGAATTGGCAGACGTCCTTGCTAAAGTTAGACAGGTTCTCAATTCTCTACAAGCTGGCACATCAGCTGATAAGAGTCCGTCTGCGTCAAACTCAAATAAAGAAGCAGAAAGTGCCAAGGGAGCTAAAAATGAGACAGAAGTTCCTCTATATGGTGTCTTAGGAGCTGCAGTTCTTTCTCTTCTAGGAGCTCTCCTCTTTGCAGTAGCTCGTAAAAAATCCTCTCAACTAGATAAGCTTTCAAGAGAATTGCACCAGCTTGTAGTGGAGCTAGAGGCTAGCGACAAGGATAAAAAAGTTCTAAACAAGGCTAAGAAATTAGCTGATGAAGCACGACTCTTTGTAGATAGCCATCAAAAAGATTCTCAAAAAGAAGCAGAACTAATTTCTGAAATCAAGACTGTTCTCAGTCAACTCAAAGAAGAAATCTAGTCTTGAAGAAAACCCTTACGTTCAGGAACTGAGTGAGTAGGTTTGTAGCTATGATGAGGAAATAATAAAATCTCCAGATTAGGAACCATCAGTGAGTTCTCTAGTCTGGAGATTTTTCAATATACTTCATTATTGGGGGATTACAAATAGTCGGATGTTTTTTGATTTTTTTACGAATAAATAGATGAGTAGATAAAGAAATGGAGTTATTTATGAAAATCACAAACTATGAAATCTATAAGTTAAAAAAATCAGGTTTGACCAATCAACAGATTTTGAATGTCCTAGAATATGGTGAAAATGTTGATCAAGAACTGTTGTTAGGTGATATTGCAGATATATCAGGTTGCCGAAATCCAGCTGTTTTTATGGAACGTTATTTTCAGATAGACGATGCGCATTTGGAGAAAGAGTTTCAAAAGTTTCCATCTTTCTCTATTTTAGACGACTGTTATCCTTGGGATTTGAGTGAAATATACGATGCACCTGTGCTTTTATTTTACAAGGGAAATCTGGACCTCTTGAAATTTCCAAAGGTAGCAGTCGTGGGTAGTCGTGCTTGTAGCAAACAGGGAGCTAAGTCAGTTGAAAAAGTCATTCAGGGATTGGAAAATGAACTGGTTATCGTCAGTGGCTTAGCCAAGGGCATTGACACAGCAGCTCATATGGCAGTTCTTCAGAATGGCGGAAAAACCATTGCAGTGATTGGAACAGGACTGGATGTGTTTTATCCTAAAACCAATAAACGTTTGCAAGACTATATTGGTAATGACCATCTGGTTCTCAGTGAATATGGACCTGGCGAACAACCTCTGAAATTTCATTTTCCTGCCCGTAATCGCATCATCGCTGGACTTTGTCGTGGCGTGATTGTAGCAGAGGCCAAGATGCGCTCAGGTAGTCTCATTACCTGTGAGAGGGCAATGGAAGAAGGGCGCGATGTATTTGCTATTCCTGGTAGCATTTTAGATGGACTATCAGACGGTTGCCATCATTTGATTCAGGAAGGAGCAAAATTGGTCACCAGTGGGCAAGATGTGCTTGCGGAATTTGAATTTTAAAAATGACCTATGCTAGAATTCTGAGAAAAAATCAATTTCAAGATAAAATGAAGTAAATATCCCCACAATAAAGCGCATAGTATCAGGTTTTTTCATCACTTGATATTATGCGTTTTTCTAAGTGAATAAGTAGAGTGGAGGACTTTTCCCATAGGAAGGAAAGTAATTTAGTGTAATTGAGAAAGGAGAGTTGCTTGTGACTAATCTTGGTCAACTTATTATCAGGGAGCTGTATCGTCTCAAGTATTGCCAGTAAGGAAAAATAAAGCCTTCAAAAGTAGAGATTACAAGGCTTGTTTAAGAAAGAATTCAAAGACCTTGACAGATAAAAATAAAATGGTTATTATAAAAAATGGTCTGAAATTTATGATGACACTCTTCGAAAATCTTTTTAAATTAGCTCAGCTTTGCCTTGCTGTGTTTTGAGTAAGTTACGGTGAGCTTCCGAGCTTGATTTTCATTTACTAGAAATGAAACTGATGAGAGATAGCAATAGATAGTTGCATCAGGATGTGATGGAAAATGATAAAAAGATCTCGTTAGATTGGCATATTAGGCTACTAAAGTATTGAGTTTGTTAGAATTTTATACTCAATGAAAATCAAAGAGCAAACTAGGAAGCTAGCCGCAGGTTGCTCAAAGCACCGCTTTGAGGTTGCAGATAAAGCTGACGTGGTTTGAAGAGATTTTCGAAGAGTATTAGTGACTAGTCAGCTAGGAAAGGAAGATATTTGTGACAAATAATAAACTGTATTCGTTGGTAGAATTTAGAAATAAAATATATGAAGAATTAGAACTCTCCAGAAGTGATTTAGCGATTTTGCTATGTGCCATGCTTATCGCCTCTATCGGATTAAATATGGATTCGACTCCCGTGATTATTGGAGCCATGTTAATTTCTCCTTTGATGACACCTATTCTGGGGGTGGGACTCTCTCTAGCTATATTTGATTTTAAATTGTTAAGAAAATCTTTTAAAATATTAGCTATTCAAATTCTTGCCAGTTTAATAGCTTCAACACTTTATTTTTATCTTTCTCCCATTTCGTATGCTAGTTCGGAGATTGTTGCTAGAACCTCTCCGACTATTTGGGATGTTCTCATTGCTTTTGTAGGAGGGATAGCTGGTATTATTGGTGCTAGGAAAAAAGAGACCAATAATATTGTCCCTGGTGTCGCGATTGCAACTGCCTTGATGCCTCCTCTTTGTACGGTAGGTTACGCTATTGCTTCTGCTAATCTAAAATTTATCATAGGCTCCTCTTACCTATTCCTCATCAATTGTAGCTTTATTGTCATTGCGACTTATATAGGTGTTAGGTTGATGATGGTTAAGAAGCACTATTTTAGAGATAATGAAGAAGACTCTAAAATGCGCAAGATTTTGCTTCTAGTTGCTGTTTTGCTGATGATTCCGAGTTTCATCTCTGCAACGACTTTAGTCAGAGAAACGTTGAAAAAAGAGTCCCTTAATAAATTTATATCAGAGCAGTTTCAGGGGCATAATATTTTGAAAAAAACCTATTCTAAAAAGACTCATACCCTAAAGCTAACCATTTCAGGAAATTATTTAACAGAAGAGGAGCTTGATATGATTTCCAGTAAGAGGGGGGACTATGGTTTAAGTGATGTTTCTGTTCAAGTTTCACAATTGTCTGATTCAGAACAACTTAGCAAGGAAGAACTGGTAGAGTATTTCTTCCAGTATATCAAGGATAAGGAAGCAAAAGAAAAGGAAAAGGCTAATAAATTTGATACAGAGTCTGAGGAACAATAATTTCTTGAGAATAGCTGGTTTTTTTCGTGAGTCTTCTATGTATCTCAAAGGAAGATTGTGGTCTTAAGTATAAACTTTTCTTCTATTATAGTAGCTAAGTCTTGACAGGGTTCAAAAAATGGTTTACACTTTATAAAGTTTATTACTTTGAAAAGGTGTGATACTGTGGCTACGGCAACAAAAAAGAAAAAATCAACAGTTAAAAAAAATCTAGTCATCGTGGAGTCGCCTGCTAAGGCCAAGACGATTGAAAAATATCTAGGCAGAAACTACAAGGTTCTAGCCAGTGTCGGGCATATCCGTGATTTGAAGAAATCCAGTATGTCCGTTGATATTGAAAATAATTATGAACCGCAATATATCAATATCCGAGGAAAAGGTCCTCTCATCAATGACTTGAAAAAAGAAGCCAAAAAAGCTAATAAAGTCTTTCTGGCGAGTGACCCGGACCGTGAAGGAGAAGCGATTTCTTGGCATTTGGCCCACATTCTCAACTTAGATGAAAATGATGCCAACCGTGTGGTCTTCAATGAAATCACCAAGGATGCGGTCAAAAATGCTTTTAAAGAACCTCGTAAGATTGATATGGACTTGGTCGATGCCCAACAGGCTCGTCGTGTCCTGGATCGCTTGGTAGGATATTCGATTTCGCCTATTTTGTGGAAGAAGGTTAAGAAGGGCTTGTCAGCAGGGCGCGTACAGTCCATTGCGCTTAAGTTAATCATTGACCGTGAGAATGAGATCAATGCCTTCCAACCAGAAGAATATTGGACAATTGATGCTGTCTTTAAAAAGGGAACCAAGCAATTTCAGGCTTCCTTCTATGGAGTGGATGGTAAAAAGCTGAAACTGACTAGCAATGATGAGGTCAAGGAAGTATTGTCTCGTCTGACTAGTAAAGACTTTTCAGTAGATCAGGTGGATAAGAAAGAGCGCAAACGCAATGCTCCTTTACCCTATACCACTTCATCTATGCAGATGGATGCTGCTAATAAAATCAATTTCCGTACTCGAAAGACCATGATGGTTGCCCAACAGCTTTATGAAGGGATCAATATCGGTTCTGGTGTTCAAGGTTTGATTACCTATATGCGTACCGATTCGACTCGTATCAGTCCTGTAGCGCAAAATGAAGCAGCAAGTTTCATTACGGACCGTTTTGGTAGTAAGTATTCTAAGCATGGTAGCAAGGTCAAAAATGCATCAGGTGCTCAGGATGCCCATGAGGCTATTCGCCCGTCTAGTGTCTTTAATACACCGGAAAGTATTGCTAAGTATCTGGATAAGGATCAACTCAAGCTTTATACTCTTATTTGGAATCGTTTTGTAGCCAGTCAGATGACAGCTGCTGTCTTTGATACCATGGCTGTTAAATTGTCTCAAAATGGGGTTCAATTTGCTGCCAATGGTAGTCAGGTTAAGTTTGATGGTTATCTTGCCATTTATAATGATTCTGATAAGAATAAGATGTTACCGGACATGGCTGTTGGAGATGTGGTCAAGCAGGTCAATAGCAAACCAGAGCAACATTTCACCCAACCGCCTGCTCGTTATTCTGAAGCGACACTGATCAAGACCTTGGAGGAAAATGGGGTTGGACGTCCGTCCACCTATGCGCCCACCATTGAAACTATTCAGAAACGTTATTATGTTCGCCTTGTAGCCAAACGTTTTGAACCAACAGAGTTGGGAGAAATTGTTAATAAGCTCATCGTTGAATATTTCCCAGATATCGTAAACGTAACCTTCACAGCTGAAATGGAAGGCAAACTAGATGATGTCGAAGTCGGAAAAGAGCAGTGGCAACGTGTTATAGACGCCTTTTACAAACCATTCTCTAAAGAAGTCGCCAAGGCTGAAGAAGAAATGGAAAAAATCCAGATCAAGGATGAACCAGCTGGATTTGACTGTGAAGTGTGTGGCAGTCCAATGGTCATTAAACTTGGTCGTTTTGGTAAGTTCTACGCTTGTAGCAATTTCCCAGATTGCCGTCATACCCAAGCAATCGTGAAAGAAATCGGCGTAGAGTGTCCAAGTTGTCATCAGGGACAAATCATTGAACGTAAAACCAAACGTAATCGTCTCTTCTATGGTTGCAATCGCTATCCAGAATGTGAATTTACCTCTTGGGATAAGCCTGTTGGTCGTGACTGTCCAAAATGTGGCAACTTCCTCATGGAGAAAAAAGTCCGTGGTGGTGGCAAGCAGATTGTTTGTAGCAAGGGTGACTACGAAGAAGAAAAGATTAAATAAGAAGAGAGTCCTGAAAGTGAATTTCAGGCTCTTTTGGTTGGAACTTGACAAAATTCATCATTTTATGCGAAACTAGAAGAAGATTATTTTATACTCAATGAAAATCAAAGAGCAAACTAGGAAACTAGCCGCAGGTTGCTCAAAGTACTGCTTTGAGGTTGCAGATAAGACTGACGAAGTCAGGAACCATACCTACGGTAAGGCGACGTTGACGTTTTTCGAAGAGATTTTCGAAGAGTATTAATTAGGAGTAGTTATGCGTCTTATCTATCTGATAATTGGTTTTTTATCACTGGCTTTGGCTATTATTGGGGTTGTCTTGCCCTTGTTGCCGACAACGCCTTTCCTTTTGTTGTCTATTGCTTGTTTCTCCAGAAGTTCCAAACGTTTCGAAGACTGGCTTTATCATACCAAGCTCTATCAAACATATGTAGCTGATTTTCGGGAAACCAAGTCAATTGCGCGTGAACGTAAGAAAAAAATCATCGTATCCATCTACATCTTGATGGGAATTTCCATTTATTTTGCCCCTCTCTTACCAGTCAAAATCAGTCTGGGTGCTTTGACCATCTTTATCACCTATTATCTCTTTAAGGTTATTCCAGACAAAGAATAAGTAAAATTTGTAACTATTTCCCTTGATAAAATTGAAAGCATATTCACAATAATATGATATAATAAATTTAAAGTAATCTTCAAGGAGAATCAAATGGTTTACGAATTTTGTGCTGAAAATGTGACCTTGCTTGAAAAAGCTATGGAGGCTGGAGCTCGTCGAATCGAACTCTGTGATAATCTAGCAGTTGGTGGGACAACACCAAGCTATGGAGTAACTAAGGCAGCAGTTGAACTGGCAGCTAACTATGATACGACCATCATGACCATGATTCGCCCACGTGGTGGCGACTTTGTCTATAATGATATGGAAATTGCTATTATGCTAGAAGACATTCGCTTGACTGCTCAGGCTGGAAGTCAAGGAGTTGTATTTGGAGCTTTAACTGCTGACAAAAAGTTGGATAAACCTAATCTGGAGAAGTTGATAGCTGCGTCAAAAGGAATGGAAATTGTCTTTCATATGGCCTTTGATGAATTGAGCGAAGAAGACCAGTTAGAAGCTATTGACTGGCTCAGCCAAGCCGGTGTCACTCGTATCCTAACTCGCGCTGGTGTGTCTGGCGATTCACTAGACAAACGTTTTCCTCACTATCACAGAATTTTGGAACATGCTAAAGGTAAGATTGAAATTCTACCAGGTGGGGGGATTGACCTTGACAACCGTCAAACCTTTATCGACCAGCTAGGTGTGACACAACTACATGGTACTAAGGTTGTCTTTTAAAAAATAGAAAGGGACTGCTGCTTAGGGTAGCAGTTTTCACTTATGTTTGAAATTTTTAAATCCTATCAGTTTAATCACGAAAAGGCTAAAGCTTTTGGTTTTGTAGAAAATAGTGGAGTCTGGACCTATAGTTGCCAGATTTTGCAGGGTGACTTTGTCATGATTGTATCCATCACTGCTGATAATGTGAGTTTTCAAGTCTTTGACCAGGAAACGGGCGACCTCTATCCTCAAGTTCATATGGAAAGTATGACAGGAAGTTTTGTTGCAAGTGTCCGTGAGGCTTGTCTGGAGATTCTCTACCAGATTCGGAAGGCTTGTTTTGAGGTGCAAGATTTTATCTGTCCTCAGACTAAGCGAATCCTGACTCAAGTTCAGGAACAGTATGGAAACCAGTTGGAATATCTGTGGGAAAAATCACCTGATACGGCAGTCTTAAGACATGAAGGTAATCAAAAGTGGTATGCTGTCTTGATGAAAATCTCTTGGGATAAGCTGGAAAAGGGCAGAGAAGGACAGGTGGAAGCAGTCAACCTCAAACACGACCAAGTAGCAGACTTGCTTTCACAAAAGGGCATTTATCCAGCCTTTCATATGAACAAACGCTACTGGATTAGTGTGGCGCTTGATGATACTTTATCAGATAAAGAAGTACTAGAATTGATAGAAAAAAGTTGGAATTTAACTTCTAAAAAATGAAATATTTCAAGGATTTTCAATAACTTTCAATTAGCTAAATATTCTATACTGAAGAAATTTTCAGAAAATATTTGATTTTTTCTTGACAAGTGCTTTTGCCTGTGCTAAAATACTAAACAAGATATCAAACGAAGGAGAAAGTCAAACATGAAAACAGCTAAGTTTAATCAATTTGCTTTGTTGTTGAGGTACTCGGGCTAGTGCAAAAAGCATTAGTCCTGTTTGGCTTACCAAGCGGGAGTGAATCAACATCTCGCTTGGGTTTCTGAGCGAGATGTTTTTTTAAAATCACATTTGGAAAAGGGGAAATCTTATGCGAACAGTTGAATTTCTAGATACCAGTCTTCGGGATGGAGAGCAGACACCCGGTGTTAACTTTTCAATCAAGGAAAAAATTGCCATTGCAAGGCAACTGGAGAAATGGGGTATTTCAGCCATCGAAGCTGGTTTTCCGGCGGCGAGTCCAGACTCATTTACGGCAGTGCAGGAGATTGCTAAGGTCTTGAAGAAAACGGCGGTGACTGGTTTGGCACGTTCGGTCAAGTCTGATATTGATGCTTGTTACGAAGCCCTCAAGGATGCCAAATATCCACAGGTTCACGTCTTTATCGCTACCAGTCCCATTCATCGTAAGTATAAGCTCAATAAGAGCAAGGAAGAGATTTTGGAAGCTATTAAGGAGCATGTTTCTTATGCCCGTTCTAAGTTTGAAGTGGTCGAATTCTCTCCAGAGGATGCGACCAGAACAGAGTTGGATTTCCTCTTGCAAGTTGTTCAAACAGCGGTCGATGCAGGTGCAACTTATATCAATATCCCTGACACGGTAGGATTCACCACACCAGAGGAATACGGAGCTATCTTCAAACACTTGATTGAGAATGTCAATACAGATCGTCAGATTATCTATTCACCACACTGTCATGATGACCTCGGAATGGCAGTAGCTAATAGCCTTGCTGCCGTCAAGAATGGGGCAGGACGTGTTGAAGGAACTATCAACGGTATTGGGGAGAGAGCTGGAAATGCTGCCTTGGAAGAAATTGCAGTAGCCCTCAATATTCGCCAAGATTACTACCAAGCAGAAACCAGTATTGTCCTAAATGAGACAATCAATACGTCAGAAATGGTTTCTCGCTTCTCAGGAATTCCAGTTCCTAAAAACAAGGCTGTGGTTGGTGGTAATGCCTTTTCTCATGAATCTGGTATTCACCAAGATGGAGTTCTTAAAAATCCTCTCACTTATGAAATCATCACTCCTGAATTGGTCGGTGTCAAGAGTAACAGTCTTCCGCTTGGAAAATTGTCAGGTCGCCATGCCTTTATTGAGAAACTAAGAGAATTGGCCCTAGATTTTACAGAAGAGGACATCAAACCACTCTTTGCTAAGTTCAAGGCACTGGCAGACAAGAAGCAAGAAATCACAGATGCAGATATTCGAGCGCTGGTCGCTGGAACTATGATTGAAAACCCAGAAGGCTTCCATTTTGATGATTTACAACTGCAAACCCATGCAGATAATGACATTGAAGCGCTTGTTAGCCTGGCTAATATGGATGGTGAGAAAGTCGAATTTAATGCGACAGGACAAGGTTCTGTTGAGGCTATCTTCAACGCTATTGACAAATTCTTCAATCAATCCGTTCGCTTGGTGTCCTACACTATCGATGCGGTGACGGATGGAATCGATGCTCAAGCTCGGGTCTTGGTCACTGTTGAAAACAGAGATACAGAAACCATCTTTAACGCAGCAGGTCTTGATTTCGATGTGTTGAAGGCTTCGGCTATTGCCTACATCAATGCCAATACCTTTGTTCAAAAAGAGAATGCTGGTGAGATGGGACGTAGCGTTTCCTATCGCGATATGCCTAGTGTGTAAAGGAGAATACTATGACAAAGAAAATAGTAGCTCTAGCAGGGGATGGAATTGGCCCAGAAATCATGGAGGCTGGTTTAGAGGTTCTGGAGGCTCTAGCTAAAAAAACAGGCTTTGTCTATGAAATAGACAGACGACCTTTTGGAGGTGCAGGTATTGATGCTGCAGGGCATCCCTTACCTGATGAAACCCTCAAGGCAAGTAGAGAAGCAGATGCCATTCTCCTAGCGGCTATCGGTAGTCCTCAGTATGATGGAGCAGCGGTTCGGCCTGAACAAGGCTTGCTGACTCTCCGTAAGGAACTCAATCTCTATGCTAATATTCGCCCTGTAAAAATCTTTGACAGTCTCAAGCATTTGTCACCTCTCAAACCAGAACGAATTGCTGGTGTAGACTTTGTCGTGGTGCGGGAGTTGACAGGTGGGATTTACTTTGGAGATCATATTCTTCAAGAGCTCAAAGCGCGTGATATCAACGACTATAGCTATGAAGAAGTAGAGCGGATTATTCGCAAAGCCTTTGAAATTGCAAGAAATCGCAGAAAAACCGTTACCAGCATCGATAAACAAAATGTTTTGGCGACATCAAAACTCTGGAGAAGAGTAGCTGAGAAGGTCGCACAGGATTTCCAAGATGTGACCTTGGAACACCAGCTGGTGGACTCAGCTGCCATGCTTATGATTACCAATCCTGCTAGGTTTGATGTTATTGTAACGGAGAATCTTTTTGGAGATATTCTCTCTGATGAATCAAGCGTTCTATCTGGCACACTTGGGGTTATGCCATCAGCCAGTCACTCTGAAAAGGGTCCAAGTCTCTATGAACCTATTCACGGTTCAGCTCCTGATATTGCTGGTCAAGGCATTGCAAATCCTATCTCCATGATTTTATCAGTGGCCATGATGTTGAGAGATAGTTTTGGTCGTTATGAGGATGCAGAGCGTATTGAGCGTGCTGTTGAAGCAAGTTTGGCGGCTGGTGTTTTAACAAGAGATATAGGTGGACAGGCTTCGACTAAGGAAATGACGGAAGCTATTATTGCAAGCTTATGAAGTTAGACGAAAAAATTACTCTAGTCCTTTTGATTTGGAATGTCATGGTTTTCTTGATTTATGGTATTGACAAATCTAAGGCAAGGAGAAGAGTTTGGCGCATCCCTGAGAAAATCTTACTTATTTTAGCCTTTACTTGTGGCGGTTTTGGTGCCTGGCTAGCAGGAATCATCTTTCACCACAAGACTCGAAAATGGTATTTTAAAACAGTTTGGTTTCTTGGGATGGTGACCACACTAGTAGCCTTATATGTTATTTGGAGGTAATAGATGGCAGGAAAATCGATTTTTGATAAATTATGGGACCGTCATGTCATCACAGGAGAAGAGGGGCAACCTCAACTCATGTATGTGGATCAGCACTATATTCATGAAGTGACCAGTCCTCAGGCTTTTCAAGGATTACGAGACGCAGGTCGCAGATTGAGACGACCAGACTTGACATTTGGAACATTTGACCACAACGTCCCGACGGTCAATATCTACGATATTCGAGATGTGATTTCTAAAGCACAAATTGATAAGCTAGCTGAAAATGTTGAGGAGTTTGGGATTGAACATGCGGCCCACGGTTCTGAAAAGCAGGGGATCGTTCACATGGTTGGTCCAGAAACAGGACGAACCCAACCAGGAAAATTCATCGTCTGTGGAGACAGCCATACGGCAACTCACGGAGCTTTCGGAGCTATCGCTTTTGGAATTGGGACCAGTGAGGTTGAGCATGTCTTCGCTACCCAGACACTTTGGCAGGTCAAACCCAAGAAAATGCTGGTAGAATTTACTGGAGTTCCTCAAAAAGGAGTTTATTCCAAGGATTACATTTTAGCCTTGATTGCCAAGTACGGCGTTGCTTGCGGCGTTGGCTACGTGGTGGAATATCGAGGTCAGGCTATTGATGAACTGAGCATGGAAGAGCGAATGACCATCTGCAATATGTCTATCGAGTTTGGCTCCAAGATGGGAATCATGAATCCAGATCAAACCACCTATGATTATCTCAAGGGACGTGAGTGTGTTCCAGAGGACTTTGAAGAGGCTGTGGCTGATTGGAAAACAATTGTCAGTGATGAGGATGCCATTTATGATAAGGTTATCCAGATGGATGTCTCAGGATTGGCTCCCATGGTGACTTGGGGCACCAATCCTGCTATGGGTGTTGACTTTGACAGTAGCTTCCCAGAAATTAAGGATATGAATGATGAGCGAGCCTACAATTACATGGACTTGGAGCCTGGTCAAAAGCCAGCTGATATTGAACTAGGCTATATCTTTATCGGTTCTTGTACCAATGCTCGTCTCAGTGACTTGCAACTGGCTGCGCGATTTGTCAAAGGAAAGAAAATAGCCCCCAACTTAACGGCTATCGTAGTCCCAGGTTCTCGTCCTGTCAAACGAGCTGCTGAGAAGTTGGGCTTGGACAAGGTATTTCTAGATGCTGGCTTTGAGTGGAGAGACCCTGGTTGCTCCATGTGTCTGGGGATGAATCCTGACAAGGTTCCAGATGGCGTTCACTGTGCCTCAACCAGCAACCGCAACTTTGAAGACAGACAGGGATTTGGTGCTAAGACTCACCTCTGCAGTCCAGCCATGGCAGCTGCAGCAGCTATCGCAGGGCGCTTTGTAGATGTTCGGAAAATGCCAGAAGCCCAGTAAGGAGAGGATATGGAGAAATTTACAGTTTATACGGGAACGACCGTTCCTCTCATGAATGATAACATCGACACCGACCAAATCCTTCCCAAGCAGTTTCTCAAGTTAATTGATAAAAAAGGCTTTGGTAAGTACCTCATGTATGCTTGGCGTTATTTGGATGACAAGTATACTGAGGACCCAGACTTTGTCTTTAACCGACCTGAATATCGTAAAGCTAGTATTCTCATTTCAGGGGATAACTTTGGGGCAGGGTCTTCGAGGGAACACGCAGCTTGGGCTCTAGCGGACTATGGTTTCAAGGTCGTAATTGCAGGATCTTTTGGTGATATTCATTACAATAATGAACTCAATAATGGCATGTTGCCTATTGTACAGCCCAGAGAGGTTAGAGAGAAACTAGCCCAGCTACAATCGACTGACCAGATAACTGTGGACTTGGAACAACAAAAAATCATCTCACCAATTGGAGAATTCACTTTTGAAATCGATAGTGAGTGGAAACACAAACTCTTAAATGGTTTGGATGATATCGGTATTACCTTGCAGTATGAAGATTTGATTGCTGCTTATGAAAAACAACGACCAGCCTACTGGCAGGATTAGAAGAAAAATAGAAAAGGAAATAGAACTATGACAAAACACATTCAATGGAACGGAACACTTTCACAAGAAGGCTATGACATTTTAAAAGGTGAGGGCGGATGTATCGTTTGTCCTACAAAAGTTGGCTACATTATTATGACTAGCGACAAGGCAGGACTTGAGCGCAAGTTCGCAGCTAAAGAGCGTAACCGTAACAAACCAGGTGTTGTTCTCTGCGGTAGCATGGATGAGCTTCGTGCTTTAGCACAACTCAACCCAGAAATTGAAGCCTTCTACCAAAAACATTGGGATCAAGATATTCTTCTTGGTTGTATCCTTCCTTGGAAACCAGAAGCCTTTGAAAAACTCAAAGCATACGGTGATGGCCGTGAAGAACTGATGACTGACGTGCGTGGAACGAGCTGTTTTGTTATCAAATTTGGGAAAGCTGGTGAACAATTGGCTGCCAAACTTTGGGAAGAAGGTAAAATGGTCTACGCCTCATCTGCAAACCCATCTGGAAAAGGAAACCGTGGTAAGGTAGAAGGTATCGGAGAACGTATCGAAGGAGCTGTAGACCTTGTCATCGAAGCAGACGACTATGTGGCATCCATCCAACCTGACAAAACGATTGAAACTCGCTACGAGCAAGGTGTGATGGTGTCTATGGTCGATAAAGACGGCAAACTCATCCCAGAACAAGGAGGAGCACGTTCAACTTCACCAGCTCCAGTTGTAATCCGCAAAGGGCTTGACATTGATAAGATTATGATGCACCTGTCAGACACCTTTAACTCATGGGACTACCGTCAGGGTGAGTATTATTAGAATGTAGGAAGTGGGGAGAAAATAATCTCTCCTTTCTTTTGTTATTTACACAATAAAACCCGAACGATATGTTTTTATTTATAAAAATATTTGACAAAAACTGTACTTTGGTTTATAATTAATTAAGGAAACGTCGGAAAAGGCGTAGTGATGCGAGAGCATAGGTAGGTCATTACAAAAGAAACGAGACATCGATATGTTAAATGAATTTCCAATTTTTGATTACGAAGATATTCAATTGATTCCAAATAAATGTGTGATTAAAAGCCGAGCAGAAGCGGATACAAGTGTCACTTTAGGAAATCACACCTTTAAACTACCTGTTGTGCCAGCTAATATGCAGACGATTTTGGATGAAAGTGTAGCAGAGCAACTGGCTAAAGGTGGTTACTTCTACATTATGCACCGTTTTGATGAGGCAGGACGCATTCCTTTTATCAAACGTATGCACGATCAAGGGCTCATTGCTTCTATCTCTGTTGGTGTTAAGGATTATGAGTATGATTTTGTTAGCCAGCTCAAGGCTGATGCTCCTGAGTACATCACGATTGATATTGCCCATGGTCATGCGGATAGCGTAATTTCTATGATTCAACACATCAAGAAAGAATTGCCAGATACCTTTGTCATTGCTGGAAATGTGGGAACACCAGAAGCTGTGCGTGAATTGGAAAATGCTGGTGCAGATGCGACTAAGGTCGGAATTGGTCCTGGTAAGGTTTGTATCACCAAGGTCAAGACTGGTTTTGGTACAGGTGGTTGGCAGTTGGCTGCTCTACGCTGGTGTGCCAAGGCTGCACGTAAACCAATCATTGCAGATGGAGGAATTCGTACTCATGGCGATATTGCCAAGTCTATCCGTTTCGGTGCCAGCATGGTTATGATTGGTTCCCTCTTTGCAGGACACATCGAAAGTCCAGGGAAAACGATTGAAGTCGATGGTGAACAGTTCAAAGAATACTACGGTTCAGCTTCTCAATACCAAAAAGGTGCTTACAAAAATGTGGAAGGCAAACGCATTTTGCTTCCTGCCAAAGGTCATCTGCAAGATACTTTAACTGAGATGGAACAAGACCTTCAAAGTGCTATTTCTTATGCAGGTGGACGTCAGGTTTCTGACCTTAAACACGTTGATTATGTTATCGTGAAAAACTCCATCTGGAATGGGGATGCTTCCCACTAAGACGGGCTATCCGTCTAGAAAAAAACTTGTTATTAGAGCAAATTTCTGTTATAATAAAACAAGTTTCCACCCTTAGTGTAATGGATATCACGTAAGATTCCGGTTCTTGAGATGGGGGTTCGATTCCCTCAGGGTGGATGTAAATAGCTCAGGAGTCTGAGTACAAATAGAACAAATCATAAAACACATCATATCATGTCTAGTAAAAACCTTGATATGATGTGTTTTATTTTTTTATAATGCACAGATTTTCTAAATTCTTAACAATGCGATAAATGATTTAACAATCCTCTTTCTGATATTAGAAGTTAGTGGAAGTAATATACAGAAGAGATAAAATATTTTGTACGTCAAAGTTGTCTAATTATGAACAAAATGATATACTAAAATCAACAATTTAGATTTCTTTCTCAATAAGTTACTAGGTTGATATATATATATATATATATATATGGAGGCTTGATATTTTGTCAAATAAAAAGGAAATTTTTTCCATTCGTAAATTAAAAAATGGTCGTTCAGACTCAGTAAAAATAGGTACTCTCGGACTCATTATGGGTGCTGCTATCGCTTTATCTGTCAACACTCAGTCTGTAGAAGCTGCTATTATCGATAACGGAGATGGAACTACTACTATATCAAATAGTAAGGGTTCTATCACAGTAGATACAGCACATGTGAAATTTGAGAATACTGATTATGAGTATGATTATCCTTCAAAAGATTTTGATCCTAATCCAAAACCGAATGAAACAGGTACAGATAACATTACTAAAATAGGTAAGGTAGACTACAAATATGTATCAACTGATGGGACTGTTTTAGAAGAAGATAAAAATCAAGATGCAGGCTTTGAAAAACAAATTTCGGTAGATTATGAAGTATACGGACCATATGGAAAAGTCTTCAAATCATTAACAGGTAACGAAATTACCGATACTGATTTAACCAAGGCAAAAGAGCACGGTGCCGCAGGAAAAGATACTATTGAAAAAAATAATACTACCTATCATAAGATCGGGGATCCAGCTGTAGAAATTACAGGTGATGGAGGAGGGGTATACTCTGACTCTACTCTTGGAAATGTGACTGCAAAACTAACTTCTGAAGGTCTTGTTCAAAATGATGGGAAAATTAACCACAGTGGAGTTAAACCAGGAGGTCGTAGCTGGATTGTCGAAGAAACTGGCAAGGGGACTTACGGTAAATATGTATTAGCCGATACACCAGCCACTACATCTGATAAATGGCTAGAAGATACATTCAAGGCGGGAGAAGCCACAGCAAAAGATTATACTTCTACGAATATCGCTACAGATGGTGGTGTCAAGGAAGGTGATTATGTTTTCGTATTAGAAAAAAATACCTTTGTAACAGGTGAACGTAACAAACTGGGTTTTACCTATGTCGTGAATTTTCCTACAGCAAATAATATATCTACTCTTCATGAATTTTATGAGGCAATCAATGCTCACAAAGACAATCCCGATGACCTTAGTCATGAAGGAACTAGAACTTTTTTAAAAGGGTATTTAGCTTACATCAAAGAAAAAGGTTTGCAAAATACAGAAGGGAATATGAAAAGATACCTTGCGTTTTCATATCTCGGTCAACCTGGAGTCGAAGACTCAGACAAGGAAGATATCCTGGATTCCGAAAAGAGACCAGCTACTGCTACAATATTTGATCCCGATAAAGACATCATAGTTGGTAATGAATCTGGAGGTGACGAAGAAGATGGGTATGGACTCTACTTCAATCTAACCGTTAATGGCCCTGCTACTGAGAAGTATAACTATCGTACAGCCTATACACCCCTTCGTGCTTATCGTTTAGGTAGTGGTCATACTACTATCACCTACACCTATAGTCCTGAAGTAACGAGTAGATCTGAAAAGAAAGGCTCGGTTACCGTACATTATCAAACAGAAGATGGAACAACTCTTAAATCTTCATATAATGATACTGTTGATGCTGTAGTAGAAGTTGAAACAAAAACTTACTATCTTGATGCGAATAATCAAGAAGTAGTTGTCAGCACAAACAAAACTGCAGAGAACGTTCAATACAATACAAAAGAAAGCGATGCAGAAAAACCTCAAAGATTAGAAGCAAATGGTTCTGTTTATTATATAAAAGAGAGTGGAACAAAAACTACAGTAAATGGTGTAGCTACAACTTCAGCAATAGAAGAAGGAACTGTTGTAGAAGGAACAACAGAGGTCACTTATGTCTATGAAAAAGCAGGTTCAGTCATCGTTAACTACAAAACAGAAGATGGAACTCCACTTACAGGTACAGTAGTAGACGAAGATGGAGCTGGTAAAACTGTAGTTTCAGGTACGAAAGATGTTGATAATGGTAAACCAGGAGATCCGTACAACACTGCAGATAACGGAATGAAACCAACCCGTGTTAAAACTGCAGAAGGGAAAGTATACAAATTGGTTGAAGGTTCAACTGAAGGTGAAGAAACAGGTACAGTAGTAGCTGGAGAAACGAAAGAAGTAACATACGTTTATAAAGAAGTTACTGGCGACGTAGTCGTTCACTATGTTGACACAGAAGGTCACACAATCGCGGCTGATAAAGATGATCTTAAAGGTGCTTCTCTAAACGCTAAATACGACACAACTGACAACAAACCAGAAAAAATCACTGGAGAAGACGGAACTGTTTACTACATTACAAAAGCTGGTCTTAAAGACGGTTCTAAACCAGAAACTGGAGATATTGTTGAAGGTACAACAGAAGTCACTTATGTTTACGAAAAAGCTGGATCAGTCATCGTTAACTACGTTGATACAGAAGGCACTCCACTCCAAGGAACTAACGAAAATCAACAACCAGTGACTCAAACGGTTACGGATACTGATAATGCCAAAGCCGGTTCAGACTATGATACACAAGATCATAAACCAGCAAGCATTACTACAGCAGATGGTAAAGTTTATAAACTGGTTCCTCAACGTACGACAGGAAATGAAACAGGCAAGGTTGTTGCAGGGCAAACTCTTGAAGTAACTTATGTATATCAAGAAGCTAAAGGGAATGTAGTTGTTAAGTATGAAGATACTGAGGGTAATGTAATCGCTGCTGACGAACAAGATGAAACAGATGCTTCTCTAAACGTTAAATACGATACAGCTGACCACAAAAAAGATGAAATCACTAAAGATGGTGTTAAATATTACCTAACAGCTAAAGAATTGAAAGACGGTTCTAAACCAGCTACTGGAGACGTAGTAGAAGGAACAACTACAGTAACTTACGTTTACGAAAAAGCTGGATCAGTAATAGTTCATTATACAGATCAAGAAGGTAATCCAATATCAGGAACAGATCCAGAAGGAAATAATGTCCCTGAAACTAATAATGATACAACAGATGGCAGACCAGGAACTGACTATAACACTGCAGATAACGGAATGAAACCAGACCGTATTAAAACTGCAGAAGGAAAAGTATACGAACTAGTGCCTGATTCTACAATCGGAAATGAAACTGGTAAAGTAGTAGCCGGAGATACTGTAGAAGTAACATACGTTTATAAAGAAGTTAAAGGTAATGTTGTTGTTAAGTATGAAGATACTGAAGGTAACGTAATCGCTGAAAACGAAAAAGACGAAACAGATGCTTCTCTAAACGTTAAATACGATACAACTGACCACAAAAAAGCCGAAATCACTAAAGATGGTGTTAAATACTACCTAACAGCTAAAGCACTTAAAGACGGTTCTAAAGAAACTGGAGATGTTGTTGAAGGTACAACAGAAGTAACTTACGTTTACGAAAAAGCTGGATCAGTTCTTGTTCATTACGTTGATACAGAAGGCAATCCACTCCAAGGAACCAATGAAAATCAACAACCAGTGACTCAAACGGTTACGGATACTGATAGTGCCAAAGCAGGTTCAGACTATGATACACAAGATCATAAACCAACAAGTATTACTACAGCAGAAGGTAAAGTTTATAAACTGGTTCCTCAAAGTACTAGAGGAAATGAAACAGGCAAGGTTGTCGCAGGGCAAACTCTTGAAGTAACTTATGTATATCAAGAAGCTAAAGGAAATGTCATCGTTAAATTCCAAGATACAGAAGGCAATCCTATTGCGGATGATGAAAATGATGAAACAAACGCTTCTCTTAATACAAACTACAACACGTCAGAACATAAGAAAGCGACTATCGTAAAAGATGGTATCACTTACTATCTAACTGATAAAGCCCTAAAAGACGGCTCTAAACCAGAAGAAGGACCTGTTGTAGAAGGAACTACAGAAGTCACTTATGTTTATGAAAAAGCTGGATCAGTAATAGTTCATTACGTTGATACAGAAGGCAATCCACTCCAAGGAACCAATGAAAATCAACAACCAGTAACTCAAACAGTTACGGATACTGATAATGCCAAAGCCGGTTCAGACTACGATACACAAGATCATAAACCAACAAGTATTACTACAGCAGAAGGTAAAGTTTATAAACTGGTTCCTCAAAGTACTAGAGGAAATGAAACAGGCAAGGTTGTTGCAGGGCAAACTCTTGAAGTAACTTATGTATACATTCTGGAAAACGCCGTACCAGAGCCTAAGTCAGAGCCTAAACCAGAGCCTAAGCCGGAACCTAAGCCAGAAAAATCAAATAGTATCCAGCCGGAATCAAAGAAATCAGAAGAAAAACTACCGAATACTGGTACAGAAAAAAATACGAACGTATCAACTATGGGATTACTAGCTATGGTAACAGTATTGGCATTAGGGTTATTTAAGAAAAAAGAAGAATCAGAATAACTCAATCTTTTGATTAGTTATTAGCTGAACTTATAATAACTAAATAGTGACTTCAATCAAATGTCTTAATTATTAAATTAAAATTGATGATTCTGAGCACTTCAAAAAACGCAATGTTAAAATTGAAAACATTGATTTACCAATCTTTTCCGGCTATGTATTTTGATGAACAGGTCGTTTTCAGAGGTGCTTTTGAATTATTGATTGATAAAAACTATTTTAGTGTCATTCTAGCTTCCACGATATGAGATGGAAAATCTTTTCTCCTTTTTGTGAGAGGAGATTTTTCAATTTTTATACTGAAAATAAGAGAGGGAAATATGTCAAGAATTATTACACTGCATTCTTTTACAAAAATACAGCGATATGGTTTTGAAAGTACCCAGTTTTATCGAGCGCGTATCGCAAGATATCTGGGAGTAGATTATCTCCATATTCTGACAAACCCACAAGTTAGACCTGACTGGAAGGTGGTTTTAAAAAAGCTAGGATTTTTAGAAAAAGAACTAATCTGTGTTCCTCATAGTTTTTCTGATATAGGACATGATTCCTTATCGGTTAAGCCTGAAACTCTCAATTTATCAGATAGTGATACGGTTGAACTCACTGCAGATGGTTTTGTCTCTTCTCTTACGTTAGGAGATGGCTCGGGTCGTTACTATTATACAAGTGGCCCTTTCCTTTTTGAAGATTTTAAGGCAAAAGAATTACGCTGGTTTCATAAAGATGGAAATCTAGCACTTGAAGGGCGTTTTATCAATCCATTCAAAGAACCTTCTCCTGTTTCTTTATTTTATCCTGAATATATTTTTAGAAAAGATGGAGTTATTTACTCTGAAGAAGATTTACTTGTCAAATTTTTGGTTGATATAGCTCAGGATACAGACTTAATTATTCGCGATCAACAAAGTATACCAAAGCCTAGTCTATGGAGATATATGGAAAACACGGGTAAGAATTACTATGAAGTGATTCATTCAAATGTTTTAATGAATATGTCACATGCTAATTTAAGGAAAAAAAATAAGTATCTTGTGGCTAGTGAGAAATTAACAGAATCATTACAAACAAAGGGCTATCATTCCACATTCTTAGCTCCTATGTTTTCAGAAAAGTTAGGAGAATTAAGACATATAGGCCCAATACGAGACTATTGCTTGGTGGGGCATATGGGGGAAATAAAAAATGTTGGACTAGTTATTGAAGCATTTATTGAGTTGTATAAAAAGGGTTCAAATGTTGAGATTACATTTTATGGTGGATCGGAAACAAGAATACAAGAACTTCGTAATCAGTATGATATCCCTCCCACAATTCATCTAAGAGGAGTGGTAGATAATGTTCCTTATAATCTACATCAATGCTATCTATCAGCCAGTTACACTGAATTGTTTGCAAATGCCTGTGTAGAAGCTTTGAGTCATGGCTTGCTAGCTTTGTTATCAGATGTGGACATTGCTCATCGTTTCTATGCAGAACAATCCAGTGCAATCACCTTATTTAGAACAAAGGAAGAGTTAATAGAAAAGATAGAAGAAATGGAACAAGTGGATTTTTGTAAATCAAATGCAGAAAATATCGCCCTAGCATCTCACTATTCACTAGAGACAGTAGCTCAAATATACCGAAAATTACTAGATAGGAATTTCTAGGATGTTGGGAATTCTAGCTATCCTATTGCTCTATTTCTGCTTGATTTCCTGGATTGCCTATCGGCAAAAAGGGAGTGAGGGGGACTATTATCAGGTTAAGAAAGCTGTTCCAGTGACAGTTTTGGGCTTCTCAGTCTTTGCCACCTTGCTCAGCCCCATTTCCTTTCTGACTCTGGTGGGGAATGCCTATACAGGTAGATCCTATCTCTGGTTTGCCCAGTGCGGGATTTTTCTAGCCATTCCACTAGCTCATCGCTATTTTCTGCCCCTCTATCAAAAGGGAAACTACGAGACAGCTTATCATCTTTTAGAGGACAAGTTTCAATCTCCTAGCATTCGTTCACTGGCTTCAGGACTCTTCATCCTCTATCAGTTGGGGCGAATAGCAGTGGTGACCTACTTGTTGTCTCAGGCCTTAGCGCCCTTTATCCCTCTCAATCAGCTGGTCTTGTCAGGTCTACTCCTTCTTTTGACGGTCTATTATCTGGCAAGGGGTGGTCTCTTGGTTGTGCTGTGGACGGACTTCTTTCAGGGCTTGGTCCTGCTGGCTATATTAGCTCTCTTTCTACCAAGAATTGCCCAATCTGGTTTAGTCATGAATAGCAGTCAACAGATATTTCACTTTGCAGAGACGCTGGATGGGAAGACGGTCTTGATCTTAGTTGTAGGAGCAGGTTTTAGTAGCTTGTTTTCCTACGTTTCCTCACAGGATATTGTCCAACGTTTTAATAGCAAAATGGGGCGCCAAAAGATTGGAAAAATCTTATGGCTACAGGGACTCTTGTCCTTTGGGATTGCCAGTTTACTGTATCTGATTGGTCGCTTGATTCGTCAGGAAAATTTTGCCACCACATCGCCCAATCCTGTTCTCATTGCCTATGTTCAGGAATGTCTATCACCTTGGTTTGGCAGTTTCATCATGCTAGCTCTCTTGACAGCAGGCCAATCCACAGTTTCATCCAGTATGAATGCAATTGTGACCTGCTTGAAGTTGGATTTTGCTTGGTCAAAGATTCGCTGGTCGCCAAGTATCCTATCCTTTGCCTTAGCAGGTTTGTCTTGGTTCCTCTGCCTCTTACTCATGAATGCAGAAATCTACTCCATCTACGAATGGATTAACGGCTTTATGGGGCTGACACTAGGCGTGATAGGTGGTTTGTATCTCTTGGTTTTACTCCTCAAAAGACCGAGTTTACAACTAGCCAAAATCTATCTGTTCTTTAGTTTAGGAGCCTTGTTTCTCTATTATTACAGTGGTTTATTTGCCAACCCCAATCCTTGGTTAAATAGCATCATCACTACCCTATCTGCCCTGTTTATCTCAATTCTAGGAAGACTATATGAAAGCACAATCTAAACCCATAGCCGTCATTTTGATCCGTTCGGGTTCACGCGGCTTAGTGGATAAAAATATCAAACCACTTGTAGGAAAACCTTTGGTTTTCTACACCATAGAAGTCGCTCTAGCCTCCAAGCTATTTAGTGATATCTGGGTTTCTTCAGACTCACTAGCCTATCTGGAACTTTGTCGTCAAGCCTATCCAGAGATTCGTTGTGTCCACAGACCAAAAGAATTGGCCTTGTCAACAACCTCTAGCTTAGAAAGCTTGCGAGACTTTTTACAGCCCTTTGAGGAAGAGCAGATCTTTGTGAATCTACAGGTGACCTCACCCTTGAGAGAGGTGGAGCACCTCGTCGAGTCCTATCACCTCTACTGTCAGTCTGGCGCCGACCATTTGATTTCCTGTGTTAAGGCGGACAAGAGTCGTAGTCTTTTCTTGCAGTTAGAGGAGTCACCTTTTATCCGTCCGCCTCAGGTGTCCAAGCACTATGCTCGGCAGAAAGAGCCTGTCTATTACTATCCCAACGGTAGTATCTGGATTTCTCGCAAGGATCGTTACCTACGAGATGAGACCTTTTACACAGATAAGACAGTAGCCTATGAAATGCCTAAACTCTATTCTTATGATATCGACGATGCCTTGGATTTTGAAGTCGTTGAGACCTTGCTACAACATCACCACCTAGGAGAATCAAAGAGATGAAACACCTCATCATTGCTACAACGCCCTTACAGGCTAAAATTGCCCATCATATCAAGGGATTTTATCCTGATCAGGACTTTGTCAGTCTTTATGTCAGTTCTGTCAAAAATGCCCGTCAGGAGCATTATGCTAAGGATTTTGACCATGTTTACTATCCTCAGAACGTAGAGGACTTGACTCAGATTTGTCAGGAACTGGCGGGAGACTATGACACTATCTTTTATGCTAGTTTTGACAATAGCTTGATTCTGGACTTGGTTGCTAGTTCCTCCTACCAGCATCTCATGAGTTTTGATGATGGCTATGCGGATATTTACCCCTTGGGCATGTATGCTTGCCCTCTCCATCCTAGTCAGGTAGGCTCTTTGGGCTTGACCAGAGATGACTTGATTGAGCGGACGGAAAAGCACTATACCCTCTATCGCAGTGACTACCATATCGTAGCTAGAGAAAAGCTTGTTTATCTGGAGCATTTTTTTGACCTGCCACAAGCACCCGTCTCAAATGGTAAGACGGTCAAGGTCCTGCTGGGACAAAAGTTCTCTGAGGAGGATGACCAAATCTCCATCCGTTTTATCAGTACCTATGCTAAGGCTTTGGCAATTGACCTCTATCTCCCCCATCCCAAGGAAACCTTCCATATTCCAGATGTAACTTACTTGGCTACAGATTTAATCTTTGAAGATGTCCTAGCCCATCTTTTTCAAGAATACGAGTTTGTTCAGGTCTACCATTTTACTTCATCAGTCAGTCTCCACTTACAAGACCTGCCTCATGTGACTATCATAGGCATTTCCCTCCCCTACTATGAGGCCCGTCAAAATGAATTACGCCGATTGGGTTGTCAGTTTGAAACGATTCCACTTGGCTGGTAACTTAAAGTAAATAACTTGCACCCCTTATTCTAATATTTTCCCATTTTAATAGTAGTCGATAAGTTCCCTTGGGTCACTTGTTTTCTCCCGTTTTAGAGTGACTCAGGAGGCTTTTTTTGATATAATAAAAAGGACTGTTATCAGTTAGAAAGAGGTTGGTATGAAAGAATTACAAACTGTACTAAAGAACCATTTTGCAATCGAATTTGCAGACAAAAATTTACTGGAGACTGCCTTTACTCATACGAGTTATGCCAATGAGCACCGCCTCTTAAAAATTTCACACAATGAACGCTTGGAATTTTTAGGAGACGCTGTTCTACAGTTATTGATTTCAGAATATTTGTATAAAAAATATCCTAAAAAGCCTGAGGGGGATTTGTCCAAACTTCGTGCTATGATTGTCCGCGAGGAAAGTTTGGCTGGTTTTGCGCGTGATTGCCAGTTTGATCAGTTTATCAAACTTGGTAAAGGGGAAGAAAAGTCTGGTGGACGCAATCGTGACACCATTCTTGGTGATGCCTTCGAAGCCTTTCTTGGTGCTCTCCTTTTGGACAAGGATGTGGCCAAGGTCAAGGAATTTATCTACCAAGTCATGATTCCTAAGGTTGAAGCAGGCGAATTTGAGATGATTACAGATTACAAAACCCATCTCCAAGAGTTACTTCAGGTCAATGGCGATGTGGCTATTCGTTATCAGGTGATTTCTGAAACGGGTCCTGCCCACGATAAGGTCTTTGATGTAGAAGTTCTGGTTGAAGGTAAGAGTATTGGTCAAGGTCAAGGTCGTTCTAAGAAACTAGCAGAGCAGGAAGCTGCCAAAAATGCCGTTGAGAAAGGGCTGGATTCATGTATTTAAAGGAAATTGAAATTCAGGGATTCAAGTCTTTTGCTGACAAGACCAAGGTCGTTTTTGACCAAGGTGTGACGGCAGTCGTTGGACCCAATGGATCTGGAAAGTCCAATATTACAGAAAGTCTGCGTTGGGCCTTGGGGGAGTCAAGTGTTAAGAGCCTCCGTGGGGGCAAGATGCCGGATGTCATCTTTGCTGGAACAGAAAGTCGCAAACCGCTCAATTATGCTTCTGTAGTTGTGACTCTGGATAATCATGACGGATTTATCAAGGATGCAGGTCAAGAAATCAGGGTAGAACGCCATATCTACCGTAGCGGAGATAGCGAATACAAGATTGACGGCAAGAAAGTCCGTCTGCGTGATATTCATGACCTCTTTTTGGATACAGGTTTGGGACGAGACTCCTTCTCCATTATTTCCCAAGGGAAGGTTGAGGAGATTTTCAACTCCAAGCCTGAGGAACGCCGAGCTATTTTTGAAGAAGCTGCTGGAGTTTTAAAATACAAGACTCGCAGAAAAGAAACTGAGAGCAAACTGCAGCAAACTCAGGATAATCTAGACCGCTTAGAGGATATTATTTACGAGTTGGATAATCAAATCAAGCCTCTTGAGAAGCAAGCTGAGAATGCCCGTAAGTTTTTAGACTTGGAAGGTCAACGCAAGGCTATTTATTTAGACGTGCTGGTTGCTCAAATCAAGGAAAATAAGGCTGAATTAGAGTTGACAGAAGAAGAGTTGGCTCAGGTTCAGGAACTCTTGACGAGCTATTACCAAAAGAGAGAAAAATTAGAAGAAGAAAATCAAACTCTTAAAAAGCAACGCCAAGATTTACAGGCTGAAATGGCCAAAGACCAAGGCAGTTTGATGGATTTGACCAGTCTGATTAGTGATTTAGAGAGAAAATTAGCCTTATCGAAACTGGAATCTGAGCAAGTAGCCCTGAATCAACAGGAAGCACAAGCCCGTTTGGCTGCTTTGGAGGAGAAGCAAAGTTCACTCAGCAAAGAAAAATCTGATAAAGAAAGTTCTTTAGCTCTCTTAGAAGAAAATCTAGTCCAAAATAATCAAAAACTTAATCGTTTAGAAGCTGAATTGCTAGCTTTTTCAGATGATCCTGATCAGATGATTGAGCTTTTGCGTGAACGCTTTGTGGCCCTTCTACAAGAAGAAGCGGATGTCTCAAATCAACTGACCCGCATCGAGAATGAGTTGGAAAATAGCCGTCAGCTTTCTCAAAAGCAAGCAGATCAACTAGAAAAGCTGAAAGAACAACTGGCTACAGCTAGAGAGAAGGCTAGGCAGCAAAATGCTGAGCTTGAAACAGCCAAGGAGCAAGTTCAGAAATTATTGGCAGATTACCAGGTCTGTGCCAAGGAGCAAGAGGAGCAGAAAGCTTCCTATCAAGTTCAACAAAGTCAACTCTTTGACCGTCTGGATAATCTCAAAAACAAGCAGGCGAGAGCTCAGAGTTTGGAAAATATCCTGAGAAATCATAGTAACTTTTATGCAGGTGTTAAGAGTGTTCTCCAAGAAAAAGCCAGCCTTGGTGGGATTATTGGTGCTGTTAGTGAGCACCTGACCTTTGATGTGCATTATCAAACTGCCCTAGAGATTGCGCTTGGAGCCAGCAGTCAGCATATCATCGTAGAAGATGAAAACGCGGCGACCAAGGCCATTGATTTCCTAAAACGTAATAGAGCTGGTCGCGCGACCTTCCTTCCTTTGACCACTATTAAGGCTCGTACGATTTCTAGTCAGAATCAAGATGCTATCGCAGCAAGTCCAGGCTTCCTTGGCATGGCAGATGAGTTAGTGTCGTTTGATAAGAGACTAGAAGCCATTTTCAAGAACTTGCTAGCCACGACAGCGATTTTTGATACCGTGGAACACGCGCGTGTAGCAGCTCGCCAGGTTCGTTATCAGGTTCGTATGGTGACTGTGGACGGCACAGAGTTGCGCACAGGTGGTTCCTATGCAGGTGGAGCTAATCGCCAGAACAACAGTATTTTTATCAAGCCAGAACTGGAGCAATTACAAAAAGAAATTGCTGAAGAAGAAGCAAGCTTGCGTTCAGAAGAGGCGACTTTGAAGACCTTGCAAGATGAGATGACTAGATTGACAGAAAGATTAGAAGCAATCAAATCTCTAGGAGAGCAGGCTCGTATTCAGGAGCAGGGCTTATCCCTCTCTTATCAGCAAACCAGTCAGCAAGTTGAAGAGTTAGAAACTCTTTGGAAACTTCAAGAAGAGGAATTAGATCGTCTTTCTGACGGAGATTGGCAAGCGGATAAGGAAAAATGTCAAGAGCGCCTTGCTACAATCGCAAGTGACAAGCAAAATATGGAAGCTGAGATTGAAGAGATTAAGTCTAACAAAAATGCCATTCAAGAACGCTATCAAAACTTGCAGGAAGAGCTAGCGCAAGCTCGCCTGCTTAAGACAGAACTGCAAGGACAAAAACGTTACGAAGTTGCAGATATTGAACGTTTAGGCAAGGAATTGGACAATTTAGATATCGAGCAAGAGGAAATCCAGCGCCTTCTTCAAGAAAAGGTTGACAATCTTGAGAAGGTTGATACAGAATTGCTCAGTCAGCAGGCCGAAGAAGCTAAAATTCAGAAAACAAATCTCCAACAAGGTTTGATTCGCAAGCAGTTTGAGTTGGATGATATAGAAGGGCAACTGGATGATATTGCTAGTCATTTGGACCAGGCTCGCCAACAGAATGAAGAGTGGATTCGCAAGCAAACACGTGCTGAAGCTAAGAAAGAAAAGGTCAGCGAGCGCTTACGCCATTTACAAAGCCAATTAACAGACCAGTATCAGATTAGCTATACTGAAGCACTAGAAAAGGCACATGAATTGGAAAATCTCAATCTGGCAGAGCAAGAGGTGCAGGATTTAGAGAAGGCTATTCGCTCACTGGGTCCTGTCAATATAGAAGCTATTGACCAGTACGAAGAAGTTCACAACCGTCTTGATTTCCTAAATAGCCAGCGTGATGACATTTTGTCGGCGAAAAACCTGCTTCTTGAGACTATTACTGTGATGAATGATGAGGTCAAGGAACGCTTTAAATCAACCTTTGAAGCTATTCGTGAGTCCTTTAAAGTGACCTTCAAACAGATGTTTGGCGGAGGTCAGGCAGACTTGATATTGACTGAGGGCGACCTTTTAACATCTGGAGTTGAGATTTCTGTTCAACCTCCAGGTAAGAAAATCCAGTCTCTTAACCTCATGAGTGGTGGTGAAAAAGCCTTATCGGCTCTAGCTTTGCTTTTCTCTATCATTCGAGTTAAGACTATCCCATTTGTCATCTTGGATGAGGTGGAAGCTGCGCTGGATGAAGCCAATGTAAAACGTTTTGGGGATTACCTCAATCGATTTGACAAGGACAGCCAGTTTATCGTCGTAACCCACCGTAAGGGAACCATGGCAGCGGCTGATTCTATCTATGGAGTGACCATGCAAGAATCAGGTGTCTCAAAAATTGTTTCGGTGAAGTTAAAAGATTTAGAAAGTATTGAAGGATGACAATTAAACTAGTAGCAACAGAAATCGGAATAAGTAAATTGATACAATAGCATATAAAGAAAGCCTTGAAATTTAGCTTATTTCAGGGCTTTTTAACTGTCTATTGCTATCAGGGTAAAATCATTAGAGATGTTGTGAGTTTATGGAGACACCCTTGATTTGTAAAATGTTAAATAGTAGAGAATCATTTCATCTATTCTTTGTTTACCAGTTTATCGAAATGGCTAGTATAGTGTAATTTTAACTTGTCTTCTCCTAAAATATCAAGCACTTGTATGGCCTGTTTCATTTTTTCAATTCCGCTATCTGAATGACGCTTAAATTCAAAGTAACCAGTTGCATAGAGAAAAACTGTCTGTTCATAAAAGTTTAATTCATTATCTAATAATGCTTTTATTTCGGTGATTAGATAAGTACAGTTTGAAAATTCTTCCTTATCTACGCTCAGAATTAGACAATTGATGGCCAATTGAGTGACAATTCGCTTATTTGTTTTATTCAATGAAGAGTAGATGTAATTGTTCAACATTTCCTTTGTTAATAGGAAGTAGGAGTTGTAGTTTATTGTTCGTACACAGTTACCTAATAAAGTGATTTCATAGTAACCCCATTTTTCAACTTTAAAGAGATAATCTGTCAATTGAAGTAATTCTTTATTTGATGGAATAATGCTGAAATCCATTGTATGTAGAATGGATTTTATCATTGTTTTCTCGAAAGAATTTAAAGTGTAATGTGATGAGTCAGAAAGTAGAGCAGCTATATTTTTGATGTTTTGTGATGAATATTGCTTACGAATATATTGAACCAAATTAGCGAATAATTCAGTATTAGTATAATCTTCATTATGTAAAACAAGAAACTCATCTAAAGTAATGTGTAATTTGTCTAAAATATTGATAAGTCGAATACAAGATATCTCTGATTCCCCACGTTCGAATCTAGATATTTGAGATTTTGAAAGATGTTCATCTGCTACAGAGCATAGACTAATTTGTTTTCCTTTACGAACTTTTCTAAGTGTGATGCCAAGTTTTGATTTCATAATTTCCCATTTTCCCAACAAAAATTAAATCCGTTTTTATTTATTGTACAATAAATAAAATCAGTTATCAATTTTAGCTACTCGAAAAGAAACTAGAGGAACAGTTTTTGCGGGAATTACACTTGTTGAATTTTATGGTCTGACTAAGAATTCTTTGAATACCCAAATGCCAGTTTTCGCGTTTGCAGTAGAATAGGAGATAAAATGGAAAAATTAGTTATATCTAATGTTATTAAAACATACAAAGACACAGTTGCTTTAAGGGATGTAAATCTAGAATTGGAAAAAGGTAAGAGGTATTTTTTACTTGGAAAAAACGGATCAGGAAAATCTACTTTAATTGATTGTATCGCAGGGCATATAAGCTATAAGGGCAGTATTACTTATAATAAAAAGGTTCAATTTTATAGAGAAATAGCTTATCAACCTCAGCATTTTAATATACTAGAAAATTTGAAAGTGTCAGAAGTAATCAATTTTTTTAAATCTTCGGTCTCGTCGTATCGGTTTGATCAGGAGCTCTATAATTTTCTTGAGATTGCTAATATTTTAAAGAAAAAGGTGAAATCTTTATCAGGTGGACAGCGTAAATCCCTATCAATATTCATTTCATTAGTAATGAATAAGAAAATTGTAATTTTGGATGAACCATTTTCAGAGTTGGATTTTGAAAAGAAAAAAGAACTCAATCAGTACTTATCCCAAAATTATCTTGATAAATTATTCATTGTTATCAGTCATGAATTAGAGGATATGCAGTTATTCACGAGTGATTTGATAATTTTAGATAATGGTAATGTCAAGTGTTGTGGAGACTATAATAATCTGTTCTCTAACTATAAAGTAAATACCATAGAAGATTTATATTTGGCAGTTACTGGGAAGACAATATATGAAAAGAGGATTTAAATATTGAAAAAAATATTACAGATGATTAAGTTTAGTTTTTTAGAAAATATGAGAAATTATGGAATCATTATCGGTTCAATTATTCCATCTACTATATTTTTAATTGTTGGTCTAGCAATTAAAAATATATTAAATAACACAGATATTATAAGTTTGTTACTCTATGGGCAATTTTTACCTATGAGTTTGATGCTACTCGTTTTATCATTCTCTTTCACTTTAAACATTAGTAGTTTTACAGAAAAAAGACAAACAAATTTTTTTAATTTTTTATCACATACTGATGTTAGTAATCTAGAATTTTATATTGGTACTTTTGTAGCTATGCTCTTGTTGTTTAATGTATTCCAATTACCTCTTTTACTTTTGTTCTTATCAATAGTGAAAAATATGTATACTCACATTATCCATCTTAGTATTGCTTCAAATATTATTTTTATAGTGATGTATCCATTAGGAATATTAATTTCCTTATTTATTAAGAGTATGTCTAAAGTTAATGCAATCATGACACCTGTAAATTTGATATTGATGTTTTCAATCTCAATGCCAACTTTATTCGCTAGTTTATTAGGAAAGGAAGTCACGATATTTTACACGTATCTTTTTTGGAATCCTCTGATAATTTTGAATGATTTTATTTTATTTGAAATGAATATAAGTGAAAAAATGTGGTTATCCAAAGAACTCTCTCTCTTTTTATTGTTTATCTTGTTTTTTGTATTCACTTTAGCGGTTTATTGTTTGGAAAAAAGAAGAATTCAGGAAATTTGAAAATATCCCCTATTAAAAATACGTGAATTGTAATTGAGAGCGGTGATAATCTTATGCAACAGTTAATGTATTTTTAAATTATAAAGAGAGGAGGAATAGAATAATGGAACATATTCTTGAAGAAATAAATCCATTTATTACTGAAGATTTTTTTTTGGAAGAACAGTTAGAAATGGATAATATGGCAGCTTCATTTGGCACTTTTAGCTTAGCAAGTTCAGGTTCTTGTCCAGCATCAACGGTTGCTTCACTTTCGTCAGCTTCTAGTTGTGGGTAATAATGACATCAGTAAAATATTTTAGAAAAGGATAAAAATGGAAAATATTATTGATATTGAATCAGTAAGTTCAACGGACCTTTTTGTAGAAGAACAGTTGGAAATGGATAATATGGCTGGAACATGGGGTTCTGCTTCAACATTTTCCTCTGCATCGACTTTTGGAGGTTGTGCAGCTACTGCTTCAAGCGGAGGCAGTGCATCGTCCTTCGGTTAGTTTGCATAATTTATCATAGAAGAAGGGTATTCAAAATGGAAAATATTTATAACACTACTATCTCTACTATTAATCCCAGTGTTATGGAAGATGTTTATATAGAAGAGCAATTTGATGAAGCGGAGCTAGCAGGTTTCACTTCTGCGGGTTCATTTGCGACTGGAGGTAGCTTTGCATGTGCTGGTAGTTGCGGTAGCTCTATATCATCTGCTTCCTCAGTATCTAGTGCAGGTGACTAATCTATTATGAAAAAAACATTTAGAACCCTAACGAGTGGGTTTGGAAATACAGATGATGTTATTCGACTAAGGCTTGACATAACTTCCTCTAAGGGGTTTATAAAAAAGGGGGTTGAAGTAAAAGCTATTGTTGATGATCAAACTGGAGAAGTTAGATTATTTGTGGATCCAGACATGCTTAGGTAGCAATAACTAAATAAATATCTCCCCCTGGTTTGGCTACTTGAAGGTATTACTTTGATTTTTCTAATTATTTAATAGATCTATTAAATAATTTTGTTATTAAACTGTAAATTCAACTTAAAATTGAATTTTGAAACTGGGCAAAAACTCAATTTCAGGAGAAAATGAAGTAAATCTTTCCACAATAAAACGTATAGCATCAAGGTTTTGAACTGCACCCCAAAAGTTAGACAGAAAAAATCTAACTTTTGAGGTGTTTTTATTATGAAATTAACTTATGATGATAAAGTTCAGATCTATGAACTTAGAAAACAAGGATATAGCATAGAGAAGCTTTCAAATAAATTTGGGATAAATAATTCTAATATTAGGTATATGATTAAATTGATTGATCGTTACGGAATAGAGTTCGTCAAAAAAGGAAAAAATCGTTACTATTCTCCTGATTTAAAACAAGAAATGATTAATAAAGTCTTACATGAAGGCTGGACTAAAGATAGAGTTTCTCTTGAATACAGGCTCCCAAGTCGTACGATACTTCTTAACTGGCTAGCACAATACAAGAAAAACGGGTATACTATTGTTGAGAAAACAAGAGGGAGAGTACCTAAAATGGGACGTAAGCCAAAAAAGAGACCTGAAGAGAGGACAGAATTAGAACGTCTTAAAGCAGAAAATGAGTACCTGAGAGCGGAGAATGCTATCCTAAAAAAGTTAAGAGAACTCCGATTGAATGTTTTCGAAATAACGGTGTACTATTTCAATATCAACATACTATGTTATAACATGTTTTTATAAGATAAGTAACTATAGAAGAAAAGTTTCTATAACAACCTCTTCCTCATCCGAATGAAACCTCTTATTGGGTCTTAAAAAGTGATAGCCAGCAGACCTATTATTAGACTTTTTTGTCAGGGAAAGATGAGCAACAAGGTATCACGCTTTACCATCATGATCAGCGACGGAGTGGTTTAGTAGTTCAGAAATCCCAGGGAGCTTATTCTGCCTATGCGATAGCAGTCCAAGGTTTAGGAGCAAAGCGATGCTAAGCTTGATAAACTGCGAGATGCTCGTCTGCTTATCGTCAACTGGAAGAAGCTGCACTTGTTGGTTGTTGGGCACATGTGAGAAAGGAGTTTTTTGAAGCGACGCCCAAGCAAGTGGGGAAATCATTGTTAGGTGCTAAAGGCTTAGCTTATTGATGGGATACATTGTCAACTGATGAACGACTACAGAAACGTCAAGAAAAGCTCCAACACTTAATGGAAGACTTCTTTGTTTGGTGCCGGCTCCAGTCAGTTTTACAGGGTTCAGAACTAGGGAAGACTATTGAATACAGGCTCAATTATGAAGAAACCTTTAAGACAATTTTGAAAGACGAGCATCTCGTCCTTGTTATTGGACGATAAACAAGTGGAACTTACTCTGACTTGGAATTCCACTTGTTTTTCGATTTTTATCAGATTAATTTCAACTTTTATTGGCATTGGAAGTTAGTTTGGGAATTTAGAAAAAATCCAGATATACCAAAGGGGTAAGCGATATTGGATAAAAATTAAGTGATAAAGTCGGGAGTTTATCAAGCGTCTAATCTCAAATGTATTAGGCGCTATTTGCTTTTTCTATGGTATAATAGAAGGTGGATTTATTAAGGAGTATGAAGAATTTATGATTAAACTAGTAGCAACAGATATGGACGGAACCTTCCTAGATGGGAATGGTTGCTTTGATATGGATCGCCTCAAGTCTCTCTTGGCTTCCTACAAGGAAAAAGGGATTTACTTTGCGGTGGCTTCGGGGCGCGGATTTCTATCCTTAGAAAAATTATTTGCTGATGTTCGTGATGACATTATTTTCATTGCGGAAAATGGAAGTTTAGTCGAATATCAAGGTCAGGACTTGTATGAAGCGACAATGTCTCGTGAGTTTTATCTGTCAACTTTTGAAAAGCTGAAAACTTCACCTTATGTAGATATCAATAAACTGCTTTTAACAGGGAAAAAAGGCTCTTATGTGCTAGATACAGTTGATGAGACCTATTTGAAAGAGAGCCAGCACTATAATGAAAATATCCAAAAAGTAGCGAGTTTGGAAGATATCACAGATGACATTTTCAAATTTACAACCAACTTCACAGAAGAAACGCTAGAAGCTGGGGAAGCTTGGGTTAATGAACATGTCCCTGGTGTTAAGGCCATGACAACTGGCTTTGAATCTATTGATATTGTTCTGGACTATGTCGATAAGGGTGTGGCCATTGTTGAATTAGCTAAAAAACTTGGTATTACAATGGATCAGGTTATGGCTTTTGGAGACAATCTAAATGATTTGCATATGATGCAGGTTGTGGGACATCCTGTAGCTCCTGAAAATGCACGACCAGAAATTTTAGAATTAGCAGAGACTGTGATTGGTCACCATAAGGACCAGTCGGTTATAGCTTATATGGAGGGCTTATAATGGCAGATATAAAATTGATTGCATTGGACTTGGATGGAACCTTGCTGACTACTGATAAAAGGTTGACGGATCGCACCAAGGCAACTTTGAAAGCTGCGCGTGATCGTGGTATCAAGGTCGTATTGACAACTGGTCGTCCCCTAAAAGCTATGGATTTCTTTCTCCATGAGCTAGGGACTGACGGTCAGGAAGATGAGTATACGATTACTTTTAATGGTGGTTTGGTTCAGAAAAATACAGGTGAAATCCTTGATAAAACAGTCTTTTCATATGATGATGTAGCACGCTTGTATGAAGAAACAGAGAAATTATCACTGCCTCTTGATGCCATCTCAGAAGGAACTGTTTATCAAATCCAATCGGACCAAGAAAGTCTTTATGCCAAATTTAATCCAGCATTGACCTTTGTTCCAGTTGACTTTGAAGACTTGTCTAGCCAAATGACTTACAATAAATGCGTGACTGCCTTTGCTCAAGAACCCTTAGATGCAGCCATTCAGAAGATTTCTCCAGAATTGTTTGACCAATATGAAATCTTTAAATCACGTGAAATGTTGCTAGAGTGGTCACCAAAGAATGTTCATAAGGCAACAGGTTTGGCAAAACTAATCAGCCATCTTGGAATCGACCAAAGCCAAGTCATGGCTTGTGGTGACGAGGCCAATGACCTTTCTATGATTGAATGGGCAGGGCTCGGTGTTGCCATGCAAAATGCTGTTCCTGAAGTCAAGGCAGTCGCAAATGTAGTGACACCAATGACTAATGATGAAGAGGCTGTCGCCTGGGCTATCGAAGAATATGTGCTAAAGGAGAACTAAGATATGGGATTATTTGACCGTCTATTCGGAAAAAAAGAAGAACCTAAAATCGAAGAAGTTGTAAAAGAAGCTCTAGAAAATCTTGATTTGTCTGAAGATACTGAGACTGCCCTTACAGAAGCTGAGGAAGTTTCTCAAGAAGAAGCAGAAGTTGAAATTGTTGAACAAGCTGTGCTCCAAGAAGAGGAAAATCAAGAGACAGTTGAAGAGAGTCAGGATTCAGAGTCAGTTGTAGAAGTTTCTCAAGAAGAAGTCGAAGAATTGCCAAACTCAGAAGAAGTCTCAGAGGAAGAGAATCCTGAATACGAAGAAGCTGTAGAAGAAAATAATTCTGAAGTTCTTGAACCAGAAACTACTCAAGAAGAAGAAACTGTTCAGGAAAAATATGACCGCAGTCTCAAGAAAACTCGCACAGGCTTCGGTGCCCGCTTGAACGCCTTCTTTGCAAATTTCCGCTCTGTTGACGAAGAATTTTTCGAGGAACTGGAAGAACTGCTGATCATGAGTGACGTTGGTGTCCAGGTGGCTTCTAATTTAACTGAGGAACTACGCTACGAAGCCAAGCTTGAAAATGCCAAGAAACCTGATGCACTTCGTCGTGTCATCATTGAGAAATTGGTTGAGCTTTATGAAAAGGATGGAAACTATGATGAAAGTATCCACTTCCAAGATGGCTTGACAGTCATGCTCTTCGTCGGTGTGAATGGTGTTGGGAAAACAACTTCTATTGGGAAACTAGCTAACCGCTATAAACAAGCTGGTAAAAAGGTCATGCTGGTTGCGGCAGATACCTTCCGTGCAGGAGCAGTAGCCCAGCTTGCTGAATGGGGCCGTCGTGTTGACGTTCCAGTTGTGACTGGACCTGAAAAAGCTGACCCAGCCAGTGTGGTCTTTGATGGTATGGAACGTGCCGTGGCTGAAGGTATCGATATTCTCATGATTGATACTGCTGGTCGTTTGCAAAATAAGGACAACCTTATGGCTGAGTTGGAGAAGATTGGACGCATCATCAAGCGTGTTGTACCAGAAGCACCGCATGAAACCTTCTTAGCATTAGATGCTTCAACTGGTCAAAATGCCCTGGTACAGGCCAAAGAATTTTCAAAAATTACCCCTTTGACAGGAATTGTCTTGACTAAGATTGATGGAACTGCTCGAGGTGGTGTTGTTCTAGCCATCCGTGAAGAACTCAATATTCCTGTAAAATTGATTGGTTTTGGTGAAAAAATCGATGATATTGGAGAATTTAACTCAGAAAACTTTATGAAGGGTCTCTTGGAAGGTTTAATCTAATCAGAAGCAAAAATCCTGCAAGGTACAAACTTGCAGGAAATTTTTTTATTCTAAACGACCATCTTGACGATAGGCGATATCTGGCTGCCAAGTCCATTTGGCACCGAATTTTTCAAGTAAGTCAAAGCTGGCTTGAGGTCCCATGCTTCCAGCTTTATAGTCATGAAGTGGGGCACTATTTTCAGCCCAAAGCTCTTCGATACGGTCAATCAATTTCCATGACGCACCAACTTCATCCCAGTGGCTAAAGTTAGTTGAGTTGTTATTTAGAACATCATAAATCAATTTTTCGTATGGTTCTGGAGAAGCACCAGTTGCGGTTGCATCTGTACGGTAATCAAGTGAGTTAGGAGCCAAGTTAAATTCTTCTCCTACCTGCTTCCCATTTAGACTGAGAGAGAAACCTTCTGTTGGTTGGATATAGATGGTCAAAATGTTTGGAGCAAGTGGCTCACCAAAGATAGAGTCCATTTGTTTAAAGACGATGTTGACATGAGTTCCTTTTTCAGTCAGACGTTTACCAGTACGGAAGAAGAAAGGAACACCACGGAATCGATCGCTGTCTACAAAGAAGGCACCAGATGCAAAGGTTTCAGTTGTTGATTCTGGATTTACATTTGGCTCGCTACGATAAGAGATATATTTCATGCCATCAATCTTACCAGAGCGGTATTGACCACGGATAAAGTGTTCTTTAAGTTCTTCATCAGTTGGATGATAGAGGTTTTTAAAGACCTTAATCTTTTCAGCACGAATCTCATCTTTTGTGAAGCTTGCTGGCTTGTCCATAGCAAGGAGAGAAAGAAGTTGTAGTGTATGGTTTTGGACCATGTCGCGGAGGGCACCAGATTGGTCATAGTAGCCACCACGTTCTTCTACACCCAAGCGCTCTGCAAAGGTAATTTGAACATTGTCGATAAAGTCCTTGTTCCAAACATTTTCAAAAATCAGGTTGGCAAAGCGAACTGCAAAGATGCTTTGGATCATTTCCTTACCAAGATAATGGTCAATACGGAAAATTTGTTCTTCGTCAAATGTTGCTAGGAGTTCGTCATTCAACTTGCTTGCAGTTGCGTAATCTGTACCAAATGGCTTCTCAACGATTAAACGCTCAAAACCTTTACCATCCACAATGTTTTCAGACTTGAGGTGTTTTGCTATAGTTCCAAAGAACTGAGGCGCCATAGACAAGAAGAAGAGCTTGTTGTGTTCAGCTTGGTACTTGTCATTTAATTCAGCCTGCAATTGACGTAGAGCAATATAGTGTTCTGTATCATTGACATCATGACTTTGATAGTAGAAGTGACTAGCGAACTCCTGAGCCTGTTCGGTACTATCTGCCAAATCAAGGATAGATTCAACTACTACAGATTCAAAATATTCCTTGCTCCAAGGACGACGGGCAGTTCCAATGACGGCAAAGTGCTTGGAAAGATTGCCGGATTTATATAGTCTAAAAAGGGAAGGGTAGAGCTTGCGTTTAGCCAGGTCTCCACTCGCACCGAAAATTGTAACAATAACCTTAGATGACATCTAGCTACCTAATTTCTATTTTTATTCCTAGTCTTGCTAGGTATGAGGAAACCTCATTTCATAAACTTAATTCTAACATAATTTTCCGAAAAATCAAAAATTCCAATACGAGATAGAAAAAAACTGCAAGGAAATCCTTACAGTTTGCGTTTAGACGTTTAAGACCTTGTCCAAGAAATCTTTCAGACGAGGGTGCTGAGGGTTATCAAAGATTTGGTCAGGTGTCCCATCTTCTAGGAACTCACCATCTGCAGTAAAGATAACGCGGTTGGCAACCTGACGGGCAAATCCCATCTCGTGGGTTACAATGATCATGGTCATGCCTTGTTCAGCCAATTCCTTCATAACGTTCAGTACGTCTCCGACCATCTCAGGGTCAAGGGCAGAAGTTGGTTCATCAAAGAGCATGATGTCTGGATTCATTGCAAGTCCACGAGCGATGGCCACACGTTGTTTTTGACCACCTGACAGGCTATCTGGACAGGCCTTAGCCTTATCTGCTAGCCCAACCTTGTCAAGCAACTCCATTCCCAATTTTTCAGCTTCTTCCTTAGTCATCAACTTGTGCTCAATAGGAGCAAAGGTGATGTTGTCCAATACAGACATGTGTGGGAAGAGATTGAAGTGTTGGAACACCATTCCGATATTTTCACGGACGTGGTCAACATTAGTTGTTTTTTCAGTTAAGTCATAACCGTTCACAGTGATGTGACCGCTCGTAACTTCTTCCAAAAGATTGAGGCTACGAAGGAAAGTTGACTTACCAGAACCCGAAGGACCGATGATACAAACAACATCTCCTTCATAGAACTTGGTCGTAATTCCTTTTAAAACTTCATTTTTTCCGTAGCTTTTGTGTAAATCATTTACATCAATTTTTAATTTTGCCATTAACGAATCCTCTTTTCTAAGCGTTTCGCTAGTTTAGTCAAAAGCGTGATAATTACAAGATAGAAGATAGCAAGGATTGCATACATCTTGAAACTTTGGTAGTTACGGGCAATGATAATCTTACCAGTTTGGAAGAGTTCCACCAAACCGATAGCAGATACGATGGTTGTATCTTTAAGAGCGATAACGAATTGGTTAACAAAGTTTGGCAACATCAATTTAGTTGCTTGTGGCAAGATAATCTTACGCATGGTTTTTCCATAAGAGATACCCAAGCTTCGACTGGCTTCCATTTGGCCAACTGGAACGGCCTGAATACCACCACGAACGATTTCAGCGATATAAGCGGCTGCATTGAGTGAGAGGGCAATGGTACCAGCTACAAAGTCGTTAATTGGGCTTTGTTGGCCTGTGATGGACTCGATGAAGTTTGGAATTCCCCAGAAGATGAAGGCTGCAAGAATCATCAATGGAATACCACGAATAACGTCAACGAAAATCTCAGAGATCACACGAAGAGATTTGTATGGGCTAACGCTAAACATACCAAAGATAATCCCGATGACAATGGCAATAGCAAACGAGATAAGAGCTAGAGCAAGAGTGATACCAAGACCGCTAAGGAGTTGTTTGTAGTTGTTTTGAAGCAAGCCCCAAATTGTTGTTTCATCAACAGTGCTTGTTGAAGCAGTCGAAGACTCACTAGCTAGGTATTTATCAAGAATCTTTTGGAATTCACCGTTTGCTTTAAGGTTAGCAAGTCCGTTATTGAACATTTCAATCAATTCTGGATTTGCTCCTTTTTTAACGGCAAAGGCTGTTTCACCGATTGGAGTTCCAGCGATTGGAGTTTTCAATTTTTGTCCTTGGCTGATAGAATATTTGAGAACAGGTTCATCATCCATAACGGCATCAATGGCACCAGTGTTTAAACTGTCATACATTGACGAACCATCAGCGAAGGTTTTGATTTTGTAGCCGTATTTGCTTTGATTTTCTGTTAGGAAGGTTTGAGAAGCAGTTCCGTTTTTAACACCAACTGTCTTTCCTTTCAAATCCTCATAAGAAGCAATGGTGCTTGATTCTTTGACACCAAGGATAGTATTGGCAGTGTAGTAGGATTCTGAGAAATCAAAAGTCGCCTTACGAGCATCTGTGACAGACATACCAGCAATGATACCATCTGCTTGACCAGCTTGAACAGCACTGATAGCGGCATCAAAACCAGGGTTGGTGATTTCAATTTCAAAACCTTGGTCTTTAGCGATGGCCTTAATCAATTCCATATCAATACCAGTGTATTGGTTGCTTGAATTTTGGAAAACAAAAGGTGCAAAAGAAGAATCGCTAGCAATGATATATTTAGCTTTAACAGGAATAGCTTTTAAGCCTGCTAGAGTAGATGTAGTTGGCACTGCTGAAGATGATGAAGCAGTCCATTTCTTGATGATTTTATCAAGACTACCATCTTTTTTCATTTCAGCTAAGGCTTGGTTAAATTCAGTGACTAGGTGCTCGTATTTACTTCCTTTTTTAACACCGAAAGCAAAACTACCTACAGCTTCCCCGTCCATTTCGATATGGAGGTCTTGGCCTTGGTTGATGGCATACTCGATAACAGGTTTATCATCCATCATGGCATCGATGGCACCAGCACTCAAGCTGTTGTTCATCAAATCACTAGTGTCAAATGTTTTAATAGTAAAGCCGTATTTATCTTTGATTGTTTCAAGAAAACGTTGAGCAGCAGTTCCGTTTTTAACACCAACGGTTTTGCCAGTTAATTGGTCATATTTACTAATCTTGTGTGCCTTTGTAGTTGCAATGACAACTTTTGTATCATAGTAAGTATCAGACATGGTGAAGACTTTTTCACGTTCTTTAGTCTTTGTCATCCCTGCCATGATAGCGTCAGCTTGACCAGCTTGAACCGCATTGACCGCTGCGTCAAATCCAGGATAAGACATCTGAATGTTCCATCCTTTAATCTCAGCGACTTTGTTAATAATGTCAACATCAATTCCTTTATAAGTTTGATCTGAATCTTTAAACTCAAAAGGTGCATAGGCAGTATCAGACACAATCTTAATCGTCTCTGCTTTCGCAATACCTAATGAGAAAATTGGGAATAAAATTAGCAAAAATGCTAGAAATTTTTTCTTCATTTTTAGTCTCCTTTTCCGAATATTTTCCCATTATATCAGAAAAAGTAAAAAAAGGCAAATTTTTATATTTCTGTGTCAGAAAATATAACATTATTTTTTCTTTTCTTTCTTGAATTGCTATTAAAAAGTGCTATAATAATAGTACATAATAGAAGAAAAGAGGACAGGAACATGAAGGAAAAAAGAATATTGAAAGACTTCCAAGCTTCAAAAATGAGTTTAAACATTTACACAAGCCCCTTGTTAGCTCTATTTTTCGTCTATGTATCTGAATTCATATCTTCTCTATTTTTTGGTCTTAGTTTTTTAGCATTGATCGGGCTATTTAGCAGTCTTGGTGTAGGTGGTCAAAGAATTGCAGATCTCCTTCAATCTATATTTCAAAGTATCTCTGATAAAACAAGTGATATTCATTTAATATTTGAATTACTGTCCTTTGGTTTTATCATCTTAACTGTGTTTAGATGGACTAGAAAAGTAGAGAAAAGACCTATTCGAACCTTGGGATTCTATAAAGAAAATTTTTTAAGTGCCTTATTTAAAGGATACGGTATTGGACTATCCCTCTTTATACTTGCTTTAGCTGGACTAGTAATGTTGGGACAGTATCATTTTGACTCTATTCACTTGGATACTTATTCGCTAGCTTTTACTTTATTTACAATACCTTTTTGGATTTTACAAGGAACGGCAGAAGAATTGGTTACTCGTGCTTGGTTGATTCCACAATTGGCTAAGAGAACCAATCTTAAAGTTGCTATTATCATATCTAGTAGTCTCTTTACCTTACTTCATTTAGGAAATTCAGGCATAACTTTCTTATCTGCAATTGATCTCTTTTTATTTGGGGTTGCCATGTCCCTTTATCTTCTTAAAACAGATACTATATGGGGTATAGGTGGTATTCATGGAGCTTGGAATTTCGCACAGGGCAACCTCTTTGGAGTATTAGTTAGTGGTCAGTCTTCAGGAACCTCAATCATGAAATTTACTCCACAAGGCAATCAAGACTGGCTATCTGGTGGATCTTTTGGTATTGAGGGTTCCATCATGTCCAGTATTATTTTGTTTCTGCTGATTGTCTATCTCGCCCATCAATTAAAGAAAGAAAATGAAAGGATGTGACTTCGGTCTGTCCTTTTCTTCGTGAAAATGATACAAGTATGCTAAAATAGGAATAGCACATGGAGAGAGGATTCTTATGATCAATCGTATTACAGATAATCAATTTAAACTAGTATCAAAATATCAACCCTCAGGAGACCAACCCCAAGCTATCGAGCAGTTGGTTGATAATATCGAGGGTGGAGAAAAAGCTCAGATTCTGATGGGGGCGACTGGAACAGGGAAGACCTATACCATGAGTCAGGTTATTTCCAAAGTCAATAAACCAACTCTGGTCATCGCCCACAATAAAACTCTAGCAGGACAGCTCTATGGGGAGTTTAAGGAATTTTTCCCTGAAAATGCAGTTGAGTACTTCGTATCCTACTATGACTATTACCAGCCAGAAGCCTATGTCCCTTCTAGCGATACCTATATTGAAAAGGACAGCTCTGTCAATGACGAGATTGACAAGCTCCGACACTCAGCGACTTCGGCTCTTTTGGAGCGTAATGATGTTATTGTCGTTGCCTCAGTCTCTTGTATCTATGGTTTGGGTTCGCCCAAGGAATACGCTGATAGTGTCGTGAGTCTCCGTCCAGGTCTTGAAATTTCTCGTGATAAACTCTTGAATGACTTGGTTGATATCCAGTTTGAACGTAATGATATTGATTTCCAACGGGGAAGATTTCGTGTGCGTGGGGATGTAGTGGAGATTTTCCCAGCCTCTCGTGATGAACACGCCTTTCGAGTAGAATTTTTTGGAGACGAAATTGACCGTATCCGTGAAGTTGAGGCTCTGACAGGTCAGGTCTTGGGAGAAGTGGATCATCTGGCGATTTTCCCAGCCACTCACTTTGTGACCAATGACGACCACATGGAAGTTGCCATTGCTAAGATTCAAGCAGAGTTGGAAGAGCAACTAGCTGTCTTTGAAAAGGAAGGCAAATTGCTTGAAGCCCAGCGCTTGAAACAACGGACAGAGTACGATATCGAAATGCTGCGTGAGATGGGCTACACCAACGGGGTTGAAAACTATTCACGCCACATGGATGGACGTAGTGAGGGTGAGCCTCCTTATACGCTCTTAGATTTCTTCCCAGATGATTTCTTAATCATGATTGATGAGAGCCACATGACCATGGGACAAATCAAAGGCATGTACAATGGAGACCGTTCTCGTAAGGAAATGCTGGTGAATTATGGTTTCCGCTTGCCATCAGCTTTGGACAATCGTCCTCTCCGTCGGGAGGAGTTTGAGAGTCACGTTCATCAGATTGTTTACGTTTCAGCGACACCTGGTGACTATGAAAATGAACAGACTGAGACAGTGATTGAGCAAATCATTCGACCAACAGGTCTTTTGGATCCTGAGGTGGAAGTTCGTCCGACTATGGGACAGATTGATGACCTCTTAGGTGAAATCAATGCCCGTGTTGAAAAGAACGAACGAACCTTTATCACAACTTTGACTAAGAAAATGGCAGAGGACTTGACCGACTACTTTAAGGAAATGGGCATCAAGGTCAAGTACATGCACTCAGATATTAAGACCTTGGAACGGACGGAGATTATCCGTGACCTGCGCTTGGGTGTCTTTGACGTCTTGGTCGGAATCAACCTGCTCCGTGAAGGAATTGACGTTCCTGAAGTGAGCCTCGTAGCGATTCTCGATGCTGATAAGGAAGGCTTCCTACGAAATGAGCGTGGCCTCATCCAGACTATTGGACGTGCTGCTCGTAATAGTGAGGGACATGTCATTATGTATGCGGACACGATTACCCAGTCTATGCAACGTGCCATCGATGAAACTTCTCGCCGTCGGAAAATTCAGATGGCTTATAATGAAGAGCATGGTATCGTACCACAGACAATCAAGAAAGAAATCCGTGACCTGATTGCTGTGACCAAGGCAGTTGCTAAGGAAGAAGACAAGGAAGTTGACATCAACAGCCTCAATAAACAAGAGCGCAAAGAACTCGTCAAGAAACTAGAAAAACAAATGCAAGAAGCAGTTGAAGTGCTTGACTTTGAACTAGCAGCTCAGATTCGTGATATGATGCTGGAAGTCAAGACGTTGGGGTAAGGGAATTCGTAAATGTAGTGTGATAATGAATTAGCCAATTTTTACTGATATAAAGCCCCATTTTTAATATACTGGGGGGCGTATCTTGCACTGAGTGAAAATTTGTTGTATAATTAAAATGGCCGTAATTTTTTTACGATTAATAGGAGGTATGGAAATGTTACAAAAATTTAAGGTAAAAGGTTTTAAAAATTTTGCATCACAAATTGAGTTTGATTTAACAGCTGGAAATTATTCATTTAATGATAGTATTGTAAAAAATAATATTCTTACTACTGCAGTTATATATGGTGATAATGCTTCGGGCAAATCAAACCTAGGTTTAGCTATAATGGATATTATAACTCATCTGACAGATAATGAAAAAAATATTAATGATTATAAAAAACATTTTTTAAATCTAGAAACTACGCCTGAGTATGCCAAATTTGATTATACCTTTAATTTCAATGATCACATTGTAAAATATAATTATTGTAAAAAAGAGTATGATGTGATTTTATATGAAGAATTATTCATAGATAATGAATTGATTGTTAAATACGATAGGCAGGAGCAGATAAAAATAATAAATTTGAAAAATGGTGGTGAAATAAATTTTGAAAAATTAAGAGATGATCAATCACTGGTAAAACTTGCCTATGTTTATTCGACAGGTGGTGATCAGGAAGAAGATACAAAAGATGCTATTTTTGATAGATTTATTAAGTTTGTTGATTCAATGTTATCCTTTGATTCAATTTATGGAAATCACTATCAAGGATATACGACAGGACGTGGACAAATTGCTGAAATGATTATTAAAAAAGATAAGGTTAAAGACTATCAACAATTTCTTTCTGAGGTTGGTATTCATTATGAATTGTTTGAAAAAGAGATTGATGATTCGAAACATATTTTTGCAAAATTTCCATCGGGAAAAGAGGCTAATTTCTTTAATATTATGTCTAAAGGAACTCTAGCTTTATCTTTGTTTTTCATGTGGTATATGCAAATAGTAGATGGAATTCAATTTTTGTTTATTGATGAATTTGATTCTTATTTTCACCATAATGTATCTAGAGTGTTAATAAATAAATTAAAATCCTCATCGGTTCAAGTTGTTTTAACTACACATAATACTGCAAATATGTCTAACTCTATTTTAAGACCTGATAGTTATTTTACTATTTCTAATAATAGAATTGCTAATATTGCGAATCGTTCTGGTCGTGAAATACGTCAAGCACAAAATATAGAAAAAATGTATCGCGCAGGTAGTTTTGATAATGAGTAATATATTATTTATTGTTGAGGGAGCCAAAGACGAACCGAAATATATAGACCAATTTATTCAATATCACAAAGAAGTCATGGAGCAAAACGGAAATGATGTATCTCCGATTATTGTCCAGAGCTACGGAACATTGATTTATGATCTATATAAAAGGATTTCTAGTTATCCAGAGGAGGATGAATTTGAAACGATTCCTGTCCTACTAGAAATATTAAAAGATAAGTCCATAGAGTATAGTGATGAGCTAGAAAATCATGAAAAGTTCTCGGATATTTTTCTATTTTTTGACTTAGATGCACATTACCACTACAAGAAAGATAAAAGGAATGATCAGGTTTATAAAGAGATTAATAAACTTTTGTCCTTTTTTAATGAATCAACTGACAAAGGAAAGCTACTAATTAGTTATCCTATGTTTGAAGCTTTAAAATGCTTTAAAGATGATTTTATAAATGGGAGTAATGTATTGTGCCATTTGTTTAATATTTATGAGGTCAAGAAGAAAGGTAGTAGTACAACATTCAAAAGAAAATATAAGTGTATATCTTCAGAGTGTTATAAAAATTCGGATTATTCTAAAGAGAAGATTGAAAAATTAGTCCAATATTTTATATTGTGTTCTTTCTATTTGGTTGAAAATGCAACCGATATTTCCAATTCTGAAACTATATTTATAAAACAATATGAAAAATTAATTAATCAGAGGGAGCAGGTTCTGATTTTATCTGCTTTTCCACATTTTATAATTGATATTTTTGGAATAGAGCGATATTGTGAAATTTGGGATTGGACTTTTACATTTAAAAATATTTCTGAGTATAGTTAAAGTTCCTTATATTATTGATTGTCAGAAGTGATGTTACAGTAAAACTACTGTCAATTAAGAAAAATCTAACTAACTTGGATAGATTTAGCATTTTTATTGACTAGTGCTATATTTATCGTATTACCTTATGTGAAAAGGATTGATATTACACAATTAGGTTCAGTGGAGTCTAGAAGCGGTGAACAAACTTCAAAAGAGAAGTAATAGAATATTATCAGAAACAACTTACTATTTTAGCCTTACTGAATAGATAAAAGGAGGACTATAGGCATCATGAGCTTTTACTCCGTGACATCAATGTCGGTGGAAAAATCAAGGTTGTCATGTCTGATTTGAAGACGGTTTGGCTGAGTTGAATTTTGAAAATCCAGTTTTCTACATCAATAGTGGCAATCTTTTCTTTGATAGCGAGGAGCAAAAGGAGAGGATTCGGGAGATTTTTACGGCTTGTTTCAGCCGGTCTTCTGATTTTCCTCTGCCTTTTGTCCTTGTCAACTCTTCCATACTTGAAAAGGAAACAGCAAATCTACTTACATGGTGGCAGGCTGAAACAGCCTTTCAGCTAGACGTTCTCTTTTATCTGCTCAAGATTGACAGGGAGAGTGTTCAAGAGCTGGCAGGTAGTCGGGCAAATGACAGGGAGCAGATGCACTTTGGGCAGGCTGCTTTCTTTTATAGCAATGTGGACCTATAGGACTATCTCAAGTCCAACTACCATAAGAAACTACGCAAGTCCAGTTTCTACAAGCAACTAATTTTCCGAAATGGTAAGACTTTCCAGAAGATAGTGGAGTTGGTGAATGAGAAGTAAGAGAAACAAGAAAAGTAAAAGTTCAGGAGAACAAGTTTAGTCTTTAGTTGGAAAAACATTGGATAGTAGAAGCTTTTTAAAATTATTTAGTCTTAATAGTTGTTGCGATTAGTGTCGGATATTTAACTTTTGGTAATGAGAGCATTCCTGCTTCACTTCGTTATTTTAATTATATTAGTCCTTTATATGTATACTTGTTCCTCTTGGTGCTTATTCTTTATTATTTTCGATTTGGTAGCCTGATTAAATAAAGATGGAAATGTTTTTTTCCATCTTTAATCAGTTTTGATTCCCGCTATGTTTGCTTTCCAATTGTTACCTATCTAATCTTTTTCTTCACCCTATTATTTACTATGGTGATTTTAAAATATAATAAAAAAGGAGAAAAAAATTACCGACGTAAATTTCTCAAAGGTATTTTCATTTAAAACACTCTATCTGAACTTCCTAACCTTTGAAATTTTTCATTTGATTTTGTTAGTTTTAGGTCTATCCTTTACTTCGGTCTTGTGGAATAGATGGTTTTTTATTCTTTGTTTGACTTTCTTTATCCATTCTTGGATAGTCTTTTTTAGGACAAGAGATTTTCATTGATATCATCTCATTTTTGAATTATTCAATGCACTAGTCGCACTTTATACTCAATGAAAATCAAAGTGCAAACTAGGAAACTAGCCGCAGGTTGCTCAAAACACTGTTTTGAGGTTGTGGATAGAACTGACAGAATCAGTATCATATACCTACGGCAAGGCGAATCTGGCGTGGTTGGCTCTTTGATTTTCGAAGAGTATTACTTTTGGTTTTCGGCATTCTTGCTTTGTCAATCATTCCGAGTTCAGCCATTTCCATTAATATAGACTATCATATACAAAATAAAGAAATTATCATTGTCAGAGGTTTTGTGGCAACATCATGAATTGATCAATTCCTGTATCATGAAGTCAGAAGTAAAATACAACGAAGATATGTTTTAATAACTTAGAAAGCGAGTAAATTTATGTCCCGTTCCCAATTAACGATTTTAACAAATATTTGTCTGATTGAAGACCTAGAAAACCAGCGCGTGGTGATGCAGTACCGCGCTCCTGAAACCAATCGCTGGTCTGGTTATGCCTTTCCAGGAGGTCATGTAGAAAATGGCGAGTCTTTTGCAGAGTCAGTCATTCGTGAAATCTATGAAGAAACAGGATTGACTATCCAAAATCCTCAACTTGTCGGTATTAAAAATTGGCCACTAGATACAGGTGGGCGCTATATTGTCGTTTGTTATAAGGCGACTGAGTTCTTTGGTACCCTTCGCTCTTCAGAAGAGGGAGAAGTTTCTTGGGTGCAAAAAGACCAGATTCCAAACTTAGATCTGGCCTATGATATGTTACCATTGATGGAGATGATGGAAGCTCCGGACAAGTCAGAGTTTTTCTACCGCCACCGTACAGAAGACGATTGGGAAAAGAAAATTTTCTAGTCTTTTACTAAATAACCGAGCTGATCCAAGGCCTCCTCTATATAGTGGAGGTCTTGTTGTGTTTCCTGTATAATAGTAATAATGGATTTGGAAAAAATATATGTACTCTGAAATAAATTTAAAATATTTTTAGAAAAGTATTGACAAATCAAAAGAAAACGTTTACTATAGAATAAGGGAACGGTTCCACAACGTAAGAAGGAGGAATGATGACTACAATAAAACAGGTTGCTGAAGAAGCTGGAGTATCAAAATCAACGGTTTCAAGATATATATCAAAAAAAGGTTATGTTGGAGATGATGCGAGAGAGAAAATAAAAAATGCGATTAAAAAATTAAATTACACACCAAATGTATTAGCACAATCTTTGAAAACCAAAAAAAACCAAATGGTGGGACTCTTATTGCCAGATATTTCAAATCCCTTCTTCCCAAGATTGGTTCGAGGAGCTGAATCATATTTGAAAGATAAAGGTTATAGAATTATGGTTGGTACGATTTCAGACCAAGAATCTTTGAGTGAATATGTTAACTTACTGTTGAAAACAAATGCTGCTGGAATTATTACTACACATGACTTCACAAAAGAATATCCAGATTTATCATTACCTGTTGTTGTGGTTGACCGGATTAGTAAAGATACAGGTTACGGTGTTTTTTCTGATAATCAGTCAGGTGGTCGTTTGGCTGCTGAAGCAATCTGTAATGCAGGTGCTAAACAAGTTCTGATTATTAAAGTTTTAGATGATAAAGCCGAGAATATCGCGGAACGGTTTGAAGCAAGTTTAAACTATTTGAGGAATAAATCTTTAGAAATTTGTATTGAAGAAAGTGAAACGTTTGACTTTGAAAAAATTCAAAAAGAAGCTAAAGAGAATCTAAAAAGAAATCCAAATATCGATAGTATTATAGCACCTTCTGATATTCATGCGATAGCTTATATTCATGAAATTTTAGCAATTGGTAAAAAAATTCCAGATGATATTCAAATCATTGGTTATGATGATATTGTACTTAGTCAATTTATTTACCCTTCTTTATCAACTATTCACCAATCATCATATAAAATGGGAGAACAGGCTGCAAAGCTAATCTATAATATGGCAAATAAGTTCTCTATAGATGAAGCTAAAATTAAACTACCTGTTAGATACGTAGAAAGAAATACATTAAGGAGAAAGTAATGAGTAAAATTGTTGTTGTTGGAAGTATTTCAATGGACTTAGTTATGAGAACAAAAAGGATTCCAGAAGGAGGTGAAACGATTTTTGGGGATTCATTTAATATAGTTCCAGGTGGAAAAGGTGCAAATCAAGCTGTAGCTATTGGTAGATTATCCAGTGTAGAAGATCATATTTACATATTTGGAAACGTCGGAGAAGATATTTTTTCAGCAGATTTACTAAGTAATCTGCAAAATAATAATATTTCTACAGAACATGTGGGAACGGTACCACAATCTACAGGAGTTGCACAAATTACTTTATATGGAGGTGATAATAGGATTATTTATTATCCCGGAGCGAATAATTTAGTTAAAACAAATGATTGGAAAAATGAGTGGGAATTGATTAGTGATGCAAGTATTGTTGTATTACAGAATGAAATACCACATGAAGCCAACCTATCTATAGCTAAATTTTGCCAAGAAAATAAAGTTAAGGTGCTTTACAATCCTGCACCAGCTAGAGAAACAGATATAGAGATGATTCCTTTTTGTGATTTTATTATTCCTAATGAGCATGAATGTTCAGAGCTTTTTCCAGATAAGAAATTAGAAGAAATTATTAAAATTTATCCTAATAAAATGATTGTGACATTAGGAGTTGAAGGTTCCATTTATTATGATGGGGCAGTAGTTCAGAAGATTCCTGCTATAAAAGCAGAAGTAGTTGATACTACAGGAGCAGGAGATACATTTAATGGTGCTTTTGCTTATGCTATCTCAAAAGGAAAAGAGATGAATGTTGCATTGTCCTTTGCAACGATTGCTTCACATCTTTCTGTTCAAAGATTTGGAGCGCAAGGAGGCATGCCGAGTTTGAAAGAAATAAAGGAGCATTCAGGATATGAAGAAATATGGGATTTTAAATAGTAATATAGCAAAACTAGCTGATGATTTAGGTCATATGGATTTGGTTTGTATCGGAGATTTAGGATTGCCAGTTCCAAAAGGTGTTGATAAAATTGATTTAGCATTAAGAAAAGGTAGTCCAAGTTTTTTAGAAGTTTTAAAAGAATATTCAGATCATGTACTTATTGAAAAAATTTTCTTAGCAGAAGAAATTAAGGAAAAAAACAAAGAACAGTGGCAAGCAGTTCTAGATCTTTTAGGATCGAATATAATTATTGAATATATTAGTCATGAAGAATTGAAAGCTATGAATACTAAAGTTAAGGCAGTTATTCGCACTGGGGAAGATACACCATATTCGAATATAATCTTGCAATCAGGAGTTATTATTTAGAAGGGGGTTGCCTATGAAAATTGAAATGAAGAACATTTCAAAATCTTTTGGGAATAATCGTGTTTTAGAAAGTATTGATTTGGTTCTTAATTCAGGAGAAGTTCATGCTTTAATGGGAGAGAATGGTGCAGGCAAATCAACCTTAATGAATATTTTAACTGGACTTTTTCCAGCTACTTCAGGAACTATTTTTATTGATGGAAAAGAAAAAACATTTTCTAATCCTCAAGAGGCAGAACGTTTTGGACTGAGTTTTATTCATCAAGAAATGAATACTTGGCCAGATATGACTGTACTTGATAATCTTTTTTTAGGAAGAGAAATTAAAAATTCGATTGGGTTTCTAGATAAAGCTAGTATGGAAAGGAAAGCTAAAGAAGCATTTAAACGTCTTAATATCTCTATTCCTCTTGATGCAATCATTGGTCAATTATCAGTCGGACAACAACAAATGATAGAAATAGCAAAATGTTTATTATCAGAAGTTTCCTTGTTAATTATGGATGAACCCACAGCAGCTTTAACTGATCGTGAAACTGAAACACTTTTTAAAGTGATAGAAGGATTAAAATCTGATGGTGTAGGTATTGTGTATATTTCACATCGGATGGAAGAAATCTTTAAGATTACAGATCTTATAACTGTTATGAGGGATGGGTTTGTAATTGATACCAAGAAAACGAACTTAACTAATGCGGATGAATTAGTTCAGAAGATGGTAGGTCGTGAATTAGAAGATTATTATCCAGAAAAAAAGGCTGAGATTGGGAATATTGTTTTTCAAGCTAAGAATCTTTCTGGTGATGCTTTTACGGATATTTCTTTCTATGTACGTCAAGGGGAAATTCTTGGTTTTTCTGGTTTGATGGGTGCTGGTCGTACTGAAATAATGCGAGCAATTTTTGGAATTGATTCTTTAAAATCTGGTCAAATTATAATAAACGAAGAACAACTGATAATTAAAAATCCTTTTGAAGCAATTAAGCATGGAATTGGTTTCTTAACAGAAGATCGTAAAGATGAGGGATTGATTTTAGATTTTTCTATTAAAGATAATATGACTTTACCTAGTACTCGTGATTTTGTTAAAAATGGCATTTTTGATAATAAAACAAGTGATATATTTGTACAACGTTTAATTGATAGGCTACGAATTAAATCAGGTTATCCAGATAAGGAAGTTGGAACACTTTCTGGTGGTAATCAACAGAAAGTAGTTTTAGCAAAATGGATAGGTATTGCTCCAAAAGTACTGATTCTAGATGAGCCAACTCGTGGGGTAGATGTTGGTGCTAAGCGTGAAATTTACCAATTAATGAATGAATTGGCTGAACGAGGTGTGCCGATTATTATGGTATCTTCAGATTTACCAGAAGTGATCGGAGTCAGTGATCGCATTATGGTCATGCATGAAGGAAGAATTAGTGGAGAATTAACACGTCAAGAAGCTACACAAGAAAAAGTTATGCAACTAGCTACAGGAGGACAATAGTGTGAAAAATACTATGAAGTATATGTCAGAATTGACAACAGTAATAGCATTGATAATTTTAATGGCTGTCATCACTATTATCAATTCAAATTTTTTAACAGCAAATAATCTGTTAAATTTACTATTGCAAGTAACATCAAATGCACTGATTGCTTTTGGAATGACTTTTGTTATTCTAACAGGTGGAATTGATTTATCAGTAGGATCAATTTTAGCCTTATCCAGTGCGCTAACAGCTGGTTTATTAGGATCTGGAATGCCTGTTGCGTTAGCAATTCTCAGCTCTTTAATTTTGGGTTGCATTCTGGGGATGATGAATGGGTTATTGATTTCCTACGGGAAATTAGCTCCATTTATCGTTACTTTAGCAACTATGACTATTTTTAGAGGCGCAACACTTGTTTATACAAATGGGAATCCTATTACAAAAGGATTAAGTGATACATTCTTATTTCAATTTTTGGGGCAAGGTTACATAGTCGGAATTCCATTTCCTGTAATTATTATGTTTATTGTATTTATTGTTTTATATGTTTTACTTCATAAAACAGCATTTGGTAAATCTGTGTATGCTATAGGGGGGAATGAAAAAGCAGCATATATATCAGGTGTGAAACTAAATAAAGTGAAAATTATCATTTATTCAATTTCAGGTATGATGGCTTCAATTTCTGGATTGATTATAACATCACGCTTAAGTTCTGCTCAACCAACAGCAGGTGCTAGTTATGAAATGGATGCTATTGCAGCTGTTGTTCTTGGGGGAACCTCATTATCAGGAGGTAAAGGTCGTATACTGGGGACTCTAATAGGTGCTTTAATTATTGGAGTTTTGAATAATGGACTTAATATTATTGGTGTTTCAGCATTTTGGCAGCAAGTAGTAAAAGGAGTTGTAATTTTAATTGCTGTTCTGATTGATCGTTTTAAAGTTGTAAAACAGTAGAATCATTTTCAATTTTTTTGGAAATAGTAACAATTTATTAGATGACGAACAATAGTCGGGATGGAAACTATCCCTATAGATATATATTACGAGGAGTAATAACATGAAAATTATTAAAAAAATTAGCATTTTTGCTTTGTTTGTAACATTTATTTTTGCTTTAGTAGCTTGTGGAAAAACTGGTTTAGGAAATTCATCAAATGATAATAAATCTACGACTCAAAAGTCGGCAAAAGAATTAAAATTAGGAGTTTCTATTTCGACTACTAACAATCCCTATTTTGTAGCTATGAAAGATGGTCTTGAAAAAGCCGCAGGAGAAAAAGAAGTAACTTTGAAGATAGCAGATGCACAAGATGATGCTGCTAGACAAGCAGATGATATTCAGAATTTTATTAGTCAAAATGTAGATGCCTTACTAATTAATCCAGTTGATTCTGATGCAATTGTTACATCTATTAAAGCTGCTAATAATGCAAATATTCCAGTAATCTTAATTGACCGCGGTAGTAATGGTGGTGAAGTCTTGACAACTGTTGCTTCTGATAACGTAGAAGCAGGTAAAATGGCTGCCGAATTTATTACCAAGCAATTGGGAGAAAAAGCAAAAACTTTTGAATTATCAGGAGTCCCTGGCGCTTCTGCAACTGTAGATAGAGGTAAAGGATTTGAACAAATTTCAAAGACAAATTTAGATGTTCTTTCTAGTCAATCCGCTAATTTTGATCGCGCAAAAGCTTTGAATACAGCGCAAAATATGATTCAAGGAAACAAAGAAGTACAAGCAATCTTTGCACAGAATGATGAGATGGCGTTAGGAGCTGCACAAGCAGTAAAAGCAGCTGGTCTTATCAATGTATTAATTGTTGGTATTGATGGTCAACCAGATGCACATGATGCTATTGCAAAAGGTGATATTACTGCCACTATTGCTCAGCAACCAGCTAAGATGGGTGAAATTGCTATTCAATCAGCTATCGATCATTATCAAGGGAAAAAACTGGAAAAAGAAACAGTTTCTCCAATTTATCTTGTGACTAAGGATAATGTTGATCAACATAACTGGTGATATATTTTTAGTAAGCAAGTAGTTGTTAATTTTCATTCAATGTAGTTTTTAAATATCATTGTTACTATTTGCGCTATTGGATTCAAAAAGACCAGATTCCAAACTTGGATCTGGCCTATGATATGTTACCTTTGATGGAGATGATGGACGCTCCTGACAAGTCAGAGTTTTTCTACCGCCACCGTACAGAAGACGATTGGGAAAAGAAAATTTTCTAATCCTTTACTAAATAACCGAGCTGATCCAAGGCCTCCTCGATATAGTGGAGGTCTTGTTGCGTTTCGGCTTCGATTAGGTGGTAATGGATGCCATCTGTTAATTCAGACAGAGGTCTAAAATCTGAATGCTCGACTTGTTCTAGAAAATGTTGCACATCTCTGCGACAAGAAAGTTTGAGTAGAGTTTCAATTTCTCCGTAAACAGGATGATCAATCAAGGTATTTTGAACACGCCCTCCATTATCTACGATAGCAAGAAGTTCCTGACCGATTTCTTCAACTTCATGTTTCACCTTGAAAAGTTTATGGACATAAGGATTGGTATCAATTTGCTTATAGATGTAGCCACGATTAGTAGATAGGATAGGAGCGCCATCGGCTCTCAAAATTGCAATGTCCTGCACAATGACCTGACGTGTGACATGAAAATGTTCCGCCAAACTTTGGCCATTGAGGGCTTTAGGAGCTTCTTTCAAGAGTTGGAGCAGAGCTTGTTTGCGATCTTTTGTCATAGCTTTTCCTTTTTAACGGCGTTTTCGAAGCACTTTATAGACAGCTAGTGCTAATGTATAGTCTACCATACTATGGATAATTGTGCCAAATCCAACTAGCACAAATAGAACGTAAAACATATTTTCTACATTGGTACCGGAAGTTGCATAAAAAATGACACAAGCTAATACTTCAGCAAGGGCATGAACGACAGCCAAAACAAAGTTGAAAATCCAGGAAGCTTTTGGTTTATCTAGGGTATCGGGGAATTTTTGTAGGTAAAGAGCTCCCAAAGTCCCAAAAAAGATATGGGAAAAAGCTCGAAATACGATAACCATGGGATAGCCAGCCATCAAAAATCCAAAACTAGAGGCTAGGATGACAAAAACTGCCATCAAGGGCGACAAGAACATGGCAATAAAAATAGCGATGTGGCTCCCCAAAGTGTAAGAAGCAGGTGGAATGACAATCTTGAAAGGCATAACAATTGGAATCAAAATTGCGATAGCCGTTAAGAGGGCAGTCATGGTCATAAATTGTGTTTTTTTCCGTGTATTCATAAGAATCTCCTTTTTAGCTGTATATACACTAGTATAGTACAATAAACCAGACAATAAAGCAAGGATTTACTTGGGTTTATAGATCATTTTTTAGTTAAAAGTTAGTAAAGATTTCACTAAAAAGAAACTGTATAGAGCAAAATCTCCACCTTCAATCTTGAAAGCGGAGATTGTTTTTATTTCTTCAAGGTTTGTAGTCGTGGAACAATGGCTAGGGTTAGAACTGCGGAAATAACTAATTCGGCAATGGAGTTTGTTGAGATAACGGTTGCCAGGAGTTTTTGGATATTACCATCAAAGACATTTCCAAAAAGGTAGAAAATTCCACCAAGGACAAAGACTGTGTTGGTAAGTGAACCAAGGGCACCAGCTAAAATAAGACCAGTTTTATTTTTCATCAGTTTATAGACTAGATACGGAGTTAAACCAATCAAAATACGTGGGACGATGGCAATGATAGCTGAGTAGATGTTTCCGTTTGGTACAAAAGGTGAGAAGAGGTAGCTTGTTGGTAGAATTGTAATCGTATTAACTGTCAAGCTAAGTAGTCCCATTAAAAATCCAAGTGTAACCCCAACTCGTGGACCGTAAATAATGCTGGCAATAATGACAGGAATATGAACGATAGTCGGTTTGATTGGGAATGGAAAAAGGTTAAAGATAAGCGAGCTCAGAAAGTGTATCACGAGCATGGTTGCAAAAAAGATAGCAATGGGTGCAATATTAGAGCGTTTTTTCATCGAGAGTTTCCTTTATTCTTTCTAAAATAATTGTGAGGTCGGCTAAAGCTCCTCGTCCGTGGTCTCCACAAGCTAGTAGGGATTCCTTAGGAGCAATCAGCTGATAGCCGTAGGTTTCTAATGTTTTTAGATTAGCCTGAGTTGCTGGATGGTCATACATTTTTGTATTCATAGCAGGAGCTATTAGTTTAGGAATATGACTGGGCAAGGCTAGAGCTGTACAAGTTACCATGTTGTCCGCAAAACCATGGGCTAGTTTTGCAATAGTGTTAGCTGTTGCAGGGGCCACGATAAATAAATCCGCCTTTTTTCCAAGTTCGATATGATTGACTTGATCAGGATAGGGTTCCTTCATAACATCCAAGTGGACAGGATTCTGCGATAAGACCTGTAGTGTTAAAGGTTGGATAAACTCTGTAGCAGCCTGAGTCATTAAGACAGTGACTTGATGACCTTGTTTTTTTAGAGAACTGACTAAATCTGCCGACTTGTAAGAGGCGATTGAGCCCGTTACAGCCAAGAGAATGTTTGCCATAGCTTTCCTTTCTACGAATGATAGGCTTGAATTTTTTCAAGGAGGAGTTTTGCAATTTCTTCTTTAGTGTTAACCGTTTGAAGATAATCTTTCTCAACAAAGATTGCACGATGCTGGTTTGCTGAAATTTGAGTCAGGTCATTTGCGATAATCAAGTCTGCTTGGTTCTTGATAAGACTTTTTCTAGCAATGTCAACCAGATGATCTTCGGTAACATCAACCAGCAGCTTAAAGCCAATCAGATGAATAGCAGGATTCCATTCCTTGACTAGAGAGATGATTTTGGGAGTCTTTTTTAGGAACAAAACCTGAACCTCATCAGTTGAAGAAATCTTAGCTTGATGATTTTGCTTGCTTAAAAATTCTTCTAGATTGGAGCTAGCCTGAACTTCTTCCAGCCCCGTCATATAAACAGGAGTGTAGTCGGATACGGCCATTGAGTGAATCAAGACTTGATAATCCTGAACATGTTCTTGCATTTCTAGTAGAAGGTCCTTGGTATTGTTAATTTCTCGAATGCTTAGGTTGGGATGGGCTTCTGGCTTCACGGCTCGTTTTGTCGTTATCAAACAAACTTCATGCCCAGCAGCAAGCAAGGTTTCAGTGATGATTTTCCCCAAGCGACCTGTGGAATGGTTAGTGATAGAGCGGACGCTATCGATAGCTTCACTGGTACCGCCCGATGTAACTAAAATTTTCATAGCACTATTGTACACAAAAATAAACGGTAAGTAAAATGAAAGTGATAAAAATTTGGTAAAAGGAAAGAATATAGTTTCAAACTATAAAGCCATATAAAATTTAAGAAAGGGCTCTAAAAACCTTAAAAACAGGGATATTTACGAACGTTTAGAGAGTTTTCGGATGTTAAAAATCTTGTTTTGTGTTATAATGAATTATCATAAAAGAGGTTAGAGGAGTTTTGAATGAAAACAGATATTGAAATCGCACAGAGTATTGAGTTGAAGCCAATCGTTGATGTTGTAGAGAAACTGGGCATTTCTTACGATGATTTGGAGTTGTATGGAAAGTACAAGGCTAAGCTCAGCTTTGATAAAATTCGTGCAGTTGAGAGCAATCCAGTTGGGAAATTAATCTTGGTTACTGCCATCAACCCAACACCTGCAGGTGAAGGAAAATCAACCATTACCATTGGTCTTGCGGATGCCTTGAACAAGATTGGCAAAAAAACCATGATCGCTATCCGCGAACCATCTCTTGGTCCAGTAATGGGTATCAAGGGTGGTGCCGCTGGTGGTGGTTACGCTCAAGTTCTGCCAATGGAAGACATCAACCTCCACTTTACTGGAGACATGCATGCCATTACAACTGCCAACAATGCTCTTTCTGCCTTGATTGACAACCACTTGCACCAAGGAAATGAGCTTGGAATTGATCAACGCCGTATTCTCTGGAAACGTGTAGTGGACTTGAACGACCGTGCTCTTCGCCATGTGACCGTTGGACTTGGTGGCCCTCTAAATGGTATTCCACGTGAGGATGGCTTTGATATTACAGTTGCTTCCGAAATCATGGCAATTCTTTGCTTGGCAACAGACATCGAGGACTTGAAACGCCGTTTGGCTAATATCGTTATCGGTTATCGCTATGACCGTACCCCTGTTTCTGTAGGTGATTTGCAGGTTGAAGGTGCCTTAGCTTTGATCTTGAAGGATGCTATTAAGCCGAACCTGGTTCAGACAATTTATGGAACGCCTGCCTTTGTACATGGTGGTCCATTTGCTAATATTGCTCATGGATGTAATTCAGTCTTGGCAACAAGCACAGCCCTTCACTTGGCTGATTACACAGTTACTGAAGCTGGTTTTGGTGCAGACCTTGGTGCTGAGAAATTCCTTGATATTAAGACACCAAACTTGCCAACATCTCCAGATGCAGTTGTTATCGTCGCAACCCTTCGTGCCCTTAAGATGAATGGTGGTGTAGCTAAAGACGCTTTGACAGAAGAAAATGTGGAGGCGGTTCGTGCAGGTTTTGCTAACTTGAAACGCCACGTTGAAAATATCCGTAAATTTGGAGTACCTGCAGTCGTAGCAATCAATGAATTTGTCTCTGATACTGAAGCAGAAATCGCAGCCTTGAAAGAGCTTTGTGCCTCAATCGATGTACCAGTTGAGTTGGCAAGTGTCTGGGCTGATGGTGCAGAAGGTGGAGTAGCGCTTGCTGAAACGGTTGTCAAGACTATCGCTGAAAACCTAGCTAACTACAAACGTTTGTATGATAATGACCTTTCTGTCCAAGAAAAGATTGAAAAGATTGTTACTGAAATCTACCGTGGTAGCAAAGTAAACTTTGAGAAGAAAGCTCAAACACAAATCGCTCAAATCGTTCAAAACGGTTGGGACAAATTGCCAATCTGTATGGCTAAGACTCAATATAGTTTCTCAGACAATCCGAATTCACTTGGAGCACCTGAAAACTTTGAAATTACTATTCGTGAATTGGTACCAAAATTAGGGGCAGGCTTTATCGTTGCCCTAACTGGCGATGTCATGACCATGCCAGGACTTCCCAAACGACCAGCAGCCCTCAACATGGATGTTGAAAGCGATGGAACAGTATTAGGCTTGTTCTAGTATATTGCAATTGACTTTGAGAGATTGGGTAAAAACTCAATTTCAGGAGAAAATGAAGTAAATTTCCCCATAATAGAGCGCATAATATCAAGGTTTTTCAACACCGAATATTATGCGTTTTTTGGGTTTAAAGACTTTTGCCCCACCTATTTCTTATTTGCTGCAAGCAGTTTATCAATAAGATTTATACTCTTCGAAAATCTCTTCAAACTACGTCAGATTCACCTTGCCGTATAGATGTTACTGACTACGTCAGTTCTATCTGCAACCTCAAAACGGTGTTTTGAGCTGACTACGTCAGTTCTATCCCCAACCTCAAAACAGTGTTTTGAGCAACCTGCGGCTAGCTTCCTAGTTTTCTCTTTGATTTTCATTGAGTATCAGTCCTTTTCCCTTGGGAAGAGGCTTTTTAATACTAGGAAAAGGACAGTTAGAGTCTTCTGTGTTATACTAGAGATATGTTAGATTTGAAAGAATATGGTATTGCCATGTGGCCAGAGGAGAAGATTGTTTCTTTTCGTAAGAAACTTCTCAACTGGTATGATGAAAATAAAAGAGATTTACCATGGCGTAGGAGTAAAAAGCCTTATCACATCTGGGTATCTGAAATCATGCTTCAGCAGACCAGGGTGGATACAGTTATTCCCTACTATGAACGATTCTTGGACTGGTTTCCAACAGTGGAAAGTTTGGCGAATGCGCCTGAAGAGCGTTTGTTGAAGGCTTGGGAAGGTTTGGGTTATTATTCTCGAGTTCGTAATATGCAGGCTGCAGCCCAGCAGATTATGACTGATTTTGGTGGCCAATTTCCAAATACCTATGAAGGAATTTCCAGTTTGAAAGGGATTGGCCCTTACACAGCAGGAGCTATTTCCAGTATCGCTTTTAACTTGCCTGAGCCAGCTGTAGATGGTAATGTCATGCGGGTCTTGGCGCGTCTGTTTGAAGTCAATCACGATATTGGAATTCCAAGTAATCGCAAAATTTTTCAGGCAATGATGGAAATCTTGATTGATCCAGATCGTCCTGGTGACTTTAACCAAGCCTTAATGGACTTGGGCTCAGATATTGAGGCTCCTGTAAATCCCAGACCAGAAGAAAGTCCAGTTAAGGACTTTAGTGCAGCATATCAGAATGGAACCATGGACCGTTATCCAATCAAGGCTCCCAAGAAAAAGCCGGTCCCTATTTATCTTAAAGCCTTGGTGGTAAAGAATAGTCAGGGACAATTTTTGCTTGAAAAAAATGAAAGTGAAAAACTATTGGCAGGTTTTTGGCATTTCCCCTTGATAGAAGTTGATAACTTTTCGCAAGGAGAGCAGTTTGACCTCTTTCATCAGGTTGCAGAAGAAAATGTGAACTTTGGTCCCAGTCCAGAAGAGAGTTTCCAGCAGGACTATGACTTAGATGTTGATTGGTTTGATACTTATTTTGAGATGGTAAAACATGTCTTTAGCCATCGCAAGTGGCATGTTCAAATTGTAGCCGGTCAGGTGAGTGACTACCATGATTTTTCAGATAGGGAAGTTCGCTGGCTTTCACCAGAAGAGTTCAAGAATTACCCACTTGCCAAACCCCAACAAAAAATCTGGCAGGCTTATGCAAAAGCCAACTTAGACAGTAGCAAAGACTAGCTATTGTGTCTTCTTGTTATTTTTTTGGTATAATAGTAGAGAAAAAGGTGAACATATGAAAAAAATACTAATTGTAGATGATGAGAAACCAATCTCGGATATTATCAAGTTTAATATGACCAAGGAAGGTTACGAAGTTGTAACTGCTTTTAACGGTCGTGAAGCGTTAGAACAATTTGAAGCAGAGCAGCCAGATATTATTATTCTGGATTTGATGCTTCCAGAAATTGATGGTTTAGAAGTTGCTAAGACCATTCGCAAGACAAGTAGTGTACCTATTATCATGCTGTCGGCTAAAGACAGCGAATTTGATAAGGTCATCGGTTTGGAGCTTGGGGCAGATGACTATGTGACAAAACCCTTCTCCAATCGTGAGTTGCAGGCGCGTGTTAAAGCTCTTCTTCGTCGTTCTCAACCTATGCCAGTAGATGGGCAGGAAGCAGATAGCAAACCTCAGCCTATCCAAATTGGGGATTTAGAAATTGTTCCAGACGCCTACGTGGCTAAAAAATATGGCGAAGAACTAGACTTAACCCATCGTGAGTTTGAGCTTTTGTATCATTTGGCATCGCATACAGGTCAAGTCATTACGCGCGAACACTTGCTTGAGACTGTCTGGGGTTATGACTATTTTGGTGATGTCCGTACGGTTGATGTGACTGTCCGACGTCTGCGTGAGAAGATTGAAGATACACCCAGCCGACCAGAGTATATCTTGACGCGCCGTGGTGTAGGATATTACATGAGAAATAATGCTTGATTTACTGAAACAAACCATTTTTACCAGAGATTTTATCTTTATCCTGATTTTGTTAGGTTTCATCCTTGTTGTGACCCTCCTATTACTGGAAAATAGACGTGATAATATTCGGTTGAAGCAAATCAATCAAAAGGTTAAAGATTTGATTGCAGGAGATTATTCCAAGGTTCTTGATATGCAAGGTGGGTCTGAAATCACCAACATTACCAATAATTTGAATGACTTGTCGGAGGTTATTCGTCTCACTCAGGAAAATCTAGAACAAGAGAGTAAGAGGCTAAATAGTATCCTGTTTTATATGACGGATGGGGTTCTTGCGACCAATCGTCGGGGTCAGATTATCATGATTAACGATACAGCCAAGAAGCAACTGGGGCTGGTTAAAGAAGATGTTCTGAATAGAAGCATTTTGGAATTACTCAAGATAGAAGAAGACTATGAATTGCGTGATTTGATTACCCAAAGTCCAGAATTGTTGCTAGATTCCCAAGACATCAATGGCGAATATCTGAGCCTTCGAGTTCGCTTTGCCTTGATTCGTCGAGAGTCTGGCTTTATTTCTGGTTTGGTGGCTGTTTTGCATGATACGACGGAGCAGGAGAAGGAAGAGCGCGAACGGAGACTCTTTGTTTCCAACGTTAGTCATGAGTTACGGACTCCTTTAACCAGCGTGAAATCTTATCTTGAAGCCTTGGATGAGGGAGCTTTGTGTGAAACTGTAGCACCAGACTTCATCAAGGTGTCTCTGGACGAAACCAACCGTATGATGCGCATGGTGACGGATCTCCTCCATCTTTCACGGATTGATAACGCCACTAGTCACCTAGATGTGGAACTAATTAACTTCACTGCCTTTATTACCTTTATCCTCAATCGTTTTGACAAGATGAAAGGACAGGAAAAGGAGAAAAAATATGAGTTGGTGAGGGATTATCCTATCAATTCTATCTGGATGGAAATTGATACAGATAAGATGACGCAGGTTGTCGACAATATTTTAAATAATGCTATTAAGTATTCGCCAGATGGGGGTAAAATCACTGTCAGAATGAAGACAACTGAAGACCAGATGATTTTATCCATTTCTGACCACGGTTTGGGGATTCCTAAGCAGGATTTACCACGTATTTTTGACCGTTTTTATCGTGTGGATCGTGCTAGAAGTCGTGCCCAGGGTGGTACAGGTTTGGGACTGTCTATTGCCAAAGAAATTATCAAACAACATAAGGGCTTTATTTGGGCTAAGAGTGAATACGGTAAGGGATCAACCTTTACCATTGTGCTCCCTTATGATAGGGATGCAGTGAAAGAAGAAGTATGGGAGGATGAAGTAGAAGACTAGAATGAGTGAAATAGGCTTTAAATACAGTATTTTAGCGTCGGGTTCCAGTGGAAATTCCTTTTATCTGGAAACCCCAAAAAAGAAGCTTTTAGTGGATGCCGGCTTGTCTGGTAAAAAGATTACTAGCCTACTTGCTGAAATTAACCGCAAACCAGAAGACTTGGATGCCATCTTGATTACCCATGAGCATTCAGATCATATCCATGGAGTAGGCGTTTTGGCTCGCAAGTATGGTATGGATCTTTATGCCAATGAAAAGACCTGGCAAGCTATGGAAAATAGTAAGTATCTTGGTAAGGTGGATTCTTCGCAAAAGCATATCTTTGAGATGGGCAAAACCAAAACCTTTGGAGATATTGACATCGAGAGTTTTGGTGTCAGCCATGATGCAGTCGCACCGCAGTTCTATCGCTTTATGAAAGATGATAAAAGTTTTGTCCTTTTGACAGATACAGGTTATGTCAGTGACCGTATGGCAGGGATTATCGAAAATGCGGACGGCTATCTTATCGAGTCCAACCATGATGTAGAGATTTTGCGAGCAGGTTCTTACGCTTGGCGACTCAAACAACGAATCCTATCGGATCTGGGTCACCTTTCTAACGAAGATGGTGCCGAAGCCATGATTCGGACGCTAGGAAATCGCACTAAGAAAATCTACCTAGGACATTTGTCTAAAGAGAACAATATCAAGGAGCTGGCTCACATGACCATGGTCAATCAGCTAGCTCAAGCTGATCTGGGAGTCGGAGTAGACTTTAAGGTTTATGATACCTCACCAGATACCGCCACACCCTTGACAGACATATAAAAAGAAGGCGAGTGCCTTCTTTTTATAAATTAGTAGATATTTGTTGTGGTATAACGTTCAAAAATAACATAGGAGAAGTAGTGTGAAGAAAAAATGGTTTTTGGCAGATTATTATGATACAACAATTATTTTACTTGCTTTAATCTCTGTTATTCTAGTCTTGCTTGGATTTTCTGAGATGATTGATTTGGACAATCCTCCGTACAATATTATTGATTTACTACTTTGGGGTGTTTTTGTAATTGATTATAGTTGGCGCTTTTTTATTACTAAAAGAAAATGGCGCTTTATTCTTGAAAATATTTTTGATTTATTGGCTATTCTCCCTTTAAATGCTATTTTCACAGTTTTTCGATTAGGGCGTATCTTCCGCTTAGCAAGGCTGACAAAATTACTGAAACTGACTCGTTTACTTAGAATAATTGGACTTACAGGTAAATTAGAAAGAAAAATTAGTAGATTCTTACGGACAAATGGCCTGATTTATATCTTGTATGTTAATATTTTTATCGTTCTAGTAGGAAGTTCAATTTTATCTGTAGTTGAAGAAAAATCCTTCTCAGATAGTCTTTGGTGGGCTCTTGTGACAGTAACTACTGTTGGTTATGGTGATATTGTTCCAGTTTCCCTTTTTGGGAAATGGCTAGCAGTTTTACTGATGCTTGTCGGTATTGGAACAATAGGAATGTTAACGAGTGCCTTGACGAACTTTTTTGTAAAGGATAATCCAGATAAACAGATAAAACTTGATAAACTTCAAGATGAATTATCTAGTCAGAGAATATTACTAGAGAAGCAATCTGAGAAAATCGAAGAACTGCATCGGATGATGAAAGACTTAGTTGAAAAAATATCATAAAGGTGAGACAAAATCATAACCACCCGTCAAACGGGCGGTTTGTCCCAGGGTTATAAGCCCAAATTACCAGCCAGCGCCTAAAGACGCTGGCTTTCACTTTGTTCAAGCCTCATTGCTCTTGACTCGTCACTTGCCTCTTAAAGAGGCTTTAGTATTACTTACCACTATCCCTAAAGGGATCCTCATATTCTTTTACACTCAATTTATCTAGTGCTATATCATGCTTTTCCTGTTCTTGGATATATTTCTTAATTGTGACTTCATTAAGCCCTACTGTACTTACATAATAACCTTCCGCCCAGAAATGCCGATTCCCAAACTTATACTTGAGGTTGGCGTGTTTATCAAACATCATGAGTGAACTTTTTCCTTTTAAATAACCCATGAAACTCGAAATACTTATCCTTGGTGGAATACTTACTAACATATGTACATGGTCTGGCATTAAGTGACCCTCGATAATTTCAACTCCTTTATAACTACACAAACGATGAAATATTTCGCCTAAACTACTTCGATATTGATTATAGATGACTTTTCGTCTATACTTAGGGGTGAACACAATGTGATACTTACAGTGCCACTTTGTGTGCGATAAACTATGAGCCTTTTGTGCCATATTTTTCTCCTTTCGCTTTACAATTGGCTTGAACACCTTTATTGTATCGCGTTTGGAGTTTTTTGGGTATAACCTTCGACGCGCACCCGCATAGCGGGTGGTTTTTTTGTCTCGCACCTAGCGGAGCGAGACGGACTGAAAGTCACACAATAAAACGCATATTATTAGGTATAAAAACTTGATACTATGCGTTTTATAGAGAAATGAAATAAAATCTGAACAAATCAATTAGGAATTTAAAGCATTTTATAACAACGTTTTAGAGTAATGGGGTGCTATTTCAACTTTAACCTACTATAATACAGAAAAAAACAACTCCCTGATGATTCAAGGAGTTGTCTATAGTTAAATTAGTTTTTAGAAGCTTCTTGGAATTCTGGGTTTTTCCATGCTTCATCAATGATAGCTTGCAATTCTTTAGCAGATGCTTGCATTTTTTGAGTTTCTGCATCGTTCAATGGAATGTTTACTGGACGAACGATACCATGTGCACCAACAACAGCTGGTTGACCGATAAAGACATTCTCAACTCCGTATTGACCTTCTTGGAATACTGAAAGTGGAAGTACTGCGTTTTCATCGTCAAGGATTGCTTTAGTGATACGAGCAAGGGCTACTGCGATACCGTAGTATGTTGCACCTTTTTTGTTGATGATTGTGTAGGCTGCATCACGAACACCTTCGAACAATTCAATCAATTCAGCTTCTTGAACATTTTGAGTGTCTTTAAGGAATTCTTCAAGGTTTACACCAGCGATGTTTGCGTGTGACCAAACAGCGAACTCAGAGTCACCGTGTTCACCCATGATGTAAGCGTGCACTGAACGAGCATCCACATCCAATTTTTCAGCAAGTGCTTGACGGAAACGAGCTGAGTCAAGTGAAGTACCTGAACCGATAACGCGTTCTTTAGGGAAACCAGAGAATTTCCAAGTTGAGTAAGTCAAAACGTCAACTGGGTTAGCAGCAACAAGGAAGATACCTTTGAAACCTGATTCAACAACTTGAGTTACGATTGATTTGTTGATAGCAAGGTTTTTACCTACAAGGTCAAGACGAGTTTCACCTGGTTTTTGAGGCGCACCTGCAGTGATTACAACAAGGTCAGCGTCTGCACAGTCAGAGTATTGAGCTGCATAGATTTTTTTAGGTGAAGTGAAGGCAAGGGCGTGGCTAAGGTCAAGCGCGTCACCAACAGCTTTTTCATGCAATTGTGGAATTTCAATAATTCCAAGCTCTTGTGCAATTCCTTGGTTAACCAGTGCAAAAGCGTAAGATGAACCTACAGCACCATCTCCGACAAGGATAACTTTTTTGTGTTGTTTAGTTGAAGTCATTGTTCTAAACATCTCCTTAATTTTATTAGGGGATTTTCCCCAGACAACTTCATTCTATCACTTTTAAAAAACTTTGTCACGAATATGCCTTATAGTTCTCAATGTAAACGTTTTAGTGGTTTAGAGGCTGAAATAGATGGGAATTTATGGTATAATGTTGTTACTTACTAATTGTGAAATGAGGCATTTATTAATGCAGGATAAAAATTTAGTGAATGTCAATCTGACAAAGGAGATGAAGACGAGCTTTATCGATTACGCCATGAGTGTTATCGTAGCCCGGGCTCTTCCTGATGTTCGAGATGGCTTGAAACCTGTTCACCGTCGCATTCTCTACGGAATGAATGAATTGGGTGTTACTCCAGACAAACCTCATAAAAAATCTGCTCGTATTACAGGGGATGTCATGGGTAAATATCACCCACACGGGGATTCCTCTATTTATGAAGCCATGGTCCGTATGGCTCAATGGTGGAGCTACCGTTACATGCTTGTAGATGGACATGGGAACTTTGGTTCCATGGATGGTGATGGTGCTGCCGCCCAGCGTTATACTGAGGCACGTATGAGCAAGATTGCTCTGGAGATGCTTCGTGATATCAATAAAAATACAGTTGATTTCGTTGATAACTATGACGCCAATGAACGTGAACCCTTGGTCTTGCCAGCGCGCTTTCCAAACCTTTTGGTAAATGGAGCAACTGGTATTGCCGTTGGGATGGCGACCAATATTCCCCCTCACAACTTGGGTGAAACCATTGATGCAGTGAAGTTGGTCATGGACAATCCTGAAGTGACTACCAAGGACTTGATGGAAGTCTTGCCTGGTCCAGATTTTCCAACAGGTGCCCTTGTCATGGGGAAATCAGGGATTCATAAGGCTTATGAAACAGGTAAAGGTTCGATTGTTCTTCGTTCTCGTACTGAAATCGAAGAAACTAAGACTGGCCGTGAACGCATCGTTGTGACAGAATTTCCTTACATGGTCAATAAAACCAAGGTGCATGAGCATATTGTTCGTTTGGTTCAGGAAAAACGCATTGAGGGCATTACAGCAGTACGTGATGAGTCAAACCGTGAAGGTGTTCGATTTGTTATTGAAGTCAAGCGCGATGCCTCAGCCAATGTTATCCTCAATAACCTCTTTAAGATGACCCAGATGCAAACCAACTTTGGTTTCAATATGCTTGCTATCCAAAATGGTGTACCGAAGATTTTATCCCTTCGTCAGATTTTGGATGCTTATATCGAGCACCAAAAAGAAGTAGTTGTTCGTCGGACACGTTTTGATAAGGAAAAAGCGGAAGCACGCGCTCATATCTTAGAAGGTCTCTTGATTGCGCTAGACCATATCGATGAAGTGATTCGTATCATCCGTGCTAGTGAAACAGACGCAGAAGCACAAGCTGAGTTGATGAGTAAGTTTAAGCTTTCTGAACGTCAAAGTCAGGCTATCCTAGACATGCGTCTTCGTCGTTTGACAGGTTTGGAACGCGATAAGATTCAGTCTGAATATGATGACCTCTTGGCTCTGATTGCGGATTTAGCAGATATTCTTGCTAAGCCCGAACGTGTTTCTCAAATCATTAAAGATGAATTAGACGAAGTCAAGCGTAAGTTTGGCGACCAACGTCGTACAGAGTTGATGGTCGGTGAAGTCTTAAGCCTCGAAGATGAGGATCTGATTGAAGAATCGGATGTCTTGATCACTCTTTCTAACAAAGGCTACATCAAACGTCTGGATCAAGCCGAGTTTACTGCTCAAAAACGTGGGGGTCGTGGTGTTCAAGGAACCGGTGTTAAGGATGATGATTTTGTTCGTGAGTTAGTGTCAACTAGCACTCATGATCATCTGCTCTTCTTCACAAATAAAGGTCGAGTCTATCGCCTGAAAGGCTATGAAATTCCTGAGTATGGTCGGACCGCTAAGGGATTGCCAATTGTCAATCTTTTGAAATTGGATGAAGGAGAAAGTATTCAGACCATCATCAATGTTGAATCTGAACGCAGTGATGAAGCCTATCTCTTCTTCACAACCCGTCATGGTATCGTGAAGAGAACCAGCGTCAAGGAATTTGCTAACATTCGTCAAAATGGACTTAAAGCACTGAACCTCAAGGATGAAGATGAGTTGATTAATGTCTTGTTGACAGAAGAAGATACGGATATTATCATTGGGACCAAGTTTGGTTATGCAGTTCGCTTTAATCAATCGGCTGTTCGTGGCATGAGTCGTATCGCCACTGGTGTGAAAGGTGTTAACCTCCGTGATGGAGATACAGTAGTCGGAGCGAGCGTAATTACTGATCAAGATGAAGTTCTTATCATTACTGAAAAAGGATATGGGAAGCGTACAGTTGCTACTGAATACCCAACAAAAGGTCGTGGTGGTAAGGGAATGCAGACAGCTAAAATTACCGAAAAAAATGGCTTGCTGGCCGGTCTTATGACTGTTCAAGGGGATGAGGATGTGATGATTATCACTGATACAGGTGTCATGATTCGAACCAATCTTGCCAATATTTCACAAACAGGACGCGCAACTATGGGAGTTAAAGTAATGCGCCTGGATCAAGATGCTCAGATAGTGACCTTCACAACGGTTGCAGCAGCAGAAAAAGAAGAAGTTGGGACAGAAAATGAAACAGAAGGTGAAGCATAATGTCTCAAAAAAATAATAAAAAGAAAAACAAGCGAAAAAATCTGCTGACAAATATCCTAGCAGGATTTCTGATAGTACTGTCACTGGCTTTGATTTTTAATGCGCAAATTCGAAATATTTTCATGGTCTGGAATACCAATAAGTATCAAGTTAGCCAGGTATCAAAAGAAAAAATAGAAGAAAATCAGGATACAGAAGGAAATTTTGATTTTGATTCGGTCAAAGCGATTTCTTCGGAAGCTGTTCTAGCTTCTCAATGGGATGCTCAAAAATTACCAGTTATTGGGGGAATTGCAATTCCTGAATTGGAAATGAATTTGCCGATTTTTAAAGGACTTGATAATGTTAATCTCTTCTACGGCGCTGGTACAATGAAACGCGAGCAAGTAATGGGAGAAGGAAATTATAGTCTAGCTAGTCACCATATCTTTGGTGTTGATAATGCTAATAAAATGTTATTTTCTCCTTTAGATAATGCTAAAAATGGTATGAAGATTTATCTAACCGATAAAAATAAAGTTTATACCTATGAAATCCGTGAAGTCAAACGTGTGACACCGGATCGTGTTGATGAAGTTGATGATAGAGATGGGATCAATGAAATCACATTAGTAACCTGTGAAGACCTTGCTGCTACAGAACGTATTATTGTAAAAGGTGATTTGAAAGAAACAAAAGATTATTCACAAACATCTGATGAAATCCTAACAGCTTTCAATCAACCGTATAAACAATTTTATTAATACAAATCAGTGAAATCCAGAATTTCACTGATTTTTTTTAGATTTTCATAAAAATAAACTTTTATGAAATACAGAAAACGCTTCCTAAAATCTAAAGTTTGTGATATAATTATCAAGAAAAAAGATTTAGGAGTTTATTATGGTTTCTTCAGAATTTATCTCAAAGATTGAATTTGCTTGCAAGAAGAAAGAAAGTCTTTATAGTCAAAGCAAATTTAAGTATGCGATTCGTTCTATGTTCGCGGGTGCATTTTTAACCTTTAGTACAGCTGCAGGTGCAGTTGGGGCTGACTTGATTAATAAAATTGCACCAGGTAGTGGACGTTTCCTCTTCCCCTTTGTCTTCGCTTGGGGCTTGGCCTACATTGTTTTCTTGAATGCCGAGTTGGTAACATCAAACATGATGTTCTTGACTGCTGGTAGTTTCTTGAAAAAAATCTCTTGGAGAAAAACAGCTGAGATTTTACTTTACTGTACCTTGTTCAACCTTATCGGAGCCTTGATAGCAGGGTGGGGCTTTGCTCATTCGGCAGCCTATACACATCTGACACACGATAGTTTCATCTCAGGTGTTGTTGAGATGAAGTTAGGCCGTTCAAATGAATTGATCTTGCTTGAGGCGATTTTGGCAAATATTTTCGTAAATATTGCGATTCTGTCATTTGTTTTGGTCAAAGATGGTGGTGCCAAACTTTGGCTTGTGTTGTCAGCAATTTACATGTTTGTATTCTTAACAAACGAGCACATTGCCGCAAACTTTGCTTCTTTCGCGATTGTGAAATTCAGTGTTGCTGCGGATTCAATTGCCAACTTCGGTGTTGGAAATATGCTTCGCCACTGGGGTGTAACCTTCATCGGAAACTTTATCGGAGGAGGCCTCTTGATGGGTCTTCCATACGCCTTCCTCAATAAAAATGAAGATACTTATGTAGATTAAGAAAATGAGCACGATTGAGTCGTGCTTTTTTCGATTTCGTAAGAAGTAATAGTCACTCCTTATATCAAAATATAAAAAAGAGGTATTAGTCAAGATAGGTCGATAGTGCTACAATATCCTTAATGAAACTATATGGAGGTCGCCTTATGACTCGTGATTTTAAATTTGAAACCTTACAATTGCATGCTGGGCAAGTAGTTGATCCAGCAACTAAGTCTCGTGCAGTGCCGATTTATCAGACAACATCCTTTGTTTTTGATGATACGCAGGAAGGTGCCGATCTGTTTGCCTTGAGGAAACCAGGGAACATTTATACTCGTATCACCAACCCTACAACAGCTGCCTTTGAAGAAAGAATTGCTGCCCTTGAAGGTGGTGTTGGAGCTCTTGCAACCGCATCAGGTATGGCTGCAGTGACTTATACGATTTTGGCTCTTGCCCATGCTGGTGACCATGTTGTAGCAGCATCAACTATTTACGGTGGAACCTTTAATCTTTTGAAAGAAACCCTTCCTCGTTATGGGATCACAACAACCTTTGTGGATGTGGATAATTTGGAGGAAGTAGAAGCAGCTATCAATGACAATACCAAGCTTGTTTTGATTGAAACCTTGGGTAACCCCTTGATTAACATTCCTGACTTGGAAAAATTGGCTGAGATTGCGCATAAACACCAGATTCCACTCGTTTCTGACAATACCTTTGCTACACCATATTTGATTAATGTCTTTTCTCACGGTGTAGATATTGCTATTCACTCAGCGACTAAGTTTATCGGTGGGCATGGTACGACTATTGGAGGAGTGATTGTCGATAGTGGTCGTTTTGACTGGGCGGCTTCAGGTAAATTCCCTCAATTTGTTGAGGAAGATCCAAGCTATCATAACTTGAGCTATACTCGTGATGTGGGTGCTGCAGCCTTTATTATCGCTGTCCGTGTTCAATTGCTTCGTGATACAGGTGCAGCCTTGTCGCCATTTAATGCCTTCCTCTTGCTCCAAGGACTTGAAACCCTTTCACTTCGTGTGGAACGCCATGTTCAAAATGCTGAGAAAATTGTTGATTTTCTTGTCAACCATCCTAAGGTAGAAAAAGTAAATTATCCAAAACTTGCAGATAGTCCTTATCATGCCTTGGCTGAGAAATACTTGCCAAAAGGTGTGGGCTCAATCTTTACCTTCCATGTCAAAGGTGGGGAGGCAGAAGCACGCAAGGTAATTGATCATTTAGAAATCTTTTCTGACCTTGCAAATGTGGCAGATGCTAAATCGCTTGTTGTCCATCCAGCAACAACCACTCACGGTCAATTGTCAGAAAAAGACCTAGAAGCAGCCGGTGTCACACCAAACCAAATTCGCTTGTCTATCGGACTTGAAAATGTAGAGGATTTGATTGAGGACTTGCGCTTGGCCTTGGAAAAAATTTAAAGTAAAAGAAGATAAACAGTGGGTTTCGACTCGCTGTTTTTGATTTTTCCTCAGGCATGATATAATGGTTACAGAAGTCTAGAAAGAGGAACGTTATGAACGAAATCAAATGTCCCAACTGTGGGGAAGTCTTTACAGTAAATGAAAGTCAGTATGCCGAACTTCTGTCTCAAGTGAGAACAGCAGAGTTTGATAAGGAACTACATGATCGGATGAAGCAGGAACTGGCTTTGGCTGAGCAAAAGGCCATGAATGAGCAACAGTCTAAACTAGCTCAAAAAGACCAAGAAATTGCGCAATTACAGAGTCAAATCCAAAACTTTGATACAGAGAAAGAACTGGCCAAGAAAGAAGTTGAACAGACAAGCCATGAGGCCTTATTGGCTAAGGACAAGGAAGTACAAGCTTTGGAAAACCAATTGGCTACCTTGCGTTTGGAGCATGAAAATCAACTACAAAAGACCCTTTCTGACCTAGAAAAAGAACGAGATCAGGTCAAAAACCAGCTTCTCTTACAAGAAAAAGAAAATGAGCTTTCTCTTGCTTCTGTTAAACAAAACTATGAAGCACAGCTCAAAGCAGCAAGTGAACAAGTCGAGTTTTATAAGAATTTTAAGGCTCAACAATCTACAAAAGCGATTGGGGAAAGCCTAGAACAGTATGCAGAGAGTGAGTTTAACAAGGTCCGTAGTTTTGCCTTTCCAAATGCTTACTTTGAGAAGGATAACAAGGTTTCTGCGCGTGGTTCTAAAGGAGACTTTATCTTCCGTGAATGTGATGAAAATGGAGTAGAGATTATCTCCATCATGTTTGAGATGAAAAATGAAGCGGACGGAACAGAGAAGAAGCATAAGAATGCAGATTTTTATAAGGAATTGGACAAGGACCGTCGGGAGAAGAACTGTGAGTATGCGGTTTTGGTGACCATGCTTGAGGCTGATAATGATTACTTTAACACAGGGATTGTTGATGTCAGCCACGAGTATGAAAAGATGTATGTGGTTCGTCCTCAATTCTTTATCCAGTTGATTGGGCTCTTGCGAAATGCGGCGCTTAATTCCCTAAAATACAAGCAGGAGTTGGCCTTGGTTCGGGAGCAAAATATTGACATAACTCATTTTGAGGAGGACTTGGATGCCTTTAAGTTAGCTTTTGCTAAAAACTATAATTCAGCTTCGACCAACTTTGGTAAAGCTATTGATGAAATCGACAAGGCCATCAAACGCATGGAAGAGGTTAAGAAGTTCCTAACCACATCCGAAAACCAACTCCGTCTAGCTAACAACAAATTGGAAGATGTCTCTGTTAAAAAATTGACCCGAAAAAATCCAACAATGAAAGCGAAGTTTGAAGCGCTGAAGGGGGAGTGAGAAAGCAAAAATGAACGGTATTATCAACTTAAAAAAAGAAGCGGGGATGACCTCGCATGATGCGGTTTTTAAACTGCGTAAGATTTTGGGAACCAAGAAAATTGGTCATGGTGGGACCTTGGATCCGGATGTGGTGGGTGTTTTGCCCATTGCAGTTGGCAAGGCGACCCGCATGGTCGAGTTTATGCAGGACGAGGGTAAGGTCTATGAGGGAGAAATCACTCTCGGCTATTCCACGACGACCGAGGATGCTAGTGGGGAAGTGGTCGCAGAGACACCTGTTTTGTCGCCCTTGGATGAAAAGTTTGTCGATGAAGCGATTACGAATCTGACTGGGCCTATTACCCAAATTCCTCCTATGTATTCGGCTGTCAAGGTCAATGGTCGCAAGCTCTATGAGTATGCGCGTGCTGATCAGGAAGTGGAGCGTCCAGAACGTCAGGTAACTATTTATCAATTTGAACGGACAAGTTCGATTTCTTATGATGGCCATCTTGCACGATTCACTTTTCGTGTGAAATGTAGCAAGGGAACCTATATTCGTACCTTATCGGTTGACTTGGGAGAGAAGCTTGGTTATGCGGCTCATATGTCACATCTGACTCGAACTAGTGCAGCTGGTTTGCAACTAGAAGATGCTCTTACCTTGGAAGAAATTGCTAGAAAAGTGGAGGTTGGGCAGCTGGACTTTCTACATCCTCTAGAGATTGGAACAGGCGACCTTGTTAAAGTTTTCTTAACTCCAGAAGAGGCTACAGAAGTGCGCTTTGGTCGTTTTATTGAGCTCGACCAAACGGACAAAGAACTAGCTGCCTTTGAAGGCGATACATTGCTAGCCATTCTAGAAAAACGAGACAATCTCTACAAGCCAAGGAAGGTTTTTAGCTAGTCTAACTGGGGTGTATGGATTGAAAATGTTTCCCTTAGACTATCCAAATCAGACTATAAATTTTGTAAAAAATGTGATAGAATAGACGACGGATAAAAAAACGGAGGATAGCATGCAAAATAGACCAATCATTATCGGAGTGACAGGTGGTTCTGGTGGGGGAAAAACCAGTGTTTCAAGAGCCATTTTATCGCATTTTCCAGATGAAAAGATTTCCATGATTGAGCATGATTCATACTACAAGGATCAGTCTCACTTGACCTTTGAAGAGCGTGTCAAAACCAACTATGACCATCCTTTTGCCTTTGATACAGACTTGATGATCGAGCAGATTAAGGAATTGTTGGCGGGTCGTCCGGTGGACATCCCGACTTATGACTATACAGAACATACACGGAGTAGCAAGACCTATCGTCAAGAGCCTCAAGATGTCTTTATCGTTGAGGGGATTTTGGTCTTGGAGGACAAGCGTCTGCGTGATTTGATGGATATCAAGATTTTTGTGGATACAGATGATGATGTGCGCATTATTCGTCGTATTAAGCGCGATATGGAAGAACGTGGCCGTAGCCTTGATAGCGTTATTGACCAGTATCTAGGCGTGGTCAAACCCATGTACCACCAGTTTATCGAGCCAACCAAGCGGTATGCTGATATTGTCATTCCTGAGGGAGTCAGCAATACAGTTGCTATTGACCTGTTGACGACCAAGATTGCAAAGATTTTGGAAGAAGCTCGAAACAGCAAATAATCAGATGTGGAGGCCTTGCCTCCTTTTTCTATTTTTCCCTCATAATGGTACATAAATGGAGATTTTTAGGCATATTTTTGGTATAATAATACCCATGAAAGAGCAAGTAAATGAATAGTAGGTGGAGATGGAAAAGTATTTATCGGTAACAACTTTGACCAAGTATCTGAAAATGAAATTCGATAAAGACCCTTACTTGGAACGGGTCTATTTAACTGGTCAAGTTTCCAACTTTCGTAAACGACCTACTCACCAATATTTCTCCCTAAAAGATGACCATGCAGTTATTCAAGCGACCATCTGGTCTGGAATTTATCAGAAATTAGGTTTCGACCTGGAAGAAGGAATGAAGATCAATGTGATTGGGCGTGTACAGGTCTATGAACCAAGTGGTAGCTACTCCATCATCATTGAAAAGGCAGAGCCTGATGGAGTTGGTGCGCTTGCGATTCAGTTTGAACAACTCAAGAAAAAATTGACGGAAGAAGGCCTGTTTCAAGAGAGATTCAAGCAACCTCTGCCCCAATTTTCTAAGAGAATTGGTGTAGTGACCAGTCGCAGTGGAGCCGTTATTCGAGATATTATCACGACCGTCAGCAGGCGATTTTCAGGTGTTGACATTCTTCTCTATCCGACCAAGGTTCAAGGTGAAGGGGCTGCGGAGGAAATTGCTCGAAATATTGCGCGTGCCAATCAACGTGACGATTTGGATTTGCTGATTATTGGTCGTGGTGGTGGTTCCATCGAGGATCTCTGGGCCTTTAACGAAGAGATTGTGGTACGGGCTATTTTTGAATCTCGCTTGCCAGTTATTTCTAGTGTGGGGCATGAGACGGATGTGACCTTGGCAGATTTTGTGGCAGATCGCCGCGCTGCGACACCAACGGCTGCTGCTGAACTAGCAACACCTGTGACCAAGTTGGATCTATTAGCTCATTTGCAAAATCAGGAAAAACGGATGGCAACGGCAGTGCGAAATGTCCTATCTAAGAAACAAGAAGCTTTGAAAAAATGCAGTCAGTCTGTTATCTTTAGACAGCCAGAGCGTTTGTATGATGGCTATATGCAACGCTTGGATCAACTGCAACTGCGCTTAAAACAAAATTTGCGAACACGGATTTCTGATAACAAACAGATAGTACAAGCAAGGACGCATAGACTGGTTCAGTTATCACCTGTTACCAAAATCCAACGTTATCAAGACCGTCTAGGTCAGTTAGACAAGCTCCTACGTAGCCAAATGGCTTTGGTTTATGATGCCAAGGTTGCTGAAGTCAAGCGACTTTCAGAAGCCTTGTTGATGTTGGATACCAGTCGAATCGTGGCGCGTGGCTATGCTATTGTCAAAAAAGAAGAGTCCGTGGTTGATTCGGTTGAGAGTTTGAAGAAAAAAGATCAAGTAACGCTTTTGATGCGAGATGGTCAAGTAGAATTAGAGGTTAAAGATGTCAAAACAAAAGAAATTTGAGGAAAATCTAGCAGAACTGGAAACCATCGTCCAAAGTTTGGAAAATGGTGAAATTGCTCTGGAAGATGCGATTACTGCCTTTCAAAAGGGTATGGTCTTGTCAAAAGAGCTCCAAGCGACGCTGGACAAGGCTGAAAAGACCTTGGTCAAGGTCATGCAAGAAGACGGAACAGAAAGTGATTTTGAATGAAAAAGCAAGAAAAATTAGCTCTTGTCGAGTCGGCCTTGGAAGACTTTTATGGAGATCAGCAGTTTGCTTCTAGTTTACGAGAGTCTGTTCTCTATTCCATTCATGCTGGTGGCAAGCGTATTCGACCTTTTCTCTTGTTAGAAGTTCTGGAAGCCTTGCAGGTGGCTATTAAACCAGCACATGCACAGGTGGCTGCGGCCTTGGAAATGATTCATACAGGGAGTTTGATTCATGATGATCTTCCTGCCATGGATGATGATGATTACCGTCGAGGGCGTTTGACCAACCATAAGAAATTCGGTGAAGCTATGGCCATTTTGGCTGGAGATGCTTTGTTCCTAGATCCCTATGCCTTGATAGCGCAGGCAGATTTGCCAAGTCAGATCAAGGTGGATTTGATTGCTAACTTATCCCTAGCGTCAGGAAGTCTGGGCATGGTGGCAGGGCAGGTTTTGGATATGGAGGGCGAACACCAGCACTTGTCTTTGGAAGAACTTCAGACCATTCATGCTAATAAGACTGGAAAACTACTAGCTTATCCCTTCCAAGCGGCTGCTATTATAGCCGAATTGGAACCTGAAATGCAGGTGAAGCTGAAAATTGTTGGTGAATTGATTGGACTGGCTTTTCAGGTCAGAGACGATGTGCTGGATGTGACAGCTAGTTTTGAAGAAATTGGTAAGACACCACAAAAGGATCTACAGGCAGAAAAGTCAACCTATCCAGCCTTGTTGGGCTTGGAAGAGGCTATTGCCTTTTGTAACCAAACATTGGATCAAGCTAATGCCAAATTAGAAGAAATTGCCCAGCAGGTTCCTTTTGAAACAGAATCGATTGTAAAAGTAGTAGAAAGTTTGAGAATCAATGGCTAAGGAAAGAGTGGATGTACTAGCTTATAAACAGGGCTTGTTTGAAACGCGAGAGCAGGCCAAGCGTGGTGTCATGGCTGGTCTAGTCGTAGCAGTTCTTAACGGAGAACGGTTTGACAAGCCAGGAGAGAAAATTCCAGATGACACCGAGTTAAAACTCAAGGGGGAGAAACTCAAATATGTTAGCCGTGGTGGTTTGAAACTGGAAAAGGCCTTGCAGGTCTTTGATTTGTCAGTGGATGGTGCGACCACGATTGATATCGGTGCCTCTACTGGAGGTTTTACCGATGTCATGTTGCAAAATGGTGCTGAGTTAGTCTTTGCAGTTGATGTTGGTACCAATCAATTGGCTTGGAAATTGCGCCAGGATCCGCGAGTTGTCAGCATGGAGCAGTTTAATTTCCGCTATGCTGAAAAGACTGATTTCGAGCAGGAGCCGAGCTTTGCCAGTATTGATGTAAGTTTCATTTCCCTCAGTCTGATTTTGCCAGCCTTGCACCGTGTCTTGGCAGATCAAGGTCAGGTTGTGGCTCTGGTTAAGCCCCAATTTGAAGCAGGACGTGAGCAGATTGGGAAAAATGGAATCATTCGTGATGCCAAGGTTCATCAACATGTCCTTGAATCTGTCACAACCATGGCAGTAGAGGAAGGATTTTCAGTCCTTGGTTTGGACTTTTCTCCCATCCAAGGCGGTCATGGAAATATTGAGTTTTTAGCGTATTTGAAAAAAGAAGAGTCAGCAAGCAATCAGGTTCTTGCTGATATTGAAGAAGTAGTAGAGAGGGCGCATAGTCAATTTAAAAATGAATAAAAAAGAGAGACTTGAAAAAATTAGACGATTTGTGACAGATTATCAAATCGGTACACAAGAAGAAATTGTAGAACATTTGAAAGAAGCAGGTATCACTGCCACTCAAGCGACGGTATCACGAGATATCAAAGAACTAGGTATTGTCAAAATTCCTTTGAGAGATAACACCTATGTCTATGAATTACCAAAATCAATCGTGAAAAGTTTGCAACTGGCTGAAGACAATATTGAATCAGCTGAATTGATGGATAAGATGATTAATCTCCAAGTTATTCCAGGAAATACAGCTTTTGTAAAAGCTCAGTTAATCGAGACTTTTGCGGATAAGATTTTTAGCTGTTTGGCTGATGATAGTTCGATTTTAGTCATTGCCAGAAGTGAAAGTCTAGCTGAGGAAATCTTTGAACAAGTAAAAAATTGGTAGGTCTATATGTTACTTGAAATTTCGATAAAAAACTTTGCCATTATTGAGGCTATTTCCCTCAATTTTGAAAAGGGGATGACAGTCCTGACTGGTGAAACGGGTGCAGGGAAGTCGATTATCATTGATGCCATGAATATGATGTTGGGAGCTCGTGCGACGACAGATGTTATTCGTCATGGTGCGCCAAAGGCAGAGATTGAGGGGCTTTTCTCAGTTGAGAATAGTCGCCTTTTGCAGGAAATTTTTGATGAGCAAGGTTTAGAAATGGGTGATGAGATTATCATCCGTCGAGAAATTCTGCAAAATGGTCGTAGTATCAGCCGTGTAAATGGTCAGATGGTTAATCTATCTGTTTTGCGCGCTATTGGGCAACATCTGGTTGATATTCATGGTCAGCATGACCAAGAGGAGTTAATGCGTCCTCAGCTCCATATCCAGATGTTGGATGAATTCGGCGATGTAGCTTTTTGGGAATTGAAAGAAACCTATCAAACGAGTTTTGATGCTTATCGAAAAATGCGCAAGCAGGTTCTGGAAGTCAAGAAAAACCAGCAGGAACACAAGGCACGTATCGAAATGTTGGAATTTCAAATGGCAGAGATTGAGGCAGCAAACTTGCAGGCTGGAGAAGATTTGGCTCTCAATCAAGAGCGTGATAAACTGCTCAACCATAAAAATATTGCGGATACACTGACCAATGCCTACAGTATGTTAGACAATGAAGAGTTCTCGAGTCTGGCCAATGTTCGTTCGGCCATGAATGACATGGAAAGTGTCGAAGAGTACGACCCTGAATACCGTGAGATTTCAAGCTCACTGTCTGAGACCTACTATGTCTTAGAAGATATTAGCAAGCGTTTGGAAGCTATTATTGAGGACCTTGATTTTGATGGCAATCGCCTCATGCAGGTTGAGAATCGTTTGGACCTCCTTCACACTATTACCCGTAAGTATGGTGGGACTGTAGACGATGTCTTGCTTTATTTTGCTAAAATTACAGAAGAATACAATCTATTGACAGGTAATAACCTTTCGTCTGAGGACATGGAAGCAGAGCTCAAGAAATTGGAAGTCAATCTTGTTGATTTGGCAGGTCAACTTGCATCTGCTCGTCATGACTTGGCTCAGCAGCTCGAAGCAGAGATTAAACAAGAGCTTCAAGATCTTTATATGGAAAAAGCCCAGTTTCAAGTTCGTTTTAGCAAGGGTAAATTCAGTCGTGAGGGTAATGAAATGGTCGAATTTTACATTTCAACCAATCCTGGAGAAGACTTTAAACCCTTGGTTAAGGTTGCATCTGGTGGGGAATTATCCCGTCTCATGCTAGCCATCAAGTCTGCCTTTTCTCGCAAAGAAGGTAAGACCAGCATTGTCTTTGATGAGGTGGATACAGGAGTTTCAGGCCGTGTAGCTCAGGCTATTGCACAGAAGATTCACAAGATTGGCCAGCATGGGCAGGTTCTGGCTATCTCCCACTTGCCACAAGTGATTGCGATTGCGGATTATCAATTCTTTATTGAGAAGATTAGCAATGACCATTCAACAGTTTCGACTGTTCGTCTTTTGACGGTTGAAGAGCGAGTGGAGGAAGTTGCCAAGATGTTGGCAGGTGATGATGTGACGGAAGCAGCTCTGACGCAAGCCAGAGAATTGTTGAGAAACAGGGAGAAATAAGATGACAGATTATTATGTAATTGGAGATGTTCATGGAAAAGCTGGAATGCTAGAAGACCTTCTCAAAACATGGGATGGTCAGACCCAGTTGCTCTTTCTAGGGGATTTGATTGACCGCGGTGAAGATAGTCGCCGTGTCCTTGAAATGGTTAAGGATTTAGTAGATAATCAAGGGGCTATCTGTTTGTCAGGAAACCACGAGTATATGTTTTTGACTTGGCTCGATGACCCAGAAGAAAGCTATGACCATTATCGTCGCAATGGTGGAGATACAACCATTAACTCTATCCTAGGTCGTCCCTTGGATGCACCAGTTGATGGGGTCGAGGATGCCAAGCGTGTTGCTACTGAAGCAGCAGACTTGGTCGAATTCATTCGTCAAATGCCGTTTGTGGTAGAGACCGACAAGTATATCTTTGTTCACGCAGGTATTGATTTGACCTTGGATGACTGGCATGAAACCACAGATTATAAAAAAGTATGGCTTAGAAAACCATTCCACGAAGCAGAAAATCATACTGGAAAAATCATTGTCTTTGGTCATACACCAGTTTATGGTTTATTACAGCAAGAACGCGGTACAGCTGAGCTTTGGGTGACAGAAGACGGTAAGATTGGAATGGATGGAGGAGCTGTCTATGGTGGTGTCCTTCACGGGATTGTCTTTACAGACCAAGGAATGACAGAACATCACTTTATCGAAAATGACGGCTTTGTCGCTGAAGATTAGTACTCCTAGCAGGGTATGGTCTTGTCAAAATGTCAAAAACAATTTATAATAAATAGATACCCTGAAAGGAAGAGAATCATGAACTTAGAAGAATTGAAAAAACGACAGGAGAAGATCCGTAACTTCTCTATTATCGCCCACATTGACCACGGGAAATCAACTCTAGCAGACCGCATTTTGGAAAAAACAGAGACGGTTTCAAGTCGTGAAATGCAGGCCCAGCTTTTGGATAGCATGGATTTAGAGCGGGAACGTGGGATTACCATTAAGTTGAATGCCATTGAGCTGAATTATACTGCAAAAGATGGAGAAACTTATATTTTCCACTTGATTGACACGCCAGGTCACGTGGACTTTACCTATGAAGTTTCGCGTTCGCTAGCTGCCTGTGAAGGAGCGATTTTAGTGGTTGATGCTGCTCAAGGAATTGAGGCCCAAACCCTTGCCAACGTTTATCTGGCCTTGGACAATGATTTGGAAATCATGCCAGTCATTAACAAGATTGACCTGCCAGCAGCGGATCCAGAGCGCGTGCGTACTGAGATTGAAGATGTCATTGGTTTGGATGCTAGTGAAGCAGTTTTGGCTTCTGCCAAGGCTGGTATCGGTATTGAAGACATCCTTGAGCAAATCGTAGAAAAAGTACCAGCACCAACGGGTGATGTGACGGCACCACTTAAGGCCTTGATTTTCGACTCTGTTTACGATGCTTACCGTGGGGTTATCCTCCAAGTGCGTGTCATGGACGGAGTGGTCAAACCTGGAGATAAGATTCAGCTCATGAGCAATGGTAAGACCTTTGATGTGACCGAAGTTGGTATTTTTACTCCGAAAGCAGTTGGTCGTGATTTCCTTGCGACTGGTGACGTTGGATATATCGCTGCTTCTATTAAGACGGTTCAAGACACTCGTGTGGGTGATACCGTTACCTTGGCAACCAATCCTGCGGCAGAGCCATTACATGGTTACAAGCAGATGAATCCTATGGTCTTTGCGGGTCTCTATCCTATCGAGTCAAACAAGTACAATGACCTGCGTGAAGCGCTTGAAAAATTGCAGCTCAACGATGCCAGTCTGCAGTTTGAACCAGAAACATCTCAGGCACTTGGATTTGGTTTCCGTTGTGGTTTCCTTGGACTTCTTCATATGGATGTTATTCAAGAACGTTTAGAGCGTGAGTTCAATATCGACCTCATTATGACAGCTCCGTCTGTTATCTATAAAGTCAATCTGACAGACGGCGAATCTATGGATGTGTCTAACCCATCTGAGTTCCCAGATCCAACTAAGATTGCGACCATTGAAGAGCCTTATGTCAAGGCGCAAATCATGGTGCCGCAGGAGTTTGTCGGGGCAGTAATGGAATTAGCTCAGCGTAAGCGTGGGGACTTTGTGACTATGGATTATATTGATGACAATCGTGTTAATGTTATCTATCAAATTCCACTTGCTGAAATCGTCTTTGACTTCTTTGATAAACTTAAGTCTTCGACACGTGGTTATGCAAGTTTTGACTACGAATTGTCAGAGTATCGTCCATCTAAGCTGGTCAAAATGGATATCCTTCTCAATGGAGACAAGGTGGACGCCCTCAGCTTTATCGTTCACAAGGATTTTGCTTACGAACGTGGAAAACTTATCGTTGATAAACTCAAGAAAATTATCCCTCGTCAACAATTTGAAGTTCCAATCCAAGCGGCTATTGGACACAAGATTGTCGCTCGTACTGATATTAAGGCCCTTCGTAAGAACGTACTTGCTAAATGTTATGGTGGTGACGTTTCTCGTAAGCGTAAACTCCTTGAAAAACAAAAAGCTGGTAAGAAACGTATGAAAGCTATCGGATCAGTAGAAGTTCCGCAAGAAGCCTTCCTCAGCGTCTTGAGCATGGATGAAGAATAAGTTATCAGGAATACATTTCCTTGTTCATAGGAAATTTGTATAAGAATCAATAGTAAAGCAGGCTTTAATGGCCTGCTTTTTTAGTTTTTATACTCTTCGAAAATCTCTTCAAACCACGTCAGCGTCGCCTTGCCGTAGATATGATCACTGACTTCGTCAGTCTTATCTACTACCTCAAAACTATGTTTTGAGCTGACTTCGTCAGTTTCATCTACAACCTCAAAATCATGTTTTGAGCTGACTTCGTCAGTTTCATCTACAACCTCAAAATCATGTTTTGAGCTGACTTCGTCAGTTTCATCTACAACCTCAAAATCATGTTTTGAGCTGACTTCGTCAGTATTATCTACAATCTCAAAACTGTGTTTTGAGCAACCTGCGGCTAGCTTCCTAGTTTGCTCTTTGATTTTCATTGAGTATTAGAACAGAAAAAATGCTGGTAGTATTTGTTTGTGTGTTTATTTTTATATAACAAACTATAAACACAACAAAAATATAAAAAAAGAGACAAAAATCAACAGAAAACTATTGACAACGATTTCATATAGTGTTATACTTATGGCATAAAGTTAATGGAAAGAAGGGAAAACCTTATGGGATTAGATTATTTCTTTGACAAAAACCTTGTGTTTTGCTTAGAAGCGGATAATCAAGAACATCTCTTTGATCAGGTTGCAACTTTATTGGAAGAACGAGAAATCGTAACTCCGACCTATCGTGAAGCCTTGATCACGCGTGAAAAGTCATTTCCAACAGGCTTAGATATGGAATTTTTGGGTAAGGATTTGCCGAATGTGGCTATTCCTCACACAGATATTGTTCATAATCTGGCTGAAAAAGTTGTGGTCGTTCGATTAGAGAAACCGGTGACCTTCCACAATATGATTGCGCCGGATAAGGAAGTAGAAGTATCCTTACTCTTCTTTATCATCAATAACTCGAGTTCAAGTCAAACCAACATTCTTGCTCAGTTGATGGACTTCTTCACAGGAAATGGTCATCTTGAAGACCTATCAAAAATTTCTGAACCAGAAGCCCTCTATGCTTATATCGCTGAAGCAATCGCTTAATCTTGTCTATTAAAAATATTAAATCGGAGGAGATCCATATGATTAAAATTCTTGCTGCCTGCGGTGCAGGTGTTAACTCAAGCCACCAAATTAAAAGTGCTCTTGAAGAAGAACTTTCAAACCGTGGCTACGATGTTCACTGTGATGCAGTTATGGTCAAAGACGTTAACGAAGACCTTATCAAAGGTTATGACATCTTCACACCAATTGCTGCGACAGACCTTGGTTTTGACCCAGGTATTCCAGTTATCGAAGCTGGACCAATCTTATTCCGTATCCCAGCTATGAGTGCTCCAGTATATGATAATATTGAAGCAGCTATCAAAGAACACGGGTTAAGCTAATTTTAATTTGTTAACATTCATATAACATAAAAAAGGGAGGAACTGTTATGGATGCAATCTTTGACCTAATCAAAGAGGTCTTTACACCCGTCTTAGATATGGGTGGACCTGTCATCATGTTAATCATTTTGACAGTATTGGCTTTACTTTTTGGAGTGAAATTCTCCAAAGCGCTTGAAGGTGGTATCAAACTTGCCATCGCCCTTACAGGTATCGGTGCCATCATCGGTATGCTAAATGGTGCTTTCTCAGCATCACTTGCAAAATTCGTTGAAAACACTGGTATCCAATTGAGTATCACTGACGTTGGTTGGGCACCACTTGCAACAATCACTTGGGGATCTGCTTGGACACTTTACTTCTTGCTTATCATGTTGATTGTCAACGTAGTAATGCTTGCTATGAAGAAAACTGATACACTTGACGTCGATATCTTCGATATCTGGCACTTGTCTATCACAGGTCTTTTGATTAAATGGTATGCAGACAACAACGGTGTGAGCCAAGGGGTTTCACTCTTGATTGCTACAGCAGCTATCGTCCTTGTTGGTGTGTTGAAAATTATCAACTCTGACTTGATGAAACCTACATTTGATGACCTTCTTAATGCACCAAGTTCATCACCAATGACTTCAACTCACATGAACTACATGATGAACCCAGTTATCATGGTTTTGGATAAGATTTTTGAAAAATTCTTCCCAGGACTTGATAAATATGACTTTGACGCTGCTAAATTGAACAAGAAAATCGGTTTCTGGGGTTCTAAATTCTTTATCGGTTTCATCCTTGGTATCGTTATCGGTATTATGGGAACTCCACATCCAATTGCAGGAGTTGAAGATGCAGATAAATGGCGTCTTGTTATCAGAGGATGGTTGTCTCTTGGTTTGACTGCCGGTGTATCTTTGGAACTCTTCTCACTTATTGGTTCATGGTTCATCGCAGCCGTAGAACCACTTTCACAAGGTATTACAAACGTTGCTACTAAACGTCTTCAAGGACGTAAATTTAACATCGGTCTTGACTGGCCTTTCATCGCTGGTCGTGCTGAAATCTGGGCTTGTGCCAACGTACTTGCACCAATCATGTTGATCGAAGCAGTGCTTCTTTCAAAAGTCGGAAATGGTATTTTGCCACTTGCAGGTATCATCGCTATGGGTGTTACTCCAGCTCTCTTGGTTGTAACTCGTGGTAAATTGCTCCGTATGATCATCTTCGGAACACTCTTGTTGCCACTCTTCCTTCTTTCAGGTACACTTATTGCACCATTTGCAACAGAGCTTGCTAAAGGTGTAGGTGCCTTCCCAGCAGGTGTGAGCGAAACTCAATTGATCACTCACTCAACTCTTGAAGGACCAATCGAAAAACTTCTTGGTTGGACAATTGGTAACACTACAACTGGTGATATCAAAGCAATCCTTGGTGCTGTAGTCTTCCTTGTATTCTATATCGGTATCTTTGCTTGGTACAGAAAACAAATGATCAAACGTAACGAAGAGTACGCAGCAAAAGCAAAATAATGCGCTCCTATAAAATGTAAGCTCAATGAAAATCAAAGAGCAAACTAGGAAGCTAGCTACAGGCTGTACTAAAGTACGGCAAGGCGACGCTGACGAAGTTTGAATTGGATTTTCGAAGAGTGTAAATTGTTGAAACTAGGTTGTCATACCATTAGGAGTGACAGCCTAGTTTTTTATAAACTATCAAGAAATCGGAGAAAATAATGGTAATTGAATTAAAATCAGAACAATTAAGAGTTGAATTTAACAGTTTTGGTGGGGCTCTTTCTTCTATAAAAGATGCTGAGGGAGTTGAGTATTTGTGGCAAGGGGATCCCACTTATTGGAGTGGACAAGCTCCTGTTCTCTTCCCCATTTGTGGTTCTTTGAGAGAGGATACAGCCCTCTATATAGATGAGAAGGGGCAAGAAAGAAAAGGAAACATTCCTCGTCATGGTTTGGTTCGTAAGAAAGAATTTGAATTAGTTGAACAGACAGATAAGAGTGTAACTTTTGCAATTGAAGACGATGAAAATAGCTATCAGAACTACCCTTATCATTTCCGCCTAGAGATTACTTATAGCCTTACTGACAAGACAGTACGGACTCAATACAAAATATTTAATAAAGAAACTAGCAAGGTCATGCCTTACTTTATTGGTGGACATCCAGGATTTAATTGTCCTCTACTGGATGATGAAGTCTATGAAGATTACTATTTAGAGTTTGAGAAAGAAGAGACTTGCTCTGTTCCACGTCCTTTCCCAGACACGGGTCTGCTTGATTTTCAAGATAGAAGTCCATGGTTAGAGAATCAAAAAGAATTAGACCTTAGCTATAATCTTTTCAGTACAGATGCAGTCACCTTAGATGAATTGCAATCTAGAACAATTGCCCTTCGTTCTCGTAAACATGATAAGGGATTGAAAGTGAACTTTGCAGAGTTTCCAAATCTCATCATCTGGTCAACTTTGAATAAAGGTCCTTTCATTGCCTTTGAACCATGGTCTGGTTTGTCAACATCCCTTGAAGAAGGAGATCATTTAGAAGATAAGAAGAATGTTCGTCTCTTAGAAGCCAATCAGGTTGAAGAAATAGGGTTTGAGATAGAAGTTTTATAAAAAAGTAAAAAATAAATAACAAAAACAAACACAAACTGTTGACTTTTTCAAACAATAGTAGTATATTATGTTTGTGAGGACTAATTGACTGTTTTTTAAAGACAGCCAATACACTGCTGGAATCCAGCATAGAAAAAATAAAAAGGAGTATACAATATGTCTATTGTTATCGGTGCAGATGCTGCAGGTTTGAGATTGAAAGAAGTTGTGAAAGACTTCTTAGAAAAAGAAAACTTCCACGTTGTGGATGTTACAGTTGAAGGTCAAGACTTTGTTGATGTGACTCTTGCTGTTGCTGCAGAAGTAAACAAAGAAGAACAAAACCTTGGTATCGTGATTGATGCTTATGGAGCTGGTCCATTTATGGTCGCAACAAAAATCAAAGGAATGGTTGCTGCAGAAGTTTCTGATGAACGTTCAGCTTATATGACTCGTGGCCACAACAACTCACGTATGATCACTATGGGTGCACAACTAGTTGGTGATGAATTGGCTAAAAACATCGCTAAAGGATTTGTTAACGGTAAATACGACGGTGGTCGTCACCAAATTCGGGTCGATATGTTGAACAAAATGTGCTAATACTCTTCAAAAATCAAGATAATCTGTCGTCAGCTCACTTTAGCTAACCTCAGTTATGCTTGCAGCTCGCTTCCTAAGCTAATCTTGATTTTTCTTGAGCAAGGATAAATGATATGAGATTTATATAATTAATCGGAGGGAATAACTAATGAGAATTGCAATTGGATGTGACCACATCGTAACAGATGAAAAAATGGCGGTTTCAGAATTTTTGAAATCAAAAGGATATGAAGTCATTGACTTTGGTACATATGACCATACACGTACTCACTACCCAATCTTTGGTAAAAAAGTAGGGGAAGCTGTAACTAGTGGTCAAGCTGATCTTGGAGTATGTATCTGTGGTACTGGTGTTGGTATCAACAACGCTGTAAATAAAGTTCCAGGTGTCCGTTCTGCCTTGGTTCGTGATATGACAACAGCCCTTTATGCTAAAGAACAATTGAACGCTAACGTTATCGGTTTTGGTGGTAAGATTACTGGTGAATTGCTCATGTGCGATATCATCGAAGCTTTCATCCATGCTGAATACAAACCATCTGAAGAAAACAAAAAATTGATTGCGAAAATTGAACACCTTGAAAGTCACAATGCTCAACAAACAGACGCAAACTTCTTCACTGAATTCCTTGAAAAATGGGATCGTGGAGAATACCACGACTAAGAGGTAACCTATGATTTTAACAGTCACAATGAACCCATCCATCGATATTTCCTATCCCTTGGATGAGTTGAAGATTGATACTGTCAATCGTGTGGTGGATGTAACCAAAACGGCTGGTGGTAAGGGACTCAATGTTACTCGCGTACTTTCAGAATTTGGTGATTCTGTTCTTGCTACTGGTTTAGTGGGTGGCAAACTTGGTGAGTTTTTGGTTGAACATATCGATGATCAAGTTAAGAAAGATTTCTTCTCAATTCAGGGAGAAACTCGTAACTGTATCGCTATTCTTCATGGAGATAACCAAACAGAGGTTCTTGAAAAAGGTCCTGAAGTATTGGAACAGGAAGGTCAAGACTTTTTGGAACATTTTAAAAATCTCCTAGAGTCAGTTGAAGTAGTAGCTATCTCAGGTAGTCTGCCAGCTGGTCTTCCAGTTGATTACTATGCGAGCTTGGTAGAACTTGCTAATCAAGCTGGTAAGCCTGTAGTCTTGGACTGCTCTGGTGCAGCGCTTCAGGCGGTTCTTGAATCACCACATAAACCAACAGTCATCAAACCAAATAATGAAGAATTGTCTCAACTTCTAGGAAGAGAAGTTTCTGAGGATTTGGATGAATTAAAAGAAGTCCTTCAAGAGCCTTTGTTTGCAGGTATTGAATGGATTATCGTTTCACTTGGTGCCAACGGTGCCTTTGCCAAACATGAGGACACTTTCTACAAGGTAGATATTCCTAGAATTCAGGTAGTCAATCCTGTTGGATCTGGAGATTCTACTGTGGCAGGAATTTCTTCAGGACTTCTTCACAAAGAATCGGATGCAGAATTACTCATCAAGGCAAATGTCCTTGGTATGCTCAATGCTCAAGAAAAAATAACTGGTCATGTCAACATGGCCAACTATCAAGCTCTATATGATCAAATAATAGTAAAAGAGGTATAAAATGGCTTTAACAGAACAAAAACGTGCACGCTTAGAAAAACTTTCTGATGAAAATGGTATCATCTCAGCTCTTGCATTTGACCAACGTGGTGCGTTGAAACGCCTCATGGCTCAACACCAAACAGAAGAACCAACTGTGGCTCAAATGGAAGAACTTAAAGTTTTGGTAGCAGATGAATTGACTAAATACGCTTCATCTATGCTTCTTGACCCTGAGTATGGACTTCCAGCGACTAAAGCTCTTGATGAAAAAGCTGGTCTTCTCCTTGCTTATGAAAAAACAGGTTATGATACAACAAGCACAAAACGCTTGCCAGACTGCTTGGATGTTTGGTCTGCAAAACGTATTAAAGAAGAAGGTGCAGATGCAGTTAAATTCTTGCTTTACTACGATGTAGATAGCTCAGACGAACTCAACCAAGAAAAACAAGCTTACATCGAACGTATCGGTTCTGAGTGTGTGGCTGAAGATATCCCATTCTTCCTTGAAATTCTTGCTTACGATGAAAAAATTGCTGACGCTGGTTCTGTAGAATACGCTAAAGTAAAACCACACAAAGTTATCGGTGCTATGAAAGTCTTCTCAGACCCACGCTTTAACATTGATGTCTTGAAAGTTGAAGTTCCTGTTAACATTAAATATGTTGAAGGCTTCGCTGAAGGTGAAGTAGTTTATACACGTGAAGAAGCAGCAGCCTTCTTCAAAGCACAAGATGAAGCAACTAACTTGCCATACATCTACTTGAGTGCTGGTGTATCAGCTAAACTCTTCCAAGATACTCTTGTATTTGCTCACGAATCAGGTGCAAACTTTAACGGAGTTCTTTGTGGCCGTGCAACATGGGCTGGATCAGTTGAAGCATACATCAAAGATGGTGAATCAGCAGCTCGCGAATGGCTACGTACAACTGGATTTGAAAATATTGACGAACTCAATAAAGTTCTTCAAACAACAGCGACTTCATGGAAAGAACGCGTGTAAGAAAGTCCTCATAGTCTAGGAACATGAATCTAAAAAAATTTTAAAAAAGTTGTATGTAAAGGTTTACAAATTAACTTACTTGTGCTATACTTAAATCACAAGTTAATACAAGGTGAGTGTTACTAAGTAATATTAGGCATGATCACAGGTGAATTAGAAATCGGCTGATTTTCTAGTTCATTTGTGGTCATTTTTTATACTCATATACCTTTAATATATAAAAGGAGGTTGACATGTATCGAATTCTAAATCCAATGAATCACAATGTCTCGCTTGTCAGAAATGATAAAGGAGAAGAAGTGATTGTGATTGGTAAGGGGATTGCATTCGGAAAGAAGAAGGGGGATTTGATTGCTGAACATCAGGTTGAGAAAATCTTTCGGATGAAGACCGAAGAGTCTAGGGAAAACTTTATGGCTCTCCTCAAAGATGTTCCGCTTGATTTTATCACAGTGACCTATGAGATTATTGATAAGCTCTCAAAGAAATATCATTATCCGATTCAAGAGTATCTCTACGTAACCTTGACAGATCATATTTACTGTTCTTACCAAGCTCTAGCACAAGGAAGGTACAAGGATAGTAATCTGCCAGATATTTCCGCTAAGTATCCTGTCGCTTTTCAAATCGCAAATGAAGCATTTGGAATTTATCGTCAAAAACTGACCGATCATTTTCCTGAAGACGAAATTATTCGGATTGCTTATCATTTCATCAATGCCGAAGGCGAGAATGAAGTAGAAGTAGTTAAGTCGATTGATAAGAGGAAAGAAATTCTCAGGAATGTTGAAGAAGTTTTAAAGGACTATGCAATTCAACGAACCAAAGAGAATACCCATTTCTATGATCGCTTTATGATTCATCTGAATTATTTCTTGGATTATTTAGACAGATCTAGAGATGATAACCAATCACTTCTGGATATGGAAGACCATATCAAACAATCCTATCCAAAAGCCTTCGAGATTGGTTCCAAGATTTATGATGTGATTACGCAACATACAGGTCTTGATTTGTATAAAAGTGAACGAGTTTATCTAGTTCTACATATCCAACGTTTATTGTCATAAAAATTATTTAAAATTATATAAGGAGAATTCTATCATGAATAGAGAAGAAGTAACATTGTTAGGTTTTGAAATCGTAGCCTATGCTGGCGATGCTCGTTCAAAACTATTGGAAGCCTTGAAGGCTGCTGAAGCTGGTGATTTTGCTAAAGCGGACGCTCTTGTAGAGGAAGCTGGTAGCTGTATTGCTGAGGCTCACCACGCGCAAACAAGTCTATTGACGAAGGAAGCAGCTGGCGAGGATTTGGCTTATAGTGTGACCATGATGCATGGTCAAGATCACTTGATGACAACTATCTTGTTAAAAGACCTAATGCACCATTTAATCGAACTTTATAAGAGAGGAGTTAAGTAATGAATAAACTAATTGCATTTATCGAGAAAGGAAAGCCTTTCTTTGAAAAACTATCTCGTAATATCTATCTTCGTGCTATTCGTGATGGTTTCATTGCAGGTATGCCTGTTATTCTCTTCTCAAGTATTTTTATCTTAATCGCCTTTGTACCAAACTCATGGGGCTTTAAATGGTCTGATGAAGTTGTAGCCTTTCTGATGAAACCTTATAGCTATTCTATGGGTATTCTCGCACTTTTGCTAGCTGGTACGACTGCTAAATCATTAACAGACTCTGTTAACCGTAGCATGGAAAAAACCAACCAAATCAACTATATGTCAACTCTATTAGCTGCTATTGTTGGATTATTGATGTTGGCAGCTGATCCAATTGAAGGTGGCTTTGCAACAGAATTCCTAGGAACAAAAGGTTTGCTTTCAGCCTTCCTAGCAGCCTTTGTGACTGTAGCAATCTATAAGGTTTGTGTTAAGAACAATGTCACTATTCGCATGCCTGACGAAGTCCCACCAAATATCTCACAAGTCTTTAAAGATGTGATTCCATTCACTCTATCAGTGGTTTCTCTTTATGCTCTTGATTTACTAGCTCGTCATTTTGTTGGTGCAAGCGTAGCTGAATCAATCGGTAAATTCTTTGCTCCATTATTCTCTGCTGCTGATGGTTATCTAGGTATTACGATTATCTTTGGTGCCTTTGCCTTCTTCTGGTTTGTTGGTATCCATGGTCCGTCTATCGTTGAACCAGCAATCGCAGCTATTACCTATGCCAATGCCGAAGTCAACTTGAACCTTCTCCAACAAGGGATGCACGCTGACAAGATTCTTACTTCTGGTACACAAATGTTTATCGTGACCATGGGTGGTACTGGTGCGACACTGGTTGTTCCATTCATGTTCATGTGGTTAACAAAATCAAAACGTAACCGTGCAATCGGACGTGCTTCAGTAGTTCCAACTTTCTTTGGTGTAAATGAACCAATCTTGTTTGGTGCACCGCTTGTTTTGAACCCAATCTTCTTCATTCCATTTATCTTTGCTCCAATTGCAAACGTATGGATCTTTAAGTTCTTTATCGAAACACTTGGCATGAACTCATTTACTGCCAACCTTCCATGGGTTACTCCTGGACCTTTGGGGATTGTCCTTGGTACAAACTTCCAGTTCTTATCATTCGCTCTTGCTGCCCTTCTAATTGTGGTTGACGTTGTCATTTACTATCCATTCCTTAAAGTTTATGATGAACAAATTCTTGAAGAAGAGCGTTCAGGTAAGTCTAATGATGAATTGAAAGAAAAAGTTGCTGCAAACTTCAACACTGCAAAAGCGGATGCTATTCTTGAAAAAGCAGGTGTAGAAGCAGCGCAAAATACCATCACTGAAGAAACAAATGTCCTCGTTCTCTGTGCAGGTGGAGGGACAAGTGGACTTCTTGCAAATGCTTTGAACAAGGCAGCAGCAGAATACAATGTCCCTGTGAAAGCAGCAGCAGGTGGCTATGGTGCTCACCGTGAAATGTTGCCAGAGTTTGATTTGGTTATCCTAGCCCCTCAAGTTGCTTCAAACTTTGAAGACATGAAAGCAGAAACAGATAAGCTCGGTATTAAACTTGCCAAGACAGAAGGCGCTCAATACATCAAACTAACTCGTGATGGAAAAGGTGCTCTAGCATTTGTACAAGCTCAATTCGAAAAATAAAAGATTAGAAGTGAGATGGAGAATAAAGCCTCACTAGCCTCCTCTCCATCTTATTTCTTTTTTAATTAAAAGGAGAATTATATGACAAAAACATTACCAAAAGACTTTATTTTCGGTGGCGCAACAGCTGCTTATCAAGCAGAAGGTGCTACACATACTGATGGTAAAGGACCAGTAGCGTGGGATAAATATCTCGAAGATAACTACTGGTACACTGCAGAACCAGCCAGTGATTTTTACAATCGATACCCAGTTGACCTCAAGCTAGCAGAAGAGTATGGTGTTAATGGTATTCGAATTTCTATTGCTTGGTCACGTATTTTCCCAACCGGTTACGGTCAAGTAAATCAGAAAGGTGTCGAGTTTTATCATAATTTATTTGCAGAGTGTCACAAACGTCATGTTGAGCCTTTTGTAACTCTTCATCACTTTGACACGCCAGAAGCTCTCCACTCAAATGGGGACTTCTTAAACCGTGAAAATATTGAACACTTTGTAGACTACGCTGCCTTCTGTTTTGAAGAATTTCCAGAAGTAAACTATTGGACGACCTTTAATGAAATTGGGCCGATTGGTGATGGTCAATATTTAGTTGGTAAATTCCCTCCAGGTATCCAGTACGACCTTGCCAAAGTCTTTCAATCACACCATAATATGATGGTGTCTCATGCGCGTGCGGTAAAATTATATAAAGAGAAAGGCTATAAAGGTGAAATTGGTGTTGTTCATGCCCTGCCAAGCAAGTATCCTTTGGATCCTAAAAATCCAGCAGATGTTCGCGCTGCTGAGTTGGAAGATATCATTCATAATAAATTTATCTTGGATGCAACTTATCTTGGACACTATTCAGATGAAACGATGGAAGGTGTCAACCATATCTTATCAGTCAATGGTGGTAGCTTGGATCTTCGTGAAGAAGATTTCGAAGTATTAGAAGCAGCAAAAGATTTGAACGATTTCCTTGGTATTAACTATTATATGAGTGACTGGATGGAAGCTTGCGATTGTGAAACAGAAATCATCCATAACGGTAAAGGTGAGAAGGGAAGCTCTAAATACCAAATCAAAGGTATTGGTCGTCGCGTAGCACCTGATTATGTACCACGTACGGACTGGGATTGGATTATCTATCCTCAAGGTTTATATGACCAAATTATGCGTGTGAAGAAAGATTATCCCAACTACAAGAAGATTTACATCACTGAAAATGGTCTCGGATATAAAGATGAGTTCATTGATAACACTGTTTACGATGATGGCCGTATTGATTATGTCAAACAACACTTGGAAGTATTATCTGATGCTATTGCAGATGGCGCTAATGTAAAAGGTTACTTTATTTGGTCATTGATGGATGTCTTCTCATGGTCAAATGGTTATGAGAAACGTTACGGTCTCTTCTATGTAGATTTTGAAACGCAAGAACGTTATCCTAAGAAATCAGCTCACTGGTACAAGAAAGTAGCGGAAACTCAAGTGATTGAGTAGTAGAATGAGTCATTAGATATAGAATTTTAGTGAGGCAAAAAGATGTTCAAAGATTTTATCCAATCTATTTATGAAAAAGTTTATATTATAAATTTCGAAAAATGTTCTCAAATACCGTGTTTGACGAATGAAGAACTGAAAAGCCTTGGGAAATGGTATGTCTCGACCGGTAAAGAATGGATTTGTCATTCAGACTATGAGCTGGAAGAATTTAAAAATTTGTTTTTAAATTTTATCAATCCTGAAGAATGGGATACTATCTCCTTTGATTCAGATTTTATGCCGTTTCAACAATCGTAACCAATTTCCAAAAAAGTTAAATCTTATATCTAGTACTCTGCAAAACTCTTATCTAATTACGTTGCTTATACTCAATGAAAATCAAAGAGCAACTTTAAACTAGAAAGCAAGTCGCAGGTTTCTCAATGCATAGATTTGAGGTGGCAGATAAAGCAATTGGGAAAAAAGTCTTTAACGCAGAAAAACGCATAATATCAGGTGTTGAAAACCTTGATACTATGCGTTTTATTGTGGGAAGATTTACTTCTGAAATTGAGTTGTTAACCAGAATCTTTCAGTTTATTAAGGCTTGATGACTTTAGTAAGTTTAGATAGCTCAAAAAGGATTGAATCACTTAGTTTAGAATCTGAAACAATAGTATCAAGATTTGATACATTATAGAAAGTATAAAAATCAAACTTATTGAACTTACTATTGTCAGCTAGTAAATATTTTTTATTGGAATTAGTGAGGGCGATGCGTTGAGCCTCTCCCTCTTCCTCGCTAAAAGTAGCTAGAGCTCCGTTTTGAATACCATTACAGCTAACGAAAGCTTTAGAAAATTGGAGATTAGAGAGATTTTGTAGGGTCAATGTGCCAACAAAAGCACCTGTAATTTCGCGATAATTTCCACCTATTAAAATCAAATCTGTTAATTTTCGTTCGCTTAAAATCAGAAAAACAGGTAGACTGTTGGTCACGACGCGGATATTGTCAATAGGTAACTCACGCGCAAAAAATTCTAATGTTGTTCCTGGTCCAATGAAAATAGTTTCTCTTTCTTCTACTAGACTGCCTGCAAAACGGGCTATTTCTTGTTTTTCTGCCGTTTGGAGGGCTTGTTTTTCAATATTTGATCGCTCATTAGTCAAAAGGGAGTTGGTTCGAAGTTTTTCAGCTCCACCATGCACACGAATCAGTAAATCTTTATCAGCTAATTCCTGTAAATAGCGTCTTGCAGTCATATCTGAAACGGCTATTTCGTCCATAATCTGTTTAACCGTTATGGTTCCTTTACTATTTACTATCTCTAAAATTTTGGTTAATTTTTCTTGCTTGAGCATATTATCACCTCGTTTCCTACTACTATCTTACCATAAACTAGCTCATCATTCAAATACAAAAACAACAAAATAAAACAAAAACAAAAATATCGAGGTTTGTTTTCAAAACTTCGATATTTTATTAGATTATTATTTTGTTGTTTCAAGTTTACTTTTTGATAGTTAAGAGTGGTGGAGAATTATACTCAATGAAAATCAAAGAGCAAACTAGGAAGCTAGCCGTAGGTTGCTCAAAACACAGTTTTGAGGTTGTAGATAAGACTGACGAAGTCAGTGAGCATATCTACGGCAAGGCGAAGCTGACGTGGTTTGAAGAGATTTTCGAAGAGTATTAGTCCAAACCGTAGTTGTAGTCATCATCTTGCATGGCTTCAACTTCACCAAGGAGGTAACCATTTCCGACTTGAGAGAAGAAGTCGTGGTTAGATGTCCCTGTTGAAATACCGTTCATAACGATTGGGTTCACATCATCTGCTGAATCTGGGAAGAGTGGATCTTGTCCCAGGTTCATGAGAGCCTTGTTAGCATTGTAGCGAAGGAAGGTTTTGACTTCTTCCGTCCAACCAACACCGTCATAGAGGCTCTCTGTGTAGCCTTCTTCATTTTCATAAAGAGTATAGAGTAAGTCGTACATCCATTCTTTTAGCTTTTCTTGCTCTTCTTCAGGTAATTCATTGAAACCAAGTTGGAATTTGTAACCAATGTAGGTTCCGTGAACAGATTCATCACGAATAATCAATTTAATAATTTCTGCAACGTTGGCAAGTTTGTTGTTACCGAGATAGTAGAGGGGAGTGAAGAAACCAGAGTAGAAGAGGAAGGTTTCGAGGAAGACGCTGGCAACTTTCTTTTCAAGTGGGCTACCGTTGAGGTAGATTTCGTTGACAATCTCAGCCTTCTTTTGTAGGTAAGGATTGGTATTGGTCCATTCGAAAATTTCTTCAATCTCAGCCTTAGTATTTAAGGTAGAAAAGATTGAAGAGTAAGATTTAGCGTGAACAGATTCCATAAATTGGATGTTATTGAAAACAGCTTCCTCATGTGGTGTACGGATGTCTGCGCGAAGGGCTTCAACCCCAGTTTCAGATTGCATGGTGTCCAGAAGGGTTAAACCACCAAAGACTTTTCCGACCAAGTCTTTTTCTTTGTTTGATAGTTTTCTCCAGTCATCCAAGTCATTTGACAAGGGAATACGTGTATCGAGCCAGAATTGCTCTGTCAGTTTTTCCCAAGTTGATTTGTCGATGACATCTTCGATGGCATTCCAGTTAATGGCTTTGTAGTAAGTTTCCATTTGAAATCTCTTTCTGTGTTTAGTATTGCGAACTCACAATTATTCTATTTTACCATAATTCTATAGGAGTATCGCACAAAAAGTCGGAAGCCCGACTTTTAAAATGTTACATAAATTATATTATGACATATTAGATTTGATTTTATCAGTGCTGCTTAGGGGAAAAATAGTGTTTCTATGCTAGAAACTAAATCACACAGCTTTCACACTGGTTGGCACCGACTTCTCCACCATCATCTGTAAAGGTACGGACATAGTAGATAGACTTGATACCCTTGTTAAAGGCATAGTTACGAAGGATAGACAAGTCACGTGTCGTTTGCTTATTTTCCTTCTTCCATTCGTAAAGACCTTTTGGAATGTCACTACGCATGAAGAGTGTGAGTGAAAGTCCTTGGTCCACGTGCTCAGTCGCAGCAGCGTAAACATCAATCACTTTACGCATATCCATGTCGTAAGCAGAAGTGTAGTAAGGAATGGTTTCTGTTGACAATCCAGCAGCAGGGTAGTAGATTTTCCCGATTTTCTTTTCTTGACGTTCTTCGATACGTTGCGTAATCGGGTGGATAGAAGCAGAAACGTCATTGATGTAACTGATCGAACCATTTGGAGCAACAGCTAGACGGTTTTGGTGGTAAAGACCATCTGCTTGAACCTTGTCGCGAAGTTCAGCCCAGTCAGCAGCACTTGGGATAAAGACATCTTTGAAAAGTTCTTTAACACGGTCTGATTTTGGAACAAATTCGCCAGTTACATACTTGTCAAAGTAGCTTCCCTTAGCATAATCTGATTTTTCAAAATTGTGGAAAGTGATACCACGTTCACGCGCAATATTGTTTGACTCAACCAAAGTCCAGTAGTTCATAAGCATAAAGTAGATGCTTGTAAATTCAACAGACTCAGGCGATCCATATTCAATCAGTTGTTGGGCAAGGTAGCTGTGAAGTCCCATGGCACCAAGACCAAAGGTATGAGCTTGGCTATTTCCATGGTCGATCGTAGGTACAGCCACGATGTGCGAACTATCTGTAACGAAAGTAAGGGCACGAACCATAGCACGGATAGAACGACCAAAGTCAGGTGAAGTCATCATGTTGACTACGTTGGTTGAACCAAGGTTACATGAAACGTCCGTTCCCATTTGAAGGAATTCTTGAGCATCGTTGATCAAGCTTGGTTCTTGAACTTGAAGAATCTCAGAACACAAGTTACTCATGATAATCTTTCCATCAACAGGATTTGCACGGTTAGCCGTATCAATGTTGACGACATAAGGGTAGCCAGACTCTTGCTGTAATTTAGAGATTTCAGTTTCTAAATCACGCGCCTTGATTTTTGTCTTGCGAATATTTGGATTTGCGACCAATTCATCGTATTTTTCAGTAATATCGATGTAGTTGAATGGCACATTGTATTCTTTTTCTACAGAGTAAGGGCTGAAGAGGTACATTTCTTCATTTTTACGCGCCAATTCGTAGAATTTATCAGGTACTACAACACCAAGTGATAGGGTTTTGACACGAACTTTTTCATCGGCATTTTCTTTCTTAGTTGAAAGGAAGGCGATGATATCTGGGTGAAAGACATTGAGGTAAACAACACCGGCACCTTGACGTTGACCTAATTGGTTTGAGTAAGAGAAGCTATCTTCGAAAAGCTTCATAACAGGAACGACACCTGAAGCAGCTCCTTCATACCCCTTGATAGGAGCTCCAGCTTCACGAAGGTTGCTGAGGGTAATTCCCACACCACCACCAATACGTGAAAGTTGAAGAGCTGAGTTGATAGAACGTCCGATAGAGTTCATATCATCTGTCACTTGGATTAGGAAACAAGATACCAACTCCCCACGACGAGCACGTCCAGCATTCAAGAAGGAAGGAGTAGCAGGTTGGTAGCGTTGGTGGATGATTTCATTGGCAATATCGATTGCAACAGATTCATTGCCATCAGCGAAATAAAGGGCGTTAAAGAAGACACGGTCTTCCATACTTTCAAGATAATATTCACCGTCGTTAGTCTTTAAGGCATATTGATTGTAAAATTTATAAGCTGCCATGAATGACTTGAATTGGAAGTTTTGGTCTTTGATAAATTGAGCCAATTCTTCCAAGAACTCTGGACGGTATTTCTTGATAAAAGCTGTTTCGATGTAGTTGTGTTCAATGAGGTAGTTGATTTTATCAGTAATTGAATCAAAAACCATAGTGTTTGGAACGACATTTTCGTTAAAGAAGGCATCCAAGGCTTCCTTATCTTTATGAAGCATGATTTGTCCATTAACAGGACGGTTGATTTCGTTATTGAGACGGAAGTAAGTCACGTCCTCAAGATGTTTTAATCCCATAAAATTTCCCTTATCTAATTACAAAAGAAAGGCCTCTAAGTTCGCCCTAGAAGCAGTTTCTTCTGGATGATGTACTAAGATTATGCTAATTGTTTCAGTTTTCCTGGTTGGAAACCTGAAAAGACTTCAGTTGGTGTTTGGATAACAGGAGCTGCGCTAAAACCGAGCTCTTTAACTTGATCGATATACTCAGGTTGCTCATCAAGATTGATTTCACGATAAGAGACATTATTACTGTCCAAGAAACGCTTGGTCATTTTACATTGGACACAATTGTTTTTAGAATAAACGGTTACCATTGTGTAACTCCTCTTCAAAATTTAATACTATCTTAGTATATCAGAAAATAAAATTTTGTCAATGATTTGAACTAAATATAGTGGTCAATTTTTCTACTTAAGCTCACAAAACACAATATGTAGTGTTTGCTTTATAAAACAGCAATGATTATCGTATAAATCGTTTTTAAAGAAACTATATCCTGTGTTTTGTTATCTAGGATAGAAGATTTTCAGCAAGTTATCTGAAAAGAAATTGAAGGAAAATCCAGAAAATGCTTGAAAAAAATCCTAGAAGATGGTATAATACCAAATTGTAAGGGTTATCACATATAACTCAAAAAAAGAAAGAACAAAAGGAGAGTCAAACTATGGCTTCTAAAGATTTCCACGTAGTGGCAGAAACAGGTATTCACGCACGTCCAGCAACATTGTTGGTACAAACTGCTAGCAAATTTGCTTCAGATATCACTCTTGAGTACAAAGGTAAATCAGTTAACCTTAAATCAATTATGGGTGTTATGAGTCTTGGTGTTGGCCAAGGTGCTGACGTAACTATCTCAGCTGAAGGTGCAGATGCAGATGACGCTATCGCTGCAATCTCAGAAACAATGGAAAAAGAAGGATTGGCATAAGGGAAATGACAGAAATGCTTAAAGGAATCGCAGCATCTGACGGTGTTGCAGTTGCAAAAGCATATCTACTCGTTCAACCGGATTTGTCATTCGAGACTATTTCAGTCGAAGATACAAACGCAGAAGAGGCTCGTTTGGATGTTGCTCTTGAAGCTTCTCAAAACGAGCTTTCTCTTATCCGCGAGAAAGCTGTAGGTACGCTTGGTGAAGAAGCGGCTCAAGTTTTTGACGCTCATTTGATGGTTCTTTCTGACCCAGAATTGATTGGTCAGATTAAAGAAACAATTCGTGCTAAGAAAGTCAACGCAGAAGCAGGTCTTAAAGAAGTGACTGACATGTTCATCACGATCTTTGAAGGTATGGAAGACAACCCATACATGCAAGAACGTGCAGCGGATATCCGCGACGTGACAAAACGTGTATTGGCAAACCTTCTTGGTAAGAAATTGCCAAACCCAGCTTCAATCAATGAAGAAGTAATCGTGATTGCGCATGATTTGACACCATCTGATACAGCTCAATTGGACAAAAACTTTGTAAAAGCTTTTGTAACAAACATCGGTGGACGTACAAGCCACTCAGCTATCATGGCACGTACACTTGAAATTGCAGCTGTATTGGGAACAAATAACATCACTGAAGCGGTGAAAGACGGTGATATCCTTGCCGTTAACGGAATCACTGGTGAAGTGATTATCAACCCAACAGATGAACAAGCGGCAGAATTTAAAGTAGCTGGTGAAGCTTATGCTAAACAAAAAGCTGAATGGGCACTTTTGAAAGATGCTCAAACAGTAACTGCTGACGGTAAACACTTCGAGTTGGCTGCTAACATCGGTACTCCAAAAGACGTTGAAGGTGTTAACAACAACGGTGCAGAAGCTGTTGGACTTTACCGTACAGAGTTCTTATACATGGATTCTCAAGACTTCCCAACTGAAGATGAGCAGTATGAAGCGTATAAGGCTGTTCTTGAGGGAATGAATGGGAAACCAGTGGTTGTTCGTACAATGGATATCGGTGGAGATAAGGAACTTCCTTACTTCGATATGCCACACGAAATGAACCCATTCCTTGGATTCCGTGCCCTTCGTATCTCTATTTCTGAAACTGGAGATGCAATGTTCCGTACACAAATCCGTGCCCTTCTTCGTGCTTCTGTTCATGGCCAATTGCGTATCATGTTCCCAATGGTTGCCCTCTTGAAAGAATTCCGTGCAGCCAAAGCAGTCTTTGATGAAGAAAAAGCAAACCTTCTTGCTGAAGGAGTTGCAGTTGCGGATAACATCCAAGTTGGTATCATGATTGAAATCCCTGCAGCAGCTATGCTTGCAGACCAATTTGCTAAAGAAGTAGACTTCTTCTCAATTGGTACAAACGACTTGATTCAATATACAATGGCGGCAGACCGTATGAACGAGCAAGTTTCATACCTTTACCAACCATATAACCCATCAATTCTTCGCTTGATTAACAACGTTATCAAGGCAGCTCATGCTGAAGGTAAATGGGCTGGTATGTGTGGTGAGATGGCTGGTGACCAAAAAGCTGTTCCACTTCTTGTCGGAATGGGCTTGGATGAATTCTCTATGTCAGCAACATCTGTACTTCGTACACGTAGCTTGATGAAGAAATTGGACACTGCTAAGATGGAAGAGTACGCTAACCGTGCCCTTACAGAGTGTTCAACAATGGAAGAAGTACTTGAACTTCAAAAAGAATACGTTAACTTTGATTAATGTCATTAACCTTGTAACCTAGTTGCAAGGTTTTTTGCTACATTTTAGAGAAGTATGGTCCTATAAAGTCTACTTTTCAATGCTCCAGAGGCATGGTATAATAGGGGGAAACAAATAGAAGTAAGAGAGAAACCATGTCTAAAGAAATTGATATTGAGTATTACCACCAGCTAGCCTTACAAAAGCAGAAGGAGCACCGTAAAGTTTTAGCCAATTTAAAGAAAAAGCCACCAAAAAATCTAGATAAGATAGCCCAGCAGATTCACGAGGAAGTCTTTGTGGAGATTGATTGTACTGCATGTGCTAACTGTTGTAAGACTTTGGGTCCCGACTTCAAGGAAGCAGATATTACTCGTATTGCTAAGTATTTTAAGATGAAATTACCCGCTTTTGAAGCAGAGTTTCTGCAGGTGGATGAAGATGGTGATAAGGTTTTCAAATCCATGCCCTGTCCCTTTTTAGGAGGAGATAATCTCTGTTCCATCTATGACGTTCGTCCAAAAGCATGTCGTGAATTCCCTCATACTGACCGTAAAAAGATCCATCAAATCAACCATTTGACGATTAAGAATACTTTGACCTGTCCAGCAGCCTATCTCTTTGTTGAGAAATTAAAGGATAAGTTGTAGAGATTTAAAGGATAAAAAATCTCTAATAATAACTAGTAATATGAAGGGAGTACTCCTGTGCCTAGACCGAAAACAAAAGAGGATCTAATGCTGGCCTCTAAGGAAAACTATGAAAAGCTCAATCGTTTCATCTCCCAACTAAGTGAAGATGAGCTACAGACTCCATTTGATTTTTCAAGAGACCCAAAGAAAAAAGAAGCTCACTGGAAAAGGGATAAAAATCTACGGGATGTCTTGATCCATCTTTATGAATGGCATCAGTTGCTTTTGACTTGGGTTTATTCTAATCAAAAAGGTTACGAAAGACCTTTTCTCCATGAACCTTATAATTGGAAAACTTATGGAGAAATGAATGTCGCTTTTTGGAAAAAGCACCAGAAAACCTCCTTAGAAGAAGCGACTAGACTCTTGGCGCAATCGCATAGGGAGGTTTTAGAGTTGATGGAAGTTTTTAGCAATGACGAACTCTTTATCAAAGGTGTCTATAAGTGGACGGGAGGGACAAGTCTAGGTTCCTACTTTGTCAGTAGCACCTCCAGTCACTATGATTGGGCTCTGAAAAAACTCAAAGCTCATCGGAAGAATTGTAAGGGATAGATGGACTATTTGAAATGGCAAGAAAGAGTTCTTTTAAACGTAATACTCTTCGAAAATCAAATTCAAACTGCGTCAACGTCGCCTTGCCGTACTCAAGTACAGCCTGCGGCTAGTTTCCTAGTTTGCTTTTTGATTTTCATTGAGTATAAGATAAAAGCAAGGGGCTATCAAGTGAGGTAGCCCTTTTGAGTTATATAAGTAAATTACCATGCAAAAGCTGTCGTTGGAGCATTGAGCGCTTCTAACCACTGTTTATTTTTTACGGGGCAAAGCGTTACGGATATACCTGCCATATCTAGACTGGTCATAAATGTTCCTGATTTTATAAAAGTAATAGCGACTCCTTCAATTTCTAAGAGTTGAAGGATGTCATTGATAAATATGCCCATTTCTAGGTTGGTAGTAGTACCTAGATTATTTACAAGCAATATAAATTGATCACCCTTTTTCCAATGATAGTGCAATCTTAATTTACTTATAATTTCATTTGCAAGGATTTCCGATGATTGGAATGGGACGATACGATAGCCTTCTTCGCCATGTATCCCAATACCATAAGAAATATTTCCTTCTTCCAAGTTAAATAGTGGAAGGGGGGCTTGGGGGAGACTAGCAGCTTTCGTTGCAAAGCCAATTGTTGCGATTTCGGGAGCAAGTTCATGACCTAAATCAGTTAGTTGCTCTATGTCGGCACCATTTTGAGCTGCATATCCTAGGATTTTATGAAGTAAGATTGTCCCTGCAAGTCCCCTTCCTCTAATTTGAAATCTATTGTGAGGTTCAATAGAAATATCGTCGTGTGCTAGACTATAGCCGACTTTAATTCCTTCTTGTCTAGCGGTGTTAATGGCCCAGCTAAATTCTTTGATGTCTGCTTCGAAATTTTTTACAATGATGAAGACACCGTGACCATTGTTTAAAAAACGAATGGACTCTAAGATTTCAGTTCTTGTAGGAGGAGTAAATAATTGGCCATAGATAGCAGCAGTAAGCATTCCTTCTCCCACATATCCAATATGCGCAGGTTCGTGACCGGAACCCCCACCCGACAATATTGGAACCTGATGAGGATTGCGATTTTTTTGATAGACTAATGGTAAGGTAGGGTGTTTTTCTAATTCAGGATGACTGCTGATAGTTGCTGAAATGTAACTTGAAATAATTTTCTGTTTATGATTTGAAATAAATGTCATTGTGGTCTCTTTCCAATAATTGTCATGATTAGAAAGTCTGGTTGTGGAACTGGACTTTTTTTATTGACGTAAGCCTTCACGATTTCTGCTAGAGCATGTGAATGGTAGTCTAGCAAAAAACAAGTATAAGCGGATGAATCGCTATCAATCTGACCGTATTCTCTTAAAATTTTTGATACAAGCAAGCGACAGTAGCTGATAAAGTGGTCATAGAAGTTATTTTGCCCTTGAATATCAAAAAGTTGAATATAAAAGTCACGCTCTTGTTCGAAATAAAAAAATAATTCTTGTAATAGCTTTTGGCCTGAAATGAAGTCCAAGTTATTGGTGATATACTCGGTTAAGTCATTTTCAAATATCCAGTCTAGTAGTTCATATTTGTCAAGAAAGTGATTATAAAAGGTCTGTCTACGAATGCCAGCTGATTCCATGATATCTACAATAGAGATTTTGTCAAATTCTCTAGTAGCTAATAGGTCTCTAAATGCCTTGGCAATCCGTTTTTTTGTAATGAGTGATGATGCCATAGGAAACCTTTCTTTTACTTACTTCATTTTACCAAAAAAATGTTTTAAACGGGTTTAAAAGGGGACAAATAATAGAATCTGTCCCTTATCATCCAGCGATAAAAAATATATAATGAAAGCGAAAACAAAGGTAGATGCCGAAAGGAGTTTCTCATGAAAAAAATTATAAATGAACCGACACAAGTTGTTGATGAAATGTTGCAGGGATTGTCATTCATGCATGATGGCTTGGTAGAACGTTTAGATGGTTTTGATGTCATCGTTAGAAAGGCAGAAAAGACAGGAAAAGTTGGACTCATTTCAGGTGGAGGTTCAGGACATGAACCAAGTCATGCTGGATTTGTAGGAGATGGAATGTTGTCTGCTGCCATTTGTGGAGCAGTCTTCACTTCACCTACTCCAGACCAAATTTTAGAAGCCATTAAGGCGGCTGATGAAGGTGCTGGAGTTTTCATGGTCATCAAAAACTATTCTGGTGACATTATGAACTTTGAAATTGCACAAGAACTTGCTGAAATGGAAGGTGTTGATGTAGCAAGCGTTGTGGTTGATGATGATATCGCTGTTGAAAATAGTCTCTATACCCAAGGTCGTCGAGGTGTTGCAGGTACTATTTTAGTCCATAAAATTTTAGGTGATGCGGCCCGTTCTGGTAAATCATTGGCTGAAATGAAGGACTTGGCCGATAAACTTGTCTTAGAAATTAAAACAATTGGGCTGGCCTTGTCTGGAGCAACTGTTCCTGAGGTTGGCAAACCAGGTTTTGTTCTAGAAGATGATGAATTTGAATATGGAGTTGGTATTCACGGTGAGCCAGGATATAAAAAAGAGAAGATGCAGCCTTCAGCACTATTGGCCTCAGAATTGGTTGAAAAATTATCTGAAGGTTTCCAACTTAAGGCTGGTGAACGCTATGGGCTTCTCATCAATGGTTTAGGAAGCACTCCGCTTATGGAACAATATGTTTTCGCAAATGATGTGGCTAAATTACTTCATGAAAAAGATGTTCAGTTGGCGTTTAAGAAAATTGGAAACTATATGACCTCAATTGATATGGCTGGCTTGTCATTAACATTGATTCGATTGGCAGATGATGAGTGGTTGGCTGCTCTAAATGCACCTGTTACTACCCCAGCTTGGTAAACTCAAGGAGGAAATGTCGCATGAATGTTGAACAAGCTCTTGAATGGATGAAGCTTTTTAATGAAAAGATTCAAGAACAGAAAGATTATCTTAGTGAGCTAGACACTCCTATAGGAGATGGAGACCACGGTGGAAATATGGCGCGTGGAATGGCTGCAGTTATGGAAAATTTAGAAGGAAAGCAATTTGAGACCAGCAGTGATGTTTTTAAACTTGTCTCAATGCAACTACTGAGTAAGGTAGGCGGTGCTTCTGGTCCCTTGTATGGCTCTGCTTTTATGGGCATGGCCAAGGCTGATTCAAATTCGAAAATAGAGGAAATCTTACAAAGTGGTTTGGATATGATTGTCAAACGTGGGAAAGCAGAGGTTGGAGAAAAGACAATGGTTGATGTTTGGACTCCTGTTATTGCTGCCTTGTCTGCTGGTCAATTGACTCAAGAGGTTATTGATAAGCTAGTGAATGCTACTAAAGATTTACTTGCAACTAAAGGAAGGGCATCTTATGTAGGAGAACGTTCTCTTGGACATATTGATCCTGGATCATTCTCATCAGGATTACTCTTTACTGCTCTTTTAGAAACTGGGGTGGTTTAATGGGAAGTATTGGTCTTGTTATCGTTTCACATTCCAAACACATTGCACAAGGTGTCGTTGAACTGATTAGTGAAGTAGCTAAAGATGTTCCGATTACTTATGTAGGAGGAACCGAAGATGGAGGAATTGGAACAAGTTTTGATCAAGTAGATAGGGTTGTTTCCGAAAATCCAGCAGATACTTTATTAGCCTTTTTTGACCTAGGTTCTGCTAAAATGAACTTAGAAATGGTGGCTGATTTCAGTGATAAAAATATCATCATCAACAGGGTTCCAATTGTAGAAGGTGCCTATACTGCAGCTGCTCTTCTTCAGGCTGGTGCAGAACTGTCAGTTATTCAAACACAGTTGGCGGAGCTTGAAATCAATAAATAAGAAATTTTACTATAACTCTTTTTATAGGCGGGCTATTGATTATCTCAACTATCAAATTTTAAGTAAATAATTTCAAAATCAGAAAGGGATTGCTTTGGGCAGTTCCTTTTTAATGTAAAAGGAGTGGAATCATAGCGTTTCTAAATTGTTAATACTCTTCGAAAATCAAATTCAAACCACGTCAACGTCGCCTTGCCGTACTCAAGTACAGCCTGCGGCTAGTTTCCTAGTTTGCTCTTTGATTTTCATTGAGTATAATAATTCAAAACTGATTGTGATGGGACTATTCTAGCTTTAGAATACTTTAAAAATTAAAATTTAAGGCAATCAATAGCTTAGAATAGTGCGAAAACATTTAGTTTATAGGAATTCTAGGTCTAGAATTACATGGATATTTATGAAGTTAGGGTATTCGATAGTTAGGATTGTTCTATTCTGAAAGATTTAAGCTGTCAATTGTATAGATAGGATCGTGTTTTACCAATGAATTTTGTTGAAAGATTCCTTGTTTTATGGTAGTCTAAAGTAAAAGAAAGCCCTACCATTATATTTGTATCTTTAATCTGACTTGGTTTAGGTCTAGAAGAGGGATTAATATTTTGGGTTTCCAAATAATAATTATATTTTCACTTGCAAAAAATGTATTTCAACTTTATCTAATGTAGAAGAAGGAAATATCATGAAATGCTTATGACTTGTTTGAAAGAGAATGTAAACTAAGAATGGATTCACTTTATATATTAGGAGTAGGTAGATGAGTAATCTAGAGTCAATTCGTAAAGCGCATATCATCGTGTGGGGTGGCTATCTATTTTTATCATTAAGGGCGCCGCTAATTAGCAGCACAGAGTATTTCTTGCTTATTTTTTTAGCGTTTCTCTATTCAATAGTATCGTTACCTATATATTCTGTGAAGAATAAAATAGTATCCATTTGTTTGGCTATAAACTCGATTCTGTTAATGAGTTTTCCAATTTTAATCAATAAATTTTTCCCAGGAAAGGTTTCTACTTATATCGTATTAATAAGTAATTTTATCCTGGAGTTTTTAATCTTTAATAAAATTGGTAAAGATTTTGATACTAGATTAGCTAGTGAGTATAGGAAAATCAGTCAGTTTAAAAGTAAGATGTCTCAATCTCCTTGGATAAAATATTTAGAGATTTCTAGTTTTATATTAACTATATTTCCATTTATTCTTCATGGTACAGTTGCTAATCGTGTATTTGCTCTTATCTTTTTGATAAAAATTTGTGTAGATACTACGATAAAGATTCTATTAAACAGAATCTTTAAGACAAGTGAGATGATGAAAAGGAGGATATTTTCTCTTTTTGTACTAGATTTGATTGTCTATTTATTTTTAGGCTATGTTTTAGCAATGAAAAAAGACGGATACCTATTTTCAATTCTACTAATTTTTTCTAATTTTTCAGTTCCATTTATCAAAGAAAAGGAATACGAATTATTTAAAAATAGCAAGTAATAGAAATATGGATTAAATCTTAGAACGGCTTAAAATCAGACATGATAAAGGAAAGCTATCTAGGTAACTAAGTGCTATAAACACAGTCGACAATCACTTGTTAGGAAACTATCCTAACCATGCTTAATAAAAAAGGAGAATTTTGATGGAACTCGTATTACCAAATAATTATGTTGCTATTGAGTAAGGAGATATGAGGTGTCTTGATGTGGGATTATCTCTACATAAAGACGGGGGAATGTTACAGTAAACGTAGCCACTGCTTATTTTATGGGGAATTAAATATGTTTAAACTAAGTGATAAAGTCAGAGTGGTTTTTGCTCTTTTAGGGGTAAGTTCCATATTGGTTAGTATGTATCTTATACCTTTTATTAAAACTGAGAATAAATTTTGGGAGATACTTTTATTTATTTTAGGTGTATTGCTAATTGGAATTGCATTACTAAGTCATAAAAAAATTAAATTTTGGAAATAGCGTTAGTGAGAAGAACAGGATGATAGTATTATGATGGTTGTTTTAATTTTGATGGTTGTGGTGTTTTTGTATTATGTAATTACAGAGTATTTTCAGAATAGTTATATTGACTGCATACTATTTCTAACATTGCTGATTTCTCATTTGATATGGGATTACTATTTTTTGCCCATTGAAGTTTTAGTGGCATTAAGTGGAGTAAATTTGTTGTCAAGATTATTCAAAAAAATGAGAACTCAATAGATTTGTTAGTGGATTATAAAGATGAAAGGTAAAATTGGGATATTTATAATGAAACATTTTTTTGCAGGAATTGGTGAGATAAGATTTAGTAGTTATCTATTGTCTCTATGTGTAGGACTAGCCCCTCTTTTTCATATCTATGTAATAGGCTCTGAAATGAATTTTGTGAAAATAGTGTTATCTATTTTGGGAATTATATTTGTTTGTATTTTAACTATTGCTCGAATTTATAGAAGATTTTTCTATAATTCACTAGAATAGTATGGGTTAGTTAATCAATTGGAACTATTATTTTTGTTATACTTTACCACTTTTAAGTTTTTACATTAAACAACCGAATGAAGTGAAAGTTGTTTATCCTAGAAAGGAAAACCTCAAATTGTCTTACAAATTTCTACTTTTCGACCTTGACCACACTCTTCTTGATTTTGATGCTGCTGAGGATGTGGCTTTGACGCAACTTCTAAAAGAAGAAGGAGTTGCAGATATTCAGGCTTATAAAGACTATTATGTTCCTATGAATAAGGCTCTCTGGAAGGACTTAGAGCAAAAGAAAATCAGTAAACAAGAGCTGGTTAACACGCGCTTTTCTCGTTTATTTGCTCACTTTGGACAGGAAAAAGACGGTAGTTTTCTAGCCCAGCGTTATCAATTTTACCTCGCTCAGCAGGGGCAAACGATTTCGGGTGCTCATGAACTTTTGGACAGCCTCATCGAGCGTGATTATGAGCTATATGCTGCGACAAATGGCATTACTGCCATTCAGACAGGGCGTTTGGCTCAGTCTGGTCTAGCACCTTATTTCAATCAAGTCTTTATCTCTGAACAATTGCAAACACAAAAGCCTGATGCTCTCTTTTATGAAAAAATCGGTCAACATATTGCAGGTTTTAGCAAAGAAAAGACGCTGATGATTGGAGATTCCCTAACCGCCGACATTCAAGGCGGCAATAATGCGGGGATTGACACTATCTGGTACAACCCTCATCGTGTTGAAAATCACACACAAGCCCAGCCGACTTACGAAGTCCATTCTTACCGAGACTTGCTGGATTATTTAGATAAACTGTAAAAAGTGGTTTAGAAAGCCACTTTTTGCTATAATAGAGGCAGTAAAAATGAAGGAGTCGGCTATGGAACACTCGTCTTGGCATGCTTTGATTAAGGAGCAATTACCTGAGGGTTATTTTGGGAAAATCAATCAGTTTATGGAGCAGGTCTATTTTCAGGGGACTGTTTATCCACCCAAGGAAAAGGTTTTTCAGGCTCTCTTGACAACACCGCTTGAAGAGGTTAAAGTGGTGATTCTAGGACAAGATCCCTATCATGGGCCAGGTCAAGCGCAGGGCTTGAGTTTTTCTGTACCTGACTCTATCCCAGCTCCGCCATCCTTGCAAAATATCTTGAAAGAATTGTCAGATGATATCGGGGTCAAGAAGTCCCATGATTTGACAGCTTGGGCTGAACAAGGAGTCTTGCTTCTTAATGCTTGTTTGACGGTTCCTGCTGGACGGGCCAATGGTCATGCTGGTCAGATATGGGAGCCTTTTACGGATGCTGTGATTCAGGTGGTCAATCATCTAGATAGGCCAGTGGTCTTTGTACTATGGGGAGCCTATGCACGCAAGAAGAAGGCCTTGGTTACCAATCCTCACCACTTGATTATCGAATCAGCCCATCCCAGTCCTTTATCGGTTTACAGAGGATTTTGGGGTTCCAAGCCTTTTTCCAAGGCCAATGCATTCTTAAAAGAGACAGGACAAGAGCCAATTGATTGGCTTAGATAAGGAGAAAATATGCCTCAGTTAGCGACGATTTGCTACATTGATAACGGAAAAGAACTGCTCATGCTCCACCGTAATAAGAAACCCAATGATGTCCATGAAGGGAAATGGATTGGTGTGGGTGGTAAGCTAGAGCGAGGAGAGACACCTCAGGAATGCGCGGCGCGTGAAATCCTCGAAGAAACAGGTCTAAAAGCCAAGCCAGTTCTAAAAGGTGTTATCACTTTTCCTGAATTTACGCCAGATTTAGACTGGTACACCTATGTTTTTAAGGTGACGGAGTTCGAGGGTGACTTGATTGACTGCAACGAGGGAACGCTGGAATGGGTTCCCTATGATGAGGTTTTGAGCAAGCCAACTTGGGAGGGTGACCACACCTTTGTTGAGTGGCTTTTAGAGGACAAACCCTTCTTTTCAGCCAAGTTTGTTTATGATGGGGATAAATTGTTGGATACCCAAGTCGATTTCTATGAATAAAGGAGAAAGTAGATGCTACTAATTAAAAATGGTCGTGTAATGGATCCCAAGTCTGGTTTGGATCAAGTGTGTGATGTCTTAGTTCAAGATGGGAAAATTATTAAAATTGCTCCTGAGATTAAAGAAGAAGGAGCAGAGATAATTGATGCTAGTGGTCTTGTAGTTGCTCCTGGCTTGGTCGATATTCATGTTCATTTCCGTGAACCGGGACAAACTCATAAAGAAGATATTCATACAGGTGCCCTAGCAGCCGCTGCAGGTGGTTTTACAACTGTCGTCATGATGGCTAATACTAGTCCAACCATTTCAGATGTGGAGACTTTACAAGAAGTTCTCCAGTCAGCTGCCAAAGAGAAGATTCATGTTAAGACGGTTGCGACCATTACTAAAAACTTTAATGGCCAAGATTTGACTGACTTTGAGGCACTCTTAGAAGCTGGTGCGGTTGGTTTCTCAGACGACGGTATCCCACTTGAAAGTAGTAAAGTTGTCAAGGAAGCCATGGAAGAAGCTAAAAAGCTTAATACCTTTATTAGTCTTCATGAGGAAGATCCAGGTTTGAATGGTATTCTTGGCTTTAACGAAAATATTGCTAAAGAACATTTCCATATCTGCGGTGCGACTGGGGTGGCTGAGTATGCTATGATGGCGCGTGATGTCATGATTGCCTATGCAACTAAGGCTCATGTCCATATTCAGCATTTGTCTAAGGAAGAAAGTGTTAAAGTAGTGGAGTTTGCTCAGGGGCTAGGTGCGCAAGTCACAGCAGAAGTAGCGCCACAACATTTCTCTAAGACAGAAGCACTTCTTTTGACACAAGGTAGCAATGCTAAGATGAATCCGCCGCTTCGTTTGGAATCAGACCGTCGTGCTGTTATCGAAGGTCTTAAATCAGGAGTCATCACAGTTATCGCGACAGACCACGCGCCTCACCATGCAGATGAAAAAAATGTTGAGGATATTACCAAGGCACCATCTGGTATGACAGGTTTGGAAACCTCTCTATCTCTCGGTTTGACCTATTTGGTAGAAGCTGGTGAGTTAAGCTTGATGGAATTACTTGAAAAAATGACATACAACCCAGCCAAGCTTTACAACTTTGAAGCAGGTTACTTGGCTGAGAATGGTCCGGCGGACATCACTATTTTTGATGCTAAGGTTGACCGCCTTGTGGACTCCCATTTTGCTTCAAAAGCAGCTAATTCGCCATTCATCGGTGAAACCTTAAAAGGGCAGGTTAAATATACAATCTGTAAGGGACAAATTGTCTATCAAGCTTGATAGGAGTTAGAATATGAATTATTTTCGAAAACGTAGGGAGAGAAAAGCAAAATCTAATAGCGGAATTTACTGTCCCGCATCTAATCGTTCTAAAATTCAATATGAAACTAAAGAAAAAGCTGACCATGCAGTTCAATATGATAATGGAGGTTTAGTTAGAAGCTATTATTGTCGTACATGTGCGTGTTGGCATACTACTTCAAAATCTAATAACCCTCCGCTAAGTTTGAAAAATTATGGTCTGAAACTCTTTGGTTTAGATAAATCAGAATAGAAAGAGAAGTATGTATAAGACAAAGTGTTTACGAGAGAAGTTAGTATTATTTTTAAAAATTTTCTTCCCAATCCTGATCTACCAATTTGCCAATTATTCTGCCTCTTTTGTTGACACTGCAATGACAGGTCAATACAATACTATGGACTTGGCTGGTGTGTCTATGGCGACCAGTATCTGGAATCCTTTTTTTACCTTCCTAACAGGAATTGTGTCAGCCCTGGTGCCCATCATTGGTCACCATCTTGGTCGAGGAAAAAAGGAAGAAGTTGCATCTGATTTTTACCAGTTCATCTATTTGGCTTTGGGACTATCTGTGGTCTTGCTGGGGATGGTACTTTTCTTGGCACCACCAATCTTGAATCATATTGGACTAGAAGCACCAGTGGCGGCAGTAGCGATTCGTTATCTCTGGTTTTTATCTATCGGGATTATCCCTTTGTTGCTATTTAGTGTCATTCGTTCCTTGCTGGATTCGCTGGGGTTGACCAAACTGTCTATGTATCTTATGCTTTTGTTACTTCCTCTCAATAGCGGATTTAACTACCTCTTGATTTACGGGGCCTTTGGTGTTCCAGAACTGGGAGGTGCTGGGGCTGGTTTAGGAACTTCTTTGGCTTACTGGGTCTTGCTGGGGATTTCTGTTCTGGTTCTATTTAAACAGGAGAAGCTCAAGGCTCTACATCTTGAGAAACGAATTCCGCTTAATATGGATAAAATCAAGGAAGGAGTTCGTTTAGGTCTGCCTATTGGGGGGACTGTCTTCGCGGAAGTAGCCATCTTTTCCGTGGTTGGCTTGATTATGGCTAAGTTCTCGTCCTTGATTATCGCTAGTCACCAGTCAGCTATGAACTTTTCAAGTCTCATGTACGCCTTTCCCATGAGTATCTCATCTGCTATGGCTATTGTCGTTTCCTATGAAGTGGGAGCTAAGCGATTTGATGATGCGAAAACCTATATTGGTCTAGGGAGATGGACTGCCCTCATTTTTGCGGCCTTCACCTTAACCTTCCTTTACATTTTTAGGGGAAATGTGGCCAGTCTTTATGGTAACGATCCAGAATTTATTGATTTGACAGCGCGTTTTTTGACTTATAGCCTTTTCTTCCAGTTAGCAGATACTTTTGCGGCACCGCTCCAGGGAATTTTACGGGGCTATAAGGATACAGTTATTCCTTTTTACCTTGGTTTGGTTGGTTACTGGGGGGTGACACTCCCAGTAGCTATGGTATTTGATTCCCTAACAGATTTTGGAGCTTATTCTTACTGGATTGGTTTGATTATTAGTCTAATCGTAAGTGGGGCTCTCTACCGTTGGCGTTTAACTGTGATTATGAAGAGATTTGAATCCAGAAAAGCTTGATTTTTAGAATTCCTACAAGCAAAAATATCCTTCCTTATCTGCATTATTTTTGCTATAGTTAAATTAGTAGTAGGAAAATGAGAACTTCAAAAATATAGAAACAATTGATATTTCACGCTACTTTACTGGTATCAGATATAAAGAAAAAGAAGTTGCTAAAACAAGCAACTTCTTTTTTTTGAATTTCGTTTTACATAATTTATTTTATGTAGTTTATAAACTATCCAAGGCATTTTTTTGTTCATCGTTGACGATATGGGTATAGAGGTCAGTGACTTGTGTACTGGCGTGTCCTAGCTGGTGACTGACCAAAACTTGTGATTTAGTAGCATCATATAGCCTAGTTGCTAGGGTATGGCGCAGTTTATGGGGTGTTACACGGACTTTGAAGTCCTCTGAGTATTTAGCAACCATTTTTTCAACGCTGGAAGCATCGATACGATTGGGAACACCTCTATAGAGTGTTAAAAAGAGTGCTGTATCCGTCTTTTCCGTCTTATAACGTTGATTTCGAATGGCTAGATAATTCTCTAGGTAATGCTTAGCAAAGGCAGCGACATTGACCGAGTCACGTTTACCCCCTTTTCGAGTGACATCAATAACCATCATTTTTAAATTAAGATCTCTTAGATCCAGATTAACAGCTTCAGATAAGCGGACACCAGATGCCAAGAGAAGGGCAATGATAGCCAAATCACGTTCCTTATTTTTATTAAACGATGATAGAGCACGATTTGAGAGCTGTTGTGGGTACTCTTGGTCGATATAAGTCAGAAAACCTTCTGTTTCATCACCTAGAAAGAGCTTTTGCTTGATGTTTTCAGCTCTAGCAGCAAGCGTTTCTTTCTTTTTCTTGGTTGAAACTTTCTTCATTACATTGCGATAGAAATAAGGTTCTCCTTGGTCGTTTTCAACTTCCTCAGTCAGATACTTGTAAAGACTAGAAAGTGCTGACAAAGTCCGATTGATGGTTGTTTGGGAAACTCCTTGTTTAGTTGTATTGGCATTCAGCAAAGGTCGTTCTCGTAGATAAAGGATAAAAGATTCCATGTCTTTCTTAGACATATTTTCCAAGACAGATAAAGGAATATCAGATATTTTATCGGCGTTTGAAATACCGGACTCCAAAACCCAGCTGAAAAATCGATCGTATTCCTTGAGGTATTCATACAAGGTTGTAAAACTGTAGGGAACAGCAAGCTTAGATTGGTAGTATTCTAAAACATACCAAGGCATGATTTGTTTTAGTTTGTCGATTCGTTTCAGTAAAATCTCACGTTTCATGTATTTTCTCCATAAATAAGTCTACTAGTAGTATAGCATAGGCTTATGTATTTTTCAAGAAAATTATAGTTTTTCGGAAAGATGTTATAGGAGTTTTTTAAAGTGATAAAAAGACTTAGACCTGCAAACAAAACAGATCTAAATCTTTGGAGTTATTATTGTGAATCATTATTTAGTGCTTTTCCTAGTTTCCAAATACTAAACCAGAATGAAATAGTCAACAGAATAAGGAAAATAATAAAGAGCTCACCCACTAAACTTCTGTTAATACTACACAACTGAAGAGCTATATAAGGAGCTATGAGATACAAAATACATTGTATAATTGCTATTGTTTTCTTTTTCATGATTTTAATCTTACTGTACAGATTTGATACAGTAAACTCCTTTCTAGCTTTATGCTTTATCATTTCTAACTTAATTATAGTCTTATTTTTACCAAAGCTCAATTATTTATATGTAAAATTCCCCATCAGTAAAAATAACCGATCTCATTTCTGAGAATCGGTTATTTAAATAAATTAAGCCAGTTGTTTACATAATATAAATTATGTAAAACTACTCTACAACAACAAATCTTTGACTTTCCCAATTTCGCTTTTTGGAATAACTAGATGAATCATATCACCCAGATACATTCTGGTTGAGCCGTTAACTGTTTGGCTCTTGCCATTATGGACTTGGGTAGTGATGAGGACGTTGTGTGGTAAGTTGAGTTCATGAACTTGTTTCCCAGCAATTTTATCAGAAACTGGTATTTCGATAAGTGTCACTTCTCCTTCGCTGGATACTTCTTCTGGAAGCATTTTTTCCAGCATGGCTTCATAGACTGGTGCACCCTTGAGCAAATCCATGATGATGTAAGCTACTAAGGTTACTAAACCAAGTGGCATGAGGTTGCGAATATCTCCTACCATCTCAGTTACGAGGATCATGGCAGTTAAGGGAGCTTTTGATATGGCTCCAAAATAACCACTCATTCCTAGAATGACAAATATAGGGAATTGCTCTTGACTGACAAGTCCAATATTCACACAAATGACACCAACTAGGGCACCAAGCAAGGAACCGAGAGCCAAAATAGGTAGGAAAATTCCTCCTGGAAGACCACTTCCATAACTAATCATGCTCCAGATAAAGCGAATTAAAAAGTAAGCTAATAGAACTTGAAAACTAAAATCTTGCTCAGTTAGGGAAAGTACCAGCTGATTTCCACCACCAAGGATGTGGGGTAAAAAAATTCCGACTGGTATGATGAGAATGAAGGCCAGAATTGGATAATAAGCTCTATCCAAATGGATTTTTTGACCAATCCAATCATAAACTCGACCAACATTGAGCACAGCTTTCTCATAGAGAAAACCGGAAAGACCCAGAAAAATTCCCATGAGGAGGTAAATCCAATACTGATCTAGGGTCATGAGTGGGATATTATCAGGCATATCCAGTACGGGTGTTAGGCCAAATATGAGCAGAGAAACAAAGTTTGCTACGAGACTAGCTGCTAGAGTAGATACCCAGAAAAAGCGAGAAAAGTGATGATAGACTTCTTCTACGACAAAGAGAAGACCCGCTATTGGAGCATTAAAGGCTGCGGCTAATCCTGCTGCAGCACCACTAGCAATCAGGGAACGTTCCTCCACTGGACTGGATTTGAGCCACTTGGCAATTCCTTTACCACCAACTGCTCCCAGTTGGATACTTGGCCCTTCACGCCCCAGCATGAGTCCGCTGGCAATAGCTAGAATTCCTAGAATATATTTTTTCCAGAGAACGCCCCACCAGTTAAGGGTCATGAGGCCTTTCAGTTCGGCTTCGACTTGAGGAATTCCTGAGCCTTTAATATCTTTTTCAGAGCGTGTCAGTTTGGCACTGAGCCAGCAGATGATTAGATAAAACAGGGCGATAATAAATAAATTAACAAATAGGTGCGCTTGAGCTTGATAAAGTCCTTGTATCAGGTGGAAGCCTTTTTCAATTAAGAAACGAAAGGATCCGACGATAATTCCAACGACGAGGCCGACAATGATTCCTCGACCAACTTGGGATAGGATAGTGCTGGATGCAAAGGCGAATTCTTTCTTAGAACGGACTATTTCCGACTGTTCCTCCATGGTATCTCCTTTCAATTAACTTTCTTTTTTACCTAAAACCAGTGATTTAACGGGTTCAAAGCTGGTTCGGTGAATTGGGGTAACTCCTAGTTTGTCAAGTCCTTCCAGGTGTTTAGCAGTTCCATATCCTGCATTAGTAGCGAAATCATAGCCAGGAAACTGCTGATCATATTCCTTCATCAATTCATCACGGGTCACCTTGGCTACTATAGAAGCTGCTGCGATCGAGAGGGAATTAGCATCACCTTTGATGATGGCAGTTTGTGAAATGGGCAACTCCAGTTTCATGGCATCTATCAGGAGGTGCTCAGGTTGAGGACTGAGCTGGGAGATTGCTTCCTGCATGGCCAGTTTGGTTGCTTCATAGATATTGACTTGGTCGATGACCTGATTATCCATGATACCAATTCCAATCGACAAGGCTTGGTCTTGAACGGCTTGAAAAATCTCCAGATGTTTCTTTTTAGGGATTTTCTTGCTGTCGTTGAGGCCTTTAATCTTACAATTTTTAGGTAAAATAACGGCTGCAGCGACTACAGGTCCAGCCAGAGGACCACGACCAACCTCGTCAACACCTGCTATCAAAGTCAATCCTTGCTTATACAGTTCTTTTTCGTAGGAAAGCATGGATTCCAAACGAAGATCCTCATCCAATTCTGCCTGAATAGCTTTTTTACGCTTGCTGATTTCCTTTTGAACTCCAGAGCGATTATCCTGTTCAAGCTCTAAAAAAATAGGGTTATCTAAGTCCTTGACCGTAGCAAGGAGTTCTTTGACTTCTTTAATCGTCGCCATCGAGGTCTTCCAATGTATCTAAGGTATAGTTACCGAGTTTGCCGTCGCGGACTTCCTTCACGAAGAGACTGTAAAAACGGTCATAGTCATCACGGAAACCGAGGGCACGGGTCATGTCCATAATAATCACAGGCGCTTCTTCTTCAATTTTCATTTGTTTGAAGCGTTCAGCCAACTTTTCTGGATAATGTTCTTTGAAATAATTAAGACCAAAAATAGTTACCTCATCCATAGGAAGCAACTGGTCTTTGATAGCTCCAGTCAAGGCTAGTTTCAGTGCAACAGTTTCATCCTCAAACTTAGGCCAGAGAATCCCCGGTGTATCCAATATTTCCAGGTCTTTATTGGTTTTAAGCCATTGTTGTCCCTTGGTCACACCTGGTTTGTTACCGACAACGGCAATTTTCTTACCAGCCAAACGGTTCATAAGAGTTGATTTACCAGCGTTTGGAATCCCGATAATCATAGTACGCAAGGTTTCAATTTTAATCCCACGTTCTCTCTGGCGAGCAATCTTATCAGCCATGAGCTTCTTGGCCGCATCTGTTACAACTTTTACAGTCACTTGCTCTTTGGAGTTAATAGCCAGAGTCTGGATTCCTTGTGATTCAAAATACTGACGCCATTCTTTGGTCATTGCTGGATCGGCCAAGTCTGCCTTGTTTAAAATCAAGAGTTTTGGTTTGTCACCAACAATTTTGGTCAACATAGGATTTTGACTAGATAGAGGTAAGCGTGCATCCACCAAAATCGTCACAAAATCAACAAATTTTAAATTTTCCTGCACCTGTCGACGCGCTTTAGACATGTGACCAGGAAACCATTGAATAGTAGCCATTGAGTTTTTTCCTTTCATAGCAAGGGTTTAGAGATCCTATTTTATTTTACTATCGTTTGAACATAAAGAGTTCTCAAATGAATGATGTTCAAACACTTCTTGTTTTATGACATAGAAATCTACTTTATATTATATCATGCCTTCTTTCTTTTGTCCGATGATAGCCTTTCAAGTCCCCTATATAGAAAAAAGCCATCAAATGATGACTTTTCAGAAGGAGCCAAAAACTGTTCCCTTTATATTCTAAACATTTAAATGTCTTTTTTAAACAGTTGATTAAAGAAACCGTCTGTGTTTTTTAGTAGGGCTTTAAAGACTTTAGATTTCAAGTCCACTGTATTTTTGAAATGATCTTTAATTTTCGGATCTGACATACCATCAAGATCTTTTTGAACAGCTCTATCAAATAAAGTACGTAACTCATCATAGTTGCTAATATGAGTTCCATCAATATCGATAGCTTCAAAACCTTTCTTAGCTTTAGCAAGAACTTCCCCGTACCAATGTCTCTTCCACTCTTCAAGAGTATTAAAGTTTCCTTTCGATACTTTCTTAATAATAAAGTCATCGCCTAAGAGACCTTTATTTTCGTTATTAGCGGCGCCTTGATGTTTGCTTGAAACATAATCAATAAATCCATGTTCGTATCCATAGTAACCCCACATACGGAAGGCATTGTGCTTAAATGATAATGAACCAGGAGCACCTTGACTCGTATTCCCACCGTAAATTCCTGCCATCATATTGACATTGACATAAGCCGTACCAAAATCTTCTGGGTGGAAGACCTTATTGCCTGGATTTCCGTGAATGGTCATGAAATTATTATTTACTAAATCATCAATGGTTTCAAGCTTGGTCATTTTCTCAGCGTCTGTCAAGTCACGCACTTTGTCCCATTGGTGAGGACCACTTAGTTTATTTCTATCCATTGGTCGACGTATTTCACGGTCAATTTTCTTGAACCATTTACTATTGTCACCTTTAACCTTAGGAAGAACAGCTTCAGCCTCAGCATAATCAAGCATCATCATAGCTTCATTGTAGTTCTTCATGTAGTGGTCGATTTGGTTACGTGTTTGTAACTTATCAGGATTATAATTGTACCATTGGTTACCATCATTTTGACGTTCAAATGCCATATTTAATCCAAGTGCGCCGTATTCACCTTGATGTCCGTGTTCTGCTGGAGTTTGTAACATACCCTGAGCAAATGCTTCAAGGTCTGTACCTTGTCGATGTCTATGCCCCCCCAGATATGCCATGCGGTCATTTACATGGGTAGTTTCATGTGTAAAAGCAGATGTGCCGTATTCACTTATTAAATCCGACATAACAAAATATACAGCATCCATAGGTTGAGGATCAGCAAAAATATAAGCATAAGCTCCATATCCAGGTTTATAAGCATGATACTTCCCAATACGACCAAAGAATTCCCTGACTGGAGTATAGTCTGGTTTTCCATTTCTATGTCCGAATCTATCAGGCCAGCCACCTGGAGCGTTATGATTATCCCATACAGGAGTTGGAACTACATTTTGACTCTTAAGAAGTTTATCGCGGACATTATCAGTAGCAAGACGTGACCAAAAATCTAAGTAATTAACTTGCTCTTTGGCACGTAGATTAATCTCTTTTTTAAAGGCTTCACGTTCTTCTTCAGTATTTTTGTTGTATTTTTCAAACGAACTAAATGAGATAGTATTATACGTTGAAATCATAAATAAATGTGCATTTTTCAAGTTAAGAAGAGGTAAAATCATACGCCCATGCTGCCCATTATTAATTCCTTCGTATAGACGATATTTTTTGTTGGCAAATGCAGGGTTCGTTGATGGTTGTTCAACTACATACGCGTTCTTTTCAATAGCTTTCTTAAACCAGTCATTTATATCTGTATGGTTAGTGAATAGCTTCATATTGTAATGTAAGAATCCATTTAATTCATTTATTCCGATTGTTCCACCTATAGTTTCACGATAAGCTTCTAAAGTTCTATCACCTTTAACATTTCTTTCACTTGAACCAATTTTGATTAAGAAATCTAAGACATTAACATTCTTACCATAAAAATCAGGTTTAAACATCATAATATCTTTAATTGATAACTCACCGTATTTAAAACCATAATATTGATTTAAGTAGGCCAGCCCCATCATGATTTTAGCTTTATTATCTTCTACTTTCTTGAGTAAAGCACGCTCAACTACTTCCCCACCATTTAACTGATGATCTTCATTTTCTAAAATCTGACTAACAAGTTTTTCTAAGTTTCCTTTTACTTCTTCAAAGCTTTCTTCTAAATACAATCCTTTAATGTACTCAGTCTTCTTCTCAGGAGTGTTTTGCCAAGGCTTCTCACGTTTATCCATCAAAGCACGAACTTCATCTGAAAGTAAGGTAACACTAGCTAACTTCTCTTTAATACCGCTTGCTAACTGGTTACGATTCTTCATAACCATATTTGGAGTATAGACAATGTTTTGACCTGCTAAATCATACTCTTTTACTTGAGCTACTTTAGAGTCAGTTTTAGCAGTTACAGCTAACTCTTCTTTTGTACCATCAGCATAGTGAACCATAATCTTATCAATATCCGATAAATCAGTTACAAACTGCCCTGCTTTCATACCTGTTACAGACAGAACAGTTTTCTTAACAAGATTTGACTCATCTGTTAACTTATTCCCTTGGTTTACAATCCACTCTTTATTATAGAACGGTTGAAGTTTTTCAATATTCCTATAAACTTGCTCACGGGTAGCATCATAATCTTGAGTACCTTTATACTCATTCTCACGAACCGTAATCCTATTTAATACATTCACCAATGGGTCTACAATTTCATACTTATCAGCTGTGATTCCAAACGCAGCAATTCGTCTATCAGCCTCTGCTTGGTCAACACCTTTGATTCGTTGTGAACGTTTATAAGACACATTACCTGACGCAACATCTTTCACGTACACATTATTTTGGAAATAATCAATCCCAAAATCAGGTTCACCAGAATCCACCGAGCTTGAACCATACATGATTTCACCATTAGTAACTTTCATCATACTAACGTTGTTTTCAACCCAACCCCAGTTATAATTGTCGTGGATTAATCCACCACTTTGATTGTTGGTATTAAGTGTCATTGTTCCTTTAACGACAGATTTGGTTAGACGACCTTTTTGTTTCACGTCCATAGGATTCACGCCATGATCGATTTTGGCAATAAGTCCACCGAACTTAGCATTGTTGGCTTTAATGTTAGCATTTACATAAGAGCTATCTACGTTACTTCTCCAGCTTTCACTGACAAGTCCACCAGACCACCAACCTTTATTACCAACACTTGTAATGTTACCAATAAAGGCTACATTGCTCATATTGGATTCATCTAGCTTGTTAACCATACCAGTTACATCATTGTTCCCAACAACGTTACCAGTTACTTTGATATTCTCAATTCTTGAATTTTTAAATGTATTACCAAGAGGTGCTGTTTTATCAGCCCAAGGCATGTTTATATTTACATTACCTAAGTTAAAGTTTTTGAGTGTAGCACCTTCAGCCTCATTAAACAAAGGTCTTTCTAAGTTATGAATCGTGTACTGATGGTTCTCTACACTTGATAAAGTACCTCTAAACTTAGCCATGACATAAGCTTTACCTGCTGGCTTAACGTTAACTGCATTCAAATCTGCACCAAGTTTAAACTCACCGGTAGGATTTGCTTGCATATCTTTTGCTAAATCATGGAAGTTGTAATAAACCTTATCCTCGGTAGCCCTCGGTTTTTCAAGATAGTAAGTGTACGTATCTTTTAACTTACCGTCTTTGTCACGTTGAACCAAATCAGGTGCTTTTGCTGTTACCTTGTAAAGCTGCTTACCTTCCTCAGTTACTTCTTCAATCTTATCGACTGCTAAACGAGTCACTTTGTTTTCTCTTGAGGTTACTTTTAAGTAATAGTTGTTAAAATCACTTGGAAGAGAAGTTAAATAACTACTATCGCTTTCGATACCGCTCTGATCTACTTGTATTAGACTTGTGTTTGCAATATCTTTCAACTCAACTCTCTTCAAATCTAGGCGTAAAGGTTTATCTTCCAAAATCGATACTGCTGCACCCTTACCTACATCATAATTCATAGTGGTTGAAATCGTATAATCTTTGTAATAGTCTAAGTTCTCTAATACTTGAGATAAGTTATCGATTTTTAAATCAAGCGTTTTTACAATTTTTCCACCTTCTTTGATAGTCGCTACAATGCGTGTAATTGTAGCATTATCTTGGTTCTCTAGATTGTAGTTAACTGTAGCAGACTTAGCTAAAACATCCTTAGATACAGTGGTCAAGGTCAAGACAGGAGCCGTTTTTTCTTTAGGCTTTTCTTTTGTACCTTTTACAAGAATTTCAGGCTTCATTTCTTTCAAGATAGTTACTGTTTCAACTGGTTCACTAATTTTTTTGCCATGTAACTCTTCATAGCTAGTAACAATTTGACGTTCGCCATCCTCACCAATTTGTTTAACAGAATTATCGCCTATAAATTTGGTAGGATCAGATTCTTCTATAGTCGTTTTAGAAATAGTCTCGGTCCGGATATCGGTATGTAAAGAAGGCAACTCTTCTCTTTCTGATGCAACTTCTGAAACTGTAGATATTTGTTCAGTATACTCTGGAATGTCGATAACAGGTGGCTCAATCAAGTTTCCATTTTCATCCACTCCTGTTGCACCTACTGGTTCCGTGTATGCTGGTTTTTCGCTAACAGGTGGTTCAATCAAGTTTCCATTTTCATCCACTCCTGTTGTACCTATTGGCTCAGTATATTCTGGCTTTTCGCTAACAGGTGGTTCAATCAAGTTTCCATTTTCATCCACTCCTGTTGCACCTACAGGTTCAGTATATTCTGGTTTCTCAGTTTTAGGCGCTTCATCTGGAACTGTACCTACAGGAGCTGTGTACTCAGTTTTCTCTACTTTAGGAGCCTCGTCTGGAACAGTACCTATAGGTTTAGTGTATGCTGGTTTTTCATGAACTTCTGGTTCAACTAAATTACCGCCAATTGGAGCTGTATATTCTGGTTGCTCATGAACTTCAGATTCTACCAGATTACCACTAGCTGGTGCTGTATGTTCTGGCTTCTCAGCTTTAGGCGCCTCGTCAGGGACTGTGCCTACCGGTGCAGTATACTCTGGCTTCTCTGATTTAGTTGTCTCGTTTGGAACGGTGCTTACAGACTCTGGATTTTTAGGTTTTTCTGCTTTAGGCGCTTCATTATGAACACTTTGAATTTCAGATACTGGAACATTTTTTGTCCCCTCATCCTTATGTTGAATTTCTGAAATTGCATCATCATTAAGGGGTAGGTATCCAATATAACGATATCCAGCAATTTGAACTACTCCTTCATTACTTGGAGCTTTCAAAGGATTGCTTATATCGAGTGCTTGTATGCTAGAAAGACCGATTAGTCCAATCGTAGTAACTAAGAACAGACTAGCAACTTTTTTCTTTTTATGAACTAAAAGAACTAAACTACCAATAGCTAATAGACCTAAAGCTGTAAGCACAGAAGTCGATGAACCTGTTGCAGGAAGAGTTTCCTGCTGATAAATAAGAGCATAAATTTTCTCATTATCAGTAGGAATTCCTGCCTGAATCTTTGTTTGTTCTTCTTGTGTAAGAGAGCTTTTTTCAATGTAATGATAGGTAGAAGCATGAATGATTGACGGTGCAACCAAGATACTTCCGAGTAATACCGAACCAACAATCCCACAGATTTTTCGGATCGAAAATCGTTCTTTTTTAAATAATGACAAGCGTAATCACCTTCTTTAATTTTATTTCCTAATAGTAAACACTATTTTTTATTCTCAAAAATTGAACTTCTAAAATCACCGGTTTGGTCAAGATAAGCTTTAAAGATCGCTTTTTTCAGTTTAAGAACTCTACTATATTCAGGATAAATATTTACACGTTCATCCTCTGCATCAGCTTTGACAGCAGCAGTTATCATACTTTGAAGCTCTTCTATATTTTTTATTGTCACTCTATCTTTTCTGAACCAATTTCCATTTGGGTTATCGAAGCTAATGCTCATTAATTTATTAAATTTAGCTTTTCGCTCTTCATACATTGCTTTTTTAAAGTCTACCCAAGATGAGTAACTATTATTAAATATTTTTTGAAGTACTAACTCATCAGTTACATTACCAACTTCCTTACCATATGACTTAATCACTTTACCTTTAGCTTTCGCTTCTTCTGCGTATTGATTAGAAATATATGGTACCATTCCATCTTTAAATCCTTTTGCAGCTAACAATTCAAACGCCATACGACGTCCCATTAAATCACCCGGCGTTCCTTCATTATTACTTAAAGCTGAATATATTGGTGAAAATAGTTTAATTGTATAATAGCCATTTCGTTTAAAGGTATTATCATTGTCATTTTCATATCCTCTTCTTGTAATAACATCATTTTCAATTAGACTATTAAATGTCGTTAATTTGCTAAGTTCACTTTCATTTAAGTAACGAATAGTATTAGTTGCATATACTTTACTTCCGTCTGGATCCGGTTCAAATTTATTTTCTATTTTTCTCAACAACTCATTTTTCTTAGAAATATCTAAGTTAACAACAGCATTACCTTCTAGATATTCTAGCATATAAATTACATCAAACATATTATGCATATATTTTTGCAAATCTTCTGCATTATTAAATCGTTTTGTAGGATCTTTCACCTGAAGTCTAGTTGGATCTTCTGATTCTTCATACTTCAATATAGAGTTAATCGTAATAGTAGGATCATTTGGATGATCCGGAGCTTGTAATAATCCTTTTGCATAAAATTCTGGTCCAAGTCCATTTCTTCTTCCATAGCCTCCAAGATAAATTTCTCTATCTGAGTTATGTGTCATTTCATGTGTATAAGTTACCGCACCATCTTTATCAAGCATACGATAAGCCATATAATAGAATGCATCCCCTGTAGCGTATGCTCCATTAGAATTATGAACAACATTATTTCCTGCCGGACCGAAGAAATGTTTTATTGCTGGATGATTAGTTTCAAAAGTTGCTTGGTATGTATCTTTTTCGCCTTTATCATCTGTACCAAATCTAAATGCATCATAAACTAGAACACTTCTATATAATTTTTCTTTATTTTCATTATCTAGAATTTTATACCAATAATCATAGTGATCTCTAAATCTAGCAGCCGCTTCTCTTGCTTTTGTTTCAACATAGTCATTTAAATTAGTTCCTGCTGGATGTTCTTTACTTCTATATCTATCATAAGCACCGAAACCTATAGTCGAAATGTTCGCTATGATAAACACAGATTTTTCAGGTAATGTTAATAGCGGCAATACCATACTTGGATATTTCCATGATGGGCTAGTTAATCTGTCATATACTCCAATTGAATATGGACTACCAGCTATTGATTGCTTATCACTTACCTCTTTAATTGCAGATTTTTCTTCTACTATATAAGCTTTAGTTTGTTCTTTAAACCACTCATTATTTGTTTTATCTGGTACAAAAGCTTTTCTATATTTTTCTAATGCATCAAATAAATTATTAGTTTTATAATTTTTCGCTAATAAAACGTTATAAGTTATAACATTATTTTTCGCTAGTAAATTATTATATCCAGATTTACCTAGTTCGATAACATTATCTAACGCTGAACTATTTGATTTACCGAAGAAATCCAAGTGGTACATAACTAAATCTTTCGCTTTTGTATCACCATATTTGAAATTGTACCAACGCTCTAAGTATGTTAATCCTAGAAGTAAAGCTTCCTTATTATTTTTAATTTTTTCGATTACATAATTATCAATTATCGAATTACTATTCTCAGCGATTGCTGCATCTGCTGACAGAAGTTTCGCTAAACTATCACCTATAGCTTCTTTTGTTTTTTCAAATTGTTCATCTAGATATAATTCTGTTAATTTTATGTTACTAGAAATATCTAATACTTTTCTAACAGCACCTGAATCATATTGAACAGATTTCAGGTCATTTAAAACAGTTTTTACAATATTATCATAATTATGTAATAGCGTATTAGGTGTGTATATTAATTTTGTATTAGCTATTTCATATTCTGCTACTTTAGAGAAATCTTGTTGATATTTTACATCCAATGTTTGAGAAGTATTATCTGAATAATAAAGTAACAGTTTATTAATACTAGCTTTATGTTTATTAATATCTGTGATTACTTCTTTATCCTTCATTGGAACTACAGACACAACCTCTTTAGTAAATAAATCATTATTAGTGTCTACTAAATTACCATATTTAACAATTGTCTCTCTATTATAGAAAGGTAATAGTTTCTCAATATTTTTATACACTCTTAATCTATTAACATCAGCATCTTTTAAGTTTTTATAATCTGTTTCATATCTAGAAGAGAAATTAAAGTCTTCTATCTTAGTATTTTTCTTAGGAACAAGTTCAGCTTTTTTCTCGAGAACTTTATTATTTTCTAATACAGTTCCTCTTTGTATTTCTGAATCTCTACTTAGTATTTCATCATCTACTTGTACTACATTGACTACCTTATTATTTTGATTACTATAAGTGTTAGTTGCTCTTATTCCTTTAAAATCATAACCAGCAATAGCATTACCGTTCGTAACATTAACGTCACTTAATACATTTGTAAGTTGACCTGAGTTTCTTTCATCTGATGATTCTCTATCCCAAAGATACCCTGCAACTCCTCCAACATAACCAAAATGTTTTACATTATTAAGATTTCCTTCAACATAACTATTTCTGATAGTTGCATTTTTATCAACAACTCCCGCTATGCCACCAACAACCTGATCTCCTGTATTAGCATTTGTCGCCATATCAATAGATGAAATTGATCTATCAATCAAAGCACTAACTCCTGAAAGTTTTCCTACTAAACCACCTATTTGATAAGTAGCTTTTGTATCATAAGTATTCGTTATTCTACCAGTAAAACTACTTTCAGAAATTATAGAGTTAGTAACTTGTGAAACTAAACCACCAATGCTACGCTCACCAGCAATTACACCAGATGAATGAACATTAGCAATTGTAGTACCATTTTTCGCCTCTTTCGATATTGTGGCAGCATCTTCTTTCGAAGAAACATTTGCTTCTTTTATTGAAAGATCTTGAATAGTAGCACGACTTAAAGCATTAAATAACGGTTTTTTCAGATTATATATAGCATAGTTCTTATCATTGTTTGTACCTATTAATGTACCACTAAATTCTTGATTTATATAACTTTCTTGACCATCCGAAAGTTCTACTTCACGAGCATCCATAGTTGCTCCTAAACGAAACGTACCATGTAAATTTCTATTCATTGCTTCTACTAGATGTTTAAATGATGTATAAACTTCGTTTTTACTATTAATAGTTTTTGGTAAATAATAAGTATAATTTTCTACAGTACTATCATTTTCATGTTGAATTAAATCATTAGCTTGTCCTACAATTTTATAAACATCTTGATTATCTTTTGTAGCACTTTCAATACTCTTAACGGGTAACATAACATCTTTAAAATTCTCCGATTTTACTTTCATAAAGTAATTTGTTGGATTAGTTGGAACACTCGCAAGTGATGTTACATGTCGATACTTATCATTTTCTAAAGTATACAATTCTACATTAGAAATATTTCTAAGCTCTAGTTTCTTGTCGACTTCTTTTTCTTCTTTAATTTTATCTTTAGGACGTTCCGCTTCCCCATTTGTAGGGCTTGCCTCATTTTCAGGTTTAGTATCTTCTGCACTAGGTTGTTCGATTTTACCAGTATATTCTTTCGGTGCTTCGACTTTTTCTGGTTCTACTATTGCTCCGGCTTGCACTCCTGTGTATTCCTTCGGTGCTTCTACCTTCTCTGGTTCAACAATAGCGCCAGCTTGTACTCCTGTGTATTCTGGCAGTGGGGTTACCTGCTCCGGTTCAACAATAGCTCCAGCTTGTGGGCCTGTGTATTCTGGCAGTGGGGTTACCTGCTCCGGTTCAACAATAGCTCCAGCTTGTGGGCCTGTGTATTCTGGTAGGGGGGCTACTTGTTCTGGTTCGACTATCGCTCCAGCCTGGACTCCTGTGTATTCTGGTAGGGGGGCTACTTGCTCAGGTTCAACAATAGCCCCAGCTTGTACTCCAGCATATTCCGGTTCAACTTTTTCAGGTTCAACAATAGCTCCAGCTTGTAGACCTGTATATTCTGGTAGCGTGGCTACCTGTTCTGGTTCACCCTTATCTGTTACAACAGCTTCTGGCAACTCTGGTTGAACTTCCGGCTCACCTTTGTCGGTTACGACTGCTTCGGGTAACGCTGGTTGGATTGCAGGTTCACCTTTGTCGGTTACTACAGCTGCTGGTAGTTCAGGCTGAATTGCGGGTTCAACAATAGCTCCAGACTGTACGTCCTTATGTTCTACACCAGTCTCAGGTTGTTCCGTTATAACTTGAGTTTTTTTAGTACCTTTTTCGACTATTCTTGAAACAGGCGCAGTCGTTGAAGTTGAAACAATTTCTCGCGAAACTTCTTCCTTGTTTACAGAGAATATTCTGATGACTTCAACTTTTTTACCTAATGTACCTTCTTGTTTTACTCTTACAGTTCCTTCAGCTAAATCAGGATTCTCCTGAACTTCTTCTTGAAAATCTATTTTTGTCTCTATAGTTTCCTCACGATATAAGAGTTCAGGTTTATTCAACTGGCCTGATAGAACTTCATCCTGCGGATTTAATGTATTTACCCCAGTCTTTTCTTTTGGAGAATTCTTCTCCTCTTTCTTCGTTTCTAGATTCTTATGTTCTGCTAATTGTGCTTGAGAATCTGAAGATTGTTTCTCTTCTTTTCTTGGATTCGTTAATTCTGTAGAAAGAGGTTTTTCAACTACTTGAACTTCTGTCGGCTTAGTTGAAGAAGCTGTTTTTTCTTCCTGAATATCTTGTACTTTGGGATGGTCTACAAAATTCGGTGTAACACTATAATCCACCTTTTGTTGTTTTGTAGGAGTGGCTGCTGATTTTTCTTGATTATTTACTTTAGACTCAGAAGTTATGTTTCCCTCTTTGATATATCCAACATATCTGTAACCTGAAATATCTTTAGGAAGAGGTAATTTTTCTCCAGAGGTCAATTCATAGTCCGTATTGTAATTCAGTAAAAGATTATTTTCTAAAGCATGAGCTGAAATTAGGACACCATTTCCTATCCCTGCAACCAATACTAAATGTAGTACCGTTTTGTTCTTAACTTTTTTCTTGGAAACAGCAAAAATTAAAATCCCCAGAGCTGCTAAGCTAGTACCAGCAACTAAGGCTTGCATCTCATTCTTACTTCCGGTATTTGGCAATTCCGCCAGTTGATTTTGGGAATTTAACTTATAAACAAGATAATAAGTCTCATCATCATTCTCCACGTATGTCGGAATATCATAAACGAGCTGATTCTTTTCTTCTGATGATAGCTCTGACTCTGTCACATATTTATAGTGAACTCCCGCAGTTTCCTGAGCATCCACAGATGAACTAGCTAATACAGACATAAAAAATAAACTTGAAATCGTTGCAGATACAAGTCCTACTGATAATTTTCTAAATGAAAAACGTTCTTGTTTTTCACCAAAATACTTTTCCATGATTCCTCCTTGAAATACAATTTATAAATGTTACAGAGACCTTTATTATATTAGTGTATTATCTATAAAAAAGGCAATATACCTTAATTATACTCTTTATTTACCGAAATGTCTTAAAATTGCGTAGCGTTTTCATACTTTGTTTTATATTATTTTGGGGATACAATAACACCTACCATGGCATTTCCACGGCAGGTGTTACTCATATCACTAATCGTTCTAAAAATGGTTTGAGGCAGTTGAGGAGAATACCTTCTATCCAGCTTTCTTGTGCTGAGGATAGATGTTCTGTCTGAAGGCTTTCTTTTAAAAAATCGCGGACTTGTTCTGGTGCGATTTCAAATTCAAAGGCTTTCATTTTATAGAAAAAGTCGAGCAGATGGTCGGACAGGTATTCAGTTGAAAAGGGGACTTCTCCACTTTTTCGATATTCTAATAAGAGCCGAGCAAATCGGGATTTTTCTTCAGGAAGCTCACGGAAATAGGAATTGAGGAGCCAGGTCTGCTTCTGCTTTCTTTCAATTGGATCCTGACCGGCAATTCGTTGATCTTTTTCCAACTCTTTTTGGTATTGTTTGGCCTTGATAGCCCGTTCTGTCCGATTTTTACCAAAAAGAATTTTCTCCCACTTGCGTTCTTCTTGAGTCAGGGTCTCTGTAAAGCCAAAGTAATCTTGGTAGGCACGCTCTGCGGGTCCCATGGCTAGGACCAGATTGTCTGCATATTGCTTGGCGATTTTATCCCTCTTCCTGCGCTCTTTCTCTGCCTGGACACGGAGTTCTTGTTCGTAGTCAATTTTCTCCTTACCTAGCTTGACAAGGTAGAGTTGGTCATCTGGTTTGCCAAGTAAAAAGGGTTTGATACACTTTTCAAGGACTTCTTCCATACGAGCCTTTTTCTTGGGCTCTGCCTTGGTCCAACTTCCTCCTTGAAAGACTTCTAGGAAGATCTGGTAGTCTCTCTCAGGTGTAAATTGATTGCCGCGATTAGGCTTGAAAACACCTTTTTCCCAGAGCCACTTTAAAAGACGCTCGTCAAAGTCACTTTTATTGACCTTGATTTTTTCCTTTTTCTTAGCTTTTCTGGTTAGATTTTCAACCTTTCTGAGCAGTTTTTCTTCCTCTTCTAGTTTCTGGTCAAGGGACAATCGATGAAAATGTCGAACACAATCACTACCAATCGGAAAGAGGCGTTGACCTGTGACACCGTTAAAGAGTTCGTAAGCGTACTTGATGGCATTCCCACAGACACAATTGCTACGGCCGATGCCGTTAAAAATCAAGGAAACTTCATTCCATTCCTTGGTAGCTTGTTCCCAAGTATCCGCTTTTGAAGCCTGTAACACCGCATCGTGCAGGGATTTTCTAACTGGAAGTGTCATGAGGTCTCCTTTCTAGATTATACTTTTACAACTTGAACCTCGTCTTTACCGAGTAAAATCAAGTATTTCTCAATATTTTCAATCGAATAGGCTCGAGATAAGGCCTCTCCATAAAGGGCTAACTGAGCACGATAGCGGTTTATGAGTTGACTTGGTTCATCATAGCGGTCTGTCTTATAGTCGAACAGAACGATTTTGTCTTCGTAAAGTAGATAGCCATCAAGGATACCACGGACAACAAAGTCTTCCTGACTCTTTTGGTCTCGTTTGAGCATGGAGAAGGGTTGCTCGCGATAGAGATGGTTGGTATTAGCGAGAATTTCCTGACCGAATTCTGTATCAAAGAATGTAAGAATTTTCGAAAGATTAATCTTGTCTTTGACAGCTAGGCTGGTTTGAACTTGTTTGAGAGTTTCTGTCAGGCTAGCAAGCGTTGGTCTCTGGCTGAGGTCCATTCTCTGCATCAGTTCGTGGGTGGCACTACCAATCTCAGCTCCTGTCATCTTTTCTTTGCTTGAAAAATCTGGCAAATCAAAGCTGATTTTCTTGTCTACTGACTGTCCTTGACCTGCAATCTCGACACCTTCCAGATCCATAACTGGTTCATAGAATTTCTTGATTTGGCTTGGGGTTTGAACACTAGGAAGTTCAATGGCTGCGCGGTGAAGAGTATTATATACTTCCACTTCTTTCAGCATTTCAAGGGCTTCCTTAATGGTTTCTGACTGGCGATTGTCTGCTTGAGAGTTATCTTGGAGAGGGCCATTGTTTTCTAATTCTCCGATGGCTTCTCTAGTCAGCTGATCTTCACCAACAAAACTATAACTAAAGTTGAGATTATCCTTGGCAAACACTTTATTGATAGCCCAAATCCAATCTTGGAAATTCCTTGCTTGCAGTCTAGTATTGCTATTTAGTTTCCCATTTTTGGCTGCTGGGTATTCCTTGGCTTCCAGCTTTTCACGAGAACCCTTGCCGACAAGATAGAGCTTTTTCTCAGCCCGCGTCATGGCAACATACAGCAGACGCATTTGCTCAGAATAGCTTGCCAGCTGTAATTCCTCTTCATTCTGCATATAGGTCAGGCTAGGAATGGAGAGTTTGATGGTTTTCGGATAGTGGGCTTCCACTGCTCCTGTCTCCATTTTGGCAATATATTTGACACCAAGCCCATTTTTACGGCTGAGAATGACCTCTGACATAGAGTCTTGCTTGTTGAAATCTTGATCCATATTGAGGATAAAGACGTAAGGAAACTCCAGTCCTTTACTCTTGTGGATGGTCATGAGCTCTACTGCATCTTTTGGCGGTGCGACGGCCACGCTTGCCAAATCGTGCTGGGCTTCTAAAACTTGGTTAATCATACCAATAAAACGAGACAAGCCCTTGAAATTGCTCTTTTCAAATTGATCAGCACGCAGTGCTAGGGCATAGAGATTGGCCTGTCTAGCAGAACCATTTGGCAAAGCTCCAACATAATCGTAGTAAAAACGGTCGTTATAAATTTTCCAAATCAAGTCATAGAGGGAGTGGGTTTTGGCATACAAGCGCCAAGAAGCTAGTATATCCATGAATTGCTTTAGTTTCTCAGCTAGTGTTGAGTGAATTAACTCTTTCTGGCTTGTTGCCTGTGTTTGAGCATTGACCAGTTTCTCATAGAGATTTTCGTGGACTTTATCCTCTGCTTTCTGAAGGGACAAACGTGCTAACTCATCCTCATCAAAACCAAACATTGGAGACTTCATAAGGGCAACCAAGGCATAGTCTTGTAGGGGATTGTGAATGACACGAAGGGTGTCCAGCATGACTTGCACTTCTAGGGATTGGAGGTAATTGTTTTGCTCACCGTCGGTTTTGACAGGAATCCCGTACTCAGACAGGGCAAGAAGAATCTGGTCATTACGACTGCGACTGGAGGTCAGAAGGGCAATTTCCTTAAAGGCAACACCTTTTTCCTGATGAAGTTTAAGGATTTCCTTGATGACCAGGCGCATTTCACCAATCAGTTTAGTGTCAGCTTGGCTCTCTTCTTCCTCACCTGTGTCGTCCTTGTCGTAGAGGAGAAATTCTGCCTTGTTGTCTGGATTGGGAGTCAGTTTGGTATTGGCAAAAACAAGCTGGTGCATGTTATCATAGTTGATTTCTCCAACTTCTTGGTCCATAAGACGTTCAAAAACATCATTGGTTGCAGATAGCACTTCTGAACTACTACGGAAATTTTCTTTGAGGAGATTCAGCTTGCCTTCTTGTGGATTTTGCGCATAGCGTTGGAATTTCTCATTGAAAATCTGCGGGTCTGCTTGACGGAAACGATAGATAGATTGCTTAATATCTCCCACCATAAAGCGATTGTGACCATTAGACAGCAATTCCAACATCCGTTCTTGAATATGGTTGGTATCCTGATACTCATCGACCATAACTTCGTGGAAGCGCTCCTGATAAGCTTCACGAACTTGTGGGAAATTCTCTAAAATCTCAATGGTGTAATGGCTAATATCAGCGAATTCAAAGGCATTTTCCTGACGTTTTCTCTGACGATAAGCCTCCACAAAATCGCTCATAAAGGCTTGGAAGGTTTTAGCCAGTTTCCAAGTGTCTCCATGATAACGTTCTTGATAGTCGAGAATCGTTATCTGGTCTGCTAGTTGTCCTAGTTTAGCAAACTGGGTCTTTCTCTCTTCATTGTAGGCATTGGCCAGGGGCTTCAAATCAGCCTTACGACTGGCATTCGTCAGAGCTCGACCATTTTTTTCCTTAGAGATTGCGACAACACGCGCAAGCCCTGCTTGATAAGCCTGCCTATCAGACTCTTGATTTAAGGAGCCAATTTCATCCAGAACTAACTGAACATTTTCTAAATAAGCAGCCTTTACAAATTCCTTGGCATCATTATCCAGATGATAACGGAAGAAACTTTCCAAGTCCCAAAGGGCTTGCTGGATTTGCTCAGTTAGTTTTTCTTTTTCATTCGTAAAATCAGCTTTCTCAAAGCCTTTGAGGAAAGATTCACTCAGCCATTTCTGAGGATTGCTGGTGGATTGGAGAAAGTCATAGATTTTATAGACCTGCTGGCGTAGCCCCCGTTCATCCTTGCCACGTCCAGCAAAGTTTTTCAGTAAATGACTAAAGGTCTCTTTCTGTTTACCTTGGTAATGGGCTTCAAATACCTCATGGAAGACTTCGTTTTTGAGAAGAAGTTGCTCGCTCTGGTTTTGTAAAATACGGAAATTAGGCGCAATATCAATCAGATAGCCATGTTTACCAAGGAATTTTTGTGTGAAAGAGTCCATGGTTCCGATGGCAGCGTTGGGTAGGTCTGCCAACTGGCGACCCAAGTGTTGTTTGAGGTCAACATCGCCACTTTCTTGAATTTGTTGGCTGATTTTCTTCTCCAAACGTTCTTTAAGTTCAGTCGCAGCCTTGACGGTAAAGGTTGAGATAAAGAGTTGAGAAATTTCGACACCACGCGCCAATTGGTCCAGAATGCGCTCGGCCATGACAAAGGTCTTTCCAGAACCAGCCGATGCTGAGACCAGAATATTCTGGCCAGAAGTGTAGATAGCTTCGATTTGTTCGGCAGTTTTCTTTTGTTCCTTGCTCGAATTTGCTTCAGCTTCTTGCAATTTTTGAATTTCTTCCTCAGTTAAAAAGGGAATGGACTTCATCGTTTCAACTCCTTTCTCATTTTTTCAAACCAAGCTTGCTTGAGTTTTTCTCCAACTAGACGCTTGCCGTCAGCCAAGTTCAACTTTTCTAGGAAACGGGCTTGGCCCAAGTGGTAATTGGCTTCAAAGCCTGTGATGGCTTGGTGTTGCTGGACGTATGGGGCAATACTTCTGCCATTTTCGGTATAAGGGTTAATGGCGAACTGGCCTGCTAAAATCTTCTCTGCTGCTTTCTTGTAAAGATGGGCATTGTAGTCCAGTAGGAGCTGGAATTCCTCATACGTCAGCTGATTGGCCTTGTTTTTGTTATAAAATTCGCCCAAATGACTGCTTTCTTTTTCTAAAAAGAGGCCTTGGTATTTCATTGATTTGCTGGCTTCTACAACTGCACCTGCCAGACTTTTAACGGCCATCAGAGATTGGACAGGTTCAGCCATTTCCAAGTACATGGCGCCGAAAAAGTTCTGCTCCCCTTCTCTTTTTAGGGCAGCTAGATAGGTTGGCAACTGGGAATTGAGTCCATTAAAGAAATGAGGAAACTGGAACTGAGTCAGACTGGATTTGTAGTCTACTACTCCTATCGCTCCATCAGCTTTCAAACGGTCAATCCGGTCCACCTTGCCTCGTACAAAGACACTGCGACCACTGTCCAATTGAATAAAGGCCTGCTCTTTTCCACCGAAATTCGCTTCCTCTTTGATGGTTTCGATGGCTGGATTGTGTCGGAGAATATGTCCAGTCGTCCGTGCGACATCAAGCAGAACTTCCTTGGTGAACTGGGCTTCTAAACTTTCTTGATAAATAGCCTCAAATTCGCGTTCCTGACTGGTTTCTTGAATAGCTTGTTCTAGACGTTGGTCAAAGGAATCTTCGTTAGGTAACTGCAAGGTACGTTCAAAAATACGGTGCAAGAAATTTCCATGACTACGAGCATCTGGACGCAGGCGCAATTCCTCCTGCAAGCCTAACACGTAGCGGAGGAAATAACTGTATTGGTTCCGGTAAAACTCCGTCAAACCAGATGTAGACAGGTAAAATTCCTGTTCATCAGGATAGAGCGCCTGCAAGGTGTCCTTAGCCAACTGCTTACTGTTTGGACTGGTTGGGAGAGCTGGATTTTCCAGACCTTGCTGGTCTAGTTTTTTACCCATGACACGCGCCAGAACCTTAACAAAAGTCAAATCTTGATCAGTATCGCTCGTCTCGCCCTGCTGGTGATAGGCAACCAGACTGGACAAAAGACTGTGATAGGACCCCATATCCTCCTTAGACAGCCCTTTGTGATTCATCCTCTTCTCTTTTCGACTAAATCCAAAATGGACCAACTCTTGAAGATAGGCAGATTCCTTACTTTCACTTTCATTAAAAAGGCTTGGAGCCGATAAGACCAACTGCTTACGAGCAGAATTGACCAAGGAAAGCATAGTATAGCGATTTTTCTTGAGGTTTTCACTGCTGGCAATCAGCAATTGAACGCCTTCTTCGGTTGCTTGGTTTAAGCTTTGTCTTTCTTCATCTGTCAATAGACTGGTGTTTTGCGCAATTTTTGGTAAATGATTCTGAGTCAGCCCAATGGCATAAACAAAGTCAGCTGTCAGAGGAGCAATCAAATCATAACTCTGCACCAGAACGGTGTCCACTGTTGCTGGAATGGTGCGGTACTGAGATAGGCTCATTCCAGAATGGAGCAAGGCTAGGAAGTCCTCCAGACTAACCTGTGAACCAGCAAAAACAGTCGCAAATTGTTCTAAAACATGACAGAATGCCTTCCAAACCTCGGCTTGTCTTTCCTGTTCTACAGCTTCCATAGTGGCTGTCAAATCTTGCAACTGCTTGGTCACAGCTCCTTCTTTTAGAAAGCTATTCCACTTGTACAAGAGATTTTCAGCCTTTTGTTTTCGGCTAGCAAAAAGAGTCTCAAGAGGGGTTAAAATACGCAAACGAAGAGCATTTAAACGTTCCAGATTAAATTTTCCATGGTGGGATTTGGTAAAGATTTGCTGAAAGGCTGGCAAGCCATTGATACCAAGATAACGGATATATTGCTCAAAAGCATCAATATCCGCTTGGCTAAGATCAGTATACAAACCTGTTCTGAGAAGATTTATCAAATCTTCTTGACGGAAACGATAGCGTTTTAAAGCTAAAATAGACTCAACAAACTGTGTCAAAGGGTGGTGCGCCATGGATTCGCTTTTGCCTAGATAGAAAGGAATCTGATACTGGTCAAAAATCGTTTTTAGAGATAACTGATAAGAAGCTACATCCCCCAAGAGAATACGAAAATGCTTGTAGCTCAGGTCTGAGTTCTCATGCAATTTCTGACGAATGCTACGGGCTACTAGCTCCAACTCTTCCTTTTGCGTCAAGCAAGACCAGATTTGTAAGTTTTCACGGTCCTTATCATCAATTTCCAAGGAAAGTTCTGAAAAGTCATAGGACGATTCCAATAAACGAGAGACCTTGTCAAAACTATCCATCTTCTCATGAGTCTGAGAACGGTCTTGAGCAGGCGTTTGGTATTTAGAAGCTAGATGATGGAGAAACTCCACACTGGCTTGGTAGAGATTGCCTTCGGCGAATGGGCTAGTATAGGCTTTCTTACTAGCATAAGCCCCAATAACAATCTCAACACCCTTAGCATAAACTAAGTCCACAATCCGCTCCTCCTCAGCAGAAAAACGGGTAAATCCATCAATAACCAAGGCGATTTGAGTAAAATCACTACTAACTTTGTCATTCTCAATAGCCTCAATCAAATGGGATAACTGACTTCCCTGAGCTAACTGGCCTTGATTGAGATAGGCCGTTACTTTCTCAAAAATCAAGAGTAAATCGGCTCTCTTATCCTCATCCGTCAAATTCTCCAAGTCCAAAAAAGTCATCTGAGCTTTGCTCATCTCGTGGTAAAGCTCAATCAACTGCTGGATAAACTGAGGATCCTGCTTAATCGCACCATAAACACGTAAATCCTTGGGATCGAGTGCCGCAAGACACTTATAAAAAGCCATCCCAAGACCGATATCATCAAGAGTAGTTTTAGCTGGCAAATCATTCAAAATCAGGTAACGAGCCATTTGAGTAAAGCGCGTGACGGTAATCGCAAAAGAAGCCTGCTGGGACAAGCATTCCAGCACGGCGCGTTCCTTTTCAAAAGAAAGAGAGTTAGGAGCGATATAGAAGACTCGCTTGCCAGCAGCAACTAGCTCTTCTGCTTCTCTAGTTAGAACCTCGGTCAAAGAAGTCCGAATATCAGTATAAAGTAATTTCATCTCTGCCTCGTTGGAATTTTTCATTACCCTATATTATACCATGATTAGTCTCGTAAATCTGTTAAAATATTTAGGCCATCCTTTCTTTTATTCATCATCTGCTAAATCTGCTAGATCTTAAATACTTAATTTTACTTGTATTATAGATAGAATAAATCTGCCTACTGAAAATCACATAATGAAAAAAGCCTCGGTAACAAGGCTTTGAGTTTTATGATTGTTTCTTAGGTACGGAATACACTTCAATGTGTTGTCCTAGTACCTTGATGTCGACTGGTAGATTATCTGATTTATCGCCATCAACATCCGACTCTAATTCGATATCAGAAGAAATTTTAATAGTACGTGCCTTTATATATTCAATATTTTCATTCTCTACAAGATCTCCTTTTAACAAATCCGGAATCAAAGATAATTTAGAGAATATAGAAGCATCTTTCAAAATTAGAATATTTGCATATCCATCCTTGTTTTCTTCAAAGATTTTTTTATCTGCAAAATAATTTGTTAGAAGTACTAAAACATGACTTGCTTCCCCAAGGTAATTTCCATTTTCGGTTTCAACTTTAATGTTAAAGACTTGATCTGTCATGACAGACTTCATGGTATTAACTGCATAAGCCAAGATACCAAATTTCGTTTTATCTTCAATTTCAACATTATGAATGGCTTCAGGGAGAGACCCGATACTAAAGATATATCCAAAATAGTGACCATTTGCTTTTCCGATATCAATCTTATCAGTTAAATTGAAATCTAGTTCTTCAATAGCTCCGTCAATATCTTGATTGATTTCTAAAAGTTTTGTAATCAGGTTACCAGTACCACCTGGTATAATTCCCAGTTTAGGAATATAGTCCCTTTCAGCAATCCCTGAAATAACTTCATTGACCGTACCATCTCCACCAAAAACTAGAATTGATTCATATCTTTCTCTAGCAGCTTCTTCTGCGAAATTTGTAGCATCTTTAGCTTTTTGAGTAATTTTAGTTTCCACATCATCAAAATACTCTCTTGCTTTATTCTCCAGCTTCTCTTTGTAATCTAAAGCTTTTTCTCCTCCAGAAGTTGGATTGATAATTAGCATTATTTTTTTCACTCTGTATTTTCTCCTTAAAATTGAAATAGAAAGGTTATTCTCGATGAAAATCAAAGCGTAAACTAGGAAACTAGACGCAGGCTACTCACGACATTGTTTTGAGTCTGTATATTAGCCTAACATGGTTTAAAAAGATTTTCTAAGAGTATTAACCTGATGACACATGATATTTGCGTATATTGCTATTATACAATGAAATGTTAAAAAATAGAAATAAATTGCTTTTAATATCGGTTTTTATCTCATATTAAAAAATGATCTATTTTTTAATAGTAGGTTATTCTTAATCATCCAAACTAGTCTCTCTCCTCCACACGATGGAATATAGTTCGTAGATATTATTGCTATTTTCTAGTTCTGGATAAAGATAAAACTCACTTGAAAGAGGATTTTCCCCATATATAAGTCAGTCTTTGTCTGACTAGCTACTAGCAGATAGATGAGTTAATGTTCATTGTCTACTAATCTGAAAATGAAAATACTTCAAAAGTCAGTTCAGCTAAGCATAGCAAAAACTTAATTTTAGGAAAAGCTGAAGTATCTAGTATTACAATAAAAGGCATATTATCAAGTGTTTTTGATACCTGATAACATGCACTTTTCTGATTTTAAAGATTTTGCCAGTTTTATTATCATTTAAGATAAGACGCTTCCATCATGTTTTGCATCATCATCAACAAACTGTTCTTTTACCAAATCCTTGATATCACTTTTGATACTTTTAGTATCTATAATAGAATCTTCACCGAGTTGGTGAAATGTCGCTTTATCTCTAATAGTATATTCTTGTTCATCGTCATATTTTTTGGTTATCAATCGAATCATCTTTCGTCTTAAAGATTTTTCCCCTTTGATGTTTCCTCTTTCTTTTATCCATGCCACTGCTAAAATGACCAGCATTAGACAACCGACATAACCTAAAAGAGGATACATAATGGAGACTAATTCTTTAAATCCCATAAAAGATAAACCATATCCTATAGCGACCGTAGCAATTAGAATAGGGTAAAAGCGCTTAGGTTTATTTGAAGAGAAACGTTTTGCCAAGGCATAAAATAAACTGAAAGCTGTATTAAAAATAAGTCCAAAAATAATTAGAGCATACAGCAAAGAAAATAGAGGATGAATCTGCTCCGCAATTGTTAACATAGGAATATCAACAGTTGAAACAAGTTTTATATTGGCGTATAAAATACCAGTTGCTACAGTAATAATTAAACTAACTACAAGTCCACCTAAGAGACCACTTTTTTCCGCAACACCAATTCTCATGACAGAACCTCCTAAGACAAATGCCATGGATACACCAGTCATAACAGTTAGTGCGAAATAATTTAGTAAAGAAACCCAGACATTGGGCATCGGAGAAGAAAGTGTAGCTGTGATTGCTTCTAATTCTTCAAAATCAAAACTTTTCCCTACGAACGTATGGACTGCCATAATGATAATCATGACAAAGACCAAAGGAGTAAATATCCCAAGAACGCTGGTAATCTTTTCAAAATTAAGAAAACTGACAATAATGACCAAGATAGCACAAATCAATCCTCCCAACCAAAATGGCAAACCAAATTGTTGGTTAAGGTTTGAACCAGCCCCAGCAATCATAACAAAACCAATTACAAAGCAGGAAACAATTAAAGCAAAATCAAGAATCTTATTAGTAATAGGCCCGGCAATTTGGGAAAGAACTTCAAAATGATCATTTGAACGGAAATAGCTTCCTAAGGTAATGATAATTTTACCAAAAATAATACTTATGATTCCAAGAACAATCGTTCCAATGATACCCCATTTACCAAAACTAACAAAGTATTGCATTAAATCTTGGCCGGAAGATAATCCAGCACCAATAACAACACCGACATAAGCTAATGCTATATTTAAAATACGTTTTAACACTATTTTCTCCTAACCGTTATCACTACAATAAATGACTGTCTATTTAGTATACTATTTTCTTATATTATTGTCAAAAATATAGGTATTAGAACCATGTACATAGAAATATTTCTGTACGATATAGCAAGATAACACAAGGACTAGTCAGCTACTAATCAAACTTCTATCCTCCTAAATTGTTTGGAGATATTAGCTGCTCTTACGTCAGACAAATATCACAAAGATAGCAAGACATTAGACATCCACACAACATTCAACCGATACATTCCAGATGATGACGGTACTAAGACTTTTGCAAGATTTCGAACTACCCACTTAACTAAAAGAGAAATTGAGATACTAGACAAAATGATTGAACTGAACCAGCTCAGTGAAAATACTGACCTAAATTGGTACAAAAGCACTCGTATATTCGTCACAAACACTGGTAGGCCAATCCATAGTTCTATTCTAAGTAAATCTCTCCATCGAACAAACGAACGCCTTAAAAAACCAATCCCCAAACATCTGTCCCCTCACATCTTCAGACATACAACTATTAGCATTTTAGCTGAAAATAAAATTCCGCTAAAAACAATCATGGACAGGGTTGGTCATTCCGACTCTGAAGTCACTACTTCCATCTACACCCACGTCACAAAGAACATGAAAGATGAAGCAATCAATGTACTGGATAAAGTTATGAAAAAGATTTTTTCAAAAGTTTTGTCTCTCAAATACAAAAATAGCCCTTCGGAAAAAATCCGAGGGGCTAGAAACGTTGTTAAATCAACGGCCGAACTTTTAAATTTCAAGGTTCGAGATAAAATAGTTCACTGAACTATTTTATTTTTTCAAGTTATCTTCCTATTATTAGATACTAAAAAATAGGCCTAAGCCTACTCAATATCTAACTTGATTTTCTCAAAAACTATTAAATTCAAATAAGTTGAGATAACTTAAAGGGTAACAAAAAGGAACTTAAAATGATGAGTTCAGCAGGCAAGAAACTAGCACGATCAAACGTGCTTTTTTTTATTACCTAATAATACTATCATACCACATCTGGAATACACACTCAATTATTAGCAATCCCCTTCGATTTGCAGTATAATGATGAAAAAGTGGGTTAATATTGACGGTTCACCGAAAGACTGGTTTGGCGAGTTTATGGAGGAGGGATTTATATGGATAGATCAAAAAAGACTTGGGAAATTGATGGATATTTATGGTTACATTGCCCTGTTTGCGGAACTGAAGTTATGGACTATGATATCTGTGACGTCTGTCGTTGGCAAAATACGGGAGCATTTAATATCGATGGCGGTCCAAATAAAATGACACTTGCGGAGGCTAAAGAAGCGTATGTTAAGGGAATTCCAATAATATAACAGACTATAGTACCACGAAAGGAGAGACTTATGGAACTTAAAGAATTTAATAACAAGGTTGTCAGAATCACCGATATTGATGGCCAAATATTTAAAGGTGTAGCTCTTTACGAAGACAAAGATGTCCACGATGAAGAATTTGATGGGTTATCTGTTAATTCCGGAACCAGATGGATAAAACTCTTTGAAGATGAAATCAAGGAAATTGAAATTACTGATAAAATCAACCAGTCAAAAAACCCTTAGATTCGTTGCTAAGGGCTTTTAGTTTATCCGTGGTGATTTAGTTATCCAGTACGAAACAAAGCAAAATAGGGGGTGAATATGAAGCCTCAGCCTACTTATACACTTCCAGCTCTCCGTTCTGGTGGATTCTCGCAAAGTTTAAAACAGCTATCTGTTTGTATCGATGATAAGTAGTGGAGCTAGTACCTGCCATTTCTACGCATTCGCTCATTGTTTTCTTTCTCATATAACAATAATGGATAATAAAGTATTTTCTGGCTCGCTTGTTCTCTATGCTATTGATGTCGTGGACGAATATTTCCAATCACTCACGGATTGCTTTTTCATGTTCACCTCTCAATTTCCACTAATCAGGTAAGATAAGTTTCCAAGCCTCTTCATCTATCGTAACTTGGTTTTCACTTCCTGCCATCCTCTGGAAACGTAGAAAGTAAGTCATCCGCTCTCTGACGTTCATCATCGTTTTAAACTTATCCAGCTCCATTAATTCGCTCCTTTGTGATATAATAATATTTGAGATTATAGCTGAGGCGGAGCGCCTTGGCTTTTTTTCGTATTCTAAGGCTATTCCTTTTGAATCTCATCTTCCCAGACGGATTCAACCATTGCGCTCATGGCCTCTATAAATTTATCATCCTTAACTGGAGTTTCTTGATGGATGTTACTCTTAATCACACTGATTTCTGCTCGCAACTTCTCGTCCAGCAACTCCAAATCACGAAAAGCGCTATTATTCATCCCATGCAAAGCAGAAAGAAAGGCATTGAAATTGCTAGGCTTCAATCCACTTTCGATAATTTCAGATTTAGCTTTATTTTTTAGCCATTCATACTCATTAAAAGCCTGCTCCCTTGACCACAAAGCACGGTTTGAAAACTCTTTTAATAACTCTCTGTACCTTGTATTAACCTTGTACTCTTTCAGCAACTTACTAGCCCTTGAATCTATCGTACTATCAGCCATCTTTTGGGCGTTGTATGCCTCTTTATATGCTTTTCTTTGAGATAGTCCAGCCACTAGTCCTTGGACAAATTTTTCTTGTCTTTGCGTTAACTTATCTGTCACATTAGTTCACCTCCTTAAGCGACAAAAAGGGAAAAAACTCCCCTTGTCTTAAGCGTTATCTTGCTCTTTCTCAGCTTTTAATACTGATTCTTCTACGTTGTAGTCAATGATTGCACCAATAGCATCACCATCTTCAATGTATTTAAAATTATAACGCTCGTACTCTGGATGTGCTTGCTGGTGCTCCTCCATTAGTTTAAAGAGTTCTACAATCGTTGGTACTGGTTCAATTTTGTGTCTAATTTGTCTCTTCATCTTTTAAAAATGTCCCTTCACATCGTTGTAAGTATTTCCGAAAGCTCGCACATAAACATCTCTTAAGAATGGTTCAACTGGATGGACTGGTTCGTATCTAACCCTTCCATCGGCTGGAGAGATAATAGATCCCCCTGTACTGAAAGTAAACTCTCTCTTACCTTTCCCAACTTTGTAAGCCATAGCATGGTAAAGGGCTTGAAGTTTATCTGAATCTGCTCTAAATTCGTCATCGATCTGGTCAATCTCTCGTAGCAAATCCACGGCTTTATCATAAAGCGCCTTATGCTTTTTGTCAACCGTTGAATCTAGTTCATCGATTTTTGCCTTAAAATCTTCAAGACTCATAAGTGTTTCATTGTGCAAGTCTTCCAGCTTTTTAGCATTCTTTTTTAATTTACTTTCAGCAATCCATAAATTATCCTTGGCATTGCGTAGCTTGTCTTTATCTACTTCATCAACCGCTTCATCGTGTTCACGTTGGGCGTTCGCTTGATCTTGAAGCAATTGTGTTTTTTCTCGTTCAGCCTCAGCAATCGCATTTTCATTCTGTGTGATCAATGCGTTTACTTCCTTAGTGATTTTATCTAGTGCTTTATCCATTTTTTGGGCTAGTTCTTGGCGTTTTTGCGCTTGTTCAATGTTGTTTGTGTTTTGTGTGTCTGCCATCTTATTTTTTCCTTTTCTATTGTTTGATTAAGTTTAGAGTGCTAGATCCAGTCACGGGGTCTCTATTGTAGTTCATCTGCTTACATCCTCTCCACTCTATTCCTCAACTTCTTCATCTATTGGATTTTCTTCATTCTTGAAAACTTCACAAATACGTTTAAAGTTGATATCTAGATTGTTATCTTCCAAATACTCAGCGATAAGCGTTCCGTTTTCCTTATATCTTAGTTTAATAGCTGGCACTAGATAAGTACCTCTCATAAATCCAAATAACGCTAGTCCTGCTATTTGTGCGTCTTCTAGGTCTCCAAATTCATAAGTAAATGTATGTTTTGGTGCTGTTTCTGAAAATGCTTTTAATGTCATGTTGTTTTTCCTCTTTCTGTTTTAAGGGTGTCACTAGTAGTTACACCATCGCAAGGGGGTCGGTACTATCTACCCCATTTTGTTTTAGTGTTTGTCATGTACTGCTTTTAGTTCATCAAGTTCTTCAAAGACCTGCTCAAACTTTTCCGCTATTTTAATCACGTTCACATTATTCACCGACGAATTATAGTTCGCATTCTCAATAAATCCATCTAACACCTCACTGATCCGCTCAACAGTTTCTTCTAGTCTAGTCACTCTTTGACAAATGTTCATTGCCATCTGGTTTGCTCCTTCATTTCATTTTCTATTTTATTTTAGGTTTCGGGCAAAGTGTAGCCATTTTTGACTATCTAGCGGCTACGCCTTCCGCCCTACAGCTCCAAGGGTTTAGGTCTTGTGTAGCCGTGTAGCCGTTTCATCTCAGAAAAAAATAATATATAACGCATTAGATATTTAATTAACTATACTTTTATAAAATATATATTTTGGCTACATTTATATTAAAAAGTCAGTAATATCAAGGGTTTAGGGGTGTAGCCATTTTTTTCGTCTTGTCTACACCTCTTTGAAACCCTTACAGTATCAAAGGTTTTCAGTGTAGCCGTTTTTTTATCTTTTGGCTACACTGTCTACACTTTATTTTTTTATTTTAGCAAATCCGCGCTTGACGCTTTTACCAAACCTTAAAGATTCTCTATATTCCCAGCCTTCTTTGTTTTGCATGATTTTCTTTACCTTATTTTTATCTTTGGGATTAGGGGAATTGTTCAAATAAACCTCAGAAAAGAATAAATTAACTACCACCTTATCCCTTTCCACCAGTTCCCCATACTTTTCAGTATCAAGATGAACCTCTACGCCATTAGTGCCCATATGGTAGCCGTGGTTCATCATGTCATGAATATAGTAGTGTCTTGTACTGTCTGTTGTTGGGAATTGATACATATTTTTAGGGTAGGGAGTTTCTAAATAACGCTCAACATCCTCAAGGATTTCATCTACAAACTTGTAACGGCTTCTAACCTCGTTTACTAGCTTTTCTTGCTCGTCTGTCAAGGTCAAAGATTTATTAGACTTCCAAGCTACCACCATAGCACCCCAAAAGGCTCTACGGTCTTTTTCCGTCCACTTCCTGCCCTTATAAGCGGTGTCCTTGTAGACTTCTGCAACCAGAAAGCGCCTTTCTCCTGTCAAGTCATTTAAATAATCATGGTCATTGGTTGCCCTCACGATAATAAAACTCTTAGGCAATCGTCTGTCACTTGAAGCGTAAGGCGGTCTAAACTCTAGCTTGGTTTCTGTGATAAATTTCTTCAATTCTGAAAAACTAGCCTTTTTACTGGCCACCATCTCATCATCAAATACACACCAGTTTCTCACCATTCTAGCCTTGTCGTCTTTGTCTGTGAAGGTCTCAACGGTTGTAAAATACTTATGAGTGAATAGCCCCTCAAAAAATTGGGTCTTCCCCACTCCCTGCCTTCCAGTCAAGTCCAGCACAAAGTCAAACTTGATAGAGGGGTCAAATACCTTGGCAACTGCTCCACGGAAAAACAAGTCCACGATAATACGGTTATATTCATCATCCTTGATATTGAGATAATGCCTTAAAATATCAAAGGGATCACGCTGATTCACTAACTCTTTATACTCGTTTTCGCATGATTCCAGATAGTCTTTTAAGGGGTTGTAGCTATGCTCTCCAGCCACCACCTCCAGAATATCTGCTATATCAGACTTTTTATAGTCCAGCTTGTACTTGGTAGCAATATAAGCCCTAATCTCTCTGATAATCAGGTCATCGATTGCACCGCTCAAGGTTCTACCGTTTAGCTTCATTGGTCTAGTCACGTCGATTTCATAAGTGAAGACGTTGTACTGTATAGCCCCTTTTAGCTTGCTATCTCCATTCAAAATCTTCTTGAGATTGTCCAAGTTGACTGCAAAGCCATCGCCTCTTGCTTTCTTTGCCAAGTTCAGGCTATTATGTTCCTCATCGGTCTCCCTTGCTTGGGTCAAGTCCACCACTTCAGGCGGTACTTTCTGCTTATCTTCTTCAATGATTTTATCTACAATGTCATTGCTATTCAAAAGCCACCTCCTTATAGAATTTTGTCGCTACTTCTAGAAAGTAGCTTGCTAAGTCTTTCCGTTTAACGATTGCTGAAAACAAGTCCACTAATTGGCCAAAACTGTAACCATTCACAAATAGCAAGCGGACAAAAAGTGAAGTCTCATACCTGGTATAAATGCCATTACAAATCAGGTCAAAAACCCAGCCTTTTAACTCCACTCCAAGCCCCTGCCGTTGCTCTGTCAATTTGTTTACCTCTAAATCTTTCAGGATCGTCAGCAAGTCAGGACTGGCCAAACCTATTTCTAAATCTCTGGTTAGTTCCCAGCCCTCTACTTCCTCACTCTCGTCTTTAACTACCACATACAAGCCTTTGTAGTGAAAAGCCGTCAGCGCCTCGCCTATTGGCTCAAAGTAGATAAATTTGTAGTAATTCCCATTCTTCCAAACTTGGGTTGGGGTAGACTTGAGAAAGCCAAATAGGGGCATTTTCTCAACGGATATAGTCAACTCTATTATTCTCATTGCACCTCCTAATCTACTGCAAGAAAATTGTAAATATCACTCTTACGGTAATAGATTTTCTTACTGTTTTCAAAAGGCGACTGGAACGATTTTAGACCATGCTCCTGCCAATTATTTAACGTGGTTCCACTAATACCTAACTTCTCTAATACCTCAGGCCTAGAAATCAAGTCCCAGTTGTCATCACGTTGCTTTTCCAGTTCCATCCTTTTAGCTAAGTGATCTCCCACTTTCTCCAGTAATTCAAGTTCTGCTTCTCTTGATAATAGTTGCATATTACACTCCTTTCTAGTTATGAATCTTACCTGCAAGCTGGATATAACGGCCGTAGTAAGGGTTTAAATCCTCGCTAGGTGTTTCTATCGTCTGTTGGTTTTCTCGCTCAAATTGGGCGCTTTTTTTGCGGTCTAGGTGGTTTAGATAAAGCAGTAAGCCAATCAATACCATCATAAAGACAACCGCTTGTGTATTGGTCAAATCTAATTCATTCATCTTATGCCCTCGCTTTGTAATTCTTAATATATTCCACTTAATCAGTTCGCTCCATCTTCAGGAAGTCGTCCACCTCTTCGGCGCTTACTTTTCGATCTACAAAATCAGCAATAAACTGGAAGAGGTTCGGATTTCTCTCCTTGATTTCAGCCATTTGTTTATCAAATTCTGCTTGTGTCATGTTGTCTAGGTCTAGTGTCATTGCATTGCCTCCAGCTCTTTAGCGTCGTCATTGTTCAAAAGCAAAAAGGCTATTTCATTTAGACGATCGTATAGCTTTTCATTCTGGGCGTATGCTGTATCAGTGTATTTTTTAGCAAGCCATAAGAACGTGGTTGTATCATTCTGTAGTGCAAACTCAAGCCCTTCAAGAGCTAGGTTATTCATTTCTAAAACATTCATGATGTCGGTTAATTCGTTCCCTAATTCTGCTAGCTTCTTAGCCGATAATAGAACTTGTTGGCTTGATATTGCTTTTTTTGTTGTCATGTTTTTTACCTTTTTTCTATCTTTTTATACTTGCCACGATGGCTTTTTAATGCTTTTTACTATACTGGATATCCTCACACTCAAAGTTGGGCGATGGCGAGTGTGGGGGTTTTGAATGGTTGTTTCTTATACAGTTTTTCTTGCAATGAAGTTCCTCACGCTCAGAAGTTTGCCGACCGAGAGCGTGGGGCTTTTTGAGTTGTTTCTTATAGACGATATCTTCACGCTCAGAGTCGCCAAATTGAAAGCGTGAGAAAGTACCAGTTTAAAGAGTTGGCGCTCTATGCTTTTCAAAAGCTTTTCTAATTGCTTGCCTGCTATTCGATTTTGTTAGTTCATTTCTCTAATGGCTCTATTTTCTAAGTTTTGCCACTGTTTTTTAAATTCTAGTTCATCTATTCGTCCATGCAAAAAGTCACTTAAAGCGAATGCCGCTCGGCTATAGAATTGCTTAGCACGTTCATATTTAGTCATGCTTACCCCTCCATCATGTCATAAAGCAGGGCGTAGTGCTTATCTGGGATTCTGTCCAAGGCTTTCAAGCCATCATGTTCAGCTTTCTGTCTAGTTTCCGCCTTGACTGTGCTATCAAAAGCGATAGAAAAAGCATTTAACATAGTCTTGTAGCGGTCTATACTCTTCAAATAGCGCCCACGTTCTGACAATTTCTTGTCTTCAAGTTCAAAATGTTTTTTTCCCATTGTTTACCTTGTATTTCTATGCTATAATCAAGATACGTTAAAAAACGTATCCTTTTCATCCAGTCGCTTGCTTCAGTCGCCAAACGTTCAGCAAGTGACTTTTTTTGTTGTCAATCCCCAGTGGTAAAGCACCACATGAGAAATCTGTAAATGTAAAGTAGTATTGCGATTGGGTCGCTCCTTTCTAATAATCTTCAGCAAGCCACTGCATGGCTTTTTGATAAATGCTAGGTTTTACTTCGCCACCGTCTCGGATTTTGCGATAAGTAACAGGATTTATTCCTATTTCCTCACTTGCTTTTTTAGCAGTTAAATTCTTATCGGCTTGTTTCCGTCGGATTGCTTTTGCTCGTGTTGAGGTGATAAGCAATATATTTTCTCCTTTCTTAACTAACTTTTTCGTTAGTACAAGTGTAGTTTACTAAAATAAAAGTTAGTTGTCAAGGATTTTTTAACATTTTCGTTAAAAACTATTTTCGTTGTGTTATAATTAGATTGAGGTGATAAAAAAATGAATAAACTACAGGAACTACGAAAAAGCAATGGTGATACTCAAAAAGATCTCGCTAACCTACTCGGAGTTTCAGAAATGACCATATCGCGATGGGAAAAAGAAGATAAGCTAGAAATAAAATACGACTACACTAAAAAACTAGCCGAATATTTTGGTGTGAGTGTAAACTACTTACTAGACATTAAAACCAAAGCTGAATATAGTTCTTTTAATGAACAAGAATATCAAAATGAATTAAAAAAACTAGCGTTCTCGCTAGCACATCTGGAGTTGCTTATCTCTGATTCTCAAATAAAACATCTGCACGCCTTATTGAAAGGTATGTCTCACGATAATACTTTACTCAACGATGTAAAAACCGTTAAAAACAAAGACAAATACTACACTGAAATTTTAAAAAGAAACCGTGATTATAATTTGTTGAATGAGATTAAAGAAGATACTGAACTACTAGAAATACTAAAACTACTGAATGAGAAACTCTAATAAAACTCTTGAAATACAGGAATTCTCAAAATACAAAAACTCCCCCATATTCGCCAATAGCAACCCTATTTCTAAGGTCTATCGTGCAAAAACAGGGGAAATTGAAGAATAGAAAGCCAATTTTACAGACTAAAGCGCAAAAATAAGCGAAATTGACAAATAGAAAGGGGAATTATGACCTACTCACAAAACTATCTGGACGATATACTGGTACGCATGGCCTACCATTCTAGCGGTATTGAAGGGAACACTATCTCTCTACCCGAAACTGTCAGCATTATCTTAGAAAGCACCTTACCACGCAACGGCAAAAGTATTCGTGAGTTTTATGAGATTGAAAACCATAAACAAGCCTTTTCTTATCTCTTGGACTCATTGGCAAACCATCAAGCCCTTACTGTGGGGCTGGTTCAAGATTTTCACGCCTTATTAGTGGATAGACTGCAACACGATAGAGGACGATTTAAACAAGTTCAAAATGCTATTATCGGGGCAGAATTTCAAACAGCTAGCCCAGCAGAAACACCCTACCTGATGACACAATGGGCGGATAATACTGCTTATCGCTTAGATCATGCTCATGATGAAAAAGAAATCTTAGAGATTTTAGCAGATACCCACATTCAGATTGAACGGATTCATCCATTTAGCGACGGTAACGGCCGTACTGGTCGCCTGGTACTCATGTACCTAGCTATGAAGTATCTAAACGTTCCTATCATCGTCTCAAAAGACTCAAGGGCGCATTATATGGAACTCCTAGCAAACCAAGACGTAACTGGACTAGCTGACCTCTTCAAAGAATCACTGGACTACGAAAAAACACGGATGGAACAGTTTTAAAGCGATAAAACTCTTGAAATACCGAGGCTTTTTTAACCCCATATAAGCCCCATATCCGCCTTATTTCCTACTCTGGTATTATTTACCGTCTGACTGCTTAAAATTGAAAATAGGGGCATTCTCGTAGCCCCTCGCATGGTATAACTTCAAAACCTTTTCTAATTGCTTGCCTGCTGATGGAAAAGGAGTAAACCATGAATATTACAGAATACAAAAAGAAAAACGGATCTATCGTATACCGAGCAAGCGTGTATCTTGGAGTTGATAAACTTACAGGGAAAAAGGCTAGAACTACTGTTACGGCCAACACTAAAAAAGGGATTAAAGTCAAAGCAAGAGAGGCTGTCAATGCTTTTGCTTCAAACGGCTATACAGTTAAAGATAAGCCAACAATCACAACATATGAAGAACTGGTAAAAGTTTGGTGGGATAGTTACAAGAATACAGTTAAACCCAATACTCGCCAGTCTATGGATGGATTGGTTAGAGTGCATTTATTGCCTGTATTTGGCGATTACAAGCTAGATAAGCTAACCACGCCTATTCTTCAACAGCAAGTAAATAAATGGGCTGACAAGGCCAATAAAGGCGAAAAAGGGGCGTTTGCTAACTACTCCTTACTCCATAACATGAATAAGCGTATTTTGAAGTATGGCGTAGCTATCCAGGTAATACAATACAATCCAGCTAACGATGTCATCGTTCCACGCAAACAGCAAAAAGAAAAGTCTACTGTAAAATACTTAGACAACAAAGAATTAAAACAGTTTCTGAATTATTTAGATATTCTGGATCAATCAAATTATGAAAACCTATTTGATGTTGTCCTGTATAAGACTTTATTGGCCACTGGGTGTCGTATTAGTGAGGCTCTGGCTCTTGAATGGTCTGATATTGACCTAGAAAACGGTGTTATCAGTATCAATAAGACACTAAACCGCTATCAAGAAATAAACTCACCTAAATCAAACGCTGGTTATCGTGATATACCAATAGACAAAGCCACCCTACTTTTACTTAAACAGTACAAGAATCGTCAACAAATTCAGTCTTGGAAATTAGGCCGAACTGAAACAGTTGTATTCTCAGTATTTACAGAAAAATATGCTTATGCTTGCAAACTACGCAAACGCCTAAATAAGCATTTTGAGAACGCTGGTGTAACGAATGTATCATTCCACGGTTTCCGCCATACACATACCACTATGATGTTGTACGCTCAGACTAGCCCCAAAGATGTCCAATATAGATTGGGACACTCTAACTTATTAGTGACTGAAAATGTTTACTGGCATACAAACCAAGAGAATGCAAAAAAAGCTGTCTCAAATTATGAAACAGCCATCAATAATTTATAAAGGGTGTCACGTTTAGTGACTACCCTCTTACTATACCTAAAATCAGTTAAGGGTAACTAAAAGGGTAGTAAAATTAGAAAAAGCACTAAGGGAAAGCGCCCCAAAGTGCTCAGTTTAAAGGCTTTATAGCCCCTCATCTCATAAAGAGATTATTTTTTCAAGTTGTAGAATGATTTCAATCCACGGTATTCAGCTACTTCACCAAGTTGATCTTCGATGCGAAGCAATTGGTTATATTTAGCGATACGGTCTGTACGTGAAAGTGAACCAGTCTTGATTTGTCCTGCGTTAGTTGCAACTGCGATGTCAGCGATTGTTGAATCTTCAGTTTCACCTGAACGGTGTGATACAACGGCAGTGTAACCAGCTTCTTTCGCCATTTCGATAGCGTCGAATGTTTCAGTAAGAGTACCGATTTGGTTAACTTTGATAAGGATTGAGTTAGCAGCACCTTCTGCAATACCTTTTTCAAGGTAAGAAGTGTTTGTTACGAAAAAGTCGTCACCAACCAATTGAACTTTACCACCAAGACGTTCAGTAAGAGCTTTCCAACCGTCCCAGTCATTTTCATCCATACCATCTTCGATAGTGATGATTGGGTATTTGTTTACCAATTCTTCAAGGTAGTCGATTTGTTCTGTAGCAGTACGTACAGCTGCTCCTTCACCTTCGAATTTAGTGTAGTCGTAAACTTTACGTTCTTTATCGTAAAATTCTGATGAAGCACAGTCAAATCCGATAAATACGTCTTTACCAGGAACATATCCAGCAGCTTCGATAGCAGCAAGGATAGTTTCAACTCCGTCTTCAGTTCCTTCAAAACGAGGAGCAAATCCACCTTCGTCACCTACGGCTGTTTCCAAACCACGAGATTTAAGGATTTTCTTAAGAGCATGGAAGATTTCAGCACCCCAACGAAGAGCTTCTTTGAATGATGGCGCACCAGCAGGTACGATCATGAATTCTTGGAAAGCGATTGGAGCGTCAGAGTGAGAACCACCGTTAATGATATTCATCATTGGAGTTGGAAGAACTTTAGTGTTGAATCCACCAAGGTAGCTGTAAAGTGGGATTTCAAGGTAGTCAGCGGCAGCACGAGCTACAGCGATAGACACACCAAGGATTGCATTCGCACCCAATTTACCTTTGTTAGGAGTACCGTCAAGAGCGATCATAGCACGGTCGATAGCTTGTTGATCACGTACATCGTAGCCAATGATAGCTTCAGCAATGATGTTGTTTACGTTGTCAACAGCTTTTTGTGTACCAAGACCACCGTAACGAGATTTGTCACCGTCGCGAAGTTCAACTGCTTCGTGTTCACCAGTAGAAGCTCCTGATGGAACCATACCACGTCCGAAAGCACCTGATTCAGTGTAAACTTCTACTTCAAGTGTTGGGTTACCGCGTGAGTCTAGGACTTCGCGAGCGTAAACATCAGTAATAATTGACATTTTTTACTCTCCTTATGAGTTAAATTTTTTACACCTCTATAATACCTTAAAAACCCTCCTTTTTCAAGAAAAAACGTTATCTTTGTGCAAATTTTCCTTAACTTTACGAAGTAATCGCTTTCTTTTGTCTGTTTTATTCTAACTTTTATGATATACTGTTTTCATGACAGATTTATCAAAACAATTACTTGAGAAAGCTCATGGTGGGCCAAAACTAAATCCAGATGAGCAAAGACGCTATCTTGGTACTTTTGAGGAAAGAGTTCTTGGATATGCAGATATTGACACAGCGAATAGCCCGCAGTTAGAAAAAGGCTTTTTATCCATTTTAGAAAACCTTCAGGAAAAGGCTGAGCTACTATTTGTAAAGATTTCACCAACTATCGAATTTGACAAACAAGTTTTCTACTTGAAAGAAGCAAAAGAAACTGATAGCCAAGCCACCATAGTGTCTGAAGAGCATACTACTTCTCCCTTCGGTCTGGTTATCCACACCAATGCACCAGTTCAAGTAGAAGAAAAGAACCTTCGACTTGCTTTTGCAAAACTTTGGGAAGGTAAAAAGGAAGAACCATCCAAAACATCCTTATGGAAAAAATGGTTTGGCTAAATCTTGCGCATAGTTAATAAGTGCCCGATATTGGCGGCCGTGCGCTCCAGATAGAGACTGGCATTTTTCAAACTATCTGCTAAAGGTTCACTTTTCTCCAAAATAGAAAAGGCAGCTTGGATATTTTCAAATGGTAGGGAAGGTAAATCTTCAGCAAGACTACCACAAATAGCAATGACAGGAACTCCGACAGGGGTTCTTTTTGCAACACCTATAGGCGCTTTACCTGCTAAACTTTGACGATCTAGCCTTCCTTCTCCTACAACTACCAAGTCAGCATGTGAAACTTTCTTATCAAAGTTAATTAAGTTCAAGCAGGTATCAATTCCAGACACGATATTTGCCTGAGCAAAGGCACACAAACCGCCAGCAATGCCTCCACCAGCTCCTACTCCTTTAATTTCCAATGTTACAGGTGAGGCTTTTTCATAAAAATCTTGGATTGCCTGATCTACGACTTCAAACATAGTAGGATCAAGGCCTTTTTGTTTTCCAAAAATGTAGGTCGCACCTTGAGGACCACATAAGGGACTCACGACATCTGCTAAAATACGAATTTGCACATCTTCAGGAAGTTCACAGCGATTTTCTGTTGACATAGAAGCTAAGTTTAATAAGGACTGACCGCAAGTGGGCAAGACATTTCCATCCCTATCATAAAATCGATAACCTAAACCAGCAGCGATCCCAATTCCTCCATCATTACTGGCCGTGCACCAACGCCAATATAGATATCTTTAATCCCTTGAGCAATGAGATGGCGAATCAACTCTCCAATACCACAAGTTTGGATTTGAAGTGGATTTCGTTTCTCTATCGGAATTTTTCCAAGGCCAACCAAATCAGCTACTTCAAATAGTGCCAGTTCCCCTTTTTGAAAATAGCGCATGGCTTCTTTTTGTCCAAAAGGGCCTGTCACTTGGATCCATTTTTCTTCAAGGTCAAGAGATTGTCGGATAGCATCTACAGTACCTTCTCCCCCATCACCAACAGGGCAGAGGAGACAGTCTACATCTGCTATCGATTGTTGGAAGCCTCTTTTTATTGATTCAGCCACCTCTTCAGCGCTTAAGCTTTCCTTAAACGAATCCGGTGCAATTACAATCTTCATATTTTCCCTCATTCTAAAAATTCAATCAAAGGCAGAATTTCTAAAAAATCCCTCTTATCAACATGATTCGGTATTTCCTGTTTCAGCACTTCTTTGGCACAAAAAGCAATTCCCAATCCTGCTGATTTCAACATCAATAAATCATTGGCCCCGTCACCGATTGCAATCGTTCTTTCTTTAGGAAGTTTTAGTTTCTCTCTCCATTTTTCCAGAGTCTCTTTTTTGATCTGGGGACTGATAATTTGTCCAACTAATTTTCCTGTTAGAAAGCCACTTTTTACTTCAAGTTGGTTGGCAGAGAAATAGGCAATGTCGAGGGATTTTGCTAATCTTTCAACTATTGGTGTAAATCCACCTGACACCAGACCAACTAGGATGCCATTCTTTTGGAGAATAGAGATGAATTCTTGAACATTTGGCGATAGATGAATTGAGTTGAAAACTTTATCAAAGACCGAAATAGGAAGACCTTCCAAGAAGGACACTCTTTTTCGTAAACTGCTTTCAAAGTCTAGCTCTCCTCGCATTGCCTGACTTGTAAGCTGCGCAATTTCCTCCTCACAACCTGCCTCTCTTCCCAAAAGGTCAATCACTTCTTCTAGAATTAAGGTGCCGTCAACGTCCATGACACACAAGCCTTTTACTTGAGACATAAGTTCTCCTCTCTAAACAGCCTAAAAATCGTATGAAGTCATCATACGATTTTATCTATTAATTAACTAAACTATGGTACAAGTCAAGGTATGACTTGCAGGCTGTATCCCATGAGAAATCACACTCCATAGCTTGTTTTTGTAGGTTTCTCCAAACGTCAGGATGGTTTCTATACAAGTCCAAAGCTGTTTGGAAAGTCCAATTTAACCAGTAAGGAGATAGATTGTCAAAGCTAAAGCCAGTACCGCTTCCTTCAATTGGATTGAAAGCGCGAACGGTATCTCGCAATCCACCGACTTCATGGACCAATGGCAAGGTTCCATAACGCATCGCCATCATTTGAGACAAGCCACATGGTTCAAAACGACTTGGCATGAGGAAGAGGTCACAAGCGGCGTAGATTTCTTGAGCTAGTTTGACATCAAAAGTGATATTTGCTGATAGCTTGTCTGGGTAAATCTGAGCAAACCATGAGAAAGCTCCTTCAAATGCTGGATCGCCAGTTCCCAAAAGAACAATCTGAACATCATTTTGCAAGATATGGTGCAGACTTTCAACCACCACATCAAAACCTTTTTGACGTGTCAAACGAGAAACAATTCCCACCAGTGGAACGTCAGCTCTAACGGGCAAGCCAACTCTTTCTTGCAATTTTGCCTTGTTTTGGGCTTTCCCAGACAAATCTTCCTGATTAAAATGATAGTCTAAAAGAGCATCCGTCTGAGGATTATACAGGTCAGCATCAATCCCGTTCACGATACCAGATACTTTACCAGACTCCATTCGAAGAATTTGATCCAAGTTACATCCGAACTGACTGGTCATAATTTCATGAGCATAACTAGGCGAAACGGTTGAAACACGGTCAGCATAAAGAATTCCAGCCTTCATCCAGTTTAAACAGTTGTTCCATCGAAGGGTACCATCAGCATAACGTTCAAAACCGACTCCAAACAAATCCCATAACATTCCTTCTGAAAATTGTCCTTGGAATTCCAAATTATGAATGGTTAAAACAGTTTTAATACCTTGATAGGCTTGAATCCAACGGTATTTTTCCTTTAACAAGAACGGTATCATGGCTGTATGGTAGTCATGAACATGGAGAAGGTCAGGAATAAAGTCAATTCTTTCCATAGCCTCAATGGCAGCCAATTGGAAAAAGGCAAAGCGTTCTCCGTCATCAAAATCACCGTAAACATGACCACGGAAGAAATAATATTGGCTGTCAATAAAGTAGAAGGTTACACCATTTAATACTGTTTTCTTAATCCCACAGTACTGTCTGCGCCAACCAACACTCACCTCAAAATGAAGAACATCTTCAATCTGATTTCCAAATTTAGCCTCTACCATGTCATAGTAGGGTAAAATCACTGCAACTTCATGTCCCGCTTTTACCAGTGATTTAGGAAGAGCGCCAATGACGTCTCCCAGACCACCTGTTTTTGAAAAGGGTGCACCCTCTGCTGCTACAAATAAAATTTTCATGAATGAATATCCTCTGTTACTTTGCTACCTTTCTTAACGACAACTGGATGTTCTGCAGTTCCTCGAATCACAACGCCATCCGCAACTTCAACACCCTTGTCCAAGATAGCATATTCTACCTGAGCACCTTCTCCAATAACAACACGAGGGAATAAGATGCTATCTTTAACCAAGCTATCCTTATGGACATGAATATTACGTGATAGAACAGAATTAGCCACTTGACCTTCAATGATACTACCAGACGCAAACTGAGAAGTGCTTACTTTAGATGTATTAGCATAGTAAGTCGGCTCTTCGTTTTTGACCTTTGTATAAATCTTTTGGTTTGGTGAGAAAAGAGAATAGAATTTTTGCGATTCAAGCATATCTTTATTAGCTTGGTAATAAGACTCTACAGAGTGAATATTTGCCAGATAACCTGTATACTCGTAGGCGAAAGCCCCTTCTTTAGTAGCTAAATCACGTAAAACATAGCGCAACTTCTCTGGATGTTCTTTTTTAGCTTCTTCTTCCAATCGTTCAATCAACCAAGGTGTATCAACGACAAAGATATCTGTAGACATATTGAACGTTTCAGATGTTGACTTGCTATCAAAGAGTTTATGAGAACGAACATGGTCTGTTTCATCTACTTCCAAGATTGCGTTCACTTCTGAAATATCTTTCTTAGGAAGTTTCTTATAAACAACTGTAATAGGCCCCTTCGTTGTGTTATGAAGGTGGAAAACTTGGTTCAAATCAATATTAATCAAAACATCACAGTTGAGTGAAACTGTTTGGTTTGAGCCAGAACGTTTTAAATAGGTGAGCAGCTGCTGGTAGTATTCTTTTCCAACTGTGCTACTTTCTACACGGGTATTGTAAATTCCTAGATAGTAATGGCTAAGAAGGGTTGATAAGCCCCACTCGCGTCCTGAACGAATATGGTCAAAGACTGAGCTGATATTATCCTGCTGGAAAATACCAAAGACACTACGAACACCTGCATTAGCAAGACTAGAAAGCGGGAAGTCAATCAAACGATATTTCCCACCAAATGGCAAACTTGCTACTGGACGGTGGTCCGTCAATGTCGACATATCATGAAAACCAACTGTATTTCCTAAAATGGCAGAATATTTATCAATCTTCATCTGTTGCTACCCCCACTACTTCATCATATCCTACAACTTGTACTTCTTCTGTTCCATCAATTTCGACACCGTCAGAAATAATCGCACCTTCACCAATAATGGCACGTTTAATCTTAGCTCCTTGACCAATGATAGCTCCACTCATGATAACTGAATCAAGGACTTCTGCTCCTTCGCGAACTTGCGCGCCTGTTGAAAGGATAGAATGTTTAACAGTTCCATCAACGAAACATCCGTCTACAACTAATGAGTCTTCCACATCAGCATTTGCACCGAGGAAGTTTGGTGGTGAAATCAAGTTTCTTGAGTAAATCTTCCATTGACGGTTACGGCTATCCAAGGCATTTTCTGGAGAAATGTACTCCATGTTCGCTTCCCAAAGTGACTCAATCGTACCGACGTCTTTCCAATAACCACTAAATTCGTAAGCATAAACACTTTCACCTGACTCAAGGTAATTTGGAATGACATTTTTACCAAAGTCTGACATATCTACATTGCTCTTTTCAGCAGCGACTAACATATTACGAAGGCGTTGCCAATCAAAAATGTAGATTCCCATAGAAGCTTTTGTAGATTTAGGTTGAGCTGGTTTTTCTTCAAATTCAACAATACGATTGTTGGCATCAGTATTCATGATACCAAAACGGCTTGCTTCTTTAAGAGGGACGTCTAAAACTGCTACTGTCAAGCTGGCATTATTATCCTTATGAGACTGGAGCATATCATCATAGTCCATTTTGTAGATGTGATCCCCAGACAAAATCAAGACATACTCAGGATTGACACTGTCGATATAGTCGATATTTTGGTAAATAGCGTGACTAGTCCCCTCAAACCAACGATTTCCTTCACTGGCAGAATAAGGTTGGAGAATAGAAACACCAGAATTAATACCATCTAGTCCCCAGCTTGAACCATTCCCAATATGATTGTTGAGAGCAAGTGGCTGGTACTGTGTAATGACTCCAACATTGTGAATCCCTGAGTTGGCACAGTTTGAAAGGGCAAAGTCAATGATACGGTAGCGCCCACCAAATTGCACAGCTGGTTTTGCGATGCTTTGAGTGAGTTTACCGAGACGAGTTCCTTGCCCACCAGCAAGAATCAAAGCTAACATTTCATTCTTCATTTTCTACTCCTTTTTGGTTTTTACTTGTGACGGTTTTTGCAGATTTCAAGCGACGTTTGATTTTCCAGACACTAGCCCCCATAGCCGGTAGGGTAAAGGTTAAGGTCTGCTCATAATCTTTCCATAGTCCTTCTTGCGTTTGAACAGTTTGATTATGTTCTTTCCAAACGCCTCCCCACTCTTCTAACTCAGTATTCCAGACTTCTTCATAAATCCCTGCAACAGGCAGACCGATTGTAAAATCTTTTCGTTCAACAGGTGCCATATTAAAGACGCAGACTAGCATGTCGCCCTTCTTACCCTTACGGATGAAGGAAAGAACACTCTGGTCTCGATTATCCGCATCAATGATTTCAATACCATCATAGCTGGTATCAATTTCCCACAAACAGCGGTTGTCTTTGTAAAACTGGTTTAGCTGAGAAGTGAAATACTTCATCTTAGCATTCATTGGGTCTTCTAGGTTAGACCATTCCAACTGTTCTTCAGATTTCCATTCTAGGAATTGACCATATTCGCTACCCATGAAGAGCAATTTCTTACCAGGGTGACAAATTTGGTAAGTGTAGAGATTGCGCAAACCTGCAAATTGATTGTAACGATCTCCCCACATCTTATGCATCATACTCTTCTTGCCATGAACCACTTCATCGTGCGAGAATGGTAAGAGATAGTTTTCATTGAAAACATACATAAAGCTGAAAGTCACCAAATTAAAGTCATACTTACGGTAAATTGGGTCTTCTTCGTAGAAACGGAGGATATCATTCATCCAGCCCATATTCCATTTGTAGTCAAATCCTAGACCACCAAGCTCTCTCATTCCCGTAATCTTGGTTGCAGACGAACTTTCTTCTGCAATCATCATCACATCTGGATATTCTAACTTAATAATATCATTCAAGTGTTGAAGGAAATAATAACCTTCATAGTTGAGATTTCCCCCATCTTTGTTAGGTGTCCATGGAGCATCATCATAGTCCAAATAGAGCATGTTGCTAACAGCATCTACACGAATACCATCCAAATGATAGACATCAATCCAATGCTTAATACAAGAAATCAAGAAGGACTGGACTTCATTTTTTCCAAGGTCAAAATTAAGGGCACCCCAACCATAGTTATGAGCCTTATTATGGTCTTGGTACTCAAAAGTCGGTGTCCCGTCATAATAGGCTAAGGCATCATCATTGATGGTAAAATGACCTGGTACCCAGTCCACAATAACCCCAATATTATGGATATGACACTCCTCGACAAAATCTTGAAACTCCTCTGGTCGGCCATAAGCATGCTCTAAAGCGAAGTAACCCATAAGCTGATAACCCCAACTCAAGCCCAAAGGATGGGACATCAAGGGCATAAACTCAATATGAGTATAGTTCATTTCAACGAGATAAGGAATGAGTTCATCCTTGAGCTGGGCAAAACTATAAGGACTGCCATCAGAATTTCTTTTCCATGAGCCAGCGTGAACTTCATAGATATTGACAGGACGTTCAGCAAAGCCCCAACGTTTTCTTCGTGCCAGCCAAAGTCCATCCCTCCATTTCTTCTCAGGAAGCTCTGTTACGATTGCCCCTGTTCCTGGACGAGCCTCATATCTGACAGCAAAAGGGTCAATTTTCATCAGTTGATGACCATTTTGACGTGTGACATGATATTTGTAAATATGCCCTTCTTGAGCCATGTTGGTAAAGACTTCCCAGACCCCAAAGTCATTTCTTACCATTGGAATCTGATTTTCAATCCAGTTGGTAAAATCCCCCACCAAGTGAACAGCCTGAGCATTGGGAGCCCATACACGAAATGTATAACCATACTCTCCATTCACTTGCTCTTTATGTGCTCCTAGATAATGTTGGAGATAAAAATTTTCTCCTGTCATAAAGGTGCGCAAAGCTTCTCTTTTATCCATAATACCTCCCCTTTTCTGTAAGCGTTTTCTATGTTTTTATTATACTACCTTTTTAGAGAAGATTCAAGTAAATTACTATACTTCTTTAAAATTATTTTGAAAATCTTCAACAAATTCACTGATGTGTCCACTTGTAAATCAATATTTTTTCAAAAAAATTGCGAAAACGCCTTTCTTTTTCTACTAAAATACCAAAAAGTTCGTATTTTTTCTACAAATATTATTTTTTATAGCAAAAAATAAAACCAGGAAAACAATTTCCTGATTTTACACGTTTGATGAAAATATTTATCAACTTTTCTATACAAGTGAGTTGTTAGCTAAGTTCTTTCTATTCGTTCACTTCCAATGATGTGTTAGAATAGCGAGATAGATGGTCTTTATAAAACACTCAAGACAGCTAGACTAATATCATCTAACACATTGTCTTCTTTTGAGCGACTGTTGGTTACCAACATAGCTAAATTTCCTGCATTTTCAAATTGATAGGGTTCTGATTTAGCATTCACAACCACCAAGAGGTGTTCTTTGCCATGAACTTCATAGATAAGGCAGCCGCTATGTTCAATCGCAGAATGCACAAAGACATGATGGTAAATTTCATCATAGCTAGAGTAAGAAAAGGCACCAGTTTTTGTCTTCAATCGGATGACTTGACGAATAAATTCAATACTGTCTTGACGCTCATTGATCAAATCCCAGTTGACTTGGTTCACACTGTCAGGAGCATTATAGCTATTCATCGCACGCTCTCTATCATCATGTGTCAACTCACCATTCTCACCAGTCGCAACCAGTTTGGTACGACCAAATTCTTGACCGATTTCCATAAAGGCCATCCCCTGCATGAGTAGGTTCATAGCTGTGGCTGTCTCAACCTTGCGCATGATTTGTTCTGAACTTTGGTCTGGATGAAGGGTTGCCAATAAATCGTGAAGATTGTAATTGTCATGGGCTTCCACATAGTTAAGCACCTGATTTGGATATGTATAGGTTCCTAATTCACGACTTCCTAGGATTGCTTTAGCTAGAATTGGCTCTGTCGCAGCACCACTGACAAAACCTGATTTGATAGCACCGTAAACTTCTCCACCTTTGACAGCATCACGCTGATTGTCATTAAAGAAACCAATATTTGGCATTTCGTAGGCGTTGTCTTTCTTAGCCTTATCATAAGGGGCAAGACCTGTTCCCATATCCCATCCTTCTCCATAAAGGATAATGTTAGGGTCGATTTCATCCAAGCTCTGACGAATCATCTGCATGGTCTTGACATCATGAATCCCCATCAAGTCAAAGCGGAAGCCGTCAATATTGTATTCTTGCACCCAGTATAGAAGGGAATCAATCATATACTTGCGAAACATTTCGTGTTCACTGGCTGTTTCATTTCCAACACCCGTTCCATTCTGGAAGGTACCGTCTGGATTCATACGATAATAGTAATCAGGGACTGTTGTTTGGAAAGGTGCATCAACTACTGAGAAGGTATGATTATAGACCACATCCATAATGACACCAATGCCCGCATCGTGATAAGCTTGAACCATGGTCTTTAAGTCGCGAATGACCTGAGCTGGATCCTCTGGATTAGTTGAAAAACTAGTTTCTGGTGCGTTATAGTTTTGTGGATCATAACCCCAGTTGTAGGTTACATTCCCGTCCTCATCGTATTCTTTGTGACGGTCTGCAATTGGTTGCAACTGAACATAATTGTAGCCCAACTTCTTGATGTGATCAAAAGCAGTTGACTGACCGTACTGGTTAACCGTTCCAGTCTGAGCAGCACCCAAGAACGTTCCTCGAAGATGTTCATCCACACCTGAGGTCGGTGATTGGGTCAAATCACGAATATGCATTTCACAAATAACTGCCTTACATGGATTTTCCAAACGCCAAGTAGCCTCAGAGCCGTGCTTGACCTCAAAGTTTTCAACTTGCTTTTCTGCATGGCTCAGAATAGCAGAACGTTTGCCATCAGGACTGGTCGCGATAGTATAGGGATCACGTGTCAGTGTTTGGTGATGAGGGAATTGGACTTGATACTGATAAGCCTTACCAGTCAAATCTTCCTCAACATCCAAACTCCAGACACCAATAGTATTGTCCTTATGGTTATAAGAGTAGCGATTGCCTCTTTCCATATCAAAAGTTTTCCAAACAGAGGCATCATTAGCAGCTGATTCATAAACCACAACCTGCACTGCTGTCGCTGTTGGTGACCAAAGGGAAAAATGAGCCTGATTGTCCTCTACACGGCAACCCAATTCCCCTTGGTAACCCCAATGATGGTCAAAACTAGCACTGTTAATGGCCTTATCAAAGGCAAAAGGATTTTGATTTTTATAGAAAGGACTGGCAATAGCAGGATTTTCAGAGTAATAAATCCGATCATCGCCTTCCAAAATCCAGACCTCTGTTAAGAGGGGATAGTGATTAAAACGGATAGTATATTCTTTACTAGTTTGACCTGTATGAACCACAAAATTCAAGCTTTCTAAGGGATGAGCACTTGGGTGTTCAAAGCTAAATAAGGCTCCAAAATAATCTTCTTTGTAGGTTAGCAAATCAATTCGTTGATCCTTACTCTTTACAAAAGAGCAAGTGTCGTATTCACCATTCTTGCGATGGTAATGAATGCGCATAGGGTAGGTATACATTTTTATTTTTCCTTTTTACTTTTTAATTTGTTTCTGTTTCACTAATAAATTTTTGACTAATTTTGTCTCGATTAACAAACATTGTCATTCTATCTAAACTCTGTTTTTAAAAGATCATTACAAACTTTCGAGCCAAGCTTCATCTCGAACTTCGATACCAAGTTCTTGTGCCTTTTGAAGTTTACTTCCAGCATCTGCTCCTGCCACGACGAGGTCGGTCTTTTTAGACACACTGCCTGTTACCTTGGCACCCAGACTTTCTAGTTTGCTTTTAGCTTCTGAGCGCTTGAGACGTTCCAATTTTCCTGTCAATACCACGGTCAAACCTGACAAGGCTGCATCCGCTACTACCGTCTGACCTTTATAGTCCAGATTGACCCCAGCTTCTTTCAATTCTCTGAGGAGAATTTCAGAGCCTTCTGTCGCAAAATATGTCTGAAGACTCTTGGCGATCACGCCACCCAGACTTTCAATACTAGCCACTTCATCTGGATCTGCCTGAGCCAGATTTTCAATCGAGTGGAAATGTTGGAGTAAGAGCTGACTAGCCTTGTTTCCGACATGGCGAATTCCCAAACCAAACAAGAGTTTTTCAGCAGAATTTTCCTTAGATTCTTGAATGGCCTGATACAGTTTAGAAGCAGACTTTTCCTTAACCCCCTCTAAAAGTAGGAAATCCTCTTCTTGCAAACGGTAAATATCCGCCACATCCTTGACTAAATTGGCAGCAAAAAGCTTCTCAACAATAGATGGACCAAGGCCTGTAATATTCATGGCATCTCGAGAAGCAAAGTGGATCAAACCTTCCATGATTTGAGCAGGGCAACGCGGATTGATACAACGCAGGGCCACTTCATCTTCAAAATGCAACAAATCCGAGTCACAACTTGGGCAGTTTGTAGGGATATCTAGTTTTTCTTCAGAAACCCGTTTGGACTCTACCACTCGTAAAACAGCAGGGATGATGTCACCAGCCTTATAGACGATAACCGTGTCGTCTTTGCGGATATCTTTTTCAGCAATATAATCCACATTGTGCAGGGTCGCACGGCTAACAGTTGTTCCAGCTAGCTGTACTGGTGTTAGATTTGCAGTTGGGGTTACAACACCCGTACGGCCAACTGTCCAATCAACTGACAAGAGTTGAGCTTCTTTTTCCTCAGCAGGGAACTTGTAAGCCACTGCCCACTTTGGAGCCTTAACGGTAAAACCAAGTTCTTCTTGGCTTGCTAAGTCATTGACCTTGATTACAACTCCATCAATATCATAAGGCAGATTTTCCCGTTCCTCTCCTACTTCTTGGATAAAATTCCAAATCTCATCCATGCTTTCAGCCAGAATTCGTTTAGAATTGACTACAAAACCAAGTTGTTCTAGGTGCTTCAAAACCTTTTCTTGGCTGTCACGAGTTGACGGGCTGGCTTCTTGATAGAGAAACGTTGCAAGATTGCGCTTGGCAACTACTGCTGTATCCAGCTGACGTAGTGTGCCTGCCGCCGCATTACGGGGATTGGCAAATTCAGGCTCTCCATTTTCTTGGCGAGCTTGATTAACCTGGTCAAAAGAAGCGCGTGGCATATAACATTCCCCACGAACTGTGATATCTAGTTCTTCTGGCAAAGTTAAAGGAATGTCTTTAACACGCTTAAGATTTTCTGTGATGTTCTCCCCAACAGAACCGTCTCCACGTGTTGCACCTGCAACTAAAATCCCCTTTTCATACGTCAGCGAGATAGATAAGCCATCGATTTTCAGCTCACAAATATAGGTTGGATGAGCCACTTCCTTACGAACACGCGCATCAAAAGCTTCAAGCTCCTCACGTGAAAAAGCATCCTGCAAACTATAAAGAGGATACTGATGACTGTATTTTTCAAAACCATCTAAAACCTTACCACCAACACGATGGGTCGGACTGTCTGCTAATACTTGATCTGGATAGGCAGTTTCTAACTCAACCAACTCTCGGTAAAGACGGTCATACTCACTGTCTGAAACCGATGGATTATCGCTGGTATAGTACTCAGTCGCATAGCGATTGAGCAAGGCGACTAACTCATTCATTCTTTTATTCATAAGACCATTTTACCATAAACTAAGCCCTCCTCACAAACGAGAAGGGCGGAAAAAATACTTAGTTTGAAATTATTTTTGAAACTCAAGCAGCCTTATATCAATTTTTCAAAATGAGTTCGAACATAAATAAACGATATACAAGACAAGATGATAACACCACTTCCAATTATCAGGAAAGAAGAGAGATGTACACTTGGCAAGAATGTCATAAATCCTTTTGCAATAGGCATAAATAGAATAGCTAAGGTAAAAATTGTACTCAGTACTCTCCCAAGAAATTCGCTCTCAACCTTGGTTTGTACTTGAGTAAAAAAGTGAATATTAAAAATCGTCATAAACAATTCACAAACTAAATTTCCAGAAAAGGAAAGAAAAGTTGGCAGTGGTAATCCCATCATAAAAACTCCGACACCTGTCAAAGCCAGTAAAATCAAAAGATTATAAACATTAGCTTTAATTTTACTAGCTAGAAGAGCCCCAATGATGGAACCAATAGCCCCCATAGTTAAAATACTTGCATAGACTCCTTCTGACCCGTAAAGCTGATTCGAAAAGGGGAGGAGAAATTCAAAAGCTGCAAAAAAGAAATTAACGCTGGAAGCTACCAGCAAAAGGAAGAAAATTTCTTGCTGATGCCAGATATAGTGTAACCCATTCTTGATATCTACAAACATATCTCTCCCAGTAAAAGCCTTTTTCTCTTGAACTCCTGCTTCCTCTTTTGGAAGGAGAGCCACTAGAATAAAAGCAATGAAAAAAGTCAGCGAGTCTAGCAGTAGCGTCATATGGAGACTTGCAAACTGTAAAACAAGGAAGGAAAGAACAGGAGAGCTAACACCTACAACCTGCAAAATCAGCTCTAGGCGAGAATTATAGATCACAATCTCATCTTTCTCCACCACTTCAGTTATGATAGCTTTATTGGCTGTACGAGAAAAGGCAAAGGCAATCGACTGCACAATATTAGCAAAAATCAAAGCGCCAATCATCCAGCTGTCATTCCTTATGAAAGAAATAGCCAGACAAAGAATCCCACAAACAAGGTCTGTCACCATTAAAATCTTACGACGAGAAAAACGGTCTGAAATCACTCCGCCAAAGGGATTGATCAGAATAGATGTGACGAGTTCAGAAATCTGATACATTCCTAAAACTGTCTGTCCGATAGTCCCCATGGAAGCCAACCAGACACTATTTCCATAATCATAGAGCATATTCCCTATCTTGTTAACAGCTCCGCGACTAATCAACTGTACGGCATAGCGATTCATATAAAAACTCCTCTCAAATTTTGAAACTATTGTATCAAAACTGAAAGGAGCTTTTTTCTTTTTCCCTTATTTGGGAAAATTAATTTTTGATAAATTTTTCGTAGTGTTCCTGATAGTAGGCTACTTGCTCTGGAAGACCTAGCACGTCAAAAATATGCATGGCCTCTTGCATTTGGCTACAACCTTCTTTACACTTTCCTTTTTGATATAAGGCAAAACCTTTTAAATAATGGAAAACATTACGCTCATAAAGCTTAATACCTTTACCAATAATCTTCTCTGTATAAGTCTCAAAATAGCTTGCATTGTCAAAAGAAAGATGCTCTAAACAATGCTGGTAACAATTGAGGGCCAAAATCAACACTAATCTCTTATGGCGACCAATCTCTTGGTAAAATTCCTCCCTCTCCATAACTTCTCTACCAATCCGAGTGACATAGTCCACATCGTAGAAACTATAGAGGTTCCCGAAAAGAATCAATTCATACATGGTCCATTCTTCTGTTTTGAAGAGATAATCTGCTACCTTATCCAAATCATCCTGCTTCATCTCATAAGTCGAATCTCTTTGACAAATCAAACCTTGTAGCAAAATCCAGTTCAACTCAAAATAAAGGGGAGTCGTCGAACTCTTAGCCTTTTCAAGTTGTTCCCTTTGAAGCTTTTGAAAACCTGCAATATCATTTGAATAGTAAAGGGGGATAATCTGTGCCATCATAGACACATGTTCATGATTATGGAAATCCCTTGCCTTATCCATGAAATTTTCGATTGTAACATGAATGTTATCCAAAATCTCAAAGAAACGTGAAACTGCTAGGTCAGACTCCCCAAGCTCAAAGCGAGATAACTGAGAGGTAGAGCAGGACTCGCCTGCCGCCTCCTTTAAAGAATAATTTCCACTTGTCCGAAATTCACGAAATACTTTTCCAAGATGTTCCATCTTTACACCTGTTCTGATAATTCTTCCCACTCAAGCATGGCTTCTTCCTGACGATGACTGATTTTGTCCAGCTCAGCCTGCAATTCCATCAGTTTGTCGGCATCGTTTGTTTCCAACATTTGTTCAGAAATGGCTTGGCTTTGACTTTCTAACTCTTCAATTTCAGCTTCTAGACTTTCGATTTGTCGCATGAGTTTGCGAACTTCTTTTTGACTTTCTTTCTGGGCCTGATAGTCATTAACTGGACTTGCTTCTTTTGCTTGATTGCTAGTTGAAGCTTCCTCAGTCTGGCTCATTTCTACTTCTACTTTCTTCTCAACATAGTAGTCATAATCTCCCAAGTAAAGAGTTGAACCATTCTCAGACAATTCCAGTACATGAGTTGCCACACGATTGATAAAGTAACGGTCGTGGCTGACAAAGAGAAGAGTTCCATCAAAGTCAATCAAGGCATTTTCTAGAACTTCCTTGCTATCAATATCCAAGTGGTTGGTTGGCTCGTCCAGAATCAAGAAGTTGTTGTTTTCCATAGACAATTTAGCCAAAAGCAAACGAGCTTTCTCTCCACCTGACAGCATGCCAACCGATTTTTTAACATCATCTCCTGAGAAAAGGAAGGCACCTAGACGGTTACGGATTTCAACTTCTGGTGTTAACTTAAAATCATTCCAGAGTTCATCAAGTACCGTATTACTTGGTGTCAGCTTGCTTTGCGTCTGGTCATAGTAACCAACCTCAACATTAGCGCCAAAGCGCTTTTCACCCTTGATAAAAGGAATTTGATCCACTATAGACTTGATAAAGGTTGACTTGCCGATTCCATTTGGACCAACGATGGCAACAGCATTCATCTTACGAAGGGCTAGGCTTATAGGCTCTGACAACACTTCCCCATCATAACCAATAGCCGCATTTTCAACAGTCAAGACAATATTGCCCGACGTTTTCTCAGACTGGAAGGTCATATTGGCTGCTTTCTTGCCAGATTCGGGCTTGTCCAAACGCTCCATTTTTTCCAGTTGTTTACGACGAGATTGGGCACGTTTGGTCGTTGAAGCTCGGACTAGATTGCGATTGACAAAGTCTTCCAGAGCTGCGATTTCCTTCTGTTGCTTTTCATAGTTTTTTGCCTCAGTAGCTAGCTTTTGCTCCTTCAGCTCAACAAAACGAGAGTAATTGCCCACATAGCGATCCAAGGAATGTTTAGTCAAATCCAGCGTAATTGTCGCAACCTTATCCAAGAAATAACGGTCGTGGCTGACAATAATAAGGGCACCGCTATAATTTACCAAGTAATTCTCTAGCCAGGCTATGGTTTCGATATCCAAGTGGTTGGTCGGCTCGTCCAAGACCAAGAGATTGGGCTTTTCAAGAAGCATTTTGGCCAGCGCCAGACGGGTATTTTGACCACCAGAAAGCTCAGCAATTTTCATCTGCCACATAGACTCATCAAACTTGAAGCCATTCAAAATCGCTCGAATATCAGCTTCATAAGTAAAGCCACCTGCTTGACGAAAATTCTCAGATAAGCGGTCATAATCTGACATCAGTTTATCCAAATCATCACCAGACTTTTCACCCATCTCTAGCTCCATCTGGCGAAGTTGTTTCTCCGTCCGACGTAAGTCATCAAAGACATGGAGCATTTCATCGTAGATAGTATTTTCAGACTCAAAACGGCTATCTTGGGCTAGGTAAGATAGAGAAATATCTTTTTTCTTATTGATTTCTCCGCTAGTTGGCTCCTCTTCTCCAACTAAAATCTTCAAAAGAGTAGACTTACCTGCACCATTTTTCCCAACAAGGGCAATCCTATCACGTTCATCAACCTGCAGGTTGATATTATCAAAAAGAACTTCTCCTGCAAAAGAACGTTCAATTTTATTAGCTTGTAAAATAATCATACAAGTAGTATAGCATGTTTCCCTAAGGCATTCAAGATAATCGTAAGTCTTTTAGTACAATTTTTGTAACATAAAATAAATTATGTATATTTCATGTTATATTCCTTCGCTATCTTGTTGGATTTTCTAACCAGCTAATCTTGCTTCAAATAGTTATCGCACAATTCTATTATTTAATTCTTTTCATTATATACATACGTATAGCGGATTGAAATAAGATGAGAACAAATCGATTGAGGAAGTAAAATTAATTTCTATAAATGTTTTAGAAATTGTTTCGTACTATTTTAGATTCAACTACTATATATACAATATTTTCGGAGCATTCAACTTTTTAATTCTATTTATTACTAGATTTCATAATTAAAAAGCCTACTGACCAAGCTAGAAAGCTTGATACAATAGGCTTTTTAAAGACTGATTATTTAACAGCGTCTTTAAGAGCTTTACCAGCTTTGAATGCTGGAACTTTAGAAGCTGCAATTGTCATTTCTTTACCAGTTTGTGGGTTGCGACCTTTACGTTCTGCACGCTCACGAACTTCAAAGTTACCAAAACCGATCAATTGAACTTTTTCACCAGCTGCAAGATAGTCAGCTACCGCTGCAAATACAGCTTCAACTGCTGCTGCTGAGTCTTTCTTAGTCAATTCTGTAGCTTCTGCTACTTTAGCGATCAAATCTTGTTTGTTTGCCATGTTAACGATTCCTCCAAATAATTTCTAATTAACAAATATAATCATATCCTAAAATCCCTTTTAGGTCAAGTTAAAAACGCTATTTCTTCCCATTTTATTTATTTTTTTAGGAGTGGTAACGTACCAAAATAGCCCAAGCGCTCTCACCCGTGTGAGTTTGAATAATGGAACCCGTTTCCAAAACAGAAATTGGCTTTTCAACATAAGCTTGTAAGCTTTCTTTCATCTCTTTTGCCCAATCATCACTACCAGAATATGAAATTCCAATCTCTGCTACAGAACGTTCAGAAAGCGATGTTATCAACTCATCTAACCATTTTTTAAAGGTTTTAGCACCACGACCTTTAACCATTGGCTGCAATTCATGATCCTTCATCTGCATGACAACACGGATATTGAGAAGTGAGCTCAACAATCCAGTTACACGGCCAATTCGTCCACCTTTGACAAGATTTTCCAAAGTTGAAACGCCAATATAGAGTTCTGTGTGGTTTTTAACCTCTTCTACATGAGATAAGATTTCCTCCAACTCTTTGCCTTCTTGCGCTAATTTTGCAGCCTCAACAACTTGGAATTTCAAAGCTTGGTCAGTGAAGGAACTGTCAATAACTGTTACGTCGGCAGTAGATAGGCTAGCACCTTGACGCGCTGCTTCTACAGTCCCCGAAAGAGCATGGGACATATGAATAGCAAGAATCTGGCTGCCATCCTTGCACAAGTCTTCAAAAACTTCAGCAAAGATACCTACAGGCGGCTGGCTTGTTTTCGGAAGATTCTTAGCTTCTTGCATCAAGTGAAGAAATTTACCTTCTTCTTTCAAATCAGCATCAGAATAAACAACATTATCAATCATTACAGATAATGGAACAATTGTAATATCTAATTGTTTTACGAGTTCTGGTTCAATAGTAACAGATGAATCGGTTACAATCTTAATTTTTGTCATAGTATCAATCTTTCTATTTTAGGATTCAGATTGGTTTTCTTACTTTTAATTATATCAAAAAAAGATTAAAAATCCTAATGGAGTCACTCAAATTTTCCGTAAAAATTTGATATAATCAACTTATAAGAAAAGAGGTGTCCTATGATTAAAAAAATTTACCCCATTTTTACCATTTTACTAGGTGCTGCTATTTATGCTTTTGGCCTGACTTATTTTGTAGTTCCTCATCATCTCTTTGAAGGAGGTGCGACAGGTATTACCCTTATCACCTTTTATCTTTTTAAAATCCCTGTTTCGCTCATGAACTTACTGATTAACATTCCCCTTTTCATACTAGCTTGGAAAATATTTGGAGCAAAATCTCTCTATTCTAGTTTACTTGGAACCTTAGCCTTATCCGCCTGGTTGGCCTTTTTTGAACGTATTCCCCTTCATATTGATCTTCAAGGTGATTTACTAATCACAGCTCTTATAGCGGGAATTCTATTGGGAATCGGTCTTGGAATTATCTTTAATGCTGGAGGTACAACTGGCGGAACTGATATTCTAGCTCGTATTCTCAATAAATACACTCATATATCTATGGGGAAACTGCTCTTTATCTTAGATTTTTGTATTCTCATGCTCATTCTCCTAATCTTCAAGGACTTGAGATTGGTTTCCTACACGCTCTTATTTGATTTTATCGTTTCGCGTGTCATTGATTTGATTGGAGAAGGTGGCTATGCTGGTAAAGGTTTTATGATTATCACAAAACGTCCTGACCAACTTGCTAAGGCGATTAATGATGACCTAGGAAGAGGCGTTACTTTTATTTCTGGTCAAGGCTACTATAGTCAAAAAGATTTGAAAATTATCTACTGTATTGTCGGTAGAAATGAGATTGTGAAAATGAAGGAAATGATTCATCGAATCGATCCTCAAGCCTTTATAACCATTACAGAAGCCCATGAAATCCTAGGAGAAGGCTTCACCTTTGAAAAAGAATAAAAAGAGGTAGTGTCGTGACCTCAAAAGTTAGACTTATTCATCTATCTTTTGGGTTACAAACAACCTCTTTTTAATTACCCAAACTACTCTTAAGACCAATTCCGAGCTAGTTCTTCATCAGCCTTTAACTGATCCACTAATTGGTCAACTGAGTCAAATTTGGTCATATCTCGAATGCGATCAAGCCAATAAACCATGACGGTTTCCCCATAAATATCTTGATTAAAATCAAAAATATTGACTTCAAAACGTGCTTCTTCTCCATCAAAAGTCACATTTTTTCCAACACTAGCCATAGCACGATACTTCTGTCTTTGGATCTCAACATCAACGACATAAACGCCATCTGCTGGCATATAAGTACGGTCTAAAAGCACTAAATTCGCTGTCGGATAACCAATCGTACGACCACGAGCATTGCCATGAACCACCATACCTCTTGATGGAAGCGGTGCCCCCAAAAGTTCTCCTGCTTCTTTCACATTTCCATCTAAAATAGCTTGACGGATACGAGTTGAACTAATCTTTCCTTTCTCATCTTCTACAGGTGGGACAATAATGACTTCTCCATCAAAGTAATCCTTTAAATCTTCTGCTGTTTTTTTGTCAGAACCAAATGTATAATCAAAACCTGCAACAATAATTTTGGCATTCATAGCCTTGATATAAGTTGCAAAAAATTCTTCTGCCGTGAGACTAGCGAATTGACTACTAAAATCAAGGAGATATAATTCTTCTACACCTTCGCGCTTTAATTTTCTTTCACGTTCAGCAGGGTTCAAAATATGCAAAAATAAATCCGGATGATAAGGCTCTAAAGCGATCTTTGGAGATTCATTAAAGGTCATAACGACGATAGGTAATAAATCCTTTCTCGCAGCCTTATTGGCAACACGAAATAATTCTTGATGCCCCTTGTGTATACCATCAAAATAGCCGAGAACAACGACTGAATCAGATGGTGTGCCAATATCTTTTTGGTTTTTTATAGGAATAGTAATAATCATAAACTAATTATATCATAGCGATAGCTATTTCTGGATCAGAAAATCTGAAATGTCGTTTTTTTCACCTGAAGTGTAGCTGTTTTCAAAAAGTACTTCACTCTATTGTTGCTCAACTATGAACTTTGCAATATTCTTCTCAAAAACTTGTAGGACATCTTCAAAAGTTTGAAAGGAGTGATTAGACTTGTTCAATAACCATAAAATGTCATACTATCCTTATGTATGAAAAAGCAATGAAACTAACTCCTGAGAACTTTAAATTACTAATTGGTGTCGAAAAGGTAGAATTTAGAATCGAGGTACACCTATGGCTGCAAAATTTACAAAACTAGACAACTTGAACAAGATGTTTGAAGAGTTTCCTAAACTCCCTGATTTGAAGCAAGTCACTTTCCCTGATGACAAAGAAAAAAAGCCAAAGTAGAAAAGAAAAACTAGATAACTGCTTTTCAACAACTCCCATCCAGTGTGATTCAGATTGGAGCTATTTTTCTTTCCATCTGTTAGCTTGGATTCTCAGACAGTTTCAGCTAAAGAATATCATTTTCCCTTATCAGAAGGAACGAATCAAGCCATTCAGACAAGTGAAGGGACGACAAGCCAGTATTTGAAACCAGATACCAGTTCTTATAGTCAATTGAAATAAAATCTGAAGAAATCGAGTAGGAAACTCAAATCAATTTTTAACAGTGTTCTATTCCAGATTCAATCCACTATACATATTAAAAAGTATGGGTACCAAAACAAAAAAATAGGCTCTCCGAAAACTCGGAAAGCCTGTTTTTATGCTATTTCTAGCTTCCTCGCCTTTACAATTCAAGGCTCGGGATAAAAAGGTTCACTGAACCTTTTTATTTAGCGATTGGGTAAACAGAAACTTGTTTTTTATCGCGTCCTTTACGTTCAAAGCGTACTACGCCTTCAACTTTAGCGAACAAAGTATCGTCTCCGCCACGACCAACGTTTACACCTGGATAGATGTGTGTACCACGTTGACGGTAAAGGATTGATCCACCTGTTACAGTTTGTCCGTCAGCTGCTTTAGCTCCAAGACGTTTAGCTTGTGAATCACGTCCGTTTGATGTAGAACCTCCACCTTTTTTGTGGGCGAAAAGTTGCAAGTTGTTAAGAGTCATTTTTAACATAATGTTTTCCTCCGTGTTAGTTTTCTGTGATAACTCTGGTTTGGACGAACTCAGAAGAGTTCTCCGATAAGTTTGCCATACCTAAGAAAAATGATTCAAAGAATAACTGAGTCATTTCTCTCTGGTGTGAAGGAAGATCTTTTGGAATTTCAACCATCAGATAGCCACCTTCATCTTCGTTTAATTCTAGGATTGGTTCATAGCCTGCAAATTTCTCAATAGAATTGATAAAGTTAATGGCAAGCGTAGAAACCGATGCACACACGACATCTAAGCCGTATTCGCCACTCTCGGCGTGTCCAGTAATTTCCGCACTCCTCAGCTCGCCATCTTCGGCTCTCTCAAAGACTGCTTGTATCATGTGTTCTCCTTAAAATTAAGCGTTGATTGCGTTGATGACAACTTTAGTATATGGTTGACGGTGACCTTGTTTACGGTGGCTACCTTTTTTAGGTTTGTACTTGTAAGTAACAACTTTCTTTTGTTTTCCTTGTTTTTCAACAGTTCCAACTACAGTAGCTCCAGAAACAAGTGGAGTTCCGACAACAGTGTTTTCACCACCAACAAGAACAACTTCGTTAAAAGTAACTTCTTGACCAGCTTCAACGTTCAATTTTTCAACGTAAACTGCTTGACCAACTTCAACTTTAACTTGTTTTCCGCCAGTTTTGATAATTGCGTATGTGCTCATTATGCACCTCCTATGATTTTTATGGGTTTCCCCGATTTTTTGTGAAGACTCGCCTAGCATCGTGGGACGAACCACTTAAAAGAAGAGCTCTATATATAACAAAGTTTAAATTTGTTATACAACGAGCAACGATGTTCGTGCGGTTGCACAGGAACGTGCATAGTCAACTCTCTAAGTATATCATATCTCCTATTTTCTTACAAGTAATAACACCTAAAATGAAGCTTTTTCTTTTACTTTTTTCCGCCACGAGGCAAAAAGCATGCTAAGGTAAAAAATACTCATCATAATAGGAACACCAAGAATAGTCTTTTCATGATAGAAAATCGTCAAATAGGCTGAAAAGACAACACCAAGGACAAAACTACTAAGCAGGCTAACAAATATGAACCCTTCACGCAAAAAAGGAGTGTGCTTGGTCCGGAAATAATCTCCAAAAGCCAACATGGTCCGTTTGATATTCCCTGTCATAAAGGCATTATTGTAAGCAATACCCGATACTTCTCCAAAAGCAGTTGTCACCAAGCCCATACAGAAGGCCAAGGGCGGCACTAGATAGATATTATCCACAGTCTGAGGCACAAAACCAATAACTATTGATAAGATTGCCAAAGGAATCAGTGACAGAATTGGCTTTTTCACAATTCTCAATTTTTCCTTATAAATGGTTAGTAAAAAAACTCCCAGCATAAACGCTATTAAGGTTAAAAGCTTATCCCTAACATCCGAAACATTATTTTGTATTAGCTCTACCGAAAGAAAGACAACATTTCCTGTTTGTCCAGCTACAAGGGTATTCCCGCGAACAATAAAAGTGTAAGCATCTACATATCCAGCACAAAACGTCAAAAAAAGTGCTAACCTTTTAGACTGACGTGATATTTTTCTTATAGGTAATAACCTCATTTTCCCTCCCATTGTATTTTCTCTTAGAATATTGTACCATTTTCTTTCTAAAAAATCGTAGGCTACCATTTAGATTTTACTATTAGCATAATAATAGATAACTATTTATCCAAAAATAGATAGAGATAACATGTTTGTAAACAAAGCATACGAACCTTTAGTAAAATCATTTCCATGAAACTAGAATAGAGCCCCTCTTAGCAAAAATCATTATTTTAATTTATTTCTAATCACTCCTTGACATAAATAACTCTCACCAATAAAAGACTATGTCTTAAAAAAATGGTATAATAAAATCAATACTTGGGCTTGATGGATATGCTACTAATAACAATTAGGAGAGAAAATCAGGCACTTGTTAACAACAAGGATTATCCCCTTGAGATGAAAGGAACTTTAGAAATCTTATGATGAACATGCAAAACATGATGCGCCAAGCACAAAAACTTCAAAAACAAATGGAACAAAGTCAAGCTGAACTTGCAGCTATGCAATTTGTTGGCAAATCTGCTCAAGACCTTGTCCAAGCGACCTTAACTGGAGATAAGAAAGTTGTCAGCATTGATTTCAATCCAGCTATCATTGACCCAGAGGACCTTGAAACTCTTTCTGATATGACCGTTCAAGCCATCAACTCTGCTCTTGAACAAATCGATGAAACTACCAAGAAAAAACTGGGTGCTTTCGCTGGGAAATTGCCATTCTAAAAACAAGGAGCTAGAACAATACTTGTCGATAACAAAGGCTAAGAAAGGTGCAAAAATTATAAAAAACGCATAATAGCAGGTGTCAAAACACTCAATATTATGCGTTTTCTAATGAAAAAATTCTCTTTTCATACTCATTTAAAATCAAAAAGGGAATTTATCGTTTTACGGACATGTATATTACAGATTTCTATAGGTCGTATATAGACAGGATATCATCGCTTGGAAGTTGTCCTTTTTGACACCAATCAGTAATTTAGTTCCCAGGAGTTAATGGCAGTGCTTTTCGTACATAGTTTCATAACTACAGTATAGCATAGTATATCGCTTTATAGTTTTCACTATTAATGAACAGCTTGGGCTGCTGTGATAAGGGTTAACTTGTAAACATCATCTGCATTACATCCACGAGAAAGGTCGTTAACTGGCTTGTTCAAACCTTGCAAAACAGGTCCTACAGCCGCAAAACCACCAAGACGTTCAGCCATCTTGTAGCCAATATTTCCTGCCTCTATACCTGGGAAGATAAAGACATTTGCTTGACCAGCTACTGTACTTCCCGGAGCTTTCAGAGCTGCAGTTTCGGGAACAAAGGCCGCATCAAATTGCAACTCACCATCGATTTCAAGGTCAGGACGCAAGTCGTGAGCAATTTTAGTTGCTTCTACAACCTTATCAACGCTTTCACCAAAGCCTGAACCTTTAGTAGAATAGCTTAGCATAGCAATTTTAGGCTCGATGCCAAACATCTTAGCTGTGATTGCTGAGTTGATGGCAATTTCAGCCAAGGCTTCTGCATCAGGATTGATATTGATAGCACAGTCTCCAAAGAGGTAACGTTCCGTACCACGAACCATGAGGAAGGCACCTGAAGTACGAGTCACATTTGGGCGAGTTTTAATGATTTGTAGGGCTGGGCGAACTGTTGAAGCTGTTGAGTGAATAGCTCCAGATACCATTCCATCAACCAAGCCCAAGTAAACCAACATAACACCAAAGTAATTGACATCTTCAACCAAAACCTTGCGTGCATCTTCTTCAGACATTTTGCCCTTGCGACGCTCCACCAAGGCAACAACCATTTCTTCAAATTGAGGATAATGTTGAGGGTCAATAACTTCATAACCATCCATGATCCCTTCAATTTCAAGATAAATTTTAATTTTTTCAGGATTTCCAAGCAAAACAGGAATCACTTCTGTTTCTTTTACCAAGCGTTTAGTCGCTTGAAGAATACGTGGCTCTTCCCCTTCAGGGAGAACAATACGAGCATTTTTACCAACCAAGTTGGCTTTGAGACTTTCAAAAACTTCCATGAGTTTTCTCCTTTAAAATAATAATTATACTCTGAAACAGTTTTTATAGAGTATTAGTTGATAACTGGGTAATAAGGTTGCTAAAATCATTCGGCAAGGGACTTTCTAACTGCAAGTCTTGCTCTAAAAATGGATGATAAAAAGTTAAGGAATGACAATGTAGGGCCTGGCGCTGAATTCCATCGTCTAGACTACCACCGTACAAGTCATCTCCCAACAAAGGAAAACCAATATGAGAAAAATGGACTCGGATTTGGTGGGTTCGACCAGTGTGCAGGCGAATGTCTACCAAATGAATATTCCCATAAGATGCTACAATCTTGTAAGAAGTATGAGCATACTTTCCACCTTTAGCTACGCGTCTGGTAATAATGGAGTCTTCATCACGCGCAATCGGAGCAATAATTTCCCCCTCTGACTCCAAGTGTCCATCGCCTTTAACCAAAGCAAAGTAGCGTTTTTCAATGGACTTCTTCTGCAACTGCTTGTCTAATCGTGCATGGGCATAGCCGTGCTTAGCAAAGAGCATCAAGCCAGAAGTATCTCTATCAAGTCTAGTTACAATGTGAACCTGCTGATTTTCATAGTCTTGCTTGACGTAGTAACCCTTGATAAAATTAGCGATGGTATTGGAGTGATTAACACTAGGAATAGAAGCCACTCCATAGGGTTTATTTAAGACTAGAAAATGGTCATCCTCATAGAGAATATCCAGTGGGCGCTCGATAGCTTCGAGAGTTTCAAAACCTTCCTCAGCGGGAATATCTATGATAACTCGGTCCCCAATATCCAATAGATAGGTTGCATTTTGCGGTTGGTCGTTGACCAGAATAGCTCCACCTCGAAACTTAATCTTGGCCAGAAGCCCCTTAGAAACCTCGTGCTTTTTTAAGAAAGTCTTAACCTTGACATGTTCATCTGCGATAAATTCAAACCTCATTCGTCCACCTCGCCGATAAAGGCATCCTTAACGCGGTTCCAGAAACTGGTGTGGCTAGGTGTAGCGACAAAGTGAATCTTATGATGGTCAATTTGATACTCGATTCGCTCGATACTACGAAAAGAATAGACACTATTGTCAACCGAAATAGTATGGTAATCATTTCTTGTTGGAATGAGTTCAATCTTATCCTTCTTAGGCACAATAATGGAAGAGCCCAGCGTTCGATAGACACGATTATTGAGGCTGGCAATTTCCGTTAATTGCAAAGCTTCAATGGTAGGATGTAACACTGCACCGCCAAGAGACTTGTTATAAGCCGTACTACCAGTCGGCGTTGAAACTGTTAGCCCGTCTCCACGAAAACGTTCAAAGGGAACACCATTGATGACAATATCTGCCACCATGGTTCGATCAGACCTGCGGATGCTGGCTTCATTGAGGGCACGAAAAATCTTGACCTCTCCATTTCCAAGAAAAACCTTCACATTTAGAACAGGGTAAGAAACCCTTGCTCCGGTATCTAGCTGCAAATTGGTCATTAACTTATCCAACTCAAAATCACGATAATCGGTATAAAAGCCCAGATGTCCTGTATGAAGACCGATAAAGCGTACCTTATCAAGTTGGTCTTCGTACTTATGAAAGGCCGACAAGAGCATGCCATCTCCACCAATGGAAATGACAATGTCCGGACTGCTATCATTGAGTATAAACTGATTTCTCTTCAAACGATCTCGCAATTCATACAAAACCCTTTGACTCTGCGGTTTTCTATTGGCTATCAGATCAATTCGTTTACCTGTATTCTTCATCTGTATCGTCACTGTTTCCTACACCGTCATTTAATTTTCTACTCAAGGGATCAAAAAGAGCCTGGGCTTCCTGGATATCATCACGAATTTCACCCATTTCTTCATCCAACTGATGGGCGATTCTAGCTGTAATTTCCAGTCGCTTCTTAATCTCATCTGGGAAATCCCCTTGGTACTTGTAGTTGAGAGAATGTTCTATCGTTGCCCAGAAATTCATGGCCAAGGTACGAATTTGAATTTCTGCCAAAATGGTCTTGGCTCCATTGATGGTATCAACCGTATATTCTACTACCACATGATAGGAACGGTAGCCTGAAGCCTTTCGATGAGTAATGTAATCTCGCTCCTGTATGATTCGCATATCCTGACGCTTATGCAAAATCTCCACTACTTCCTTGACGTCATCTACAAACTGAACCATCACACGTAAGCCAGCAATATCCTGCAAATCGTGCTCTAAGGTCGCATAAGTAATGCCACGACGAGCCATTTTTTCTTTGATGCTCTCAATTGGCTTGACCCGACCCGTCACAAACTCAATCGGAGAATGCTTATTTTGCTTACGATATTGCTTGCGAATACCACGAAGTTTAATCTTTAACTCACCAACAGCTTGAATGTAAGGATCTAGAAATTCTTCCCATTCTAAGGTCATATATTCTCCCTTGTTCTCATATTATCCGTCAAAAATATCTTTGATTTTTTCTCCAGATTCATATACAATAAATACAATGCTTATTATACCATAAATCCGCTTTCAACGATAAAGAAAAGGTAAGAAAAATGAAACATTTAGAAATTGAATTGAAAACACTCTTGAAAAAAGATGAATACAATCGTCTAAAAGACCAGTTCACAGACGTCACTCCTGTTCTTCAAAAAAATTACTACATGGACACGCCTGATTTTGAACTGCGAGAAAAGAAAGTTGCTATGCGCATTCGCACTTTTGAAAACTGGGCAGAATTGACACTCAAAGTCCCACAGAGTGTCGGAAACATGGAGTACAACCAAAAATTGCAGCTAAAAGATGCTGAAAACTATCTGAGCAAGAAAGAACTTCCTCAAGGGCTAGTACTGGATGAATTGGCGAAACATGGTATTAAAACTAGTGAATGGCAGATTCTTGGTTGTCTAACAACGCTTCGCTATGAAATGCAAACATCTATTGGCCTCATGGCGCTAGATGAGAGTCAATACTTTGATATGACAGATTACGAATTGGAGCTTGAAGTGGAAAATCATGAGCAAGGCAAACAGGATTTCCAACAATTTTTAGAGGAAAATCAGATTTCTTATCAAAAAGCTCCTTCAAAATTGGTTCGATTTGTCAAAAGTATGAAAAATAGCTGAAATAATCTCCATTTTTTGGTAAAATAGAAAAGATAAAAATACACGAATCCTAGTTCATATAGGTAAGGCAAATATCACTAGGATTTATAAAGTTTACAGAGGACGGTCTATAATGTCAGATAGAAAAAACATGAAACTTTTCGCACTCAACTCTAACCAAGAGATTGCACAGAAAATTGCTCAAGCTGTTGGTGTCCCACTTGGAAAACTATCATCACGTCAATTTTCAGACGGAGAAATCCAAGTGAATATTGAAGAAAGTGTCCGTGGTTATGATGTTTACATCATCCAATCAACAAGTTTCCCTGTCAACAACCACCTAATGGAATTGTTAATCATGGTCGACGCTTGTGTGCGTGCAAGTGCCCACAGTATCAACGTTGTCCTTCCGTATTTTGGCTATGCACGTCAAGACCGCATTGCTTGTCCTCGTGAGCCACTTACAGCAAAACTAGTTGCCAATATGCTGGTTAAGGCTGGGGTTGATCGTATCCTGACTCTTGATTTGCATGCCGTTCAGGTCCAAGGTTTCTTTGATATTCCAGTGGATAATCTTTTCACTGTTCCCCTATTTGCAAAACATTACTGCGATAAGGGACTACTAGGTTCAGATGTTGTTGTCGTTAGCCCTAAAAATTCAGGTGTCAAACGTGCGCGTAGCTTGGCTGAATATCTTGATGCTCCTATCGCCATTATCGACTACCCTCAAGACGATGCAACTCGCAACGAAGGTTATATCATTGGTGATGTTGAAGGTAAAAAAGCTATCTTGATTGATGATATTTTAAATACTGGACGTACCTTCTCTGAAGCTGCTAAAATCGTTGAACGTGAAGGGGCTACAGAAATTTATGCTGTTTCTAGCCACGGTCTCTTCGTCGAAGGAGCTGCTGAACTTCTTGACAATACTAAGATTAAAGAAATTCTTGTGACTGATTCAGTAGCAACAAAAGAAAAAACTCCTAAAAACGTATGCTACATCACTGCTAGTGAGTTAATTGGTGATGCTATCGTCCGTATCCACGAAAGAAAACCAGTCAGCCCACTCTTTGCCTACAACAAAAAGAAATAAGGTGATCCTTTGATTTATTTGGACAATGCTGCAACAACTCCTATGTCAGCAGTTGCTATTTCAGCTATGACCAAGGTGATGCAAGAAACCTACGGAAACCCTTCTAGTATTCATGGACATGGTCGTCAAGCTGGCAAACTCTTGCGAGAAGCCCGTCAGGAACTAGCTCAGTTACTGGGGACAAAACCTCAACATATCTTTTTCACTTCTGGTGGGACTGAAGGCAACAATACTGCTATCATTGGCTACTGCCTTCGTCACCAAGAACAAGGAAAACATATCATCACAACTGCCATTGAGCACCATGCTGTCCTTGAAACCATTGATTACTTGGTTCAGCACTTTGGGTTTGAAGCAACCATTATCCAGCCAGAAAATCAGGAAATCACTGCCCAGCAAATTCAAGAGGCCTTACGTGACGATACGATTTTGGTTTCTACCATGTTTGCTAATAATGAGACAGGAAACCTACTTCCCATTGCTGAAATTGGCCAAATACTCAAGCAACACCCTGCTGCCTATCATGTTGATGCAGTTCAGGTTATTGGTAAAATCCCTATACATCCAGAAGAATTGGGCATTGATTTTCTCACTGCTTCTGCCCACAAGTTCCATGGCCCTAAGGGAATCGGCTTTCTCTACGCATCTAGCATGGACTTTGATTCTTATCTACATGGCGGAGACCAAGAACAGAAAAAACGTGCAGGGACTGAAAATCTAGCTGCCATCGTGGGTATGGTTGCAGCCCTAAAAGAAGACCTCGAAAAACAAGAAGAACATTTTCAACATGTACAAAATCTAGAGACTGCCTTTCTGGCAGAGCTAGAGGGAATTCAGTATTACCTGAATAGAGGACAACATCATCTTCCTTATGTTCTCAATATTGGATTTCCTGGCCAGAAAAATGACCTCTTACTCCTTCGTCTAGATTTGGCTGGAATTTCTATCTCTACTGGTTCAGCCTGTACTGCGGGCATTGTACAATCCAGCCATGTTCTCGAAGCCATGTACGGGGCAAATTCAGAACGCTTGAAAGAATCCGTTCGCATCAGTTTGTCGTCAGAAAATACTGTTGAAGACCTACATACCCTCGCAAAAACCTTAAAAGAAATTATCGGAGGTTAGCCATATGGCATTTGAAAAAACCATTCTGTTAAAAAATTGTCGTTACGACTACACTCTTAGCCCTTCTGTTAAAAAATTCACCCTTAAGGACAACACCTTTTTTGAGACTAAGGTTGGTAACTATGAATTGACTCGCCTACTTGAAAAAGTGCCAAACAGCGGTGAAGGCTTCCAACTCAAAATCATCATTAACAAGGAACTTACAGGTGCTAAAATCAATATCACTGACAAGTTTGGCCTTCGTCTAGTTGATATTTTCAAATCAGAAGATCACCACATTCATCAGGAAAAATTCTATTTCCTCATGGATAGCTTAGTAGAACGTGGTGTCTTTACAAAATCGGAAAGATAGAGCCAAAATGTTTGAACTGACCTATAAGGACAGCTATCATGTAGAGCGTACACTCAAGTATGAAGATTATGAGGCTCTCATGCTAGCTTTGTCAGGATGTGTGACTCTACCAGATACACTTTATGTGACTTCTTTGACTTTTAAGGGCCAGGAAGTTTATCAGGGTCTGGTCGGAGATCTCTACCGTTTTCTATCACATGCAGATTTTTTACATCAAAACTAAGATTTTTCTTAGTTTTTTCTTGTTTTTGTTGATTTTTTCACAATGTTTCTATAAAATAGAAGAATAGAAAGGTTGTGATTTTGTGAAAGATAAACAGTTTGCTATTCCAAAAGCTACAGCAAAAAGACTCTCCCTCTACTATCGAATTTTTAAGAGATTTCATGCAGAAAAGATTGAACGTGCCAACTCTAAGCAAATTGCAGAGACCATTGGGATTGATTCAGCGACCGTACGTCGTGATTTTTCCTATTTTGGTGAACTTGGTCGTCGTGGTTTTGGCTATGATGTCAAAAAACTAATGACATTTTTTGCCGATTTGCTCAATGATAACTCCATCACCAATGTCATGCTGGTTGGTATTGGAAATATGGGCCATGCTCTTCTCCAATACCGCTTCCACGAACGTAACAAGATGAAGATTATCATGGCCTTTGACCTAGATGACCATCCTGAAGTCGGTAGCCAAACTCCTGATGGAATTCCCATTTACGGAATTTCTCAAATCAAGGATAAAATCAAGGATGCTGATGTGAAGACTGCTATCCTGACAGTTCCCAGCGTCAAGTCGCAAGAGGTTGCTAATCTCTTGGTGGATGCTGGCGTGAAAGGAATTCTTAGTTTTTCACCAGTCCATCTGCATTTACCAAAAGACGTGGTCGTTCAGTATGTCGATTTGACAAGTGAACTCCAAACTCTCCTCTATTTCATGCGAAAAGAGGATTAGAAAGCGAAAATCATTTTATGAAAAAACCAGTTATAGGGATTACAGGAAACGAAAAAACTCATCCTGATGATGACATCATGATGAGCTACGCAGCAAAAGGCTTTGTTGAAGGCGTTAAAGACGCTGGAGGGATTCCCATCATCCTACCGATTGGTGATCAAGAAATGGCCTGCCACTATATCAGTATGGTTGACAAGCTCATCTTAACAGGTGGGCAAAATGTTGATCCAAAATTCTATGGCGAACCGAAAACCATTGATAGCGATGACTACCACCTTCAAAGAGATATCTTCGAACTGGCCCTCATCAAGGAAGCGATTAAACAGAAAAAGCCAATTTTTTCTGTCTGTCGTGGGACTCAGCTTTTTAACGTTGCCATGGGTGGAACTTTGTATCAAGATATCGAAGATCACTGGCAGGATTGTTCCGCAGAGTACACAACCCAACGCTTAGTGACAGAACCAAATACCGTTCTACGAGAAATCTATGGAGAAATCTCCCATATCAACTCCTTCCACCATCAGAGTATTAAGGATTTAGCACCTAACTTAAAGATTGCGGCTTATGATCCTAAAGATGGTATCATTGAGGCTGTCATGAGTACGGATGATGTTGCCTTTCTCGGTGTCCAATGGCATCCAGAGTTTCTTTTTGAAAATCGTCCCAAAGATAAAAATCTCTTTGACTATGTTGTTAATGAACTTTAGATTAAATCTGTCTTTTCACGGTAACTAAAGTAACTAGAATGTGAGACAATCAAATGGTCCAAGAGGACAATCCCCATCAGGTCGCAGGCTTCTTTGACAAGTTTAGTAACCTGATCATCATTTCGGCTAGGCGCTACCGCTCCCGAAGGATGATTGTGAACCAAGATGAGAGAAGTCGCCATATGCTTGATAGCATAGTGAAGAATCTCTCGCGGCTCAGCGATACTACGAGTTGCAGAACCAATAAAAATGGTCTGTTGATGAATGATTTGATTTTGAGTATTGAGATAGAGCGCCACCAGGTGCTCTTGTTTTTTATCCCCCAATTCCTGCTGCATCTTCTTGGCCAACTTTTGACTGCTGAGAATACTTTCCATCTCAAGAGTCTCGTGTTTGTGAATACGATGACCCAGTTCAATCATAGCTTGTAGTTCTATAGCCTTAACACGACCGATACCAGACAGACTCTGCAATTCCTGCAGAGTCATTTTTTTTAAATCCGTTAGGCTTGAAAGGTTGCTCAAAACTTTCTGGGCAATTTCAAAAACGCTAGCTTGACGTGTTCCTGTCCTGAGTAAAATAGCTAGCAACTCTTGATTACTGAGCGCTTCAACTCCTTCCTTGGCCAGTCTTTCTCTTGGTAATAGTGAATCTTCTTGGAATGAAATACTATACATAAAAATCCTCCTCACTTTATTATTCGTGAGAAGGATGGAAAATTAGATTTTTTTCTCAATTGGAGCCACACTGGCTAAAAGTTTTTTCAAACCTACTTCCGGGAAATTGATTTTCAATTCCTGCGTAGCACCACTACCTGAAACTTCCAGAACAGTTCCCTCTCCCCATTTCTTGTGGAGGGCAATGTCACCAATGGACCAATTCGTCTCGCTAGAAGCTGATTTTGCTCCAGCTGTAAATTGACCAAATGGAAGACCGCTTGACTGGATAGTTTTTGGTGCTGCACTGCGTTTACGGTCTTGAAGAGCCTGAGCCAAACTCATACCATGACCGAAGGCAAGACCACCACTGCTATATGATGCCTTAAAGCTTGTATTTGCTGGACGAGCCAGACCTTGATACTCAAGTAAGTCCGAGCTGATTTCGTTAATAAAACGAGTGGGACGGTTGTAGTTGGTACGACCAAAAAGCAGGCGCGAGTTGGCATTTGTCAGATAGAGGATTTTCTCTGCACGCGTGATACCTACATAGGCTAGACGGCGCTCTTCTTCCAATTCATCTTGATCTTCAGCTGCACGACTAAGTGGGAAGACATTTTCTTCCATCCCAATCAAAAAGACAACTGGAAACTCGAGACCTTTGGCAGCATGCAGGGTCATCAGGGTCACTTCTGATGTCTCCTGACTACCTGAATCTGTATCCGCAATCAAGGCTAAATCATTTAAGAAACGACTCAGCTTGTCCAGACCAGTTTCCTCTTCTGACCCATCAGAGGTGTCATCAAAGTTTTTCGTCACAGAAAGAAACTCTTCGATATTTTCAACTCGAGCCTTGCTTTCTAAGGTTGCTTGAGCATTAAGGATATCAACGTACCCTGTTTTTTCTAGAACTGCCTCAACCAACTCAGTAATGCTTAACTGGTCCAGTTGATCCCGCAAATCCAAAATCATATTTGCAAAATCCCAAATTGACTGGGCTGCTTTACCCTTGATACCAGACAACATAATATTGGCTGAAGCATCTAGCATAGACATGTCTTGCATATTGGCAAAGTCACGGATTTTCTCAACTGTACCTGGACCAATTCCACGTTTCGGTTCGTTGATAATACGCTCAAAACTAATATTATCACTCAAATTAGCAATGAGGTTGAGGTAAGCGATAATATCTCGGATTTCCTTACGGCTGTAGAACTTGGTTCCTCCGACCATGGTATAAGGAATATTGGACTTGAGCAGGGCTTCCTCAATAGTACGGGACTGCGCATTAGTCCGATAGAGAACTGCAAAATCCTTGTGAAGGAAGTTTTGACTCCGACCAAGTTCATCGATGGTTTTGGCTACAAATACAGCCTCATCTAGTTCATCATTGGCACGATAGTAAACGATTTGCTCCCCATCAGCATTTTGAGTCCAGAGATTCTTAGGACGACGGTTTTTATTGTTTTTAATGACCTCGTTGGCCGCTTGGAGAATGGTTTTGGTGGAACGATAATTCTCCTCCAACAAAACTACCTTGGCTTGAGGATAATCCTTTTCAAAATCCAAGATGTTCTGCATATCAGCACCACGCCAGCCGTAGATAGACTGATCCGCATCCCCAACCACACAGATATTTTTAAAGCGAGACGCTAAGAGTTTGACTAGTTGGTACTGGGCATGGTTGGTATCTTGGTACTCATCAACGTGGATGTATTGGAATTTCTGTTGATAGTAAGTCAAAACATCAGGATTTTGATCAAAGAGACGCAGGGTCAGCATAATCAAATCATCAAAGTCAACCGACTCCGACTGACGAAGCTCTTTTTGATAAGCAGTGTAACACTGGGACACGATTTGCGTATACATATCGCCAGCTTGAGCAGTATAGGCAACATCATCAATCAAATCATTCTTAGCATTGGAAATGGTCCCCAAAATAGTTCGTTCATTCCATTTTTTAGGATCCAAGTTCAACTGCTTGAGAATGCGTTTCATGAGAGTTCGCTGCTCCCCTGGATCTACAATAGTAAAATTGCGGTTGTAGCCAATATGATCCGCATCGCGACGCAAAATACGCACACACATGGAGTGGAAGGTCGCAATCAGACAGTCCTGAGTGGCTGGATTAAGGTTATAAGCACGCTCTTTCATCTCACGCGCAGCCTTATTAGTAAAGGTAATGGCCAAGATATTCCACGGATTGATCAGCTTTTCATCAATCAGATAAGCAATACGGTGGGTCAAAACTCGGGTCTTTCCAGAGCCAGCCCCCGCCATAATCAACAAGGGACCTTCTGTCGTTTGCACCGCCTCAGCCTGACGGTCATTCATTCCATTCAATAATGCGTTCATCTTCTCTTCCTTACTCTTGAAGTCAATATTTCTATTATATCAGAATTCAGGGAAAATAGAAACTTTACGGGGAGTAGCAAAATATAGTGGATTGAAACTAGAATACTACACTGTAGGTTTCTAAAACACTCAACTCTTTCATTCAATTTTTTCATAAACTAGCTCAATACTTCAATATGAAAAAGGTAAATTTAAGATTGGCAATACGAACGTTAAACAGAATTTCATTGCTCTTTTTAGAATCAAAACGACAATATTGTGGAACCTCTACAGAAACAATAGATTGCGACACTAAAATATTCTCCCCTAGTTTTGCTTTACTAATAGTATATAGGAGGAGAGCCCTGAATCCTAGATCCTCTGTTATAATGTCGTTACAAACAAAGTTGAAGAAAATCTTAAAATCAGAAAAACGCATTATACCAGGCATTAAAAGCTTGATACAATACGTTTTATTATAAAAAGATCTACTGGATTTTTTATCAAAATAAACTTCCAGTAGTCTTTTCACTTTTTATTAATAAGTTCCTTCTTCACCTTGACTAGTCAAGATAACAGGACCATCTTTCGTAATGACAAATTGGTGTTCATATTGACAAGATAGTCCACCGTCAATGGTCTTATGCGCCCAGCCGGTCTTCATATCTGTATCAATTTCCCAGTCACCTGTATTGATCATTGGTTCAATAGTCAAGACCATTCCTTCACGAAGACGGAGTCCTCGACCTGCAATACCATAGTTAGGAACCATTGGTTCTTCGTGCATAGTTGGGCCAACACCATGACCAACCAAATCACGCACTACACCGTAACCACGACTTTCAGCATATTCTTGAATAGCCGCTCCAATATCACCGATACGGTTTCCAACAACAGCTTGCTCAATCCCCTTGTACATAGCTTCTTTGGTTACATCCATCAAATTTTTGACTTCTTCGGACGGTGTACCTACAGCATAAGCCCAACAAGAGTCTGCCAGACCACCAGAATAGCTCTGAGTGTATTTTTTCATTTGCTCAACATTGTTGAAGTTTAATTTTGAGACATTAAAATCAGATTTAGCAATTGGGCCTCCCAAAACCATATCAACTTTGAGCAAATCACCATCTTTCAAGATATAGTGACGAGGGAAAGCGTGAGCTACTTCATCGTTAAGAGAGCAACAGGTAGCATAAGGATAGTCCATCATTGCACCGTCAACCCCAATCTGAAGCGGAAGGAAATTTTCTTCCTTACAACGACGGCGGACATACTCTTCAACTTCCCACATATCTACGCCAGGCTTAATCAAATCACGTAAGCCGATATGAATACTTGCTAGAAAATCACCGGCCTTATCCATAGCTTCGATTTCACGAGCTGATTTTAATGTTATCATTTTTTCTCCTAGTTTCTAATTAATTTTAACGGTTACATTTGCTTTTGAAACAATCTGGTGACCATGATAAATATCGTAGTCAATAATAGCTGATCGTCTCGTATGATGAATAATCCGTGCTTGAATGCGCAGTATATCATCTATCTGAACAGCCTGCAAAAAGTAGATCAGCATTTGCTCGATAATGAGATTGCGGCCACTATTCACAACCAAATCTTGGGTCATGTGAGTCAGTATCTCCGCCAATACACCGTTAGCTAAAACACCGTTTTTCTCAAGCATAAAGGGTTCCACTGTAATCACTACTTCATCATGGTGATAAGAAAGTTTTTGTCCAATCTGCTCAGAAAAAGTCGGTAGAGCCGAAACTTGGGAACGGCTCATCTTCTCCATGACATCTCGTCGTGTCACAACTCCAAGCAAGGTTTGATTATTCCGAACAACTGGTACCATTTCAAAGTCTTCAGCAATCATCCGTTGACTAACATTGGCAATATTTGTCGATAATCCAACTAAAAATAGACTACGCGACATAACCTTGTCAATTGTGGTACTTGGTGACTTATCGCCCGCATCTCTCATAGTTACAACTCCAACGACAACCTGATGTTGGTTAATAACTGGAAAACGACTGCTTCGATTCTTACGAACTAAGTCCAAATAATCTTTAACAGTGTCTGTCTCTCTCAGAAAACCATACTCATGACTTGGATGATAAAGCTTCTCAACAGTTAAAATATCCGTTTTGATTTGGACATTTGACAAGGCTTTATTGATCATGGTCGCGACAGTGAAAGTATCATGCTTGCTTCTCAGAACAGGAATCCCTTTTTGATTGGCCAGTTTAAGTACATCATCATGAACCTGAAATCCACCTGTAACCAGAACGGCATTTTCATTTTCAAGTGCTAACAGTTGGATACGGGTACGGTCTCCGACAATCAAGAGTCCCCCATCATGAAGGTAAGACAAGATATTTTGTTCGGTCATAGCACCGATTGAAAACTTACTAAATTCTCTCTCTAAACCTTCTTGCCCAGCCAGAACCTCAGAAGAGGTCACTTCAGCAATTTCAGCAAAAGTTAATCTTTCGATAGCAACTTTCTGGGATTTGACGCGGATTGTTCCACTTCTAGGACGGGTCTCCACAATTCCACGGTTTTCAGCTTCTTTAATGGCCCGATAGGCAGTTCCATCACTGACTCCCAGATGGTTGGAAATACTACGAACACTGACCCTTTTACCTACTGGTAATTCTTCCAAATAGCTTAGAATTTCCTGATGCTTACTCATTGAATTCTCCTTTTACATACCGAAATTCAAGATAATCCCGCATTTTTCTTGTGTAGCGATCACTTCCTTTAAACTGACGAAACAAACGGAATCCAGACTTAAGAGCAACCCGTTGGCTAGCTTCATTTTCAAGGTGGGTAATGATGGATAATTGTTTTAAGCCAACTTCTTCAAAAGAAAGTTGACAAATTTTTCTAACAACCTCTGTCATAAATCCTTGCGACCAAGCATCTTTTCTCAAAAAATAGCCAAGTTCAGCTTCTTTTTTAATTTCATCTAACTTTTCAAACTTAACAGAACCAATCATTTTTTCAGTTTTCTTGTCACAAATAGCCCATACCCCCAAAGGGGACTTCATAAAGTAATTAGCCAACGCATATTGGCTCTCTTCCAGACTTGCTTGAGTCGGGAAAATAAATTGAAGATTTTCTGGATTCGAAGCTATCTCATGGAAGTCCTGACTATCACTAAAAAAGAAAGGACGCAAATACAAGCGATCCGTTTCAAAAAAAGAAAACATTGCTAATTTGGTCCAAATATTCATAAACACCTCTACGGTTTAATCCTCAACAAGTGTAATATCCGCTCCTAGATTACGTAATTTTTCGATAATATCAGAATAACCACGTAAGATAAACTCGATATTGGTAATTTCAGTTTGTCCCTCGGCCATCAAACCAGCAATGACTAAAGCTGCACCAGCTCTCAGGTCAGTTGCTTTAACACTGGCTCCACGTAAATCACGACCACCTGTGTACAAAATATGACCATTTGTTGTCGAAATATCCGCATCCATCTTTGCTAGTTCAAAAACATGATTTACACGCTTTTCGTAAATCGTATCAACAATTGTACCACGACCATTCGCTCTTAGTAAAAGTGGGGTAATCGGTTGTTGCAAATCAGTTGCAAAGCCTGGGTAAGGAGCTGTCTTAATATTGATTGCTTTCAAATTAGACTGCTCTTCGACAAAAATGCTGTCTTCAGATACAGTCATTCTCACTCCCATTTCTTCCAGCTTAGCAATAAATCCTTCCAGGTGTTCGTAAAGAACATTATTGATACGAATTCCTTTACCAACTGCAGCAGCTAAGGAAATATATGTTCCAGCTTCAATGCGGTCTGGAATCACCTGATGACGGGTTCCATGTAATCTTTCGACACCATCAATAATGATGATATTGGTTCCTGCCCCACGGATATGGGCACCCATATTATTCAAGAGGGTAGCTACATCAATAATCTCAGGCTCACGGGCTGCATTTTCAATAATAGTACGACCATTCGCTTTAACCGCAGCAATCATCGTATTGATCGTTGCCCCTACACTAACCGTATCCATGTAAATACTTGCACCATGAAGTCCTGTATCTTTAGCAGATAACTTCATGTTATCTCCCTCGTAGCTAACAGTGGCACCCATAGCTTCAAACGCCTTAAGGTGTAAGTCAATCGGACGAGGACCAAGATCACATCCTCCCGGTAGACCAACTGTCGCTTCACCAAAACGACCCAAGAGGCTCCCATAAAAATAGTAAGATGCACGAAGACTGTTGATTTTCCCATAAGGCATTGGAATATTTTGAACACCTCTTGGATCAATCTCCAAGACATCGTCATAACGCTTAACAGTAGCTCCCATCAATTCCATGATTTCGACAAGACTTGCTACATCCGAAATATCTGGAACGCAATCCAAAGTCACCACATCATCAGCCAAGATAATAGCTGGAATTAAGGCTACAACACTATTTTTAGCACCACTAATAGTGATTTCACCTTGTAGTGGTAATCCACCATTGATAACAATTTTTCTCATTCTAAGTTTTCAATACTCTTTCAAGATTTCTAATAAGGTCTTTAAAATAAATTATATCATAAATGCAACCTTTTTTCCATCCTTTTCAATTTTATTGGATAAATCAGAGTTGATGATTTAGTCACTGATACTCAATGAAAATCAAAGAGCAAACTAGGAAGCTAGCCGCAGGCTGCTCAAAACACTGTTTTGAGGTTGTAGATAAGACTGACGAAGTCAGTCACATATATACGGCAAGGCGATATTGACGTGATTTGAAGAGATTTTCGAAGAGTATAATCTTTCTCGAATCGCTATTGCCCCTTTTTTGCCCCCTGAAATCGAGTAGGAGCTAAGACTAACCCCCTTATCTAAGTATCGGAATACGGCTGTTCAACTAAACTTTAGAAAGAACTTCTCCCCCTTCTCTCAGTTCACAGAAGCGTTTTATACATAGCGTCCTATATTTCATGAACAAGACGTTTTCAGGCTAGCATCCTATCAGACAATCTATTTTAAAGATAACCGTGACTCAGGATCACCTCTATCTGTCGTTTTCTCTTTATAGTGATAGACCTCACGGGATAAGTCATACATCTTTCCTCGTGTATACAAGATATGAGGACGTTAAAAGGTTACAGTGAAAATAGAAAATCTTAGTCCGAATTCAATTACTCTCGTGCTTTATGTATATAGGTTACGACTACCTTTTTGGACTTTAGAGTTTTGAGCCCCCTTATCCACTATATACGCCTTACTATCACGTTCCTGTTCGTAGAGCCACGATTTCGCTATCCCTTCCCCTGACGATTCTTATTTCCAGCATCAGACTTAAAACGATCTATCCCCAGACCGTTTTAATCCGCTACCTCACGATAGTCAGGCTTGGGAATCGCTATTTGACTCGCCGAGAATTTTGACATCAGATATACTATAACAAAGTGAAATAAGAATCAAACAATTTAATTTTGAAATTCAAATCAATTGATAACAATATTTTAGAAGATATGCTGTGCTATTCCAGATTCAGTTTGCTATACATCCCGTCGTACCACAAAATCCCGTATCTGATGAGGCACGGGATTTTTTAGCTTCTTTACTGAGATGGATTGTCTTTTTTAGTTCGTGCCAATCTCAGAGCACGATTTGGATTGAGACGATTAAACAGTTCTTCCAATTTCTTTTCATTCCAAACGTCTGCAGCGGAAACAAAATTACCATCCGCATCTCGGAAAGATATCGGTTTATCTCCCATATCAGTCTCCTAGTCTACAAATTCAAACTCAAATTTACCAATGCGAACCAAGTCCCCATCCTTAGCACCACGCGCACGAAGGGCTTCATCAACCCCCATACCACGAAGCTGGCGGGCAAATTTCATGACTGATTCGTCACGATCAAAGTTGGTCATATTAAAGAGTTTCATGAGTTTTTCACCAGAAAGTACCCATGTCGCATCGTCATCACGGCTAATTTCAAAGGCTTTCTCTTCCTCGTCAAATCCATAGTAAGCTTCTTCTTCCATATCTGACTCGTCGTAGAGCAAGAATTCTGGTGTCTTGTCTAACAATTCAGCTGTCGCATCCAAGAGCGTTGCCAAACCTTGCTTGGTCAATCCAGAAATCGGGAAGATAGCTGGTAACTCTTCAAATTCATCGTAGTTTTCAGCCAATTTCTTCTTGAATTCTTCAAAATTTTCCTGACTCTCAGGCATATCCATCTTATTGGCTACGATAATCTGTGGACGCTCCATGAGACGAAGATTGTATGACTCCAGCTCTTTATTGATCGCTAGGTAGTCCTCATAAGGATCACGGCCTTCGCTAGCTGACATATCAATGATATGGAGGATGACACGTGTACGCTCAATGTGGCGGAGGAACTGGGTTCCCAAACCAACACCTTGACTAGCCCCTTCAATCAAACCTGGCAGATCGGCTACTGCAAAGGATTCACCTGATTGGGTACGAACCATTCCTAGATTTGGCACAATAGTTGTAAAATGGTAGGCACCAATTTTAGGTTTAGCAGATGTGATAACACTTAAAAGTGTTGATTTCCCAACAGATGGGAATCCTACTAAACCGACATCTGCCAAGATTTTTAGTTCCAATTGTAACTCACGTTCCTGACCTGGTTCTCCATTTTCAGAGATTTCCGGTGCAGGATTTTTTGGTGTTGCGAAACGAATATTTCCACGTCCACCACGACCACCGTGAGCAACGATAAATTCTTGACCATGTTCAATCAAATCTGTCAAAACCTTGCCAGTCTCTGCATCACGAACAGTCGTACCTTGTGGTACTCGAACTCTAAGATCCTCAGCACCACGACCATGCATCCCTTTGGTCATCCCTTTTTCCCCAGAATCAGCCTTGAAATGGCGATTGTAGCGGAAATCCATCAAGGTCCGTAGTCCTTCGTCTACAACGAAGACCACATTTCCTCCACGACCACCATCACCACCCCAAGGACCACCATTAGGGACATATTTTTCACGGCGAAAGGCAACCATGCCATCACCACCATTACCAGCCTTGACCTTGATCTTGGCTGTATCTAAAAACATACTCATTTTTTCTTCTCACTTTAAAAAAGGGCTGGGAAATCCCAGTCACTAAATTTTCTTGAATCTATTTCATAGATTACTGAGGGCACCAATTGCAGTTGCAAAAATTCCCAAAATACTTGCTACTAGCATGATAATCACGATAAACAAGGTTATTTTCTCAAACATAGTTTTTTTACGATTTCCATTATCTCCAAATGCCATTTTTCTCTCCTTCGTTACATTCTATTTTCTATTATCTTAGCATGAATTGAGCTAGTTTTCAATAGTCACTTGCTACTGGTGCGATAATCCATAAAATGATATAAGCTACAATTCCCGCTCCGTAACCAAAAGCAAGAACACCCCATATTACGCGAACAATAGTAGGATCCATATCAAAATAATGGGCTACCCCAGCACAAACACCCGCAATCTTTTTATCACGCCCACTTCTCATTAATTGTTTTTTCATAGCTGTTCCTCTTTCTATTCTTCACTGTCTTTCCAATAATCTCTGATGCTGATTAACTGTGTTTTTGAAGCCCTCAGCATGCGTCTAGAGCCTTTTACGGGTACAGCAACCACCTGTTGCGGTAGATACAAAACTGTTTTAAAAATACGCTGACTGACCGTGTCATCTTTTGCTAAATCTTTCTGGAAGTTATTTGAAATAATGGCATCCAGATAAAACTCATGCACTCGTTTCCCAAAGTTCTCAGCTGAAATCTCGTACAACTTCTCTGATAAGGTATGCTCATTCATGTCTGGTGTTGCAATCAGGGCCTCCAGAATAGCTCCAGCCAAATCATGTTCACCGTAATATAAGGTTCCAAACATTTTATCACTGATAAGATTGTCCAGATAAGGATTTCCATGAGCAATGACAGGCGTCCCACTAGCTAAGCTTTCCAAGTAGGTCAAACCTTGCGTTTCACTCGTCGATGCCGAGATGAAGAAATCCGCCGCCTTGTAATAAAGAGCTGTCTCACTAGGAGCAATCATTCCTGTAAAGATGACGGAGTCTTGAATCTCTAGTTTCTGGGCTTGCTCTTTGAGGTCATCCAGATAAGGACCATCCCCAGCTACCACCAGTTTAACCTTGTCTTCTTCTTTCAGAACTTCTGCAAAGGCTGCTAATACTGCTTGAATATTTTTTTCATAGGAAATTCTGGAAAGGCTAAGCAACATCTTTTCATTATCTTGAATCCCTAATTTACTACGCAGTTCTGTCAAATTTTCCTGCTTGATTTCTGGACGCTCAAACTTGGCTAATTCAATCCCAGTAGGAATAACACGTTTTTCAACCTTGACTTTATAGTCAGATAGCAAGTCTCGGACAATCTCACTCGGGCAAATCACCCCATCCACATCGTGCAGGAAACCTCTGACCAGATACTTGACCATACTAGGACGAATCAACATCCCCTTGGCAATATAATGCACATAGTCTTCGTACTGGGTGTGATAGGTATGGATGACTGGAATCTTCAATTCACGCGCAATCCAAATCCCCAACAAGCCAAGAGAAAATTCTGTCTGAGTATGGATAATATCCAGCTGATACTGTTTAGCAATTTCCAGTGCCTTGCTGAATCCTCGATAGGCAAAGCGGCGATCTTTAAAAGCAAAGAAGGGAACACTTGGAATGCGGATAATTTGCCAATCTTCATAACGATTGACATCCTTATCTGTCGTCGTAAAGATAAAAACAGCATGCCCCTGCTTTTCAAGTTCTATTTTCAAGGTTCGAATACTGGTCGCAACACCTGAAACCTGAGGAAAATAGGTATCTGTAAATAAACCAATTCGCATAGATTACCTCACTTTTTACTTTCTCCCTAAAGCGGCTTGTTTCTCATAAAAGTCCAACCAGATTTGTAACAGATGCTCTTCAGAATACTCTCTAGAAATATTCTTAGCCTTTTCTTTCAAATCTTTTAAAGCATCAGGATTTGCTTGATATTCCAGAATAGCTTCTTTCATCTCTTCTCTATCTGCTGTTGCCCGATAATTTCCCTCCAAAATCACCTTATAGAGATCTAAATCACGCAACATAATAGGAGCCTCACAACTGGCAGCCTCTAAAATCGTCATAGGAAAGAGCTCATTGTAACTAGGCAACAAGAAAAGGTCCGCTAGGGCATACAATTCGCGCATCCGCTCTGGCGATACAATACCTGGAAAAATCAAATTTTTAGGGGGATTTTCCATCATTTTCTTGTAGCGTTCATAACCATCTGTTATGCCCCCAAAAGAGAAACCACCCGCCCAGATAAAGGTAATCTGAGGTAATTCCTCAGCCAGACGGATAAAGTCATCAATCCCTTTACGTTTCTGAACTTGCCCAGCACCTACTACGATAAACTGATTGTCACTAAGACCTAGCTCTGTTCGCAGTCTCACTACCTCTTCTGGTGGAAGGGGATGCCATTTTTCCTTGTTTACAAAGTTAGGAATATAGGTCACTTTTTCACGTGGAATACCAGCTGCCACCAAATCCTCAATAAACATCGGATTGACCACCACCAAGTGCTCCATCCGATTGTAAAAAGAAAATACATAGCGTTTCACAATTTCCTTTAAGAAAAATGGAATCTTCAAACTCCCCTCAAGTGTATCAGGCAAGAAATGCACATAGCCAATTTTCCTTCCTGAGCGTTTCTTTTGGAATGTTGATAAATAATAGGGGAAATCAATTGTATGAAAGTGAGTCACATCTGCCTCTATTGGAAGATTTTCTGTAACAATCAATTGGTCCTTGGCATCACGGTGAAGAAGACGAACTAATTCACGGTAGGCACCTGAAACTCCTTGTCCTGCCACTTTCTCACTTGAACTCAACATATTGATGCGTAATTTCTTTTTTTCCATAACTACTATTATATCATTTTCTTTGAATAAAATCAGCAAAAGAAAGGAGAGACTAAAGGAAAAGAAGGGGAAATTTCCTCACTTTTCCAACGGTCTCTCACATGCTTTTATATGTTTACTTAATGCCTAGGGCAATGCGTGCATAGCGACTCATTTTTTCAACGGTCCAGGCTGGATACCAGACTAATTTAACCTCAGTATCCGTTACTTCTGGAACCTCTGTCATGGCATCATAAATCTGATCCGTCAAAAGGTCTGCCAAGGGACAACCCATAGTTGTCAACGTCATATCAATCTCTGTTTGCCCTGTGTCGCCGTCAAAACGAATCTCATAAATCAAACCAAGATTGACAATATCGATTCCCAACTCAGGGTCGATGACTTCTTCCAAGGCTGTTAAAATTCGTGTTTTGATGTTTTCAATTTGCTCTTCTGTATAAGCCATATTTTCCTCACTCTTAGTCTTCAATAAAATCACGAAGCGGTTTGCTGCGACTTGGTTGGCGTAGTTTTCTCAAAGCCTTTGCTTCAATCTGACGGATACGCTCGCGAGTCACGTTAAAGACTTTACCCACATCTTCAAGGGTACGCATTTTTCCATCATCTAGCCCGAAACGGAGACGTAGAACATTTTCTTCACGGTCTGTAAGAGTATCCAAGACCTCATCCAACTGCTCACGCAAGACGATACGAGTTGTATAATCCACTGGATTTTCAATCACTTCATCTTCGATAAAGTCCCCAAGGTGGCTATCATCCTCTTCACCGATTGGAGTTTCAAGAGATACTGGTTCTTGGGCAATCTTCAAGATTTCACGAACCTTATCAGGTGTCATATCCATACGTTCAGCAATCTGTTCTGGTGTTGGATCTTGACCTAATTCTTGAAGGAGGTTCCGCTGTTCACGAACCAATTTATTGATGGTTTCAACCATGTGAACTGGGATACGGATGGTACGAGCTTGATCCGCAATAGCACGAGTGATAGCCTGACGAATCCACCAAGTTGCGTAAGTTGAGAACTTGAACCCTTTAGAATAGTCAAACTTGTCAACCGCCTTCATCAAGCCCATATTTCCTTCTTGAATCAAGTCAAGGAACTGCATACCACGACCGACATAGCGTTTGGCGATGGAAACAACCAAACGAAGGTTGGCTTCCGCAAGACGTTGTTTGGCTTCGATATCACCAGCTTCAACAGCCAGTGCCAATTCTTTTTCCTCTTCATTGGTCAAGAGAGGAACGACTCCGATTTCTTTCAAGTACATACGGACAGGGTCATTAACCTTAGCAGAAGTTGACCCAATCAAGTCCTCATCGCTGAGTTCTGGTTCTTCTTCATTGCTAAGAACACGCGCACTCGGATTTCCTTCGTTATCTGTGATCGAAATTCCTGCATCCTGAATCCGTTGCAAGAGATCTTCAATCCCATCAGCGTCCAAGGTAAAAGGAACGACAAGACTAGCATTGATTTCATCATCTGTTGCTGTCCCTTTTTGCTTATGATTACGGATAAATTCTGCTACTTGTACGTCAAATGTTGTTACTTCTTTTTGTTTTGTTGCCATTATTACTCCATTCTTCTCTTTTGGGAAATTAAACGTTCCAATTCTTCTAGGGCTGTATCTGTATCTCCTACATGGCTAGCTTCCTGCACCTTCTTTTTGATTCTCATATTGTCCTGATTCAAGAGAGCCTTGTTTCGAGTCAACTCTACTTCACTAAGTTCCTGCGGTGACATCTCAACAGGCAAATCCTGAGCTAAGACTTGGTACCAAGCTCTTTCAACTTCCTCTGTCTGTTCTGCTAAAACTTCTGGAGGAAGATTGCCATACTGGCCAAGCAAGTCATATAAGACCTGAAATTCAGGTGTGTCAAATGCAAAGTCTTCTCGCAAACGGTAATCGTTCAAAACAAGAGGAAATTCCATCATCCGATAAAGTAGATGGGCTTCTGCCCTCATAATAGCCGATAACTGCTTGGTGACAGGCATGGTGATTGGCGTCGGTCTGGAAATCCCTTCCATGCGATTCTGCCTTTGCGCCTGGCGGCTTTCATTAACAATCTGCTCAATCTGAGCATAATCAAAGGACGCCAGACTGTCAGCTAAAATATGAATATAGCTGTTTTGAGCAGTAATAGACTTTTCTCGAACAATCAAGGGAGCTATTTTTTCAATAAACTCAATCTGAGCCTGCAGATTTTCACTATTTTCAGGCTTGTACTGGTGAATGTAGAACTCAATCGGACTAATACGAGTTTTCGTTAATAGATAGGCCAAGTCTTCCGGACCATTTTTTTGTAGATACTCATCTGGATCCAAGTTATCAGGCATGCTGACGATTTGCACAGGCATATCACCAATTTCATCCAGTGCTTTCAATGTCGCAGCTTGCCCAGCCTTATCGCCATCGTAAACAAGAACCAACTTCTTGGTTAACCTTTTCAGATGCTCAACATGCTCACGACTTAAGGCCGTTCCCATAGACGCTACAGCATTTTCGATTCCAGCCCGATAGGCTGCAATGACATCCATGAATCCTTCCATGAGGTAAATCTCACTGGCTTTTCCAGAAGATTTTTTAGCCCTATCCATATGATATAATTCGTAACTTTTGTTAAAAATTGCAGTCGATCGGCTATTTTTATACTTAGAAGTTTGTGAATCCGTTTTCTGCCAGATACGACCTGAGAAGGCAATGACCTTTCCCTGATCATTTGTCAGGGGAAACATGATCCGATTGTGAAAGGTATCTACAAATTGATTAGCATCCGAGAGATAAAACAGTCCTGAATCTAGAAAATCCTCATCACGATACTGACCAGACAAACGTTGATAGAGATAGTTTCGTTCTGGAGGTGCTAAACCAATCCGAAAATGTTTGAGGACTTCATCTGTCAAACCACGCTGATAGAGGTAGTTTCTGGCCTCTTCCCCCATGGTCGTTGTCATGAGAATAGCATGGTAAAATTTGGCTGCATCTTCATGCATATCATAAAGAGCTTGGTGGGGTGAAGCTGGCTTCTGCTCACTATAAAGCGGTTTTTCCACCTCAATCCCAACACGCTGACCTAAAATCTGCACAGCCTCCATAAAGGGAACCCCTTGGTACTCCTCGATGAACTTAAAGACATCACCTGAGCGGCCACAACCAAAACAGTGGTAAAACTGCTTGTCCTCTACAACGTTGAAAGAAGGTGTTTTTTCACCATGAAAAGGACAGAGCCCTAGATAGTTCCGTCCTGCCTTTTGTAAAGAAATCACATCTCCTATGACTTCCACAATGTTGGCATTGTTTTTGATTTCTTCAATGACTTGTTTGTCAACCATACACAATACCTCCATGTTATCATAGTTTACTTTATATAGTATACTTTATTTCAGAAAAAAAGTAAACCATTTCACTCATTTTCCCTACTTTATTCAAAGAGCTGATAATAATCAGAGATTTTCATTTTTGCTTTTTCTTCTTGGTTCAAATCTTGGATAATTCGTCCTTCTTTCATGACAATTAAGCGATTACCATATTTGAGAGCATCTTCCATATGATGGGTAATCATAAGGGCTGTCAGCTGGTCTTTCTTGACAAATTCATCCGTCAATTCCATGAGTGCGACACTGGTCTTTGGATCAAGAGCTGCAGTATGCTCGTCTAACAAGAGCAATTCAGGACGCTTCAAGGTTGCCATCAAGAGACTCAAGGCTTGTCTTTGACCACCTGATAAGAACTCAATCGGTGTATTCAAGTGTTTCTCAAGACCGTTTCCCACTTTTTCAATAGTTGCCTGAAACTCATCCTTATAGCTAGTCAAGCGTCGTGGAAATAGTCCACGCTTTTTACCACGAAACTTGGCAATCAGGAGATTTTCAGCGACTGTCATACGAGGAGCTGTTCCCATCTTGGGATCTTGGAAGACTCGAGACAGATACTTAGCCCGCTTCTCTGGTGAAAACTTGGTAACATCTTCACCTAAAATACGGATGGTTCCACTGGTTAGTGATAAGGTTCCTGCAATAGTGTTAAAGAGGGTTGATTTCCCAGCACCATTTCCACCTAAAATCGTGATGAAATCCTGTTCAAAAATTTCTAAGGAAACATCATTTAAAATAATCTTTTCTTCATCAAAGCCATTTTTAACGACTTTGGTTGCATTTTTTAATTCTACAATGGCTGTCATTTGCTTAACTTGGCTCCTTTCAAGATTGTTTGCTTAAATGTTGGAATCATGAGACAGACTGCTAAAATCACTGCACTATATAGACGAAGGTAACTTGTATTAAAGCCAAATGCGATAACTGCCCACACTAAGAATTGATAGGCGATAGAACCGACAACAATGGTAACCAAACGCTCTGCCAAGCTCAAGCTCTTAAAGATAACTTCTCCAATAATCAAACTTGCAAGCCCCACAACGATAACCCCGATTCCTCGAGACACATCAGCATAGCCTTCTTGCTGGGCAATGAGGGCACCTGCAAGGGCGATCACACCATTTGATAAGACCAAGCCCATGAGCTCCATGCGTCCAGTATGAATCCCGAAACTTCTAGCCATATCAGGATTGTCACCTGTAGCAATATAGGCTTGTCCGAGTTTGGTATCCAAGAAAAAGAGCATGAGAGCAATAACAAGACTGACAAAGATAAGACCTGTCAAGAGTTGATTCAAATCTGAATCAAAAGGCAAGGCATCCTGGATTTGCTTGGTTCCAAGCAGGCCTAAATTCGCACGTCCCATAATCAAGAGCATGATTGAGTGACAAGAAGTCATCACCAAAATCCCTGAGAGCAAGGTTGGAATCTTCCCTTTTGTATAAAGAAGTCCTGCTACCATTCCAGCCAAACAACCTGCTCCTACAGCAAGTAGTGTCGCTAAAAAAGGGTTCACGCCTTTGGTTATCAGAGTGACAGCAACAGCTCCGCCAAGAGGGAAGGAACCTTCTGTCGTCATATCTGGAAAGTTTAAAATCCTAAATGTCATAAAGATTCCCAGACCTAGAATAGCCCAGACAAATCCTTGAGAAATAATGGAAACAATCATATTTTATTTAATCCTTTCTATATTCATCTTTTTAAAAAATGGGAAGAGTCTCCTCCTCCCTACCTTATTTATTCGATGACTTGTCCTGCTTCTTTGAGAACAGACTCAGGAATCGTAATACCTAGTTCTTGTGCTATTTTTTTATTGATGACTGACTTACCAGTTGAAAAGACATTGACTGGGGTATCGGCTGGTTTTGCACCTTTCAAGACTTGCGCAATCATTTTACCAGTTGCCACACCAAGGTCATGTTGGTCAACTACAACTGATGCCAAACCACCTACTTCTACCATAGCTGTCGCACTTGGATAAATTGGTTTCTTAGAACTTTGATTGCTAGAGACAACCGTTGGAAATCCTGATGCAATGGTGTTATCAATTGGAACCCAAATAGCATCGACCTTGCTAGTCATAACAGTGACAGTTGAGGCAATTTCATTTGTTGAAGGAACTGCAAATGTTTCCACTGTCAAACCTGCTTTTTCAGCATAAGCCTTAAATTCTTCGACCTGTGTTTTTGAATTGTCTTCGCTACTTGAGTAAAGAGCTCCGATTGTTTTCACATTTGGTGTTAGAGCCTTGATGAGTTCAACTTGTTGTTGAGCTGGATTGTGGTCAGATACCCCTGTAATGTTGCCACCTGGTTTTTTCAAATCTTTAACCAAGTTAGCACCGATTGGGTCAGTAATAGCGGCCATGATGACCGGTAGGTCTTTTGTGGCACTAGCCAGTCCTTGAGCTGCTGGTGTTGCAATACCAACCACAAGGTCATTGCCATTTGCAACCAATTGTTTACTCATTGTCGCAACCTTACTTTGGTCACCTTCTGAGTTCATAAAATCGATTTTAACTTGATCATCTTTATATCCTTCTTCTGCAAGTCCATCTTGGATCCCTTTATAAATCAAATCAAGAGATGGATGGCTCACAAACTGAAGAACACCAACTTTGGCAACTTTCTTCTCATTCTTAGCTTCTGGTTTATTCATTGAAGAGTAAATCAAGCTTCCTGCTACTAAGACTGCTAATGCAGCAATAATTCCAATTAAACGTTTATTTTTCATTCTATTTCTCCTTTTTATTTCCTTTAAAATACTTCACTTATCTAATACTCTTCGAAAATCTCTTCAAACCACGTCAGCGTCGCCTTGCCGTAGGTATATGATACTGACTCTGTCAGTTCTATCCACAACCTCAAAACAGTGTTTTGAGCAGCTTGCGGCTAGCTTCCTAGTTTGTACTTTGATTTTCATTGAGTATAAACAAGCGACGCCATCGTTTTCTTTCCATACTAACCTCCACCAAAAAAGTCCTCACACAAAAAACTTGTGTGAGGACGTCGATGCGCGGTACCACCTCAATTATAGGGAATTTCCCTATCGCTCTGTCTCGCAATAACGAGATGCACTGTAAGGTGTGCTCACCGAATTTTTATGATTTCAAATTCTAAATAACATTCAGCCCAATTTTCATCATCATCACTTATCTGTTTTCAGCTACCACAGACTCTCTTGAAAGTTTGTACGATTACTTTTCTGAATGGTTAAATTATATCATTTTTAAACTACTTGTCAATAGTCTATTAGAATTTTTTTGATATTCACTCTTGAAAATTATCAACCTGAATTACGCAATCCTGTCGCAATTCCGTTGATGGTGATATGAATCAATCGTTCTTGATCACTTGACAATTCTCCACGACGTTGGCGTTTAATCAACTCTAACTGAATATAGTTGAGAATATTAAAGTAAGGCATACGGTAATCCAGACTAGCTTTTAGATATGGATTGTCAGCTAAGAGTTCGTCATGTCCTTCAATAGCCAAGATAACGTTCTTAGTAATTTGCCATTCATTTAAAATAGTCTCATAGATGGCCTTAACTTGCTCATCTTCACAAAGTTTAGCATATTCAAAAGCAATATTCATATTTGATTTTGACAAAACCATATCAACATTTGAAAGAAGCGATTGGAAGAAAGGCCAATTTTGGTACATATCTCGTAAGATAGCAATATTCTCTGGATTTTTATCGATAAATTCCTTGAAGCTTGAACCAACCCCGTACCATCCAGGGAACATAACACGACTCTGTGACCATGAGAATACCCAAGGGATGGCACGCAAACCACCGATTTCAGTAATCGTCTTACGAGCGGCTGGACGAGAACCAATATTAAAACTTGAAATAGCCTTGATTGGACTTGACTCAAAGAAATAATCATAGAAATGCTCATTACCAAAGACCAAATCACGGTAGATATCGTAACTACGGTCCACTACTTGATCCATAATAGCTTCATAACGATTTGAGGTATTGGTATCGCTCTTCTTCTGAGTAATCATACGGTTAATGGCTGCCGATACTAGCATTTCAAGGTTATAGTAGGCAGCATCTTTGTTACCGTATTTATTACCAATTACTTCACCCTGCTCCGTCAAGCGGATACGATCCTTGATAGACTTGAGCGGTTGAGATGTGATAGCTTCATAGGTTGGTCCACCACCACGACCGACAGTACCACCACGACCATGGAAGAAGGTAACCTTAACGCCAAATTCATCTCCAATAGCAGTCAATTGTTGTTGAGCCTTGTAGAGGGTCCAACATGATGACAAGTAACCGCCATCTTTATTACTGTCAGAGTAGCCAAGCATGATTTCTTGGTAGTTGTTGCGTGAGGCAATCCATTTTTTGGCAAGGCTAAGAGAAAGATATTGTCTCATTGTTTCCTCTGAATGATCCAAGTCTTCAATTGTTTCAAAAAGGGGAACAATCTGAACACGCGCCCTTTCCGTATCCACCAGTCCTACTTCTTTTAATAGAATAGCTAATTCTAGCATATCAGAAAGGCTGGTTGCATGTGAAATGATGGTCTGACGGATGACATCATCTCCCAACTTATCTTTCAAAACACGAGCCGTCTTAAAAATAGCTAGTTCTTTTGCTAATAATTCTGATTTTTCTGCGTGAGTCGCAGAAAGAATTCGGGGATCTTCTTCTAATTCTTTCAAGAGAAGGTCACACTTTTCTTCTTCGCTCAACTCGCTATAGCGAGAATGAATTCCTGCTGATTTCAAGAGTTCTGCCACACAGGCTTCATAGACGCTAGAGTCTTGTCGCATATCAATTGATGCTAGGTAAAAACCAAATATCTCTACTGCCTGCAATAATTCCACAAAATCACCTGAAATCAAGGACTCTCCCTTATTTTCTAGTAGAGAATCTCGAATGGCAATCAAATCCTTGTAAAAATCATTGGCTGTTTCATAACGAGGCCCAACTTCCTTATCCTCAATCAGATAGGTTTTAGTTGCCTGAATTTTTGATTGAATATCAAACAAGGCACGACGGTAAAGCTCTTTTTCGCGGTAAATCGAATTATCCTTAGACTGACGAGCCATTTCTCTGACTTGCTTACTTACATTGACAATACTAGTTGAAAGAGAAAATTCACGATAAAGTTGGTAAATCTTTTCATCGTAGTAGTTCATGATGACTTCACACTGAGTGAGTGCAGACTGCTTCAAGGTCTCTGCTGTAACAAATGGATTTCCATCACGGTCACCACCTATCCACATACCCATGGTGATTGGTTTAGCCTGTTTTAAATTCAGACCATGGGCTTGCGCTAAGCGCTTATACTCCGTCGTCAAGTGAGGTACAGCTTTCAAAAAGGAGCTGTTGTAATATTCCATAGCATTCGTGATTTCGTTAGTCACTTTTAATTTTTTCTCACGAATCATGTCTGTCTGCATGATGATTTCGATGTAACGACGCAAATCATTGTGCCATTTTTCTTTATTGATCAACCCCAACTTAACATCACGGTATTTACGTAAAAGACTATGAATATGATTTGTTAAATCCAACATACTTTTGCGTTGCACTTGTGTTGGATGGGCTGTCAAAACAGGGACAACATTCAAGTGTTCAAGAATTTCAACGGCATTTTCTTTTTCAGCAACCATTTTGATCGTTGTTGATAATTTACCTAAATAGTCCTGATCAATATTATTTTGATGATTGATTTCATAAGCTAAATCCACATCCTCTGAAATATTAATCAAAAGAGGTAAGATTGAAAAATAGCGTGAAATATAGACCATTTCATCATTTGATAAGCTAGTCACTAGACGGTTTAGACCTTGATAATCTTCCTGCGTTGATAATTCTTTCAACTGCATGATTTTTTCAAAGGTCTCTGGGGCAAGCATATTTTTAGTAATATCTTCCAGCAATTCTGTTAGAATCAAGACTTCTTCTTGCACAACACTTTTATTACTATAATTTTCTAATTTTTGAAGAGACATAGACTATCCTTTCTTTATTCTACTTCACAGAAGGTTCATTGTTTGATTTTCCAATTCTCGGTACAACTTAGCGCGTTTTTCACTGGCGTCAATATTTAAGACAAAGGCCACTGCCACTGATAAGACTAGAAGACTATTTCCACCCTGGGATAAGAAGGGAAAGGTTACTCCTGTAGATGGAATCAAGCCCGAAATCCCTCCGATATTGACAAATACCTGAACCAACATCATCCCTCCGACACCGAGTGCAACCATGGCATTGAAAGGATTCTCCGCTCGGATACCGACCAAGATAATCCGCAAAATCATGAAAAACAAGAGAGCTAAAATAAGACTGGCACCAACAAAGCCAAATTCTTCAATCACGATAGAAAAGACAAAGTCTGTATGAGCTTCTGGTAAATAACCTCGTTTTTCAATCGAGTTTCCAAGACCTAGACCAAACCAACCGCCATTGACCATGGCAAAATAAGAATTAGATAACTGGTGACCCGCATCAGCACGATCGGCAAAAGGATTAAAAAAGGCACTAAAGCGCTTGGCTACATAGCCAAATACTGGAATTTTTGAAAAGGTCTCAACACCGATAAGGCTGATAGTGGTCAAGACAAAGACAGAAGCGGCAGATACGAGCGCCAGAATGGTTGAAAACCAGCGATAAGCGATTCCGCTAACTGTATACATAATCAAGGAAACCAAGACTAAGATAGTTGCATTTCCTAAATCAGGGAAAATTCCCAAACTTCCAATCAGAACTAGGAGAACGAATCGCCAATCATTAAAAGCACGGGGAAGCCATTGATTTTGAGTCAAAACTTGAAAATCATAAATAGCTATTTCTTCTTGCTGTTTGGAGAATCGGTGAGCCAAATACCAAATAATAATGATTTTTAAGTACTCAGCTGGCTGAATAGTTACTCCTGCAACCGAAATCCAACCGTATGCCCCGTTTACGGAAATACCAATAAAACGAGCCAAAAACAATAAAACCATTTCTATCAATATAACTAAAATGATTAGTCGCTCATTTCTCAAAAAATCTAGTCTCAATTTATAAATTAAGGCAATCAGTATCAAACTAACAATCCAAAAGATTCCTTGGTTTCGAACCAATTGCAAGGCGCTCTTGCCTTCTTCAATTAAAATAGCGCTGGTGGTCGAATAGACCACAATCAAGCCCAAAATAGATAAAAGCAAGTAGGGAATCAAGATGGAATAATTTAATAAGTGCCTCTTACTAATCTTCATAGTATCACCACTCTACTAGGATACAGACAAATCTGTTCCAAATTCCGTTTTATTTTCTAGTTTTGATTGCTATTATACCATTTTTTCAGAAAGAAAAAAACTCTTACCTTACAATCCTTCGAATTTTACTGTTTTTTATAATTAGGGCAGAATTTGAAATCGTAAAACCATTTTGAATAAGAGTTGCTTCAACCCATTGACTCCGATGGATTAAGTTGCTTTCGTGAATGCCAAAATCAGCCGCAATTTGTTCATAAGTGCGCTATTCTCGCATGTATTGAATAGTTACCTTGAGGAGATAGTCTAGGCTTAATTTGGGTTTTCGTCCACCTTTTGCGCGTTTACGTTGATAAGCTGTTTTTAACACAGCTAACATCTCTTCAAAAGTCGTGCGCTGAACACCTACAAGGCTCTTGAAACGGCTATCGCTTAATTGCTGACTTGCTTCAGAATTCATAGTTTTATTGTATTATATTTTGTTTCGCAGAAAGTCTATTATTCCTTTCGTTCAAAGGTTTTTACGCTTTTAGCAACAAGCTTACACACTGAGCGTTTCGGACTTACCGTATCGTTTCGTCGGTTTTCCTCTTCATTCTACGAGTCCTATCGAATGGGAGAACATTTACTTCTACTTCGCTGATACCTCAGCTTGTACAAGCAGTGATACTGCCTCAACATGGTAAGTCTGCGGAACTCAAAAGGTTTGGGGAACCTTTTGAGGATTAACTACGTTTCTCTAACAAACTTACACATTCGACGTGATGCGTCTGAGGAAAAAGATCCACCGGCTGGACTTTCTTCAACACGTATCCTAACTCTTGGTAGAGTTTAATATCACGCGCCATAGTAGCGACATTGCAGGAGATATAGGCGATGCAGTCTGCTCCTGTTTGAGCGCTTGCCTTGATAAAGCTTTCGGTTAAGCCCTTGCGTGGAGGATCAACCAAGATAACGGTTGGTTGAATCCCATCTTTGAGCCAATTTTTCATGGCATTTTCAGCTGTATCACAGACATAGTTGGCGTTTGAAATATTGTTCAGCTGAGCATTCTTTTTGCTATTCTCAACCGCTTCTGGAATCACTTCAACACCATAAACTTCATTAACGTGTTTCGCAACAGAGAGCCCAATCGTCCCAATACCAGAATAGGCATCAATGACCACATCATCTTCTTTTAATTCAGCAAAGTCAATGGCTGTTTGATAAAGTTTTTCAGCCATTTCAGTATTGACTTGGTAAAAAGCAGGTCCAGCGATTTGGTAGTCATTTCCCAACATCTGGTCAGTGATAAAGTCTTGTCCATAAAGGGTGCGCCATTCCTTACCAAAAATCGCATTGGTGTTTTGGTCATTGATATTTTGCATAACAGACACAATCTCTGGGAACTGTTTGATTAGTTGTTCAATCAATTGCTCCACACGAAAAACTTTGGGACGAGTTGTTACCAAAATAACCATGATTTGACCTGAATAGTGTCCGCGACGCACCACAATGTTTCGAATCAAGCCAGCTTGTTCCTTTTCATCATAAGGCTTCAAATCATAACGGCGGAGCAAGTCGCGTAGGGTTACTACTAGCTCGTCAATCACAGGATCTTGGATAAAGAAATCTTCCAAAGGCATGAGGTCGTGGGAATTCTTACGGAAAAATCCTGTTTCCAAGATACCATTCACTCTACGGACAGGGACCTGTGCCTTGTTGCGGTACTTGATTGGATTTTCCATACCAAGCGTCTCAGCAACCTCTACATCCGTAATTCCAGCAATCTTGTAAAGACTGTCCTTGACTTGCTTGGTTTTAAACTTGAGCTGTTCTGGATAGGCAAGATGACCTAAATCCGCGATTCCTGAACGCAGGTAAGCCAAATCTAGATCTTGATTACGGTGTGGTGACTGGACAAGGTATTCTTCAACCTTCCCAAAACCAATCTTTTTATTAACCTTGAGGACACGCATGAGGATTTTTTCACTCGGTAAAGCATTCTCTACAAAAAAGACCAAACCATCTACCTTGGCAACTCCTGCGCCTTCATGGGTCAAGTCAACAATTTCAACTTCTACAATGTCATTTTTCTTTAACATTCTCTTCTCTTTCTATTAGCCGACAAAAAAGACGGCAACGTTACGGTTACCATCTATTATACCATGAAATTTCTTAAGAACCAAAACTCTTGAAGAAGTTGGCAATGGCTTGCCAGAGGGAGCTTAAAAAGTTCCCGCCGTCCTCTAGCGCCTTATCAGCATCAAAGTTAAGGTTGATATTTTTAAAACTGTCACCAGCTTGTGATACGATACTTTGTTTAAGGTCATTTAGGGTTTTAGTGAAGTCTGCATTGCTGAGGATATCACTTTTTGAGAGATTTAAAGCAAAATTGATGATGATATTGATCTGGTTTCCTGTTATGACCTGATCAAGTTTGTAATTTTTCAAGGTATCTTCAACAATCTTGCGGACATCTTCTTCTGTCAGATTTCCCTTACTTTCTTTAGCTTTGGCGAGTCCTGACTTAATATCTGCTAAGGCAACGTTTAATTTATTAGCATCATAGCCTGTTTTGTCCTTGTTTTCAGCATTGATATCGGACAAAGCCTTTAGCTCTTCTTGAGCCAAATCTTTGTTAGCTTGTGGCACCTTGGCTCCATTAGCTTCCAGCGAATAGTAAATCCCGGCTAAGGCACTCTCACCTGTAACTGGAATGGGTGCTGCTACAGTGATTTTGGCGTGTTCCACACCCAAGGTTACTGCTGCATTGCGGTACATATCCTGCGTCACCTTAGTGATGTTTTCTGGTGTTTCAATCTTGACCTCAAGTGGCGATTTGTCACCTAGCTTTTGAATCTTGGCTGATGAATACAACTGTAAACTAGAGTCATTGGCCACATTCATGATTTTAGAATAGACATCAGGTGTCATGGTCTTGAGTTCTTTGGTGTCTGTTGAGGCATTGTAGCCTAGTTTTTTAAGGGTTTGATTTTTTTGGTCTTCTGACAATGATGAACCTAGGACATATTCAGGTTGGACGTAGGTTTCATCGATAACTTTTTGAACATCTGTTGCTGCATGGGCGCTATTCATAGCTGTTACTGCCCACAAGACCGCAGCACTGGTCAGAAAGAGTTTCTTTCTCATAGGGATTTTCCTCCTTTACCTTTCTAGAGTAATATATCTATCTTAAAGAAAACTTATAACAAAAACATCTGGACTAGCCAGATGTCGAAAAGAGAGTGAAACATTTGATGATGTAAAGGTTGAGTTGCACCTGTCTAGAATAGTAATAATTTCCTCCATTTACATAGAGTTCGGCTCCATGGAAAATGGAAATGGGGTGAATATAACTATAAGTCTTTCCAGTGGTATTGCCAAGCAAGGGAGCAACAGTCTCACGAGAGTACTGTTTGGCCAGAGCCAAGGTATTTTCCTTGCCATTTTGGGCGATAAAATCGATATAGGCAGGTCCAAAATTATAGGCTTGAACAGCAGTCCAGACATCTACATCCTTCTTCTGGGCCAGATAGAGATTGTCTGTCAGAGTTTGAACGCCTTGCCGAATGCTAGAGGCGTTATCATTTATGGTGTTGGTGGAACCACTGGCAGACTCACTAGACTGCATGACGTCGCCTTCTTTTCCTTTTGTTTCGGTATAAATCATAGCGAGCACAAGCTCTTCGTTTGCTGGGGTGTCTTTTTCACTCAAGATTTCTCTCACCATGGGTTGATAGGTCATGACTTGTTTGACATCTTGGTGAACGCGGTAAGCTTTATAGCCAGCAAAAAGGAAGACTGCCAGTACAAGCACTCTTCGAATTCGTTTAAACATTATTTACTTTGAATATCCTCGATATTTTTGATTAAGATAGAGTAAGTTCCATTGTCGTTTTGGATAAACTCAACAGACTCGGCGTCTTGATAGACGTTATTGGGAACGATGAGCTCAATTCCATTTGACAAGGAGAGTTTTTGGTTTTCAAATTTCTTTAACTGGCGGCTGGCATCAATTTCATCGAACTGAACTGGTTCTGGTACGGCTTCTTTGACTTGGTCAATAAAACTCAAACGAGCAGTCAGATTATTGTCAAAAAGGTCGTTGGCCAATTTCTCAGGCGACAATTCATTGCTTTCTTCTAAGTTGTTGAAAATCGCTGATTTGACCTTGGATTGAAATTGAAAGTCATCTGTGTTAAAAGATTCAGCAATTCTCTGGGCTGTTTTTTCCAGTTCCTTGATGGATTTCTTGGGTGAAATCTTAGGAGCGACAGCAAGAAGATTATCTGAAAAATAGTTCAAGAAAGTTCCATTGTACTTGATTCGTTTTTCAATCAGATGGTACTTGCGACTCTGAAGATTAATCACTAAGGCCTCATCAGCACCTGTTCCAAATCCAGGCAGATTATTCTGAGTTAGCTTGATTGGATTATCCACTTCTCCACCGAGGTGGGTCAAGGTCTCGCGCAGGGCAATTCGCAAAAAAGCGAAATGTTCTACACCTTCTTTAGAAAATTGCACAAAAATCAAGTCATTGGTCTTGAGATTTTCTGAAATGCTGAACTCCTCTTTCCAGAGATTAGCCAGCTTTACTGATGTCTCCAACAAATCGTCTGTGATGTGATTGAAGAAGGGATTTTCTTCCTCGAAAATCCCAGTCTTGGCTTCATCTGAATACACACGTTCAATTTTTTTCCGCAGGTATTCTTCGATTTTTGGAGTAATATTGAGAAACTTATCCGCTAGGAACAGCTCGGTATCATCCGAACTGAACTGATGGATAATGGCTTTCTTAATATAAATGTCCATAAAAGTATTAGTCCTCGTATAATGGGAAGGCATCTGTCAATTCTTTGACTGCACTTCTCACTTCTTCTAATACAGCCTCATTTCCTGCATTCTTAAGGGTTTTAATGATCAATTCAGCCACTTTGCGACTTTCTTCTTCACCAAATCCACGTGCAGTGATGGCTGCAGATCCGATACGAATCCCACTTGTCTTGAATGGGGACAAGGTTTCGTAAGGAATTGAGTTTTTATTTAGGGTAATATTGACTTCATCCAGCAAGTTTTGAGCAACTTTTCCATTTTCTACAACTTTAGTCACATCCACTAGGAAGAGATGGTTTTCAGTCCCGCCAGAAATGATACGGAAATCAGAATCTTGCAAGAAGACATCTACCATAGCCTTGCTGTTCTTGATGACATTGGTAGCATATTCCTTGAAAGCTGGATCTAAGACTTCTTTGAAAGAAACAGCTTTAGCCGCCACAACGTGCTCCAAAGGACCACCCTGAATACCAGGGAAAATAGCTGAATTGATTTTCTTAGCTAAGTCTTCATCATTGGTCAAAATCAAACCACCACGAGGTCCACGAAGGGTTTTGTGGGTCGTTGTTGTCGTGATGTGAGCGTATGGCACTGGGCTAGGATGTAGACCAGCAGCAACCAAACCAGCGATATGAGCCATATCTACCATGAGTTTAGCCCCAACAGCGTCCGCAATTTCACGGAATTTTGAAAAGTCGATAATTTGAGAATAGGCTGACGCACCAGCTACAATCAGTTTTGGTTTTACTTCTTGGGCTTGTTTCAAGATAGCATCAAAGTCCAAGAGTTCTGTTTCAGGATCCACACTATAAGAAACAAAGTTGTAGGTTTGACCTGAGAAGCTAACTGGAGCTCCGTGGGTCAAGTGTCCACCTGCTGCCAAATCCATCCCCATAACGGTATCACCTGGCTCAATTAAGGCCATGTAAGATGCACAGTTGGCTTGGCTTCCTGAGTGAGGTTGGACATTAGCGAATTTAGCGCCGAAAATTTCTTTTGCACGTTCAATAGCTAGACTTTCTACCACGTCTACCACATCCGTTCCACCATAATAACGATGGCCTGGGTAGCCTTCGGCGTATTTATTCGTCAAGATAGACCCTTGAGCTGCCATAACAGCCTTGGAAACTACGTTTTCCGAAGCAATCAACTCAATGTTGTTTTGTTGTCGTTCTTCTTCTTTGGCAATAGCATTCCAGAGATCAGCATCGTATGCTTTAAAATCATCTTTGTCAAAAATCATAGGTCTTCTCCTTTTATTGTGTGACTAGTCCATTAGTTTCATTTTCTTATTAGAAAATCAAACTAAAAGATGCGAATAAACCGTTTCTGCATTTTATCACAAGTATAACCAACTTTTTCATAAAATGCATGAGCCCCCAGACGATGATCGGCAGAGTTTAAGCGAATAAACCCAGAACCACGTCTTTTTGCTTCTTCTTCCAACCCTTTTAGCAAGCTTTTACCAATACCTTGACCTTGCGCTTGAGGTGAAACTGCTAAGGCTAAAATATTAAATCCTGCTTTAGAATAAAGTGATTCATAGACCTCAGCGTGGACATATCCAAGCAAGGCATGACTAGCTTCATCCTCATAAGCAAGTAGGAAATGATGTGAATCCTTAGATAATCTAGCTAGTTGACGAGCTGTGTCCTCTGGACTAAAAGAATAACCCAAAGCCTCTTGATTTATGTCACATATCGCTTTCACATCTGTTTCTTGCAAATTTCTTAGCATTTCATGCCTCCTCAAAAAAAATCTCTGGCAACCGAGCAAGAATATCTTCTCGCTTAATGGCCCCTTGGCGTAAGATTTTCACCTTGTCTCCAGACAAATCCAAAATAGTTGAATCCTGTCCAGTTAGAAAAGCATCGTCTTCTAGACCCAGAACCTCTTGGTCAAAATCCTTCAGAATTTGTTCAAAGGTTACTCCACTTGCCTGACCTGAGATATTGGCAGACGGCCCAATCAAAGGACCTGTCTCTCGAATTAAATCCAGTGTGATAGGGTGACTGGGCATCCGAAATCCAACAGTTGAAAGGTCAGAATTGACCCAATAGGGAACTCGGTCATTGGCTTCAAGGATAATGGTCAAGGGACCTGGTAAAAAGGTCTCGACAAGTTTTTGTAGATAAGTTGGCTGATTCTTTGAAAAGTGCAAGATATTCTCTAAAGAGGCAATATTGAGATTGAGTGCCTTGTCTCTAGGACGACGTTTGAGCTGGTAAACATGGTCAACTGCTTTTTCGTCTAGCGCCTTGGCAAAAAGACCATAAACCGTCTCTGTAGGCAGAACGACTGCTCCGCCCTTTTCCAACTCTTGTCTAATCCTGTCCATCATCAACCACGACCATCCTATCTTGACCAAATTGGTCCTTGAGTGTTCGTACTCGCTTTTCAGGAAGATGTTTCCTAAAAAGTTCAGGAACACTTTGACCTTGCTTGTATCCAATTTCAAGGTAAATCTTACCACCATCTTTGAGATAGTCTTTTGCATCTTCCGCAATTCTACGGTAAATAGCTAGGCCATCCTCATCTGCAAATAGAGCTAGATGAGGCTCCGAATGCAAAACATTCAAGCCGACCTCTGACTCATCTTCACGAGAGATATAGGGTGGATTGGAAACAATTATATCATATTTTTCAGAAATTTCTGTAAAACAGTCAGATTTTTTTAAAAATATTTGAAGATTTTGATTTTTAGCATTTTCGCTGGATACATCTAAAGCATCTTGGGAAATATCTGCTGCTGTCACTGACCAATCTGGTCTGTTTTTTGCTAAGGCGATAGCAATAGCTCCACTACCTGTTCCAATATCCAGAACTGAAAAATTCGTCTCAGGATTTTCAGCTAGGATAAGCTCAACCAATTCCTCTGTCTCTGGACGAGGGATCAATACTCGCTCATCAACTTTTAACTGCATTCCATAAAAATCTGCCTGTCCGATGATATACTGGGCTGGTTTATGAGCTGCTAACTGTTGGAAAATTCCTTTTACAAATACTTCTTCCTCTTCCGTCACTTCCTGATGCAGAGCAAAGACAAAGTCCGTAAAAGAGAGATTTTTCAGGCTACGATAGACAAAAGAGAGGCTTTCTGCTTCCTCTCCTTTTCTTATCAATTCTTCTTCAAAATCTGAAAATAATTGAGCTAATTTCATTATTTGTTTAATTCTTCTAATTTTTGTGTTTGGTCATAAAGCACCAAGGCATCCACAACCTCATCCAATTTACCAGACAAAATAGTATCTAGTTTTTGGAGGGTCAAGCCGATACGGTGGTCAGTCACACGGTTTTGTGGGAAATTATAAGTACGGATACGTTCTGAACGGTCCCCAGTACCAATTGTCGACTTACGCTCAGCGTCTTGTTCATCTTGTGCAATCTGAGCAAAGTGGTCAGCAACACGCGCACGGATAATCTTCATAGCCTTCTCACGGTTCTTCTGCTGGGTACGTTCTTCCTGCATCTCAACCTTGATATTGGTTGGCAAGTGAACGATACGAACGGCAGTTGCAACCTTGTTGACGTTCTGTCCACCAGCACCTGATGCGTGGTAAATATCAACACGAAGGTCTTTTGGATCAATATCGTATTCTACTTCTTCCACTTCAGGCATGACAAGAACTGTCGCTGTCGAAGTATGTACGCGACCTTGGCTTTCTGTCACAGGGACACGTTGCACACGGTGGGCACCTGATTCGTACTTAAGCTTAGAGTATACAGACTGACCAGAAACCATGGCAACCACTTCTTTGAAACCACCGACGCCATTTATAGAGGCTTCCATGACTTCAAAACGCCAACCTTGGGCTTCCGCATACTTTTGGTACATGGTTAGAAGGTCTCCAGCGAAAAGTGCTGCTTCGTCTCCACCAGCTGCTCCACGGATTTCAAGGATGATGTTCTTGTCATCGTTTGGATCTTTAGGAAGGAGCAAGATTTTCAGTTTTTCTTCGTATTCTTCTTTTTCAGCCTTGGCATCTTTGAGCTCTTGCTTGGCCATTTCTTCCAAGTCCGCATCTCCGCCTGATTCCTTAATCATCTCTTCAGCGTCAACGATGTTTTGAAGGACTTGTTTGTACTCACGGTAGGCTGTTACCGTATCGCGAGTAGAAGCCTCTTCTTTCGAAAGTTCCATGAAACGCTTAGTGTCCGAAACCACATCTGGGTCACTGAGCAACTCTCCTAATTCTTCATAACGGTCTTCTACAGCTTGTAGTTGATCATAGATGTTCATTTTTCTTCATTCTCCTTATTGATTTCAGGGGCAAAATAATGTTTACGGCAAACTGAGATATAGGTTTCATTGCCACCTATTTGAATCTGCTCACCATCATAAACGGGCAGTCCATCCTGTGTTCGCAAAACCATAGTCGCCTTTTTCTTGCAATACTGACAGATGGTCTTGATTTCGTCGATCTTGTCTGATAAAAGCAAGAGATACTTGGAACCTTCGAATAGTTCATTGCGAAAGTCGTTTTTCAAACCAAATGCCATAACGGGTATGTCTAACTCGTCTACAACACGAGCTAGGTCATAAACATGATGACGTTTGAGAAACTGGGCTTCATCGACCAAAACACAGTATGGTTTCTCAGGTAAATCTCGGATAAATCCAAAGATATCCGTCGTTTCCTCAATCGCAATGGCAGGGCGTTTCATGCCAATTCGACTCGACACATAGCCAACACCGTCACGCGTATCCAGAGCCGAGGTCATAATTACAACACCTTTTCCTTGCTCCTCATAGTTATAGGCCACTTTGAGAATCTCAATCGTCTTACCAGAGTTCATGGTCCCATAACGATAATACAACTGTGCCATGTTTCTTGCTTCACGTCCATTTCTAAATTTTTGCTACATCCTAGTATATCATAATTTTCTGAAGCTTTAAACGGCAAAATATGGTAAAATAGAAGAAATCAAAACTAGTGGAGGAAGATATTATGCCATTTGTACGCATCGATTTATTTGAAGGACGCACGCTCGAGCAAAAGAAGGCTCTTGCTAAGGAAGTAACGGAAGCGGTTGTCCGTAACACTGGAGCCCCTCAATCTGCTGTCCATGTCATCATCAACGACATGCCAGAAGGAACTTACTTCCCACAAGGGGAAATGCGCACCAAATAAGCTAGCTTAAGCAGAATTGCTTAGGCTTTTTCAATCTCCAAGTAGCATCCATTGAAGAAATAGCCTAAATTTGTTACAATTTGAAAAGAGACTTGGAAAAATTTCCAATAAAAGATCTATTTATTAAAGGAAACATTATGATTACACGTGAATTTGATACCATCGCTGCTATCTCTACTCCCCTAGGTGAAGGGGCTATTGGTATTGTCCGCCTGAGCGGAACAGACAGTTTTGCTATTGCGCAAAAGATTTTTAAAGGAAAAGACTTGAGTCAGGTTGCTAGCCACACTCTCAACTACGGTCATATTGTTGACCCTCAGACAGGGAAGGTCATGGACGAGGTTATGGTTGGAGCTATGAAGTCTCCAAAGACCTTCACCCGTGAGGATATTATCGAGATTAACACCCACGGTGGAATTGCGGTAACCAATGAGATTCTCCAGCTAGCTATCCGTGAAGGAGCTCGGTTGGCAGAACCTGGTGAATTTACCAAACGTGCTTTTTTAAACGGTCGCGTAGACTTGACACAGGCTGAGGCCGTGATGGATATCATCCGTGCTAAGACAGATAAAGCCATGAACATTGCGGTCAAACAACTAGATGGTTCCCTTTCTGACCTGATTAACAATACCCGTCAAGAAATCCTTAACACACTTGCCCAAGTTGAGGTTAATATCGACTATCCTGAGTATGACGATGTTGAAGAAGCCACTACTGCTGTTGTCCGTGAGAAGACTAGGGAGTTTGAGCAATTGCTAACCAATCTCCTTAGGACAGCCCGTCGCGGTAAAATCCTTCGTGAAGGAATTTCCACTGCCATCATCGGACGTCCCAACGTTGGGAAATCTAGCCTCCTCAACAATCTCTTGCGTGAGGACAAGGCTATCGTTACAGACATTGCTGGTACCACACGTGATGTCATAGAAGAATACGTCAACATCAACGGTGTTCCTCTAAAATTGATTGACACGGCCGGTATTCGTGAAACGGATGACATCGTGGAACAAATAGGTGTTGAGCGTTCGAAAAAAGCCCTCAAGGAAGCCGACTTGGTTCTACTGGTGCTAAATGCCAGTGAACCACTAACCGCCCAAGACCAACAACTTCTTGAGATTAGCCAAGATACAAACCGTATTATTCTTCTTAATAAAACCGACCTGCCAGAAGCGATTGAAGCTTCGGAACTACCTGAAGACGTTATTCGTATTTCAGTCCTTAAAAACCAAAATATCGATAAGATTGAAGAGAGAATTAACAACCTCTTCTTTGAAAATGCTGGCTTAGTTGAGCAAGATGCTACCTACTTGTCAAATGCCCGTCACATTTCCTTAATTGAGAAAGCAGTTGAAAGCCTACAAGCTGTAAACGAAGGTCTTGAACTGGGGATGCCAGTTGATTTACTTCAAGTTGATTTGACTCGTACTTGGGAAATCCTCGGAGAAATTACTGGGGATGCTGCTCCTGATGAACTCATCACCCAACTCTTTAGCCAATTCTGTTTAGGAAAATAAGAAAAATCCATGATCGTTCTTGCGGTCATGGATTTTATTGTCTTATTAGTAATCTGGTCTTAAAACCCCTGTTACAGTTGCCTTGGTTGCTTCGTAGTCGCCATCTACGACAACCTTGATAATGCGTTTAGCATCTTCTTCTGGTGCTGGAACAAGAGGTAGACGAGTTGGTCCAGCTTCAAATCCCATGTAGTTCAAAACTGCCTTAACTGGAGCAGGACTTGGATAAGAGAAGAGGGCATTGACCTTAGGAATGAATTTACGTTGAATAGCTGCGGCTTTCTTCATATCGCTTTCTGCAATGGCAGTAAACATCTCGTGCATTTCATCACCATTTGTATGAGAGGCAACAGAGATAACCCCATCCGCACCAAGGTTCATGGCATGGAAAGCATCTCCATCTTCACCTGTATAGACCAAGAACTCTTCTGGCTTATGCTCAATCAAGTAAGCCATATTGGCAAGACTGGTACATTCCTTAACACCAATGATATTTGGATGGTCAGCCAAGCGAAGCATGGTTTCTGGAGTCAATTCCACAACCACACGACCTGGAATATTATAAATGATAATAGGTAAGTCAGAAGCGTCTGCAATAGCTTTAAAGTGCTGGTACATTCCTTCTTGAGAAGGTTTATTGTAGTAAGGGACGATTGCAAGTCCAGCAGCAAAGCCACCAAATTCTGCTACTTCTTTGACAAACTCGATAGAGTCACGCGTATCATTGGTACCTACACCCGCAATCAAAGGAACTCGTCCATTGACAATCTTTTGTACAGCCGCAAACAGTTCCAACTCCTCATCGTGGGTCAAGGTTGGACTCTCAGCAGTGGTCCCTGCAAGAAGAATTCCGTCAGTATGATGCGCCAACAAATGCTCAATCAAGGCTGGAATAGCATCAAAGTTGATGGAACCATCCTCGTGAAAGGGGGTAATAAAGGCTGTGATGATTTTACACTCTTTTAAATCTTTATAAGACATGAAAACACCTCTCTATTTCAAAGAAGGAGTTCATCTGAACTCCTAAATTATATGACTATTTTAATTCAAATTTCAATTCAGCTGTTGGACGAACCAATCCACGTTCGTGCAAAGTTTCAGCAATCTGAACTGAGTTCCAAGCAGCACCTTTGAGAAGGTTATCTGAAACAACCCACATGTGAATTCCTTTTTCTGCATCCAAGTCTTTACGGATACGACCAACAAAGGTATCACGTGAACCAACTGCATTGATGGCTTGCGGATAGATTTGATGAGCTACATCATCTTCAAGAACAGCGCCTGGGAAGGCTGCGATAGCTGCTTTGACTTCTTCTATTGGAGCCACTTCTTTTGTTTCGATGTAAACAGACTCAGAGTGAGCTGACAAGACTGGAATACGCACACATGTTGCAGATACTGCAATGCTATCATCTTCCATGATTTTCTTAGTTTCCTTGGTCATCTTCATCTCTTCGTATGTGTAATCATTGTCAGTGAAGACATCGATTTGTGGAAGAGCGTTAAAGGCGATAGGATAGTGTTTCTTGTCACCACCTGAAGGCAAGATTTCGGCATGCAAATCACGTGGTTTCACTCCGTCATTCAAGACCTCACGAAGCTCACGTTGTGTCTCAAGAATTGCTCCCATACCAGCACCTGAAACGGCTTGATAAGTTGAAACAATGATACGGTCCAAGCCCCATTTTTGGCGAACTGGCTCAAGAGCCACCATCATTTGGATTGTTGAACAGTTAGGGCAAGCAATAATCCCGTTGTGGGCATCAAGTGCGTGAGCATTGACCTCTGGAACAACCAAAGGAACATCTGGATTTTGACGGAAGTAAGATGTATTATCTACTACTACTGCGCCAGCTTTCACTGCGTATGGTGCATACTTAGCTGATGTAGAACCACCTGCTGAAAAGAGAGCAATATCAACTCCTTCAAAAGCAGTTTCAGTCGTTTCTTCAATCGTAATATCTTGGTCTTTAAATTTCAAAGTCTTACCTGCTGAACGTGCAGAAGCAAGTAAACGAATTTTATCAATTGGAAGTGTTGATTCTTCCAACATTTTTATCATCTGAGCACCGACAGCACCTGTCGCGCCGACTACAGCAACTGTATATCCCATAAATAACCTCTTTCGGAATTTTCTAAAAATTTCTATAATAGAAGTATTATACTACTTTTTCCATGAATTGCAAAGCTTTTTCATCATTTTTTGAAAAATAAAAATCCCCAGTCGCTAGACCAGGGACTAAGAGGCATCTTCATGTGATGAGCAGGTTCACACAACTCATCAAGGTCCGCTCCTGCGTTATGACCTCCTTATGCTCAATAGTAGTCCGAGGACTACCTATCGACTCATCGCATATTCTATTCTACTAAAGAGAATGACTTTTGTCAACAGACGAAACTCTTTATACTCTTCGAAAATCTCTTCAAACTTCGTCAGCATCGTCTTACTGTATGTATGCTTACTGACTTCGTCAGTTTCATCTACAACCTCAAAGCAGTGCTTTGAAACCTGTGGCTAGCTTCCTAGTTTGCTCTTTGATTTTCATTAAGTATTAGTTTTATTTACACAGCTTAATAAGAAATATCTTTGAAAGATTTAGGGCAGACATAACAAAAACCCTTGTAAATCAAGGGCTTTTCTGTTTATTTCATGCTAATTGCCGGGATTGAACCGGCGACCTCATCCTTACCATGGATGCGCTCTGCCAACTGAGCTAAATCAGCTTACTTAAAAAGTATACTATAATCAGAAAAGCTTGTCAAGTTTCCTTAGAAATTTTCTATAAGAAAAAGCCAGGTAAAGGCTACCTAGCTTGTCTTCTTCTATTTGCTTAAATCAATTCGACGACCAATTTTACCGATAATAATCGCTCCAATAATCAATGAGGCAAATTCACCGATCCCTGTTGTAAACCAAGTAAGGAAAAATGGTAATTCTGCTACAATATTTAACTCTGCAGCGATAGTAAACATGGAAATTGAAAAGAGGATTGAAAAGAAGAAATGATCTTTTCGAATCAATCCGTTAAAGAGGTAATCCTTGCTGTATTTTGCAAAAAGCCAAACACCTAAACTGAGGAATACCAAGGTTGATCCGCCACCAACAAAGACATCTAGCAGTCCGAAGCTAAAGAAATTAGCAATCATACAACCGATAGTAACTCCGATGATGTACTTGGGATTGTAAAAAGCCATAAAGTTCATCATTTCTGAAATACGGAACTGATAAGCACCATAGCTAATGGCATTTAGAGGCGGTGTGACAGTCAAAACGACATAGATAGCAGCGACGATTGCAATATCTGCAACATCACGAATAGTTAATTTTTTCATCTTTTCTCCTTTGGCGGTTATCCGCGTAAAATATGCTTGGTGAAAGAAGCTAAGCACCAAGGGTTGCTTGAATCAACCTTACTAGTATAGCACAATAGCCTGCTTTATGCTATACTTAAAGCATGAAAATTCCTATTCAAAAAATTTTTAACAATGAAATCTTAGCCTATCTCTTTTTTGGCCTTACAACAACTCTAGTTTCGATTCTCTCGCGATTGGTCATTTATCAACTAAGTCATCAGGAACTTCTTGCTACTGCCCTAGCAAATAGTATTGGTATCCTATTTGCCTTTATCACAAATGATACGATTGTATTTAAGCAAGCAAGGAAGAATCGGCTTATTCGTTTAGTGAAATTTTCTCTTGCTCGCCTTTCTACTTTTCTGTTAGATTTACTATTTACTTTTCTGTTTGTGACTCAATTCCCTCATATCATAGGGCAATTTGTAAATGAAGACATTGATAAGATAAATACTATTGAAACAATAATTGCACAAATACTCATTATTATCATCAATTATATCTTGAGCAAGATCTATATTTTTAGAAAATAATGCTCCATTTATGAGCCTTTTAATTGCCTTCTATAATGATTTAGGATACAATGAAACACGAAACGTTGAAAGGAAAACAATATGTTAAAAAATCTAAAATCATTCTTGCTTCGAGGAAATGTTATTGACCTTGCTGTCGGTGTTGTCATTGCCTCTGCTTTTGGTGCTATCGTTACTTCACTTGTAAACGACATTATCACTCCTCTTATTTTAAATCCCGCTTTGAAAGCTGCTAAAGTCGAACGTATCGCTCAACTGTCTTGGCATGGAGTCGGCTATGGTAACTTTTTAAGTGCTATTATCAATTTTATCTTTGTCGGTACCGCCCTCTTCTTTATTATCAAGGGTATTGAAAAAGCACAGAAACTGACTGGTATAAAGGAAGAAAAAACTGACGAAAAAAAACCAACCGAATTGGAAGTCCTTCAAGAAATCAAAGCTCTTCTTGAGAAAAAATAATCGTTTAAAAGGATCTAGCACAAAGCTAAATCCTTTTTTCTTTACTCTTTGGGTAACTTGCCTGCTTTTTCTAGCATCTTCTTGATAAGATAAGGCATCTTGACATTCTCCCGACCTTTTTTCTCAATCAGTTTTTTCACAAATTCAGGCATTTGTAAATCTTGAGATTCGGCCAAAATGTTTTTCGTCTCGTCTGAAGGAACCAATTCATCAAAGGTTTCTTCTTCTGGAAGAAATTCCTTAAACTCCTGATGTTCATTAGCTCTGACTGTGTTGACCAAGGTATCAATCAAACGAGAATCTGTATTTGGCATTGGTGGACGATGGTAGTTGACACCCAATTCCTGACACAAGTCATAACATTCCACATCATTATCAAACAAGACTTCAATGTGCTCACTGATAAAGCTAATTGGAACAAAAATATAATGGTCTGGATGTTCTGTCTGTTCTCTGAGATATTCTAATACATCTGGCTTAATCCATGGAATCCCAATATCACTCTCACTTTGCCAGGTATTTGTATATTGCTCGGAACTCAAACCTAGTTTTTCAGCGACTAACTTGCTATTTTCAAAAATTTGATCGATATAAGGATCGCCAAAATCCAAGGCAAAAATGGGCACACTATGGGCAGAAAAGATGACTTTAAAGCTATCCTGCTTTACTTCTTCTTTTAAAATCTTAGCAATTTCATCTGCCCAATAATTTAATAGCGCTTCTTCCTGATACCAGTCCTTAATGACCAAAAATTGAATTTGCTTGCTTTCTAAAAATTTCTCATAACCCATGACAGAGTAAAAAGAATAATGAGGCTCCAAAATCAGGCAAATACACTGCTCAATGCCGTCTGCTTCCATCTGACCAATTACATCTGGAATAAAGGGACTGGAAAACTTATTGGCAAAATAGACACTATATTCATTTCCTAGCCTAGCTTCTACCAAGGCAACCTCTTCACGAGTAATTCTTTGCAGAGGCGTGCCTCCAATTCGTACATAATTATCGTAGAGAGTTTGAATTTCGTGGTCTTGAGGTCTCACTCCACGACGAATATTTGTGAAAAAATCAGCCACACCTTCAAAAGTAATCTCTTCTGGCGAACCGAAAGTCATCATTAAAATTGCTTTTTTCATAATCGCTTCCTTGTGATATTTTTATCAAGTTTATTTTATCATTTATTCATTAATAAGTAAACGCCAACCTAGTGAATTTCCCTAACTTCTGTCTTTTGTTTTTCTCTCTTTTCTATGATACAATGGAAAAAATGAATTCAAAAGGAGTTTTTTATGACTTATCCAAATCTCTTGGACCGATTCTTAACCTACGTTAAGGTCAACACGCGCTCTGATGAACACTCTACTACTACTCCAAGTACTCAGAGTCAGGTTGACTTCGCAACCAATGTTCTTATCCCTGAAATGAAACGTGTTGGACTGCAAAATGTTTATTATCTGCCAAATGGTTTTGCAATTGGGACCTTACCAGCCAATGATCCATCTTTAACGCGTAAGATTGGCTTTATCTCCCACATGGATACTGCTGACTTTAATGCCGAAGGAGTTAATCCCCAGGTAATTGAAAACTACGATGGTGGTGTGATTGAACTTGGAAATTCTGGTTTTAAACTAGATCCAGCCGACTTCAAGAGTCTTGAAAAATATCCAGGACAAACGCTCATCACAACCGACGGAACAACCTTGCTAGGGGCTGATGACAAGTCTGGTATTGCTGAAATTATGACTGCTATTGAATATCTAACTGCTCACCCTGAAATCAAACACTGTGAGATTCGTGTTGGTTTTGGTCCAGATGAGGAAATCGGTGTTGGTGCTAATAAATTTGATGCAGATGATTTTGATGTGGATTTTGCCTACACTGTTGATGGAGGACCACTAGGAGAACTTCAGTACGAGACCTTTTCAGCAGCGGGTGCTGAATTGCATTTCCAAGGACGCAATGTCCACCCTGGTACCGCCAAAGGTCAGATGGTCAACGCCCTTCAGCTAGCAATTGATTTTCACAATCAACTTCCAGAAAATGACCGACCTGAGTTAACGGATGGTTACCAAGGTTTCTATCATCTTATGGATGTGACAGGTAGTGTCGAGGAGGCGCGTGCAAGCTACATCATTCGTGATTTTGAAAAAGATACCTTTGAAGCGCGTAAAGCAGCTATGCAGTCTATCACTGATAAGATGAATCAAGGACTTGGGAGCGACCGTGTCACCCTAAACTTGACAGATCAGTACTACAATATGAAAGAAGTCATTGAAAATGATATGACTCCAATTACCATTGCTAAAGCCGTTATGGAAGATCTGGGTATCACTCCTATTATCGAACCAATCCGTGGAGGGACAGACGGCTCTAAGATTTCCTTTATGGGAATCCCAACCCCTAATATCTTTGCTGGTGGCGAGAATATGCACGGTCGTTTTGAATACGTCAGCCTTCAGACTATGGAACGTGCAGTTGATACCATCATTGATATCGTAGCTTATAAAGACTAAAAAGACGAGGTAGCTCAGCTACTTCGCCTTTCTTTTTATTCTGCTGGTTTTTCTTGATTTCCAGTACTTATTGTAGATTCTGTTGTTTCCTTTTCTGAAGCTGGTTCAGCAGGTTTAGAATCTCTTGTGTTGCTTGCTTTGTTTTCGTCGCTTGCAGTTTCACTGTTAGATTCTGTAGTTACGTTTGGTTGGTTCTCAGCACTGGTGTTAGCACCATTTGCCTCGGCATTTCTTGCTGGACTTGTTTCTTCACTTGCGCTAGCTTTTGACTGGATTTGGTGATTCAAAACTAGAATAGCTTTTGTCAATTCAAGTAAAGCTGCTTTGTCTTTACTCTTAGCAGAAAGTTGATCTAGTAATGCATCCACTTTATCAAAGTCATCATCAGAACCATTATTACTTTCTAAATAAGAGTGAAGCGATATGAGAATATCGTAGAGTTTTTGATAGAGTACAAGTGTCTGAGGATCTTGTTCAGCATTTTCCTTCTCTTGTTGAAGGGCGCTAGCGATACGAGTCAAGACATCTTTCACCTGACTGTTTACTTCATCCAAGTCTGCATCAGCCTTATTTGTAGCAGCTTTGAGATTTTCTACTTCTTCTGCCAAGGATTGTCTGATTCCTTCTTCTTGGAGTTGTTCCAAGAGTTGATTTGCCTTGCTCAAGAGGCTTTCTACTTCTTCCTTGCTAACATGATTGACATGCTCTTCTTTTTTAAGATCAGGATAAAGATCTTTCAAAAATTCATAAATCGCTTGCTTAGCAGATTGGCTATCAACTGTTTCTTTATCTAAAACTGTTTCATTTACTTTTGTAGAAGCTGGCTGATTTTTCAAAGCCTCTTCTACTTCTTGTTTTGTTTGGTAAATGCTTGGGAACAGTTTATTCAAGTCCACAGCCTTACGGAAGGATTGGGATTGATATAAAGTAAAAGTCAAATTAGCTACTTTATTACGAAGCTCATCACTTAAACGGCCATCGTTTACATGCTCATAGAAGTACTTGATGTATTCCACTGTTGTATCACCAGTACGATCATTAAAGTCTTGAAGAGCTTGAAGTTGTGATTCAACTGCTACTAAACCAGCCTCATCTTTAGCCAATTTAGCTTCTTGGAGTCGAACGAGAAGGTCTTTCTTTGGAAGTCCATAAGAGTCTGTATCCAAGGTATTGATTTTATCAATCAAGGCCTGATATTTCTTATCTAAAGCACTTGTTTCAACAGGTTTGATACTTTCATCAATATGGATATATTGCTTATCAAAGAGTTCTAGTGTCGCAAGATAACCTGCTGTAGAGTTAGTTGCTAGTTTCTTCATATTTTCAGTAAACTGACCTAAGGCTAACTCAATCTGTCTTTGTTCGATAGGCTTGTCTTTGTAGATACTTCTGCTATCAGCTAGAAGTTGATCTACTTTTGCCAAGACTGCCTTCTCATCAAAAGCTCCAGGTTGATAGTTGGATTGGAGGGCTGGAATCTTGTTTTTCAAAGCTACTTCATAGCCCTTCGTTTGAACCTTGATGTAGTGATTGTGGTCACCATGAGGAATCACAAAACTACCATTTTCTACCTGCAAACTATAAGGTGATACACCATCACGTAAGGCAGTCGTATAAAGTTCATTTAGGAAATCAAGTTCTGGATTTCCAGTTTGGAGTGGCAAACGAACATGTTCCTTACGAACAGCATATGGGTGGATATGAGTTGGATCGTAGGCTTGGTCTGGATTTCCAAAAACAAAGAATCCGTTTGAAATTCTAATCGCTTCAAGTGGAACACCATAGGTCTTAGAAATGTAAGCAATCTTTTCTTCATCACTAGCATCTCTTGAGAAAGACTCTACCGTTTTAGCAAGAGGTTTTACAGGCTCTGCATCATGATGTGCTTTCAAATGATCCTGAGCTTCCTTAATTTGATCAGCTGTCAAATCCTTCTTGAAGAAGTAATGATTGTGGTTACCATGAGTCATGACAAAGCCTTGTTCATCCTCACTGATGACACGATCGGCATCAAAACCGTGATCATGGTCTTCTCCATGATGGTGGTCATGCTCATCATCATCGTGATCATCATGGGCTGGGCTTGGTGTTGCTGGATTTGCCCCTTTCAAGTGGTCTTGCGCTGCCTTAATTTGCTCTGCTGACAAGTCCTTCTTGAAGAAGTAATGATTGTGGTTACCATGAGTCATGACAAAGCCTGCCGCATCTTCCGCAATAATACGATTAGCATCAAAGCCGTGCCCATCTTCTTCATGTTCCTCATGTGAAGTTCCTGGATTGATTGGAAGAGATGGCGAAGGTGTTGTTAGACTATTATTTGGAAGAGTCGGTTGTCCGATTTGATTCAACTTAGGAATGTAATGGAAATGGTCACCATGTCTTACGATATAAGCTGTTGCTGTTTCCTCAACAATATCTTTTGGATTAAAAATATAGCCATCAGATGTTGAAGAGATAGGCTTATTTGTAAGTAATGAGGCACTATTCAAAGTAGATGGACTACTTGAAAGACTTCCTAGACTAGACGCTACTTCATGAGGTTTTTCATTTGTAGAGACCGTAGAACCAGTTCCACTGATAGGCACCATTCTGGCAATCTTTTCTTCTAAAGCAGAGAGCTTGCTGTAAGGAATAAAGTGATAATGGTCGCCATGCGGAATCGCAACTCCATTTGGCGTACGGCTGATAATCTTAGCAGGGTCAAAAACCAGACCATCTGATTCACTGTAACGTTGGTCGCTAGGTGAATCGTAAAGTTCTTTCAATAGACTCTGGAGATTTTCAGCTTTATTTGCTGGCTTGCTAGTTGAGCCTTGTGCTACAGATTGCGTGTTATTGTCACTAGCTGTTGAAGAATAGCTTAACTGGCTCGGTTGCGTATTTTTCCCAGCTAGATGAGCTTTTGCTGCTGCTAATTCACTAGCAGACAAATCACTTTTTGGAATGTAGTGATAGTGACCTCCGTGAGGAACGATATAAGCATCACCCGTATCTTCGATAATATCAGCTGGATTAAAGACATAACCATCATCTGTCGTATAACGTCCCTGAGACCTTGCTACAGCGACATCTGAGCTGACCTTCTCCTTATCTTTGACATGTTCTTGTTTTTGACGATTGATTTCATCTTTGGTTCGAATATTATCAGCATGAGCTGCATCTTTCAGGTAGACATAATATTTTCCATCGATCTTGATGATATAACCACCCTTGACCTCATTGACAATATCAGCGTCTTTAAGTTGATAGTTTGGGTCCTTCATCAAAAGTTCTTCACTAAAGAGGGCATCATAAGGAACTTTCCCATTATAGTAATGATAGTGATCACCGTGTGACGTTACATAGCCCTGATCTGTAATCTTAATGACAATTTGCTCAGCCTGAATTCCTTCTTTTTGGCTAACCTGGTCTGGTGTCAAGTTTTCAGTTTTCTGACTTGACTGACTGCCATCCACATAAGAGACACGATTATTGTCCTTATTTTCCTGCGAACGATGCTGGTTTAGTGCATATGCACATAGACTCAAGGATACGATAACAGCTGATCCAGCTGCTATATACTTTTTACTGAATTTCATAAATCCCTCATTTCAATAAATGATGAAGCTTTTTCTTAACTTCTTTTTCTCGGTTAAACATTTTTTCTAAACTGGTTATTTAACCATTTAATTAACCAGTAAATAGTTTACCTTTTTTCAGTTTATCTGTCAAGATTTTTATATCATTTAAAAAAATAAAAGCCAGTATTGCTACTGACTCTTACATCATCTTGATTTAATAGGATAAACTTATGCTTCTGGCTTCGTCTCAATTGACTCACTACCTTTTAACAAAGCAAGTAATTTTTCTGCCTCTGTCATGATGTCATTATTATCCATGGTTTGCAGGCTCAAGTTACCTCGTAAACTAGCCAGGGTTTCAGTCGCAGTAGCTTTCAGACTAGCATCCGTTACTTTATCAAGTAAAGCTTCTACTTCTTTGAGTTTAGCTTCTACTTTTGCAGTCTCTACTTGATGGACGTCTGGCTCTTCTGTAGTATCTTCAGCTTCTTCCTCTGTCTCGTCTTCATCAGTGCTCGGTTTATAAAGATTATCTGCTGAAGGATTTAAACCAGCGTGATTCTCTTTTTCATCAGATTCAGAGCGAGTTGGCTCACTTACTTCATCATGTTCCTTATTTTCATCAGGTTTACCGTCTTGGTCTGCCTTATTTTTACGAACATGGTCGCTAGCATTACCCCAACCATTATCTGAATGAGGACGTTGGTCCGGATGTTCAACGTAGTATTTTACAGTCGCAAATAAATCTTCTAAGGTATAACCCTCAGGTGCCTTATAGAGTCCTTCGTCAAACCATGCAAACTTAAGATTATGATAGTGATCAAAGTGAGGAATTATAAAGTAACCATTCTGTACAGCTACAGTATACTGTAAATGATTTGGTATTTTTTCTAATGGTACCTTGTTCTCAGCTGTTACGCGGTTATAGATAGCTTCTGTCCCTGTTGCCTCTGGTTTTGCTTCAGTAGAATTTGGAGCTTGTAAGCCTTTTTCTTTAGCATAAGCCTGAGCTGCTGCCCTTTCAGCTTCAGATAAGCTGTCTTTTTTAATCCAGTGGCTATGGTTCAAGTGTGGAGTGACGTAGGCATTTCCTGCATCACTTTCAATATCATGTTCGTCAAAAATGTAGCCATCTGAGGTTGTATATTTACCTGCTAATTTCGCTAATTTAATTTCATCGTTTGTATAGGCAATTTGAGCATTTGGTTTGCCAAGGCGTTCTGGGTGGGTAATCGGTGCTAGAAATGCCAATAAATCATCTACCAATTTTACTTTATTATTAGAAGATTCATTATTCAAGCGTTCTGCTAATTTGTCTAAGGCTTGAAAATCAACAGCACGCCCCTTATTTTCAGACAAGGCTTTATGAGCCTGGGTTAACAGATTATAAGCTTTATCATAAAATTCTTTGTCACGAGAAGAGACGTTTTCTTTCTTCGCAACTAGAGCATGTGTCTCTTGAGTTTTCTTAGACAAGAGATTTTCAATAGCATCAATCTTATCCTTAGCCAAGTCTTTAGCAAAAACATAGTGACTGACACCAGCAATTTCCACAACATATCCTTTTCCAACTTTTCTAACAACCTGTTCTACTGCAAAATTAGTTTGTTTTTTCTCAGTTGACGGTTGAGCTTGCGGTTTTGGTGCTGGTTTCAAATAATGCATTCCTGGCACGACTGCACCATTTTGCCCTTTTAACAGAATCATTCTTGCAATCTTCTGCTCTAAATCAGACATTTGTGAATAAGGGATAAAGTGATAATGATTTCCGTGAGGCACAGCAACACCATTTGCTGTACGATCTGTTATTTGTGCTGGGTCGAATACCAAGCCATCCGATTCCACATGTCGTTCTGACAAAGGTTTGGCATACAATTCACGTAAAAGGCTTGAAATATCTTCCCCTTGATTTTGATGATAAGTTGGAGTGACAGTTAGATTGTGGTTCTCTGACAAGCTTGGTTGAGCTGGATTTGCATTATGACTAAAACTTGAAGAAGGACGAGACCCTTGCTTCCCATTCCAATAGGCTTGGGCTGCAGCCAATTCTCCTGCAGACAAAGCGCCTTTTGGTATATAGTGGAAATGATTGCCATGCGGTACAATAAAAGCGTCTCCTGTATCTTCAATCACATCTGTCGGACTAAAGACATACCCATCATCCGTTGTATAGGCGCCTCCAGTTGCTCGATTCGGTGCTTGCGTATTGAGATTAAAGTTTGGTTTAATGGTTGAACTTAGTTTATCTGTACTGCTTGGTTTCGTATTATCAGAATGCTTTTGAACTGGCTGACCTCCAATTGGTAGATTTCGAGCCAATTTTTCTTCCAAGGCAGACATTTGCGAATAAGGGATGAAATGGAAATGATCCCCGTGAGGAACTGCCACACCATTTGCTGTACGTTTTATAATCTGTGCTGGGTCAAATACCAATCCATCAGACTCCACATGACGTTGGCTAAGTGGCAAAGCATACAATTCTTGAAGGAGACTAGCTAAATCTTCACTTTGACTTTCAGAATCTGTTGCAGGATTTTGAGGAGTTCCAGATTGACTCGTTCTCACACTAGATCTTGTTTCTCTCCTGCTAGAACGATATTCAACCGTACTTAATTGACCGCCTTTTCCAGATAGGAAGGCTTGGGCTGCAGCTAATTCACTGGCAGACAAATCACTCTTAGGAATATAGTGGAAGTGATTGCCGTGAGGGACAATATAAGCATCACCCGTGTCCTCAATAATATCAGATGCGTTGAAGATATAACCGTCATCCGTTGTATAGCGTCCTTGAGCTCTGGCTGCAGCAACAGCATTATCTGTACTTGAATTATGATTATGACTGTGTTCTTGCTTCTGACGTTTAATCTCTTCTTTTGTCCGAATATTGTCCGCATGGGCCGCATCTTTAAGGTAAACATAGTATTTCCCGTCTACCTTAATGACATAGCCACCCTTGATTTCATTGACAATGTCTGAATCCTTCAACTGATAATTCGGATCTTTCATCAGCAATTCTTCACTGATGATAGCATCATAAGGAACCTTGCCATTATAGTAATGATAATGGTCTCCATGAGAGGTTACATAACCTTGATCAGTGATCTTGATAACAATTTGTTCGGCGTTGATTCCCTCTCTTTTACTGACTTCATCTGGTGTCAAGTTCTCTGCCTTTTGACCAGCCTGATCACCATCTATATAAGCAACTCGATTAGACTCTTTCTTAGCCTGACCAGCTTGGTAACGACCAAGTTCATAGGAACAAACACTTAGGGCAAGGACTGCCACTGAACCTGCTACATATTTTTTATTGATTTTCATTCTTTCCTCATTTCAATTCTTCTGCTAGAACACTCATATTTTCTTCCAGATTTTCTAAATAAGTCTTGTCATTTTGTGGGTCTGCCTCTAAAGGATTTAGAGTTTTAAGACTCACACCTGTTGATTTGACAAGAGTTTCAGCTACTTTTGAAGAAGCATTACTTTCCGTAAAAATTGTTTTAACCTTATAGGTTTTAACAAATTCCTGAATTTCTGTTAGTTGTCTTGGACTTGGTTCTTGTTCAGGAGAGATGCCTGCAATACCAAGTTGATTAAGCCCAAATCTCTTCGCTAGATAAGAAAAGGCCGTATGTTGTGTTACAAATGTTTTCTGAGTCGCTTTTTCAAATTTAGGCTGGAATTTCTTAGTCAATTCTTGAGCTTTTTTGATAAAGGCTTGCGCATTTTTCTGGTAAGTTTCTTTATTCTCACTATCCACCTCTGAAAGTTTATCAGCGATAATCTGAGCTTCTTCGCCAGCTTTTTCAGGATCTAGCCATGTGTGAGGGTCATAGAGCGTTTTTTCATCAACCCCATCCCCTGCTTCTACATCCTCTAGTCCAGGGACACGTTCCAAGGTCATTCCCTCAGAAGCCTCTAAAACCTTCACTTTAGATTTTTTTAGATTTGGATCCAGACTTCCTGCCCAAGATTCTAGCGTATGCGAATGGTAAACAAAGACATCCGCGTCATAGATGGCTGCGATGTCATTCGCTGAAGGTTCAAAGGAGTGAATCCCACTACTTGACTGAATCATCCGAACATCATTCAAGTCACCAGATACTTCCTTAACCATAGCGTAGATAGGATAAAAACTGGTCACAATTTTCATCCCCTTTCCTGTCTGGCTTTCCTTCTGACTACAGGCTCCTAGCAATAAAAGAAAAACACTTAACAAGACTAAAAATAAATTTTGTTTCTTCATGAACAACTCCTTAACCATTTAATTAACTAGTAAACATTCTACTCCTAAAAATTTAATCTGTCAAGATATTTTTAGAAAAAATTTGAAATTTCTTTCACATATAAAAATCTGCTGAGTTTCAACAACTCAACAGATTCTCACTTTATATACTCAATGAAAATCAAAGAGCAAATTAGGAAGCTAGCCGCAGGCTGCTCAAAGCACGACTTTGAGGTTGTAGATGAAACTGACGAAGTCAGTAACCATACATACGGCAAGGCGAAGCTGACGTAGTTTGAAGAGATTTTCGAAGAGTATTATTCTTCTATGGTAGAATGCTTATAACCATAAGTAAAGTAAATAAGACTTCCTATCAACAAAGCAACTAGGAAAGCAATCCAAGTTTCCATATTATACTGTAACATAAAGGACAAACAAATGATGATTGATAAAATCGGTAATAAGGGTACCAATGGTGTTTTAAATTCGCCCGCTTTGGGCATCCCTTTTTCTTTCCGTAGGCGAATCAGACCATAAGCCAGCATAATCAAGTAGGCTAAGGTACAAATATTTAAGAAGGCTGCAATACTAGCTAATGGAAACATTCCTGCAGCTACTGCTGAAGCTAGACCGGTTAAGATAGTCGCATTTTTAGGTACCTTGCTAGTCTTCGTCAGTTCTTTAAAGGCAGCAGGCATCAAGCCATCGCGTGCTAAACTGTAAATCATACGCGATAGGGCATAGGTCATCGAGATACAAACCGTAATCAAGGTTAGGATAGCCACTAATGACACATAGTTAGCTGCCCAACTAATCCCAATGCTACGAAGGGCAAAGGCAACGGCATCATCGACATTTAAATGACTATAGTGAACTACACCAGTCAAAACAAGGGTCACCAAGGCATAGAGAATGGTTACGATAGAAAGCGATAAGACAATCCCTCTAGGAATATTTTTTTGAGGAGTCTTGACCTCATCTACGGCCATAGAGATGGATTCAAAGCCCAAAAATCCAAAGAACATTAAGGACGCACCAGCCATAATACCAGTACTAGCACCATAGATTTGTCCAAAACCATAAGGAGCAAAATTACTCCAGTTGTCAAGTTTAATATTCCAAATTCCTACTAAAACAAAGAGAGCTAAAGCGGAAAATTTCAAAATAACTAGAATCGAATTAAAGCGTAAGGCTGCCTTGGCATTTAGTAAAACAAGCGAAGTCACCAAGACCAAGACAAGAATAGGCAATAAATCAACAAATGTCCCTGCTTGAGGATTAAAGGTACCATTTAATGCCTGAGGAAGAGCTATCCCGTATTGAGAAAGCAAGCCTTTAAAATAAGCTGCCCAACCCGAAGCCACACCAGATATGGCTGTCATGAACTCCATCATGGTTAACCAGCCAGCCAACCAAGCCGGAAATTCTCCTAAAATAGCATAGAGATAACTGTAGGCACCACCTGTAGCAGGTACTCGTGAAGCAAATTCTGCAAAAAAGAGAGCTGATAATCCCACACACAAGGCAGAAATAACGATTGAAATCACTAGTGCTGGACCAGCAAGCGTAGCGGCTGCAGTACCTGTGATTGTAAAGACACCTGTCCCTACCATGGCTCCGATACCCAGCAAAATCAGATCCCATAACTTCAAATGCCTGTGCATCTCCGTTTTATCCAAACTAACATTCTTTGTTCTAAATATATTCATCTTTGACTCCAAAATAAACTGATGATTCTATTTTACCATAAATATAGGGGATTTGTGAATATTTATAAAATAATTTTCTAAAAAAATCTGACTACATCTTGTAATCAGATTTTATCGATTCTAGTTCATTTCTTTAAAGGCTACTTCTGCATCCGCGTTGCTGATAGCACCAAATTGAATCTTCCCAATCTTTCCTTGACTATCAATCAGGTATTCTGTAGGAATGCTTCGAATTTGATAAGCTTGGAAGGTGGTTGCTTTAGTATCATAAAGAACGGGAATATCCTTATAACCTTGATCTTGGAACCATTGTGGGAATTGTTCAACAGTTTTTTCACCTTGAATTCCTGGTGCAATGACACTAAGAATTTCGAAATCGCGATCTGGTTTTGCAGCTAATTCCATCAACTCTGGCATACTTTTCTTACATGGACCACACCATGAAGCCCAAAACTTCAAGTAGACTTTTTTACCCTTGAAATCAGATAACTTAACTTCTTTACCATCCATAGATTGCAAGGTAAAATCTGGAGCATCTTTTCCAACAGCGATTTGTTGTACAGTCGTTTCTTGTTTTGGCTGTTGTGGGGCTTGAGTTTTTTTAGTCTCTTCCTCACCACAGGCCATCAATACAACTAATGACAAGAGGCTTAAGCCAGCAAACATTACTTTTTTCATCTTTTTCTCCTTTATTCAAAAATTCCAGCTAGAACATTTACTTGTCCTAGTATTAACAAAATTCCCATTAAAATAATGAGGAAACCACCAATTTTCTTCAGTAACATCATATGACGCTTGATTTTACTAAAATAAGGCATCACTACTCCTGAAGCTAAGGCTAAGACCAAGAAAGGAAGGGCCATGCCCAGAGTGTAAATAAGAGTATATATGGCTCCTTGCCAAGCTCCATTTCCACCAGAAGCCGCAAGCGCTAAAACCGAACTCAAAACTGGACCAATACAAGGCGTCCAACCGAAGCTAAAGGTAATACCGAGTAAAAATGCTGACCAATAACGATTGGCTTCTGATTTCTTAAAAGTAAAGCTTTTTTGAACCTCTAATTTCTTAAAATGAAAAATTTCCATCTGGTGAAGACCCAAAATGATAATAATAGCTCCCATGACATATCGAAACCAATTTGCATAGAGAATATGACCAAAGTAACCAGCACCAAATCCTAGAATAAAGAAAATGAGAGAAATACCTGCGATAAAGCAAAGCGTTCGAATCAAACCGGACCAAAGAACCTTTCTCCCAAACAAGGAAAAACTTTTTGCACTTTCCTGATCATCCAATAAAATCCCAGCATAAACTGGCAGAAGTGGAAAAATGCAAGGAGAAAAGAAGGACAAGACCCCTGCTAAAAAAACGGAGATTGAAAATACTAGCGTTTCCAATAAAGAACCAACTTTCTTAAGATTTCTAATCCTATTTTACTATATTCAATTTAATTTGTATGCTTTCTGCTACGCAAAATCGTATCGGCTACTATTGACCAATCTTTTCTTTTGCTAGTCAAGGCGGATCTTGTCCCCAAAATAGCCAAAAAGCAACGACAAGGGTTACTCGTCGCTGCTTTTGTGAACGAAAATGTCTTTTAGGTCTGACATTTCATAAATTATGTTTTACTTGAGTTTGGCAAGGATTGCTTTAAGCTCCTCTACTAGTTTAGCTTCTGTCTCTGCTGAGCCATTTTCTTCTTTCACGAAATCAAGGGTTTCTTGGAGAAGTTTTTTGGCTTTGGCAAGGACTTTTTTATCTACTTTTTCTGCATCTAGCTGTCCGAGAACCTTGGTCAATTCCGTACTTAATTGCTGGATTTCTGACTCTTTCTTACGGCGAACCAACCAGAAGGCAATCACACCTAGAAGGGCAAGTAGACTGACTACAATCACTCCTGCTGGAACTGAGTTTGTTTCAGTCATCTTATCTGAATCCTTACTATCTTCCGTTCCTTGTTTGGCATCCTTCTTGTCCTGTGCAGGTTTGCTGTCGCTAGCATTTGCTTTCACATCTTTAAGAGAGTCCAAGGCAGCCTTCACAGACTCTACTGCAGTACGCAAACCTTGCTCTGTCAAGGCACTATCTTCCAGAGCTTTTTGAGCATCTAGGAGGACAGCTTTGGCTGCATCGATTTTCGGATCAGATACTGTTGCCAAAGCTTTCAAGCGTTGGTCTAACTCTTGAGTCAAGGCACGAAGTTTAGACTTGTCAACTTGCTCTGGAGCTGGAGCTGGAGCAGGTGCTTGCGTGCTCGTTGAGCTAGCCGAAGGACTTGCTACCGCTCTAGGTGCTTGAGTCGGAGCTGAACTTGGAGCTGGAGCAGGACTTGCAGGTTGACTCGGAGCTGCTGGTTGAGACGGTTGTGGAGCTGGCTCAGATGGAGCTGTTGGAGTCTCAGTAGCTCCTTGATCTGGCTGAGTAGGAGTAGAAGGTTGAGGTGTTGCGTTATATGAATCAGGAATTGGATAATATCGTCTAGCTGGTAAGCTGACTGGTGTTGAAGAAGCACTAACTTCACTATTACCATGTTTAGCTGTCGCACTTACTTGAGTTCCTGCACTAGCCGCATTATGGGAAATTGTAACAATACCACTTACTCCATCAATGC
>NZ_OXCQ01000001.1:0-316007 GCF_900411395.1 Streptococcus sp. 596553 | reverse complement strand
CTGGTAAGCTGACTGGTGTTGAAGAAGCACTAACTTCACTATTACCATGTTTAGCTGTCGCACTTACTTGAGTTCCTGCACTAGCCGCATTATGGGAAATTGTAACAATACCACTTACTCCATCAATGCTGACACCTGATTTTGTTGGTGTTAGGCTCCAGCTTGACCCTGATTTCGTAGCTACAACTTTGTCGCTTCCAATGCTAATTTCTACATGGTCTGCATTCGCACTTGGTGTTACCGTTACATTGGCATTCGCTTCGCTAGAGGCAACTGTTGGTTTTTCAGGTGTTGCTTCTTTCTTCGGTAAGCTGACTGGTGTTGAAGAAGCACTAACTTCACTATTACCATGTTTAGCTGTCGCACTTACTTGAGTTCCTGCACTAGCCGCATTATGGGAAATTGTAACAATACCACTTACTCCATCAATGCTGACACCTGATTTTGTTGGTGTTAGGCTCCAGCTTGACCCTGATTTCGTAGCTACAACTTTGTCGCTTCCAATGCTAATTTCTACATGGTCTGCATTCGCACTTGGTGTTACCGTTACATTGGCATTCGCTTCGCTAGAGGCAACTGTTGGTTTTTCAGGTGTTGCTTCTTTAACTACTGGTGCTGTCGCTCTTCTTTCATCACTAAACCAGGAACCACGTTCTCGTGGATTACCATCGTTTACGTTATTATTTACTTCGATAACAGTGAGCGCTCTAAATTTATCTGTTCCTATCTTATTAACTCCAGGCTTATAATCAGATTGGGTAATAGTAATTTTGCGTGCAGAACCATCCCCATCATTATTAGGAGATATATCTTTAGAGGCAAGTATATTATAACCTTCCGGATAAGCTAATCCATCCGGACTCCCTCCATAATTAGAAATATCCGAACCTCCGGTTACCAAATATACTTTCATCTTTGCGCCATTAGGTAATTTAGGAACATAAGGAATTGTCACATCAATATTAGGTTTTTCATTAGCTTTACCTGCTAAGCTCGGGACACTTGCATCTGTACTATCATTTGGTGTATTAATAGTCGGCTTCTGAAAAGGGAGATAGTATCCAAATTGTGTCGTCTGACTACCACTTGAAGTAGTTACTGTTACATTCAATAAATACTGACCCCTGCGCGGAGTAGTTCCGTCGAAAGTCAAAGATGCTTCACTCCCATTGACAGAAGATGCGACCTTTAAACCCATGTTTTCATGACCAGTTACAGATATGCTAGTAATTTTCTCATGATTTGATTTAGCACTAATTTTCAAAATATTACCAAATACTCTATCTCCACCTGGTACTACTAGTATATTAGAAACTTCTATTTGTTTACGTACTGCATTCCATCTCCCAATTGTTAATCCTGTTATATTCCGTCTTTTTCTTACATGAACTCCTCTTTCCTCAGAATTTTCCTCACTATCATTTTTTGACATCATCACTTGATTACCATCCAGTAACTTGTGAGCTTTTTCGACAAGTTCTCCAGAAATCTTTCCGTCGTCTGAAAGTCCTAACTTTTCGTTGATAGTATCGGCTAAGTTTTTAAAAGCTACTGCAGACTCAGGATTAGATTCTTTCAATCTTTTAGATGCATCTATCAATTTATCATATAACTGATACCCGTCTTCTTCTTGAGATTGCTCTGTCTTATCTGCTACCACAGCTTCTTCTTTGTCAGTTAAGGATTTTTCTTCCAACTCTGGTTGTACTTCTTTTTTATCTTTTTCTACCTCGGACACAGTAGATAATTCACCAGATACAAGTTTAGCACCACCATCAACTTTTTCGTCACCTTTATTCTCTACTGTTGACTTAGCTTTTGCTTCACCATCTTTAGATGGAGTTCCCGGCTCTTTTTTCTCTCTTCCTTGAGTCTCTGCTTCAGTTCTTGCTTGTCCTACGCTTGGATTTTGACTGCTTGTCTCTGATGAGCTTAGGGCAGATGAATTGTCAGGCTTGACATCCCTATCCTGAGCGACCACTTCTGTACTTGATTCTGCCGCCTGCACTTCTGTTGCTGGATTAGCTACAAAAAAGACAGACCCTAGCAAGACTGAGGCTGCTCCGATTGAAAACTTGCGTATAGAAAAGCGTTGGCGCTCATTCATTTTAAACTGTTTCATAGTTTTTCCTTTCTTTCTACCCTGTCTTTGCTCCTCTAGCCATGTTCATACAGGCATCAACTCGCAATAAAAACAGGAAAACATGACCTTTTCTCATCTTGAACAAATGACAAAAAGCCCATTGTTTACTAACACTTAATTATATCAACTTATTTCCCTTCCCTCAACCTCACTTTGTTTTAGAAAATTGATAATTATATATATATATATGCTTGTTGCTTATTTTAAAGGATTTAGAGGCTCCTTATTTGTAAATTTAGTATATTTTTTATTATTTTCAGAAATTTTAAATTTATATGACATTCGAACAAAGCTGTTCGTCTTGCTATCTATCGCCAGAAAAACCTATCCTAGACTCAGCAAGTAAAAAAAGGCTCTCCGAAAAATCAGAAAACCTGAGATATTATTTGATATAACTCCTATTCCAAATCACTTGATGTAGGCTCTCCCAGCTTTGTCGAGTAGCAGAGGTAGACTAACCATGATAAAAATCAGCCATAGCCAGACTCGTAAAAGCCCAGGTAAATATAGGAAAGAAGCAAAGAGAAAGACCGATAGCAAAATCATACCCAAAGTCTCTCCAAAATTCCTACAAATAAATAGGAGCCAAAGAAGAGATAAAGGATAAAGAGACTAAAGCAAAAACGCTTGCCTGTCTTTTAGTACAAAAAGCACACCTTGGCCAGATGGTTTTCCTGAATGTTAGTGCTGATTTTACAACAATGTCTCAAACTCAGCTACGGTCATGCCCAATTGCTCGCTCGCAACCTCAGATGTCAAAAGACCTTGACGGACTAGATTTAGTAGCATGGACAAACTTCCTTCGACTTTCCCACGCTCCAGTCCCTGTTCAAGACCCTCTGCACGACCACGTTCAAGTCCACGCTCTAAACCTTTTTCCTCAGCTTGTTCCAAGGCATAGTCCTGCGCTAACAAGGCTTGTTCTTCTCGCATACGTAGTTGACTAAACATTTTCCTATCCTCCTCGGACCAGCTCTTGTAATCTAGCAATTGATCTGCTTGGCTGATGGCTCGCTCGGGGCGCTGGGTAAAGGGTTTATTCCCGAAAAACTCCAACCACGGCTTGCGAACCTCGTCTTTGCTGGTTTCTCTGTATTTTTTTAATTCCAAGAATGCCATCTTGACCAGATGGTTTTCCTGATCATTGTTGGTAATGGTTAAAACCTCACCTGTCGTGTCCTCTCGCATACTGAAACTGTGAAAAGCCAAGTCATCTGAGAAGTAGTTGCTATCCACAATAGCTATTGCGTATACTGGTGCAATGTGTTTGTAACTCTGGTGAGTATCTCCTTCTCGTTGGCGAATTTTTTCAAGATTTTGATTGACCTGACTGCACAGATAAGCCCACAGGCGATTGATGAAAAAATTCTGATGATGCACCTGAATCTCAATGATTACTTGAGTCCCATTGTCTAACTCCGCCAAAACGTCTATACTGGTATAGAAATCCTGTGCCGAGTAGGGCAGGGAAGGCAAGACATGAATGTTACTTCCCTCCAAAATGGTCACATTTTTGGCTGGTAAATCCAACATATCGCGAATAAATTGACAAGTGATTTCTGGATTGCTAAAAATCTTCTTAGCTACCAAGTCATTGGTCGGGCTAACGCCCGGATGTCTGAGAATCATATTTCCTCTCCTTTCATTATAGCACATTTTTCAATCTAGGTTTACTAGATTCACTGCTACTATCTATTTATTCGGAAAAGAAAGTGAAAAGTTCAAACTTTCCTAATAAAAAAGATAGCTAATCTCTTTTCCATCAAGAAATTTAGCTATTCTTTTTAATTGTTTTCATATCGTATAATATTTACAGATTTCTCACTCATGTCTTGCCAACAACGCTTCAAACTCAGCGACGGTCATGCCTAATTGCTCACTCGCAACCTCAGGTGTTAGAAGACCTTGACGTACTAGATTTACTAAACCTACTTTTAATCCCTCTTCAATGCCTTCTTCTCGTCCTTGTTCACGACCCTCTGCACGACCTCGTTCAAGACCCTCAGCTCGACCTCGTTCTAAGCCTTTTTCTTCAGCTTGCTCCAAAGCATAGTCCTGAGCCAATAATGCCTGTTCTTCGCGCATACGTAGTTGGCTAAACATTTTCCTGTCCTCCTCGGACCAGCTCTTGTAGTCCAGCAGTTGGTCTGCCTGGCTGATAGCTCGCTCAGGTTCTTGGGTAAAGGGCTTGTTCCCGAAAAACTCCAACCATGGTTTGCGAATGCTATCTTTGCTGGTTTCCCTGTATTTTTTTAGTTCCAAGAATGCCATCTTGACCAGATGATTTTCTTGACCGTTATTTGTGATGGTTAAAACTTCACCTGTCGTATCCTCTCGCATACTAAAGCTATGAAAAGCCAGGTCATCTGAGAAATAATTGCTATCTACAATTGCGATAGCATATACTGGTGCGATGTGTTTATAACTCTGGTGAGTATCTCCTTCACGTTGACGGATTTTTTCAAGATTTTGATTGACCTGACTGCACAAATAAGCCCACAGGCGATTGATGAAAAAATTCTGATGATGAACTTGAATCTCAATGATTACTTGGGTCCCATTGTCTAACTCCGCCAAAACATCTATACTGGTATAGAAATCCTGGGCCGAGTAGGGCAGAGATGGCAAGACATGAATGTTGCTCCCCTCCAAAATGGTCACATTTTTTGCTGGTAAATCCAGCATATCGCGAATAAATTGACAAGTGATTTCTGGGTTGCTAAAAATCTTCTTAGCAACCAAATCGTTAGTTGGGCTGATGCCCGGATGACGTACAGTCATATTTCTTCTCCTTTCATTATAGCACATTTTTTTAATCTAGGTTTACTAGATTTGATGCTTCTATCTATTTATTCGGAAAAGAAATTAAAAGTCTCCTAATTTTTAATCAATTCTTTCTGATGGATATAGAGAATAAAAGAATCTTCCCAATTTATAGTACTATTTTAGAAGTTGTAATGTACTATTCCAATCTCAAATTACTATCAAGTTGATTGAAATAAAAACAAGACATACATTTCTCGTAAACGGATTGCAACCACAAAAAAGCAAGTATTCACAAGAATACTTACCTATCATGGAAGGAATAGTTGTTCCTCTTTTTTATTACTAAAATTCAAAGAATTCCAGAGCTTTTTTCAAGAGCAAATCCGTATATTCTGGATCTTCTTGGGCTACTTCTATTTCCCACTGAACTTTTTCCAAATCATCTGTAATCACTCCATCTACTCCTAAGTGAAGAGATTTGCTGATAGCTTCTGAATCATTGACAGTCCAGACATAAAGTTTCTGGTCCGTTGTCCATAGTTTGCTTACAAAATATTCATCCAAGGTTGAGTACTCCATAGTATATCCTGTCGCCCTTGTTTTAGGAAAGACAGAATTGTAGGGCATGATGAAATAAACTGGCAGTTCGGCATCATACTGTCTTACTTTTTCAACAACATGGTAGTCTAAAGACTGGATTTGATGCCCATAAATCTTGAGCTTTGCAGCATAACGGACTAAAAAGCGGTCCATCATGTCTGGACTATCTTTTTTACTGGTTTTGATTTCAATTAGTAATTTTTGACCAAGTTCGTTGGCTCGACTGAGATAATCTTCAAAGCTTGAAATTTTAGTCTGGTAGCCATTTTCAAAAATATCAATCCCTTTAAGCTCCTCCAAGTTTAAGTCTTGAGGACTTTTATTGATACCTGCTAGATTTTTCAAGTTAGCATCATGCATCATGACAAACTGCCCATCTTTTGTTTCCTGCACATCCGTCTCCACCAAGTCTGGTTTGAGTTGTGCTGTAGTTTCCAAGGACTCTACTGTATTTTGAATCCCATTTGCATTAGAAACCCCTCGGTGAGAAATAAGCTGAGGTAGATGAACCATGGGAGCCTCCAGATAAATATAACCTTCTAAGGCAAAGAAAAGACTGGCACAAGTCATGACTCCCCATCGCATGATGTGATCTTTTTCTCTCCGAGGAAGCATATCCAGCTCCTTTCCTGTCAAAAACGAAACAAATTTAACCAAAAAGTAAGTCAGAGCCATATAATAAAGATTTTTAATCACGACAAAATTCAAAATACCAAGAATCAGAGACTCTCTCTGAGTGATGTCATCTACCAAAGTTTGAGCCAATAACAAAGGAAGCAAAGGAAGATAAAATAATAAATTTGCCTTTAGCAAGATATAAAATAAATTCCAAGCATAAAAAGCAACTCTTTTCTTGGTTTTCTCCAAGCTAAACATCACTGCTTCTCGAACAGTCAGCTGATCATATACAATCTTCGGAAGGGCAAACATCAATCTGACAGAGACATAGAGAAAGATAAGAGATAGAAGTAGGATGCTCAGCCACCACATCCAATATTTATCTTCTAAATAATCTTGGATAAACTCTGGAATAACGATTTTATTGAGATAATAAATCTTCAGCATTTTCCGTATAAAAGGAAAAAGCATAGCTATATAGAAGAAGATAAACAAGGCTTTAGCGCAAGTTAGCTTTTTCATAAATCCAAAACTTTCATGGAAAACCTTGCGGATATACTCAATTAGCCTTCGCTTTTCATGATAGAGAAGATGACGAGCACCAATAAAGAGGAGTCCTATTTGAAAATAAGCAACCAGAAGGTTAATGACAATCAAGGCTAAAAAAGCTAGACTAATCAATGGAGAATGAGTGAGGATGGCTAAGACATTGTTATAGGAAATAAAAAGATAACCTGTCTGATCTAATAAGAAGCTAGCCAACCATGAATTGAATGGTACCCACAAATACTCCACTATCATAAAAATTAAGAAAAAGAGAAAGAGGATTTTATCAAGATTGAGGTAAATCTGTTTAAAACCCAATTTTTTAGGTTTTTCAGGTTTCATAGGCACTCCTAGTCAAATAATTGAGACAAGTCCAAGCCACCAAAAGGATTGTTTGATAAGCTGCTTTCCGTCTCTAACAATTCTCTGGCTTGATCTGATTCTAGGAAGGACTCATACACACGCGCCGTCATCCGAGCATCCTCTAAACTATTATGGGACTGACCTTGAAATCCAAGAAACGAGGCAACAGTTTGCAATTTGAGATTGGCAATACCATGTAAATCCGAACTACGGCGTTCAAAAGCTTCATCATACAAATCCACCTTATACTGCTGGCTATAATCTAAATCATGCTCTGCTAGAATAGGCAAATCACTTTTAGCAGCATTGTATCCAACCATCGGCAAAGAACCCACAAACTCTTGAAATTCTTTGATAACTTCCTCCACTGGGGGAGCATCTTTTAATGTCTCAGCTGTAATCCCCGTCAAACCATTGATAAAACTTTTTAGAGGGATACTGGTATGGACATAGGAATCATAGGCATCGATTTCCTGACCATCTCTAAAACGCACTGCCGATACTTGAATCAAGTGTGTTTGTCCTTCGTGCTGATTAAATTCTAAGTCAAAAGCAATGTAATCTTCTAATCGTTCCATTCTATACCTCTCCTATACTGTTATTTTATACTATTCGAAAATCTCTTCAAACCACGTCAGCGTCGCCTTGCCGTAGATATAGTTACTGACTTCGTCAGTTTCATCCGCAACCTCAAAAACATGTTTTGAGCTGACTTCGTCAGTCTTATCTACAACCTCAAAGCAGCGCTTTGAGCAGCCTGCGGCTAGCTTCCTAGTTTGCTCTTTGATTTTCATTGAGTATTACTTGAGCAACTATACTATTTAGATTAGAAATAAAAGAAGCCATCAGGTTAGCATTTAACCTAAACAGCTCCTTGATTATCCTCCAAATAAACGAGCAAAAAAGCCTTTCTTAGTGGATTGGACTTCTTCTTTTGCTTGGTCCAGTTCTAGCTTAAGATTTTCTTGATCCTTCATGGCTTGAAGGGTCAATTGTTGCTGCTGATCGAGTTGTTTGTCTTTCTCAGCAATCTGACGGTCTTTGATACGCATCTGCTCATCTTTTTCTGATAACTGACGATCCTTGGCTTTTAATTGTTCATAGAGACGAAGAATTTCTGCATTCTTCTCATCAACCAGAATCTCCATCAGTTCACGTTGCTTGACATCTTCACTGACAGGCTCATCTTCAAAAATCGTTTTTTTATAGATTTCTTCTAGCTTAATCAAGCCACTTCTGGTAACGACTGTTACCCCTTTGTCATTTTTATCTGTGTCTTCTTCTGGTAATTCTTTGACACGGTTATTGATTGCTTGGCGAGATAATCCTAAGACCTCTGCAATCTCACTGACGGTCATTTCAATACTCATAATATCCTCTGAAACGTTTTCTAGCTTTTCTTTACTTAAATCTTATCATAAGCTAGAAAAACTGTCAAATTTTCGCTTAATCTAAGGCCTTCAAAAAGGCTAATAAAACTTGGGCAGAGCGACGTCCAGCTTCGATAATAAACTCATCAAATGAGATAGAGGCCTCGTGATTGGCATTGTCACTCATAGCTCGGATGACTAAGACTGGAAGATTAAGGGCATGCGCTGCCTGAGCAATCGCTGCCCCCTCCATCTCAACAGCTAAAACTTCTGGGAAATGGGACTTAATCGCTTCTATCTTGTCATTTCCTGCAACAAAACTATCTCCTGTAGCAATCAAACCAAGATGCCAGTTCTGGTCCAATTGAGATAGACTCTCTTGAATTTTAGCAACAAAGGTTTTATCTGATTCGAAATAAAGCGGTTGTTGCGCCATTTGTCCATAAGCATAGCCAAAAGCTGTGACATCCACATCATGATAGGCTAACTTGTCAGCAATCACAACATCACCAACAGCAATACCTTCTGCGACCGCCCCAGCTGATCCTGTATTGATAAGAGCATCCACTTGGAAATGATCAGCCAAAACCGCCACACTCATAGCAGACATGACCTTACCAATACCACTTTCTACAAGAACGACTTCATGCGAGGCAATGGTTCCTGTATGATAGGTATTCCCCAAAACAACTTGCTCCTGGGCATTGTCTAAATGCTGGACCAGATAAGCCAGTTCTTCTGGCATAGCCGCAATAATTCCTATTTTCATTTCAATTCCTTTTCTATTACAACAGTTTCATTGCTAAGACAAGCAAAATCAAGAGAAAGATGACTGCAAATAAAATCTTATTTAACTTAGAATTGAAGACATTTCTCTTGGTATTTTCAATGCGACGGCTTTTATGAATAGACGGTTCGACCTGAATCTTCAAGGTTTCCTGGCTAAAACCATGATCCTTAGGATTGGCATAACCAAAACGGGAAGAAGAGGTTGGTAAAATCTTAGTCTCCTCATTATCATCTAGCAAAGGAGGACCTGAAATTTTTTCGCCTCTATTAGCTCTTTCAATCATTTCATCCGTTAATAAAGGTTTACCCATACTGACCTCCTCTATTTTTTGTGCAATTCCCAATACTGTACAGCCATAATTGTCTTGGCATCACAGATATGATCTGATTGGATCAATTCCTTGGCTTCTTCTAAGCTCACTTCAAGGACTTCTAAGGTTTCATCCTCATCCTGCGGACGCGGATTTTCCACTTTTGTCAAATCGCTTGCTAGGTATAGTTTTAACTTTTCATTACAAAAGCCAATGGCTGAGTAAAAATCGTACAAGAGTTCTAATTTTCCTGTATAAGCTGTTTCTTCCTCTAATTCACGCAGAGCTGCTGCAACAGGGTCTGTATTTTCTCCTACTTCCAATTTTCCGGCTGGAATTTCGTAAGAGACAGCCTCGATGGCCTTGCGGTACTGCTTGACCAAGATGAGTTTTTGCTCATCCGTTACTGCTAAAACACAGACAGCTCCATTGTGGAAAATCAAATCTCGTTGGGCAGTTCCCTTGCCTTCTGGTAATTCAACCTGATCTTGGACCAGTTTAAATATTGGTCCTTGATAGATTTCTTTTCGGCTAAGCGTTTTTTCTTCAAATTCCATGACAGACTCCTACTGATTCTTAGGATGATGAGGAAGGCGAGTTGCATATTCGTCTTTGTTGACCTGACGACCGCGACCAATAGCAATGGCATCCGCTGGCACGTCTTTAGTAATAGTTGAACCAGCTCCAACGAGGGAATTGTCACCAAGTTCTACTGGCGCAATAATGGTTGAATTTGAACCCACAAAGACATTGTTGCCAATAACTGTCTTGTATTTGTTTTTGCCATCATAGTTGACTGTAATAGTTCCTGCACCAAAATTAACGTGGCTACCCACTTCACAGTTTCCGATATAAGTCAAATGACCAGCCTTAGTATTCTCACCGATAGAAGAACCTTTCACCTCAACAAAGTTTCCAATATGAACTTGGGCACCCAGACTTGAACCTGGACGAATGTGGGCGTAAGGTCCGACAGTCACTCCGTCTGCAACACTGCTTTCCTCAATCATAGAGTTAGTAATGACAGCTCCTGCTCCGATAGTGCTATCCACTACATAAGTACCGTTTGTCAAAACAGTCTCAGAACCAATTTTCGTTTGCCCTTTCAAGGTAACATTGGCTTCGAGTTGAACTTCAGGAGCAATCTCAACATCAATATCGATATAAGTTGCTTCTGGATTAACAAAGCTAACGCCATTAACCATGTGCTGATGATTGATGCGACGACGCATCACTGACTCAGCAGTCGCAAGAGCCACACGGTCGTTTACCCCAAGACTTTCATCAAAATCTTTCAAAGTATAAGCACCGACTTTTTCACCAGCTTCACGGAAAATGCCAATGACATCTGTAATATAGTATTCGCCTTGAGCATTATTGGTATTGATATTTTTCAAAGCCTCAAATAAACGCTCGTTGTCAAAAACATAAGTTCCAGTGTTGATTTCCTTGATTTGCTTTTCAAAATCTGTAGCATCCTTCTGCTCAACAATGCGAAGAACTTCAGCATTGTCATTACGTACAATTCGTCCATAGCCAAAAGGATTATCCGTCTCAGCAGTCAAGATAGTAGCCACATTTTTATGATTGATGTGGAAATCAATCAAGTTTTTCAAGCTTTCACCTGTGATTAAAGGAGTATCTCCTGCGATGACCAAGGTGTGACCGGACAAACCTTCTAAGATAGGCTCTGTCATCATAACCGCATGCCCAGTACCCAACTGTTCAGATTGAGTCACAAATTCTGTCTGTCCAGCCAAGACCTCCTCAACCAATTCTGCCTTGTGTCCAACAACTGTTACTGTCTTTTCAGGTTGGATAGCTCCCACACTACGGAAAACATGTTCCAGCATAGAAATACCCGCAACCTTGTGCAAAACTTTTGGCAAATCAGATTTCATGCGAGTCCCTTTACCCGCTGCTAAAATAATGGCAAAATTTGACATAATCTTCTCTTTTCTGTAGAAATTCCCTTTTATTATACCATATTTCAAATCATTCCGCGCCCTTGAATGAAAAAATGCTCCAAAGTCCTTTCCTTAACCCATTTTTTTGATTTTTTTTGATTTTTAGGGTAAAATTATAAGATATGAGAAAACAAATTCATCCGCTTATTTTATTTAGTTTTTTTGGGATTATGATGTTCATTTTAATCATCAATCGCCCACTTAATGACAACCAATCCTTTAAAACAAAATCCAACATAGCGCAGATTGAAGCACAGGCTTTGAAACACTTAGACAAACCGATTATTGACCTCTCTGGCTGGCAGCGTCCTGAGGAAATCAACTATGACGCCCTCTCACAAAATATTTCAGGCGCTATTGTTCGTGTTCACAGCGGTGCTCAAACGACAAAAGAAAATGATGCTTCCTTTATCAATGGAATAGACAAGGCCTATAAGAGTCATATCACTGAACTTCAAAAACGGAATGTCCCAGTTGCTGTCTACGCTTATGTCGCTGGAAAAAGTGTCCAAGAAATGGAAAAGGCCGCTGAGGTTTTCTACAATGCAGCCTCTCCTTACAGCCCTAGTTACTATTGGCTAGACGTAGAAGACAAAACCATGTCCAATATGAACGAGGGTGTTGAAGCCTTTCGAGCAAAACTAGCATCACTAGGTGCTAAAAACATCGGAATCTACGTTGGGGTCTATTTCATGGAAGAACATAGTATTGATACAGGCAAGTTTACCTCTGTTTGGATTCCGTCCTACGGCTCTAACTCAGGATTTTTGGAGAGCAGTCCTAAAACTGATTTAGATTATGACATCCACCAATACACATCTAAAGGAAAAATTGCCGGCTTTGACCACGATTTGGATATCAACGTCATCTCTCCCTTAAAAAACAAAGAAGAAACCTTTCGAAAACTCTTTTTAAAACCTTAAAAGCATTTGTTTAGCATTTGCTTTTTCTTTTTGTGTTTGATTGTGATACAATATAGTAAGGATTTTTTGAAATAGAAATAGTTGGAGGAACTATATGCTCTCATGGTTAGCACGTATTATTAAAGGGATTGTGATTGCTCTTGGATTTATTCTACCGGGAATTTCCGGAGGGGTTCTAGCAGCAATCTTAGGCATTTACGAACGAATGATTGGCTTTCTGGCTCATCCTTTTAAAGACTTTAAAGAAAATGTTTTATACTTTATTCCAGTTGCCATCGGTATGCTTCTGGGAATTGGCCTATTTTCTTATCCGATTGAATACCTGCTTGAAAATTATCAGGTCTTTGTCTTATGGAGCTTTGCGGGGGCTATCATTGGTACTGTTCCTAGCCTACTCAAGGAATCAACTCGAGAATCTGACCGAGACAAGATTGATTTAGCTTGGTTCTGGATAACCTTTATCATTTCTGGTTTAGGACTCTATGCCTTAAATTTTGTCGTTGGAACCTTAAGTGCTAGCTTTCTTAATTTCGTCCTAGCAGGTGCACTGCTGGCTCTTGGCGTATTGGTTCCTGGCCTCAGTCCATCAAATCTACTTTTGATTTTGGGCCTCTATGCTCCTATGTTGACTGGTTTTAAAACCTTTGACCTCTTGGGAACCTTCTTTCCGATTGGAATTGGGGCAGGTGCAACTCTCATCGTTTTTTCAAAATTGATGGATTATGCCTTAAATAACCACCACTCACGAGTCTATCATTTCATCATCGGTATCGTCCTATCAAGCACCCTTTTGATCTTGATTCCAAATGTAGGAAACGCTGAGAGTATCCAATACACAGGACTTTCTCTTGTTGGATATGTCATCATCGCCTTCTTCTTTGCACTGGGAATCTGGCTTGGTATTTGGATGAGCCAATTGGAGGATAAGTATAAATAATGGCAAAAAAAGTTAAAATCAAAAAAACATTGGTGGAACAAATCCTATCTAAAGCAGGTATCCTACATCAAGGGATTCAAATCAATGCCCTGGAAGGAGAGCTTCCTCAAGGTTATGAACGAGATCAGATTTTCAAAACCTTGGCTCTTTTGGGAGACAAGACAGGACCGATTATCGGAATTGTCCCTATCACCCAACACTTGTCTGAAAAGAAACTAGCCAAAATTTCTGGCAATAAAAAAGTGAGCATGATTCCACAAAAGGACTTGGAAAAAACAACTGGTTACATTCATGGAGCTAATAATCCTGTCGGAATTCGTCAGAAACACAATTATCCCATTTTTATCGATAAAATTGCTCTAGGTTTGGATCAAATGATTGTCTCTGCAGGCGAAGTCGGACACAGCATTATCGTTGCTCCCCAAGACTTGGCTAGCTTTGTAAAGGCAGACTTTGTAGATATTTTGGAGGACAGCAAGTAATGAAACTCTACTTTGTCCGCCACGGTCGTACCCTCTGGAACCAAGAAGGACGCTTTCAAGGTGCTAGTGGAGATTCTCCCCTTCTTCCTGAATCCATTGACACCCTAAAACAACTTGGCCAATATCTCAAGGAAATTCCTTTTGATCAGATTTATTCAAGTGATTTACCTCGAGCGGTCAAATCTGCTGAGATTATCCAAAGTCAACTCAAGACGCCCTGTCCTTTAAAAAGTGTCCCTAATCTCCGTGAATGGCAGCTGGGGAAGTTGGAAGGTTTGAAAATTGCAACCTTGGAATCTATTTACCCGCAACAAATCAAAGCTTTCCGATCTAATCTTGCTCAATTTGACACTCAAATGTTTGGAGCCGAATCCCTCTATAGCACAACACAACGAACTATCCAATTTATCAAATCATTAAAAGATAGTCCAGCTGAGCGTATTCTAATTGTCGGTCACGGTGCTAATCTTACTGCCAGTCTTCGTACTCTTCTAGGTTATAAAGAACCACTTCTTCGTAAAGATGGCGGTCTAGCAAATGCCAGCCTGACCATTCTAGAAACCCATGATTTTGAAACATTCACTCTCGATACTTGGAATGATATTTCTTATCAATCATAATTATAGCCTAGCCTTCTGAACTAGAACCATAGGAGATATAGTCAGTTGAAACAAAAATAAGACAAAAGAGCCTCGTAAAAAGGTATTGCAATTTGCCAATACCTTTTTAATATGAACACGTGTCTTCTCAACAGGATTGTAGAGCAAAATGAAATAAGAACTGAATAATGTGATTTGAGAATTTAAATCAATTTATAAGAATGTTGTTTTAGAAGCAGTGATGTACTATTTCAGATTCACTTTTCTATACTAATACTCTTCGAAAATCTCTTCAAACCGCGTCAACGTCGCCTTGCCGTACTCAAGTACAACCTGCGGCTAGTTTCCTAGTTTGCTCTTTAATTTTCATTGAGTATAAGATGAGTAGGGAGGAAGAGGTAAAAGTTTATGCCCAAACTCTTCACATAAGAACTCTAGCTTACCCATTCTATGGAATCTTGCATTATCCATTAAAACTTCCAGACTCATACTCTTCTAAAATCTATTCAAACCACGTCAGCTTCACATTATATATGTTGGTGACCTCATAAGTCTTATCTGCAACCTCAAAGCTGTTCTTTGAGAAGCCTACAGCTAGCTTCCTAGTTTAATCTTTGCTTTTCACTGAGTAGCAAGTTAAAAAAATGAGGCTGGTCAAAAAGTCTTGAAAATCAAAAAACGCATAATATCAGGTATTGAAAACCTTGTACTATGCGTTTTATTGTGGGAAAATTTACTTTATTTTTTCCTGAAGTCGAGTTTTTGCCTGACTCATTGATTTGGACTATTCGTTTGATGTACTACTGCTTGAGCTTGAATCTCCACCACCGATATATTGGGTAAAGATATTTTGGAAGGCTTGGTCCTTAACCTTGATATTGGCTGCTTGCAATTCTTTTCCGATAATGCTTTGAACAAATGTTGAATCATTTTGTTTTTGAGTCAAGATAACAGTTTTTAATTTTTCTTTGTAGTCATCAATATTAGATGATTTTTCTGTTTTCTTAATCAGTTTAACAATGTAATATTGACTGCTGTAGGCTTGTGTTCCAGTAACGCTAATCACATCAGAAACCCCATTCACGTCTAAAGCAAAAGCAGCTTTTTTAACTTGTTCTGGTACTTCTGTTGAAGCAGAATCAAAAGTGATTTCTCCACCATTCGCTTTAGTTTTCTCATCTGTTGAATTATCTTTGGCTAATTGAGCAAAGTCTGCATCACTAGCTTTAGCTTTTTCAAGAATTTCTTTAGCTTTGTCTTCATTGTCCAAACGGATGATTTGAGCCGTTACATCTGGAGTGTACTCGTCATAAGCCTTCTTGTAAGCATCATCTGTCAATTCAGCTTCTGCTGCTTTCTTAACTGCCAACTCAACCAATTTACTTGTACGAATTTGAGCTTTACGTGTTTCAAGAGTCATTCCTGCTTGCGATAAGACACGTTGGTAGTTCTCACCATATTGTTTCTCTTCTTCGGCAATAGTATCGTTGACTTCTTTGTCATCTACTTCTGAGCCGTATTGTTTCTCAAATACTTTTTGGATGGTCATGTTCAACAAGACTTGTTGGGCTGAAGGGTTGCTTTTCACTTGCTCATAAAATTGATGTTCTGTGATGACATCCCCTTTCATGCTGATAAGGTCTGCCCCTTCTGAACCTTTCGAACAAGCTGCTAAAGTTGCTACTGATAATAGTGTAATGGCACCTGCCAATAGTTTTTTCTTCATGTCTACTCCTTTGAGATAAGTGTTACTCTATCTATTTTACTATATTTTCTTAAATTTTTCTGAAAATCATTCGCTGTCAGGCAATTGAACATCTGCTACATTTTTACGAAGCATGAGAATGCCGTCTCCCAGAGGTACTAATGTTGCGGTAAGTCCTGGATTGTCTAAGGTTGCGTCAAATAGTCTTTGAAGTCCTCGATAGATGGTTCGCTGACCTCGACGGACTTCTATAATGTCCTTGGCAACATCACCGCCTTGAAAAATATCATCCAAGACAACCACACCACCGACTTCCAAATGTTTGAGGATTTCTGGCAGAAAGACGATGTATTTAGACTTGGCTGAATCCATAAAGACGAAATCATAGGACTCTGTCAAGGTAGATAAGACATCTACCGCATCTCCTTCTAGGAGTGTGATTTGCTTACGACTGTCAAATTGAGCAAAATTTTCCTTGGCAAAACCAATCATTTCTGGATTGCGATCAATGGTTGTAATCTTAGCATTTGGCGCATGCTCTGCCATCAAGAGAGCTGAAAAACCGATGGCCGTCCCAATTTCCAGAATGTTTTTAGGTTGCATGGTTTCCATAAGAAAACGGAAATAAGCAACCGTTTCATGGGGGATAATGGGAATATTTTCCTTACGGGCAAAATCTTCCAATCCTTTCAAAGATCCTGTGACTTGCTTTTGACGCTGACGCATCAAGTCTACAATTTCTTCCTTGACAACAGGGCGACGCATGTTATGGTTAGCATTTTTACTATACGATTCAACCATCTTATGCCAATCCCAATTTTTCAACAAGGGCTTCAAACTCATTCAAACGGCGTTCGAAGACTGCAAAGGCATCGTTGAGGTAGTCTTCCTTCTCCATATCAACACCAGCTTTTCTCATGACATTAAGTGGATAGTCAGACTTGCCTGCCTTGAGGTAGTCGATATAGCGGTCACGGTCTTCTTGACTACCATGGACAATCTTTTCAGCCAGGGCTGAGGCTGCTGCAAATCCAGTTGAATATTGATATACATAGTAGTTATAGTAGAAGTGTGGAATGCGAGCCCACTCATATTGGATTTCAGGATTGTCTTCCTTACTCAAACCATAATACTCTTGGTTCAAGTCTGCATAGAGTTTATTTAAGAAATCGCTTGTCAAGACTTCACCATTTTGATCCGCTTGGTGAATGGCGTGTTCAAACTCAGCAAATTGAGTTTGGCGGAAAACTGTTCCACGGAAACCGTCTAGGAAGTTATTGAGAATAGCAAAGCGCGTTGCGTCGTCTTCCACTTCTTCCAATAATTTCTCCGTCAAGATATTTTCATTGGTAGTTGATGCAATCTCAGCCAAGAAGATAGAATAATCTCCGTAAACATAAGGCTGCGTTTCACGAGTATAGCTTGAATGCATACTGTGACCAGTCTCATGGACAAGGGTAAAGAGATTGTCTAGATTGTCCTGCCAGTTAAGGAGCATAAAGGCATTGGTATCGTAAGAACCGCCAGAGTAGGCACCTGAACGCTTGCCTTGATTTTCGTAAACATCAATCCAACGCTCGCTGAAGGCACGTTTAACACGGCTCAAGTAATCCTCACCCAAGACTGCCAAGGCATCTTCTGCCTTTTTCAAAGCTTCTTGGTAGGTAAAGCTATATTCAACAGATGAAAGTGGTGTGTAGACATCGTACATCTTGAGGTCTGAAATCCCCAAGATTTTTGAACGAAGTTCAAGGTAACGATGCAAGAGTGGCAAGTGCTTGCGAACTGCTGCTACCAAATTGTCATAAACACTCTCCGGAACAAAATTGGCCGCTAGGGCTGCATGACGAGCACTCTTGTAGTTGCGAACTTTGGCACGGTAGTTTTGCACCTTAACATTGGTTTGCAAGGTTTTGGCATAGGTGTGTTGGAATTGTTCGTAAGTCGCATAAAGAGCTTGATAAGCACCACGACGAACCTCACGATTTTTAGACTCCATCAAACGTGTGTAAGTTCCATGAGAGAGCTGAACTTCCTTACCATCATCGTCGAGGACATAGGGGAAAACAATATCCGCATTATCCAAGATAGCGAAGGTTTCACTTGCCGAACCAAAGATTTCTCCAGCGCCAGCCAATAATTCTTCTTCACGTTGTGAAAGAACGTGATCCTTGCCTTGCAAAAGCTTGTCAAAATAGTGTTGATAAACCTGCAATTTTGGTTGAGCCTCTAAAAAGTCAGCATACTGCTTTTCACTAATTTCCATAAATTCAGGCTCATAGAATGAAAAGGCTTGATCCAGCTGGCTGTAAAGAGTCATTGCCTTGGCATAGTACTCTTGATACTTGGCTTCACGTGTATCTTGGTCATTTTTCATATGAGCATAAACGTAAAGCTTCTCCATTTGGCGTTCCATTTCAAGAGAAAATTCAGTAATTTCGAGTAGGCTATCCGCACTATCCAAGAGATGACCTTCATACTGGGCTACTGTCTCCAATTGTTCTGTTAAATCTTTTAAGGCTTCTTCCCAAGCATAGTCAGTTGGGTAAATCGTTGATAGATCCCATGTATCTTTTTCATTTATTTCATTTCTTTGTAATACCATTAGATTCCTCCATCCTTTCTATTTTACCATATTTTTTAAGAAATATTGCTGATAAAAGGCTGGTGGATAGAGCTTTTGCCAATCATTTTGAGGATTTTCTTGGTAATAGGTTTGAAAATACTGATAATAGCTGGTCAAATCTTGCTCAATTTGGCAAAAATCACCTACTAGTGGTCGAATTTGTGGATACCATTCTTTCAGCCCATAATTCAGGACATTTTCTCCCTTTTGATAGGCTTCTGCTTGTTCTTTCATCCAAATGGGATTTTGATAATAAAGTTGTTGCCGGATATAGCGACAGATGTCCTTATCTTGAAAAACTGTAAAATGAGATATTTTTTGTTTCTTATAGGGAAGACGTAATATCTCCAGTAGACTACCGTGACCATAGGGAAATTCCTTAATCTGATAATGGAGTTTACCTCGGAGATCTTGGTGAATGAGATATTTAAGCCTTAAAACCTGTTTCTCCTTGTCTAATTCCCAAACATAAAAGCCCCTGTTTTGACTGAAATAGAGAAAACCTTGTTGCAGACGAGTCAAACGATCCTTGAGCCAAAGTTTTTCCCCAAGCAACCACAGTACTTGGTAACCATGACTACGATAGCCCTCACTTCGCTCTTTAAGGACTTTCTGAGGCAAGGAACTACACTGAACTTCTAGAGCTAGATTGACATTTACAAATACATCCGCAATCTGTTTAAGCTCTGGAAGAGGGTATTCTAATTGCACCTCTGCCTCTTTTTTCAACCAGTGATAGAGGGATTCCTTATTGGCCAGGTGTTCTGGACTTTCATTTTCAAAGGAAAAATCACAGTCTTTTAAGGATTTATGGGCAAAATGCGTCCGTACACTTGGTCCTTGACGCAAACGGAGCTGGCCTCCACAAGCTGGGCAAGTGTAGGCTTGCTTCTCAAGCTTATCCTCTAACACATTTACCAATTCTCCTCTAGCATCTCTCGCAACAAACATGATTTCCCTCCTTTTCTATATTATTCGCAAAAAAGAAAAAAGATCAGGAAATTTCCTAATCTTGATCACTCTATAATTTTAGAGTTGCAAGCGACTTTCAAGAGCTTGTGTCAACACTTCAGAATAGTTCACTTTCTCACGATCTGCAAGTCTGACTAGCCACTCTGGAACCGTAACATTTTTTCGAATCGCCTTATTATTCTTTACGAAAGGCAAGGGATTGACCTGAATCAAAGTCACAAATCCATCAGGAGCTTTCAACTCAGCAATGTCACTAGGAGTAGGCAAAGCCAGTCCTTCATCAAAATAAGATGCTAAAACACTCTCAAGCATTTCCCGAGCATTTTTCATTGCAAGTTCAATCGTTGCTCCTTCAGTCCCGCCTCCAAATTCAGGAAATTCAACCCAGTATCCAGTGCCTTCTCTATGAAAAATAGCAGGATAAGATTTTAGCATAATACACCTCCACAATTTCCAAATCAACTATAATCCCAAATCTTTTAATATTTTTCTCTCTAAACCTTTTCCTAGATCCTCATTACCGTGAACTGGAATAGTGACAAGATAGGGAACCCCTTCTTTCTTAAAATGATAATGACTTCCTCTCTTACGTACTTCAATCCAGCCATTTGCAAGAGCTAATACTCTTCGAAAATCAAATTCAAACCACGTCAGCTTCTCCTTGACGTACTCAAGTACAGCCTGCGGTCAGCTTCCTAGTTTGCTCTTTGATTTTCATTGAGTATAATTTTACCATTTCCTTACCTGTGATTGTCATTTATGGTCACCTTTCTATCTAAAATTATAGTTATAATGCGTATTTTTGTCAATTCTTCTATCTTATCTATTCGTAAAAAAAGAAAAAAAGATCAGAAAAATTCCTAATCTTCATGTATGTTTACTTGATTTTCTTAGCTAGCATGGTCGCAAAGCGTAGTTGAATGCGATTGCCATTTTCATCGCGACGGTGTAAATGGCCTGGATTTTCATTGTACTTAACCAATTCCCAGTCCTTGTAATAGTCTGCCAATTCCCCTTCTTTAAAGGTAAATGGGAAGTTCACTGAACAAGGATAATCCTCCGTGTCCATGGCACAAACGATAAGATTATAACCACCGACCGTGGTATGCTCCTGCATATTTTTGATAATTGCAGGAATGCAGTCTGCTTGTAAAAACATCAAAACAACTGTCGATACGATGAAATCATACGCTTGCCCAATGCTAGCTGAATTGATATCGTAAAGACCAACAGGCATATCCAGGTCTTCCTGCTCCACAATACTTTGCAAGATTTCAAGGGCCAGTTCATTTTGATCCACAGCTGTCACATCAAAACTTTGCTGGGCTAGAAAGAGAGAGTTACGGCCCTGACCACAGCCCAAATCCAAAGCTTTCCCTGGTTTTACTGTCTGCATAGCCTCTAGGACCTCTGAATGAACAGGATTGGTCTTGTATTTCTTAGGGAAATAATCCTCAGGTTTACAATAAAATTCCAAATACCATTCTACATCGTCTGTTACAGCCTCCACTCGGTGCCAAGCTTGTGGTTGTGCCATTGGATTGTCAGCCCCTGCTTCAAAGAGATGTTCAGCTAGAACCTCACCATCCTCTGTCAATTCAATAAACTTGAGAGTTCCTTTTAAAACAGTAATCTTGCCCCAAGTCCCAACCTTGGTATTGTGTTTCTGCTGAACAGCTTCAGGCATAGTTTGTTTATTCCACAAAGGCATGCGTTTATAGGCAACTAGTTTTTCCATCTTCATTCCTCTTTTTATCGCTGATTAACAGCTTTCATCACGCGCGCAATGTCGCGGTTTTGCTCACGACGTTTGATTGACTCCCGCTTATCATAGTCATGCTTCCCTTTAGCTAAACCTAAAAGGAGCTTGGCATAACCATCTTTGATATAGACTTTAAGAGGAACCAGCGTCATTCCTGTCCCTTTGGTCTCTTGTTCCAACTTTTGGATTTGCTTTTTATGGAGCAGGAGTTTACGACGACGTTCTGGTTCTTGGTTCCAGATATTGCCCTCTTCGTAAGGCGCGATATGAACATTGCTCAACCAGACTTCTCCATTTTTTACTTGGGCAAAGCCATCCTTGAGATTGATTCGAGCTGCTCGTACACTCTTGATTTCAGTTCCAGTCAGGACCATCCCTGCCTCTAGCGTATCTACGATTGTATAGTCGTGACGCGCCTTTTTATTTTGTGCGACGACCTTTCCCTCGCCCTTTGCCATGCTTGGCTCCTTTCTTAGCTACTTCCTTGTAAAAGGGTTTCTTTCCTTTTTTCTTCTTGTCTTTTTGTGAATGCTTGCGCTTATCATTTGAGCGTCCTGATTTTCTCTTATCCTCCTTCTTATCTGAACGACGATTTGAACCACGCCCTCTGTCATTACGATTAGACTGTTTCAAGCCTTTTTCAATCACATCAAACTCACTTGGGATGTAAGAAAAGTCAATTTCACCCGTCATCTTGTCGGCTCTTTCAACGCGAATGCGAATCTGCTGACCTACACGGAAGGTTGTCCCCGATTTTTCCCCACGAAGAGTCAAATCCCGCTCATTGAAATGATAAAATTCAGGTAGATTAGTGATGTGAATCAAGCCTTCAACTGTGTTTGGCAATTCAACAAAGAGACCGAATTTAACGATGCTAGACACAACCGCATCGTACTCTTCGCCCACGTATTCTTCCATGTACTCAGCCTTTTTCATGGCTTCGACTTCACGCTCAGCCTCAATAGCACGACGCTCACGGTTGGAAGACTGGGTCGCAATCTCTGGAATTACTTGTTCAAAATGCTCGGCTATTTCCTTAGAACGGCCGTAGTCCCGAATCATACGGTGAACAAGGAGGTCCGGATAACGACGAATCGGACTAGTAAAGTGAGTATAATAATCAGCCGCTAATCCATAGTGGCCGTGATTGTGCTCTGAATAGCGAGCCTGCTGCATGGATCGAAGAAGCATCATGGACAAGACATCTGCATAAGGTTCTCCCTCAACAGCACGCATGATGTCTTGGAGAGCCTCCTGGCTAATCTCACTGGCAGTCCCATAAATGCGCAAGCCAAAACTCGAAGCATAATCAATAAACTTCTGAACCTTTTCAGCCTTAGGCTCCTCGTGAATCCGATAGATAAAAGGCAAATCCAACTTGCTGAAATGCTCGGCAACTGTTTCGTTGGCCATCAACATAAAAGACTCAATCATCCGCTCGGCAACACCACGCTGACGAAGAACGATATCAACAGGCTTACCTTGTTTATCCACTAAAATCTTGGCTTCATTGGTATCGAAATTGAGGGCTCCACGTTTCACACGCATGTTTTCTAAAGTTTCATGAAGTTTGGCCATGAGTTCGATACTAAGAACAATTTTCTGATATTCTTGTCGCTTTTCCTCGTCGCCAGCTAGGATATCATTGACATCGCTATAAGTCATACGGAAACTGGTCTTGATAACTGTTTGTGTAATGGTATAGTTGACCACACGACCATGTTTATCAATCTCCATAATGGCAGACTGGGTCAGGCGGTCAACTTGAGGATTGAGGGAGCAGATACCATTTGACAGTCGTTCTGGAAGCATTGGGACCACACGGTCTGTCACATAGACAGAAGTCGCGCGATTAAGGGCTTCCTTATCAAGAGCCGAACCCTCAGTCACATAGTAGGAAACATCTGCTATGTGAACTCCAAGCTCCAGATTTCCATTTTTCAATGCTTTGATATGCACGGCATCGTCCAAATCCTTGGCATCCGCACCGTCAATGGTAAAGGTAATCTCATCTCTCAAATCCAGACGGCCTTCCATATCCTTTTGAGACGGAGCATCAGGCACACTTTCTGCTTCCTTGATAACAGCTTCTGGAAACTCGGATACAATGTCCATAGACTCCAAAACCTCAAGAACATCAATTCCGACATCCGTTGAATACCCCACCACATCTAGAACACTCGCGACAAAGAAATCGTGTTTCTTGCTTGGGTATTTATCGATAAAGACCTTGAGAACTTCGGTTCCCTCGAGTTTAAGGGCTGGTTTCTTAACATAGATGGGTTGGCTGATTTTCTGGTTTTTCGAACGGATGTAGCCAGCATACTTAGGCTTTTCCTGATCCAGAACGATTTGACCGACTACGGTTGTCAGACTGTGTTCTAAGATATCGATAATTTTTGCTTCCGCTGCTGTTCCCTTATTGCGGTCAGCGACTTTCTTGATGACGACCTCAACGGTATCACCATCAATAGCATAGTTGACATCGTTTTTTCCTACAAAAAGGTCGTCCTCCTCGCCTTCCAGACTAACAAAGCCAAAGCCATTTTTATGAGCATGAAAAATCCCCTTGAGAGTAATCTCATGTTTTTTCTTGACTTCCAAGGTCAGACTTCCATCTTCTTCAAAGCGTATCTGGTGCTTTCTTTCCATTAAGGACAAGGTTTTAATCAACTCACGAAAATCCTTGGAACCGTCTTTTCCCAAAGCCTGAGCCAAGTCATTGACAGTTACCTTTCCCTTATCTTGTAAATATTCTTTTATTCTGTCTTTCATATTTTCTTTCTAGATTTTTTAATTTTCTTTTACTGTAAAACCTTCTCAAATATCATTTAGAAATAAAAATAGGCAAAGACCTAGTCCTGCCCATTATTTTCTTATCTACTTGATAATACCGTCAATGCTAAGGCAATGGCTAGCCAGAAAAAGACTAAAATCCCTGTCAAACGCTGCATTACAGCTTCAAAACCGCGTGCTTTACTGCGTTCAAACAAATCACCTGAGCTGGCATCAAATACATTGCTGGATTGGTTTTTGGTTGGTTGCATGAAAATCGCAATCACAATCACAACAGATAATACTAATAAAATGGTTAATAATAGGTTATACATATCAAACTCCTTAAAATCCCTATTATTTTACCATAAAATCTACTTAGATTCAAGATGTAGGGTTACTTTTCTTTCCTTGGGACAATACTTTAAAACCTCAATCTTGTCTGGATGGGTTTTTGAATTTTTACTGGTTAGGTAATTGATACTGCCACAAGAGGAGCATTTGAGATTGATTTTTACTCGCACTAGATTTCCTTTACTTTTAATAATGTTCGAAATTGAAGCAGGTTAAAGAGACAACTAAAGGCAACACAAAGGCTTGTCGCATAAAAGACAGCATGGTAGCCAAATTGACCTGCTACTGCAGAACCTGCCATAGGCCCAACGACACCTCCCAGATAAAAGAATACCTGATTGAAGGCAAAGACCCTTGAAATACCGGCTTTGGGAGTCATCTTGCTGAGAAGGGCATTGACTCCGGGAATCAAGGCACCGGTTCCCAATCCAAAGAGGAAACGATAAAGTCCTAGTTGAAGAGGGCTAGAGGCATTGGCACAGAGGAGATAGATGATGACTGAATAAAACTGGGCGACAACTAAGAGGCGATGGTTGCCCACCTTGTCACCTAGCTTGCCCATGACTCCTGCACTCATCATACTGGAAAAGCCCATACTGGATACAATCAAACCAGAGACAAAAAGAAGATTCTCTGTCTGCCCTAAGTCGCGTACATAAAGAGCCAAAATAGGGCCAATCGATTGAGCTGAAAATTGGATGACAAAACTGGTCAGAAAGAGGTTGACCAAAAGATAGGGATATTTAACTGATGTAAATAATTCCTTGGTTGGGATGACCTTTTCCTTGGCTACTGGTTGAAAATCTTCCTTGATAAAGCAAATAGTCAAAACAGCAGCTAAAAATAGAAAGCTACCAACCAGTAAAAAGACAGTACGAATGCCAAATAATTCTGCAATAAAGCCACCGATAAAGGGACCCGTTAGAGTACCTGCAACTACGCCTGTAGACAAAGTACCTAAGGCAGAGCCTGATTTCTCCTTGGGAACCTGACTGGCTATCAGAGCTGTTGCATTGGGAACAAAACCCGCAAATACACCATTCAGTAAACGAAGAAAGATTAGCCAATAGATATTTGGGACAAAGGATAAGCCTCCCATAGTAATGGTCATGGCAAGCCCAGCTCGAATCATCATGGGTTTTCGACCGTATTTGTCAGCAAGGATACCCCAGATAGGAGAGAAAAGTGCTGCAGAAATGGCAGAGACAGAAATAGCTAAACCTGCGTAAAAAGCAGCTTGATCACTCCCTACACCTAAATTTTCCACAAAGATGGGCATAAAGGGCACTACCAAAGAAATACTGGCTCCTGTCAGAAAATTACCAAACCAGGCAATGCGCAGATTATCCTTCCAGTTAATCTCTGTCATCTTGCTTACCTCCCTTAAGCAGGGAGAACACCTGAGTAAGAACCTGGTCCTGATTCCCATTATTATCAAGAATTTGGCTGGCCAAATCTTTCTTTTTCTCTAAAGGCCACTGGGCTGCCAGACGAGACTCGGCTTCATCTTTGGACAAGTTGTCTCTTTTCATTAAACGTTCTACTTGGACATCTCGGTCCACATAGATCAACCAAGTCTCATCAAACCAAGAGACATAGTCCTGCTCAAAAAGTAGGGGAATATCCATGAAGAAAATCTCTTCTGTCTGAGCCAATTGCTCTCTTAATGTAGCTAGTTCCTCACGGATAATCTCTCCTTGGATTTGCTTAGACCATTCTCGTTCACCAGGATTTGAAAAGATGAGACTAGCTAGGAGAGGGCGATTGAGTTCTCCATTTTCAAGGATGATTTCTTGCCCAAAATGCTGGACTAGAGCCTGAAACAGACGACCGCCAGGTTTCTGTAGTTGGTGGACGACTGCATCGGCATCCACCACTTGAAAACCTTGCTGTCTTAGAAAATTTGTCACAGTTGACTTACCAGAGGCAATTCCTCCTGTGATTCCAATAATTTTTCCCATCAGTCCCTCCTTTGACAGTTTGGACAAAAGTGGGTGCCTCGTCCGCCTAGTTGGATTTTCTCAATGATGGTACCACAGCGTACACATTCTTGACCAGTCTTATCATAGACCTGATGAAAATCCTGCATGGTTCCATCTTCCCCAAAGGCATTGGTATAGGTCCGAATGGTAGAGCCACCTTTTTCAACGGCCTGGCCCAAAACAGCAATGGTCTGGTCATGAATGGCAGTCGCTTCTGCTGCTGTCAAAGTCTGGGAAGGTCTAGCTGGATGAACCTGAGCTCGCCAGAGAACCTCATCCACATAGATATTGCCAAGGCCAGCTACCAAGGTCTGGTCTAGGAGATGGGATTTGATAGGCTTTTTAGACTTGGCTAGGGCAGCTTGAAAGACCTGTAAATCAAAGTCTTGTTCGCTTGGCTCAGGACCTAGTTTCTTAGAAATAAAGTAGGCTTCCAAAAGGTCTGGCGCAAACAGTTCCATAGTACCAAACTTGCGAACATCCTCATAAACAAGCGTGCCACCATCCTCAAACTGAAAGAAAACATGGGCATGCTTGCGTTCTGGCACTTGATCTGGATAATAAAAATACTTGCCCTCCATCCGCAGATGGGAAATCAAGACCTTGTCTGTCAGGTAGAAAAGCAAATACTTGCCACGACGTCCCATTGACTCAACAACTTGACCAGGCACTTCCTTTCGAAACTCGTCCAAATCTGTCTTAATCATCTTGGGATAGCGAATTTCTATACTCGAAATCTTCTTACCCAAAATCAATTTTTCTAAGCCACGACGAACGGTTTCAACCTCTGGTAATTCAGGCATAAGTCCTCCTTCTGTAAAAACAAGAAGCAGGCATGAGCCCACCTCTACTTAGTATTCTTTTTCATTATAGCCAAAGTCAGCTAAATCTAGCTTTTTATCGCGCCAGTTTTTCTTGACCTTGACCCAGGTTTCTAGAAAGACTTTGTCTCCTAGCATGAGTTCAATATCACGACGGGCCATGCTACCGATTTTCTTAAGCATAGCACCACCTTTACCGATGATAATCCCTTTTTGACTATCACGCTCGACCATAATGGTTGCACGGATGTGAACCTTGTCTGTCTCTTCGTCTCGTTTCATAGAATCCACAACTACTGCGACAGAATGCGGAATCTCTTCACGAGTTAGGTGCAAAACTTTCTCGCGAACCATTTCTGAAACCAAGAATCGTTCTGGATGGTCTGTGATTTGATCAGACGGGAAATATTGGAAACCTTCGTCCAGATTTTCACTCAAAATATCCACTAGACGAGAGACGTTATTCCCTTGAAGAGCTGAGATTGGAACGATTTCCTTAAAGTCCATTTGATTACGAAAATCATCAATCTGAGACAAAAGCTGGTCTGGATGAACCTTGTCAATCTTGTTCACCACCAGAATAACAGGAACCTTAGCAGCCTTGAGACGCTCGATAATCATATCGTCCCCCTTACCACGCGCTTCATCAGCAGGCACCATGAAAAGAACGGTATCCACTTCGCGAAGGGTACTGTAGGCAGACTCAACCATGAAATCTCCGAGAGCTGTTTTAGGTTTGTGAATCCCTGGTGTGTCGATAAAGACGATTTGTTCCTTATCAGTCGTGTAAATTCCCATGATTTTGTTGCGCGTTGTCTGCGCCTTGTCACTCATGATGGCAATCTTTTGCCCCATGACATGATTTAAAAAAGTTGACTTCCCAACATTGGGACGTCCTAAAATGGCTACAAAGCCTGATTTAAAAGTCATAATTTCCTCTTGCTATTTAAAATAATAAATCCCAGATTCGTGGGAGAAAAATCAATGCGCCTGTTAATGCTGCGAAAAGAGAGACCACTAATACCGCGCCAGCCGCCATATCCTTGGCATTTTTAGCCAGCATGGAAAAGTGATAGTGACTGGCCAAATCCACCACATTTTCAATAGCAGAATTGATAATTTCAAAAGCTACTACCAAGAAAATGCTCAATAGGAGAAAGAGCCATTCGATTCGTGACACCTGAAAAACAAAACCTGCAAGAATGACTACAAGAGCCGTCACTGCATGTTTTCGCATATTGCGTTCTTCCTTGATGGCAGTAAAAATTCCTGTGAGAGCAAATTCTAAACTGGATATCAGGTCACGATTTTTCCATTTTCGTTTATTGTCTTGTGAGTCCATAGGCTGTCAAAATTTCTTCTTGTAAACCGAACATCTCCGCTTCTTCTTCCGGAGTATAGTGATCATAGCCGTTGATATGTAAAAAGCCGTGTACTGCCAAGAAGCCCATCTCACGCTCAAAGCTGTGACCGTATTCCTCGGCCTGCTCATGAGCCTTATCAATAGAAATGAACAGTTCCCCAATATAGGCATCAAACTCAGACATCATCTCTGCCAATTCCGGATTTTCAAGTAAATCCTCTTCGTCAAAGGCAATTTCCAACTCTGGCTTATATTCAAGGCTGATAACATCTGTCGGACGGTCTGTGTCACGGTACTCCAGATTGAGCTCATGACTACGCTCATTGGTCACAAAGGTAACTGCCATTTCCTTGTCTTCTTTGCCTAATTTTTGGGCTGCAAATTCCAAAATTTCTTGGGTTTGTTGCAACATTTCTTTTGAAACTTGACCAGTTTCATCTACCATTTCAATATACATGTGCTTCTCGTTTCTCTTTACTTGGCTTTATTATACCACATTTCCATGATTTTATTCTACCTTTTTGATATAATACTATGGAATACAATCACAAGGAGAGAACGATGTCATTTGACGGATTTTTTTTACACCACATGGTTAAGGAATTGCGAAGAGAGTTAGTGAATGGGCGCATTCAGAAAATCAATCAACCTTTTGAACAAGAGTTGGTCTTGCAAATCCGCAGCAATCGCCAAAGCCATCGTCTGCTCCTTTCTGCCCATCCTGTTTTTGGACGCATTCAGCTTACCCAAACAACTTTTGAAAACCCAGCCCAGCCTTCTACCTTTATCATGGTTTTGAGAAAGTATTTGCAGGGGGCCCTGATTGAATCGATCGAGCAGATTGAAAATGACCGTATTGTGGAAATGACAGTTTCCAATAAAAACGAGATTGGGGATCATATTCAGGCTACCTTGATTATCGAAATCATGGGTAAACACAGTAATATTCTACTGGTTGATAAAAGCAGTCATAAAATCCTCGAAGTCATTAAACACGTCGGCTTTTCACAAAATAGCTACCGTACCTTGCTGCCTGGATCGACCTATATTGCTCCTCCGAGTACGGAATCACTCAATCCTTTTACTATCAAGGATGAAAAACTATTTGAAATCCTGCAAACTCAGGAAACGACAGCTAAAAACCTTCAAAGCCTCTTTCAAGGGCTGGGACGTGATACGGCAAATGAATTGGAAAGGATACTGGTTAGTGATAAACTATCTACTTTCCGTAACTTTTTCAATCAAGAAACCAAACCCTGCTTGACTGAGACTTCCTTCAGTACAGTTCCTTTTGCAAATCAGGTGGGAGAGCCTTTTGCCAGTCTTTCTGATTTGCTGGACACCTACTATAAGGACAAGGCTGAGCGAGACCGCGTCAAACAACAAGCCAGTGAACTCATTCGTCGTGTTGAAAATGAACTTCAAAAAAATCGTCATAAGCTTAAAAAACAAGAAAGAGAGTTACTGGCGACAGACAACGCTGAAGAATTTCGTCAAAAAGGAGAATTGCTGACAACCTTCCTCCACCAAGTGCCTAACGACCAAGACCAGGTTATCCTAGACAACTACTACACCAACCAACCTATCACGATTGCACTTGATAAGGCTCTGACTCCCAACCAGAATGCCCAACGCTACTTTAAACGGTATCAGAAACTCAAAGAAGCTGTCAAATACTTGACTGATCTGATTGAGGAAACCAAGGCAACCATTCTCTATCTGGAAAGTGTAGAAACCGTCCTCAACCAAGCTGGACTGGAAGAAATCGCTGAAATCCGTGAAGAATTGATTCAAACAGGTTTTATCCGCAGAAGACAACGGGAGAAAATCCAGAAACGCAAAAAACCAGAACAATATCTGGCCAGTGATGGTAAAACCATCATCTATGTCGGTCGAAACAATCTGCAAAATGAGGAACTAACCTTTAAAATGGCCCGCAAGGAGGAACTTTGGTTCCATGCCAAGGACATTCCTGGAAGCCACGTTGTCATCTCAGGCAACCTAGACCCATCTGATGAAGTCAAGACAGACGCAGCAGAACTTGCAGCCTACTTCTCTCAAGGTCGCCTGTCAAATCTGGTTCAGGTAGATATGATTGAAGTCAAGAAACTCAACAAACCAACTGGTGGAAAACCCGGCTTTGTCACTTACACAGGACAAAAGACCCTCCGTGTTACACCAGACCCAGAAAAAATCGCATCCATGAAAAAATCCTGATTTTACTTGAAATCAGGATTTTTAACATACTATTCACTCAAATCATATCCAATAATAAGACTAATCTTTACCACCTAGTTTCTCATTGATTTTCATCATCACACTAGCAATTTTTTCGCCCCAATAAGGGTCTGAGGCATATTCAACATTCATACCAGACGCCTTATTTCCAAGGAAAGTTCTGCCCCTATCGATATAATTTTCCTTAATCCACTTGCTTGCACCTAAAATTCCCTTATCCACATCATCAAATGTCTTGGCAGAAAGGTAAGGTGTCGTATCATAGGCTGTAATTCCAAAGAAATTATTCTTATCTTTGGCAATCTTGCTACGTCCCCAGTCGCTTTCTAAGGCACTATGGGCAAGGAGATAGAGGGCATTGATACGATAATGTTCTTCGGCTTCCTTAAAGGTAGCTCCCTTATTTTCTAAGAGGCTATTATTAATATTTAGCAGACTAAATACCTTATCCAAGTCTTCAGCACTATAGTTTGTAACCTCTGTCAATTCTTTAAAAAGGAAGGGATTTTCAAGCTTAAAACCATCAAAATGCAGGCCATCTGCCGAATAATATTTCTTGCCTACTTCCATATCAGAAAGATGAGCAGCTACTGGGATACTAGCATTCTGAGCCACATAGTGATAAAAACGGTGTCCATCACTCTCATAATAAGGGATAAAATCCTTGCTGGCATCTAGTGCTTGTAAATCTTCTGTTTTCATATAGCCTGACAAACCAGAAATAGTAATAGCCAGGCGCTTGTCATCACTTTTTCTATCCTTATCCAGCCAAACAACACTACCTTGCGATATATAGGAGAGCTTTTCACCATCTGCATCATAAACATTTGCTGTGACAGGTACTACTTGATAATAAGCAGCATTTTCATTTGTAGCTTTTTCTCCAAGCCATTTACCGTCGCTTCCAAGCTGATAACCATCTACTGTCTCATTTTTCGCCATATAGCCACCAGATTTGAAGTAGTACCAGGCTTGACTTTTAGAATCGTATAGCCATTCTTTCTCAGCCATTTTACCATCAGATTTGAGATAAAACCAAGATTCCTTATCCCAAATCCATTCATTGGCTGCCATATAGCCACCTGATTTTAGATAATAATAGTGACCATGCTCGAAAATCCATTCTTTATCAGCATGATTTCCATTTTCTTTGATATAAAACCAAGATTGGTATTGTTTGTCAAAAAGCCAACCTTGCTGTACTTTGGCACCACTGGCATTCACATAAGCCTGCTCAATCCACTGACTTGTCAGTAGATAACCACCAGATTTGAAATAATAGTCCTTACCCTTGATTTGGAGCCATTCTTTCTCTGCGTGTTGCCCATCTGCTTTTATATAAAACCAAGCGTCGTATTGAGAATCATAGACCCAGTCTTCTATTATTTTGGCACCTGTTGCACCAACATAGGAAGTTCCTAGCCAAGCATTTCTTTTCATCTTTCCATCTTGGTCAAGATAATAGAGGACTCCCTTGTCTTCTACCCATTCTGACTTGGCCATATAGCCACCAGATTTTAGGTAAAAATAATCATCACCTTGCTTCAGCCATTCATTTTCAGCATAGTTAGCATCTGCTTTTATATAAAACCAAGATTGATAATGAGCATCAAAAACCCACTCATTGGCTGCTTGACTGCCGTCTGCTTTCAGGTATTGTTTTCCTTGCCAAGTACCATCACTGGCCATTACACCCTCTGGACTAGCTAAGAAAAATAGCAGAGCTAAAAAAATAAATCTTACTTTCTTCATTAACCTTCTTCCTCTGTTCTTATTTATTTTATTGTACCAAAATTCTCCTAAATTCATATTACAAACTAATAAAAAATCAAGAACAGATTGATTGCAATTTACCTCAGAGACTCTTTTACTTCCTTGCGGAGATTTTCCAGACTGCTAATGCCGTATTTGTCCATAACTTTTGGTAAATTTTCGATGATATCAGGACAGGCATATGGATTAGTAAAGTTGGCTGTTCCAACTCCGATTGCAGATGCTCCAGCCAGATACATTTCTAGGGCTGCTTCTGCCGAATCCACTCCCCCCATTCCAATGATGGGCAGGTCTGTAGTTTGGGCGACTTGGCGGATGAGTTTGAGGGCTACTGGAAAGACTGCTGGACCAGACATTCCACCTGTTCCATTGGCCAAGATTGGTTTTCTGGTTTTGAGGTCAAAGCGCATTCCAACTAGAGTATTGATCATGGTCAAGCCACTTGCTCCCGCATCTTCTGTAGCTTTTGCGACAGTAACGATATCGGTCACACTCGGGGTTAATTTGACATAAACTGGCACTTCGGAGGCTTCCACAGCTGCTTTCACCACATCATAAGCCAAATCTGGATCTTGACCAATCAAAAGTCCGTGATTACAGTGGTCAACATTGGGGCAAGAAATATTGAGCTCGATAGCCTTTACATTAGCTGCCTTGGAAATACCATGAGAAACAGCCGCATACTCTTGTTTTGAAAAACCAGCTACATTGGCAATGATGGGAAGATTTGGATATTCTCTTTCCAACCACGGTAGTTTTTCAGCCAAAACAACTTCCAAACCAGGATTTTGCAAACCGATTGCATTGAGCATGCCAGCAGGTGTTTCTGCCACCCTTGGAGTTGGATTGCCAAAACGGGCTTCAAGGGTTGTCGCCTTGATCATAATAGAACCCAAAAGGTCTAAATCATAGTACTTGGCATACTCTTGGCCAAAACCAAAACAGCCTGATGCTGGAATAATTGGATTTTTCAAATCCAAGCCTGGTAGAGAAACTTGTAAACGATTTGAAGTCATAATTTTCTCCTTATAATACAACTGTTCCTGTGCGGAAAACAGGGCCATCTTCACAGACACGTTGGCTGACCGTCTCGCTTTCTGGCACTTTTAGGACGCAGGCATAGCAAGCCCCCATTCCACAAGCCATACGAGATTCCAGAGATAGATAGGCCCTTGGGTGGTCATAAAAGGTTTGATTGATATACTTCATCATTCCAGGCGCCCCACATGAGTAAACAGCATCAAACTGACTGTCTAAATCCTTGATAACAACGGAAACATTTCCCTTAATGCCATAAGAACCATCATCTGTCGTTACAAAGACTTGACCACATTGAGCTAATTCCGTCTCTAAAATAACAGCATCCTTAGTGGCAAAACCGAGGACTGTCACTACTTTCACACCACGCGCATGCAATTCCTTGGCCACCTCAAGCAAGGGTGGAACACCAATCCCACCACCAACAAGGAGAACCTGATTCTGCTCATCAAGGTCAGACAAGTCAAAACCATTTCCCTGAGGCCCCATCACATCAAGAGTATCTCCCTGACTTAGGGTTGAGAAAATAGCTGTCCCAGCCCCCTCAATCCGATAAATAAGATGACACTGCTTCTTAACCTTATCGATAGACGAAATTGAAATAGGACGGCGCAAGAGATGGGCATCATCGGGAACACGCAGATGAAGAAATTGGCCTGCTCGCATGGCTTCAACCATTTCCCCTTCTAGAACTAATTCAAAGATTGCTGGCGCGATTTCCTCCTGTGCAACCACCTTCATGGTTTCCAAACGAATGGCACCCAAACGTTTCTTACATGTGGGATTCATGACTTTTCCTCCTTAAATTTTAAGGGGACCAGACAAAGAAAAGACCTTGCTAGTGCAAGGCCTCAGTTAAAATCGTACAACAGAAGAGAGCACACCCAAAAAGTCTCCTCTAGAAAATTGTACTATTCTTTTATCCGACACCTTGTGAGTCTCTCTGGACTCCCCTTAAAGGTTAAATTTTTACTAGTATACTCTTTCAGCTAAAAAAAGTCAAGTAGAAAACGAATATTCTACTTGACTTCACGAGATTATTTTTCACGAATGACTTCGACCTTGTAGCCATCAGGGTCTTTGACAAAGTAATAGTTAGGTGCAGTTCCTGGTAGACCATTTGGCTCAGTCACTTCATATCCTTTGGCACTGTGCTCTTGATGAAGCGCCTCAAGATCAGGTGTACTGAGGGCGATATGGGCAAACCCATCTCCAACCACATAAGGACCGTGATCGTAGTTATAAGTCAACTCCAACTCATAGTCGTCACCCTCAAGACCTAGATAGACAATCGTGAAGGCATGGTCTGGAAAATCTCTGCGACGCAATTCTTTAAATCCAAAAGCATCTTGATAGAATGCAATTGATTTTTCAAGATTTTCTACTCGCAAGCAAGTATGTAGCATTTTTGAAGCCATATTTTTCTCCTTTATTTTTAAAAAGACTGGACAATCCTGTTCCAGTCTCATCAGTTGTTATTTACCAAGTTTTGCTTTAGCCGCATCTGCAAGAGCTGTGAAAGCTGCTGCATCGTTAACAGCCAAGTCAGCAAGCATTTTACGGTTAACTTCAATCTCAGCCAATTTCAAACCATGCATCAATTGTGAGTATGAAAGTCCGTTCATACGAGCTGCCGCGTTGATACGAGTGATCCACAATTTGCGGAAGTCACGTTTTTTCTGACGACGGTCACGGTATGCATAGTAGTAAGAGTTCATTACTTGTTCTTTTGCAGTACGGAACAAGATGTGTTTAGCTCCATAGTAACCTTTTGCTAATTTAAGAATACGTTTACGACGTTTGCGTGATACAACGCCACCTTTAACACGTGCCATGTTTTATTTCCTCCAAATATTTCCTAGAATTGTTTACTTACAGTCAAGCTATTATTTCAAGCGAGTAAGCATTGCTTTGATACGTTTGTAATCTCCTGAATGCACCATAGATGCTTTACGAAGATGACGACGTTGTTTCTTAGTTTTTCCGTGGAAACGGTGAGAAGTGTAAGCACGGAAACGTTTAAGTCCACCAGAACCTGTACGTTTGAAACGTTTAGCTGATGCGCGGTGTGTTTTTTGTTTTGGCATGATTTTTTCTCCTTTATTTAACTTTCTGACAATTATTTTTTGTCAGTCGCTGGCGCCAATTGCATGAACATTTGACGTCCATCCATTTTAGCACGTTGTTCGATGATGGCAATATCTTGAGTTGCTTCAGCAAACTCGGCTAAAACTTTTGCACCAATCTCTTTATGGGTAATCATACGACCCTTAAAGCGAATAGATACCTTAACTTTATTTCCTTTTTCAAGGAATTTGCGTGCATTGCGAAGTTTTGTATCAAAGTCACCCTTGTCAATCGTTGGACTTAGACGAACTTCTTTCACAGTAACAACACTTTGTTTTTTACGTTGTTCTTTTTGCTTCTTCTGGTACTCAAATTTGAACTTACCGTAGTCCATAATTTTTGCAACAGGCGGTTTGGCTTGGGGTTGAATCAATACTAGGTCAACATTAGCGTTATCAGCCAAAGCTTGCGCTTCACTGAGTGGCTTGATGCCTAGCTGTTCTCCTTCAAGACCAATCAAGCGAACTTCACGTACACGAATCTCATCATTGATGAATAAGTCTTGCTTTGCTATGGTTTTCACCTCTTTTGTTTTATTAGAGAAAAACAATAGCGGACTCGTAAATATACAAGCCCGCACGTTATGATAGCGTTTCTTAGAAACTTTTCATCCGTAGGGCCAGGCAACTTAATGTCACAAGGCGAGAAGCTCTCACTTCTGCTTTTCTCAACTTTTATATGATACCAAGTTTTCTAGTTCTTGTCAAGATAAAAAGTTATTTTTTTGAAACGTTTCTGTTTGTATTTTGCCTTGGTTTTCGATTCAAAAAGAGAGAATCAAGTTGATTCCCTCCCTATATTAGTTTTTCTTTAGCTTCCCCATAGGAAAACTAAGCCTTAAAAACTTCTTTTTTACATGAACTTCCCCATCTTTCGATAAATAGAATCCCCACTAACAAAAGGATAATCAGGCAAGGAAGTAAGACCATCCCCATGCTCCAATTCAGATTGACATTATCAATCAGCTTAGGTAATCTTCCAGACAAAATATCCACTGAACGCAAGTAAGTAAAGGGAATCAGATGTGCAATCTCTTGGAGAGGCTGAATGGTTTGGATACCAAACAACAAGCCAACAATCCCAATGAGGGAAAGAAAGAGGACAGGCATTTTTTGCTTGAAAAAGTAAGCAATCAAGTAGACGACTTCCACAATGACGATAAAAGCTAAGAAAGCTAAGAGCAAGCTAGGAAATAACACATCTTGTATTTTTCCAATAGTCACCTCTTGATTCGTTAAGCTATAGATTGGATAGGGATAATCTAACTGTCCAAAACCACTTATCAGACTTCCCGCTAGAAAAGAAAATCCACAGATTCCGATAAACAGCACAGTTACATAGCCCACTCCAACTCCAAGAGAGGACATGGCAAATGTCACTTTTGAAAAAGGATATAACTGAGCTGTATCGAGATGATTTTGATATCTTTCTGCGAACAGTTGTGTTAGCATAAAAATAATAGCAACCACAAACAAGGTTGGGATGATTACCTCTAAAATCCAGACAATCTGATCAATCCCGTGGGTAGGAAACTCCAAAGTATGTGCTTTTATGTTCAAAGGATACAGGGCTTGGTAAATCTTCCGTTCACGGTCAACCCCCATTTTTAATTCAGAGCTAGAAGTCGGGTCATTTGATACAAATTCATAATTCTTCTCTTCATCTTGCCACTGCAAATAGTAGGCTTCTTTCCAGCGCCCTTCTTTTAATAAAGTCAGAATTTCTGTCTTTCGCGTCAAAAGATTTTTTTGCAAGTCTAAATCACTTTTAGCAATCTGGTATTCCTCCGAGCTGGTGTCAGACATTTGGGAGAGCTTCTCTTCATTTTCATTGATAGCTCTCTCGTTGGCTGCAATACGAGTTTCCAACCTGCTCTCCAAGCTGAATGAGTTTGCAGTCCGACTATTGAAATAAAAGGTAACACCGAGTACAGATGCAAATAAAAGTAAGATAATCCAGTTTAAACGACTTTTGAAAACTTTCTTTAACAAAAATAGGCTAACATCTTTCATAAACTAAACCTCTTCTATCTGCCCCTGATGAATGGTTACCATGCTATCGCAAATCTCCACTAACTCCTCTTTGTAGTGGGAACTCAAAAGAACCAGCTGTTCTTGCCTATTGATTTGTGCTAACCTATCAAAAAACTTCTGTCGATAATACTCGTCTAAACCATTGGTAATCTCATCCATGAGCCAGCATTTCGCTTGACTCAGGAAATACATGGCAATCACCAAGCGTTGCTTCATGCCTAAGGAACACTTGCGGATGGGAAGGCTGATATAGTCAGACATTTCCCAGTAGGTGATTTCATCCCTCAAGTTTAGGTCTGACTTCCAGATATTTTTTATGAGACAAAGATAGTCCATCCCACTTAAGTTTTCATCCAGCCATTCAATACTCTCATAATAAAATAAAGAAGGAGGGACTGCGATATTTCCACTACTTATAGGAATTAAATTGCTAATGGCGCGGAACAGGGTCGTCTTTCCAGAACCATTGATAGCAAGAATACCATAAATCCTACCCTTTTCAAATGTAAAATCAACATCTTGTAAGATGACTTGTCTCGTTTTTAGGGTAACATGAGTAAGCTGCAACATATCTAGCCCTCCTTTTTCTCACTCTTTAAGGATTAATAACCTCCAGTATAGTTGTTTATGACCTCATAACGATCGAAATTCCAGCCATAACCAACTTTATACTCAGCATAGCTATAATAATGAGACCATTCCGGAATGACCTTATATCTATGTCCATGGTAATTCATACTATACCTATAGAAGAGATTCCAATCATACCGATAACTTTTAAGAACACTCTCAGCAGATACACTAGACTGAAAAAGACCAATAGATAACAAACTAGCTAATAAAACAACTTTTGCTGATTTTTTCATGGTTTTCACCTCACTAATTTATTTACTTTCGAAAGCGCTTTAATTATATCATTTTTTTATCTGTTATGCAATAGTTTTTTTGATTTATTTTAATTTTATTTTACTAATATATAATATTTGTCCTTCCTATCGAACACTTTCGATTTTCCAACTATCCAACCCCTTAAAACGTATAGCTCCTTGCTGGTCAGTTCGATAAACTTTGCTATTGATACCCTCCAGTCGGGTCAAGGTTTCCTGATGGGGGAGTTTGGTTCGATTACTCTTTCCAACTGAGATGAGAGTCATCTCTGGTTTGAGCTGTTCTAAAAAGACTGAACTTGATGATTTTTTAGAGCCATGTTGGCTAGCTTTCAAAACATCCACCTCTAGGTCAGGATAGTGCTTCAGCAAGTCCCTCTCTCCTTTCTCCTCCAAATTTCCCGTGAAGAGAAAGTGCTTATCCAAGAGTTTTCCATACAAAACCAGGGAATCTTCATGATCGCCATCTCCCATTTTCCTTGGAGATAGAACTTCTAACTGACTTCCAAAAATGGATAAGTTCTCCCCTACTGTCACACTACGCACGTTAGTTTGAGTCGCCTGTAGTTCTGCCACAAATTCCTTCTGTTTTAGACTGCCTTTTGACACTAAAATTTCGCCTACATGGAAAGCCTTGGCCACTTCCAACAAATCTCCAATATGCTCCTTGTCCGTGTTAGTCAAAATTAGCTGGTCAATCTTGGCCACTCCACGACTTTTAAGATAGGGTATCAAGGTTCGCTGGGCATTGCTGGTCGTCGTCTTTTCTTGCCATTTTTCAATTTTCTTATCAGATTCTGCCTTACCACCTACATCTATGAGAATGCTCTTCCCAGTTAGATCCCTTAGAAAAATACTTTCACCTTGCCCAACATCCAGCATTGTAATTTCATTTTCCAGTGGATGCTTTGTCAAGAAAAAGAGACCGGTAATCAATAAGCTCAATACCGTTAACCTTTTAATGTTTTTCCTCAAATCATAGACCAAAGCCAAAGAAATTAATAGTAGTATCAACAGCCATGCATTCGGTTGTCCAAAGACCAGAGGTCTACTTGCCACCTGTGATACCAAGCGAATCATTCCCTCCAACCATTCAAAAATAAAATTCAGCTGAATGACTGGATAGAGAAAGGAAAGGGCAAATAAGATAGACAAGAGCGGTAAGAAGACCAAGTCAAAAAGAAAGGAAAAGACAAAGGTCAAGAGGATGGACCAAGGTTGAAATTCCGCAAAATAGAAGGACAGAATGGGCAGTATTCCCAAGAAGATGACTAGACTTTCTCTGGCAACAGCCTTGAGCCCCTCCTCTTCTTTGCTGGTCATGGTCAAGATAAAAGCGTAGGCACAAGACAAGACTCCTCCTGCTGTCAGGAAAAAGTCAGGCATGATGATAAAGAGGACAAGAACCGTCAAGGCAAAATTATCCAAGCCCTTAACCCCATGTTGAGCCAGTAGCTTCTGCAAAAGACTGCGAATGACCGAGGCTGAAAATCCAGTCAGGCCCGCATAGAGAAGGGAAAAGGGATAAGTCAGCCATTTCAACTTTTCTTGGGTCAAGCCTAATCGCAAAAGTAGCTTCCTAAATCCATCCATGAAAAAGCCTACCTGCATACCCGATAAGGCAAAGAGATGGATAATTCCTAGACTGGAATAAAGTTCATTCATCTCCTCAAAATCTGTGTCCAGATGCCCTAACAAGAGACCTGTCATGTAATTGCGCATAGGGTCTGGAAAATGTGTCTTAATCCAAACCACAGCCTTTCGGCGTAAACTGGACAGGTTTTCACCTATATCCCAACTGCGAACTTGTTTAAGTGACTGTATTCTTTTGATATTGATAATCTGGTAAACTCCCTGAGTCTTCAGATAAGCTTGGTAATCAAAGCCACCAAAATTTCTCTGCCCTTCTGGCTCCGAAAGCTTCCCTTCTAGTCCTATCTCATGAAGGTCTGTTAAGGCTTGAAAGGATTCCTTCTCCTCCTCGGACTGGAATTTATAATAGACTTGAAAAATGCGTCCATCAGACTTGCCACGAAAGGATAAACTAGCACCATTGACCTTAATAGTGTCGGGCAAAATCCGTACTCTTTCAACAGAATCCGCTAGGTTTTGACCAGCTTGACTCTGTTGCCAAGTTTGAAACAGAAACCAGAAGGCAAAGATTCCGCAAAGCACTAGAACTTTGCTAGCAGATTTCCAAGGAAATTGAATAAAGAGACAAACTAGCAGAAAAACAAAGCCCAGCAGTGCGAGATAAGATGATGAGAAAATGGCGTAGTAAATCCAGAGCAATAGAAAACTCAGGTAAATTAGGGGAATAGGGAGTTTCTTAATCCACTGTAACATAGTCTTTTAGCTTTTCTATCGTTTTAGCACCAATGCCAGAGACCTTCTTAAGTTCATCAACCGACTTGAATTTGCCATTCGTCTCACGATGATCGATAATATCCTGGGCTCGTTTTCCTCCCAAGCCTTTGACCTGCTTGAGTTCTTCCAGACTGGCCTTGTTAATATTGACCTTCTTTTCCTTGCTTGTTGAAGAAGCCATCCCAGAACCAGTCTGTTGACTAGCTGCTTCTTCTCCCTTAGTGGGAACGTAAACCAGAGCCTCATCACTAACTTTCTGAGCTAGATTGAGCGACTTGCTATCTGCTTGCTCTGTCAAGCCACCTGCCTTCTGAACAGCATCATTGACCCGACTACCTACCGGCAAATCATAAATTCCAGGTGCTTTAACAGCGCCTTTTACATCTACTGTGATTAGATCTTGTTCAACCGGTTCCTCCTTCTTCACTTCCTTTTCGGTCGATGAATCCTTGGAAACAGCTGCAACTTCTGCCTGCAAATTCGTTTCTTTGACAGGTGTGTGTGGAGCTGGCTTTAGCAGGAAAAATCCGCCTACAAGCAAGCCCAGACCAGTACAGATAACAATGATTTTATACTCTTTAATTTTCTCGATAATTGCTTCCATATTTTCTCCTCTCTTAGATTATTCGTAAGAGAAAGAAAAAACAGTTGAAAATTTCTTCTCAACTGCTTATTTATTTGCAAAATAGTCTTCCTTGGTCAAGACATAATGAACTCTTGTCACGATTCGGCCTTCTTCATGCTGGTCCATACAAGCATATGGTTCTGCATGTGAAAAACGCATGCCTGATTTCTCCATGACCTTTCCTGACGCGGGATTAGCCTTATCGTAAAGGGCGGTCAACTTGTTCATTCCAATCTTCTCAAAAGCCAGCTCAATTACGGCACGATTGGATTCTGTCGTCAATCCTTGATTCCAATACTTTTTATTGATAATGTAGCCAATAGCTGCCTTCTTAAGAACAGAATCAATCTTGTGCAAGTCAATGGTTCCGATAAACTGACCATTGCTTTTTAGTTCTATTCCCCAACGTCCCAAGGGATTAGCCAAGTAGAACTGAGCAATATTATTTTTGGTTTCTTCTAAATTTTGATTGGTTAGAAAAGTGTAACGTGTATTATCCTTGTCCGAGGCATAGTCAAACATTGCTTCCGCATCGTCCAAAGTTACAGGTCTAAGCAATAAACGCTCTGTCTCTACTATTGGATACTGAGCTAGTTTTAAAAAGATTGATTCCATAGGTTTCCTCCATTCAAAAGTATTTTCTACCAGTCTAGCATAAAAAAGAAGTGATAACAAATTTTTCTTGCTTTTTAAAGCGGTTTCATATAGAATAAAATCATCACCTTATTTTATAGATAATTGTGATAAATCATTTACAACCCGTCAATAGAAAGTGAGTTTTTCTCTATGTTAATCGGAATTCCAAAAGAAATTAAGAATAATGAAAACCGTGTTGCCCTCACACCTGCTGGTGTCCACAGTTTAGTCGGTCGTGGTCATCGCGTCCTTATCGAAACAAATGCTGGTCTCGGTTCTGGCTTTACTGATGCTGACTATCAAAAGCAAGGAGCTGAAATTGTCGCTACTGCTGGTGAAGCCTGGGCTGCAGAGTTGGTCGTGAAAGTAAAAGAACCACTAGATTCTGAATATGGTTACTTACGTGACGACCTGCTTCTCTTCACCTACTTGCACATGGCCGCTGCTCCAGAATTAGCAGATGCTATGTTGGAATCAAAAACAACTGGGATTGCCTATGAAACTGTCCGTGATTCCCAAGGTCAATTACCACTCCTCGTTCCTATGAGTGAGGTTGCAGGCCGTATGGCAGTCCAAATCGGTGCTCATTTCCTAACTAAGCAAGCAGGAGGTTCTGGCGTTCTACTGGGTGGTGTACCGGGTGTACCTAAAGGGAAAGTAACCATCATCGGTGGCGGTGTCGTAGGGACCCATGCTGCCCGCATCGCTTTAGGATTGGGAGCGCAAGTGACCATCCTTGATATCAGTGCTAAACGTCTCTCCGTTTTAGAGGAGGTCTTTGGTCACCAAATTCAAACTCTTATGTCAAATTCTTTCAACATCGAAGCCAGTGTGAGAGATGCGGATGTGGTGATCGGAGCGGTTCTCATCCCAGGTGCCAAGGCACCAAAACTGGTCACAGATGAGATGGTCAAGCAAATGCGTCCAGGATCAGTCATCGTTGACGTTGCTGTTGACCAAGGTGGTGTTATCGAGACAGCTGACCGTGTGACAACGCACGATGAGCCTGTCTATGAAAAACACGGTGTGCTCCACTATGCCGTTGCCAATATACCTGGTGCGGTTGCTCGTACTTCAACCATTGCCCTAACCAATGTCACTCTTCCTTATATCGAAACTTTGGCTGGTAAAGGTTTTGTACAAGCAATCTCTGAAGATGAGGGCTTGCGCCAAGGTGTTACTACTTATCAAGGTTACTTAACCAGTCTTCCAGTAGCCCAAGGTCTCGATAAAAAACATACTCCAATTGATGAACTAATCTAAAAAATCTAATTATCAGATAAAAGAAAGAGCAATTCCACCTGAACTGCTCTTTTTTGCTATTCTGTTTTTTCTTGGACTTCTTCACTCTCTTCATTCTTGACAGGTGCTGGTTCATAAGCTCGGATAATCTGAGCGACAACTGGATGGCGAACCACATCCTTAGCTGAAAAATGAACAAAGTCAATCTGATGGATGTTCTTGAGTTTTTCTTGAGCATCAATCAAACCAGACTTGACATTACGCGGCAGGTCAATCTGACTGATATCTCCATTGACAATCATTTTAGAATTAAAACCTAAACGCGTCAAAAACATCTTCATCTGCATGATGGTTGTATTTTGCGCCTCATCGAGAATGACAAAGGCATCATCCAAGGTTCGTCCACGCATGTAGGCAAGGGGCGCGATTTCGATAATTTCACGCTCCATGAGACGAGTTGTTTGGTCTTTCCCCAAAATCTGATACAAGGCATCGTAAACAGGTCTAAGGTAAGGATCTACTTTCTCCTTAAGATCACCCGGAAGAAATCCTAGACTCTCGCCAGCTTCCACTGCTGGACGAGTTAGGATAATCCGCTTAACCTGCCCACGTTTAAGGGCTGTCACTGCCAAGGTCACTGCAAGAAAGGTCTTCCCTGTCCCTGCTGGTCCGATTCCAAAGGTCACATCATGCTGTTTAACACTATCCACATAAAGTTTTTGACCCAGTGTTTTGACACGGATAGGCTTCCCTGTATTGTCCTTGATAATTTCTTCTTCGTAAAGGGCGACAAACTTATCAATTTCATCGTTTTTGACCATGCTAGTTGCAGTCACCACATCTGGCGTACCAACGGTCATCCCACGGTTCACCAAGACCATCAAAGCTTGGATAACCTGACGAGCTTCCTCGCAAGCAGACTCTTCTCCCAAAACCTGGACAATCTCCGTACGAGCATGAATCACCACATCAAGCTCTTCTTCCATCAAACGAAGATGGCGTTCATTGGAACCAAAAAGATGAAACAGGTCATCTGGATGACTCAGTTGAATGTCTATTGAATGTTCCTTCAAATAAAGAACCTCTCTAATCCTTTTATTTCTTTTTATTATAGCAGAGGGATGGAGAAATTACTAGCCCAAACCCAGTGAATCATGCTAGTGTTCTAAGTATTCTTGCCAGATAGCGTCAAAGTCTCCTAGGTTAAAAGAGAAACTGGCATGTTCTTCCAAAAAGCGACTCACCTCATCAAAATCATCGGTGTGTTTTGGGAAGGAAGACTCTTCAAAAGCTAGGTCTGCCAAGATAGCTTTAGGACTATTACTTTTAGGATTGCGCTCAGTCATAAGCCAAGTGTAAAATGATTTTCTCATATGTCTCCCTAAATCAACTCTGTCCCAAACTGGTCTTGCTTGATTTTGCCAGCCTTCATCAAGCCACCAAGTGTTTTCTTGAACTGACCTTTAGAAATACCAAAGGTTGCCTTGATATCCTCAGGGGATGACTTATCATTCAAGGTCATAAAACCGCCATTGCTTTCCAAATAGGTCAAAATCATCTGGGCATCATTTTCCAACATCTCAAAAGAACGTGGTTTAAGGGAAAGGTTCAAGGTACGGTCCACTTCACGGAAACCAATAACACGCGCATCTAATACTTGCCCCAAACGTGGTTCTGCATAGCGCTCGCTAGGATGGATAAAGCCAAGCATGTTATTTTCTGGTAGGTAGACAAAGGTTCCTGACAGCTTGAGACGGTAAACAATGGCTGGCCAGTTTTGGTTCTGCATGTTGTTGTAGGCAGGACGAGCCAGACGTTGGAAGTCTTCTTGATAAGCCAAGAGTCCCCAGATACGGTCTTTCTTGTCCACTTCAAGACGGATGTAGAGTTGGTCGCCCTTCTTAGGCCAGAGTTCCTTGAGCTCAGGGAGAATATCGAGTGACACAACGATTTCCTTGTCAGGCAGGCCTGTATCCACAAAGACACCCAAGTCTTTACGAACTTCCGTTACAGTTCCCCAACCAAATTGGTCCTGAGTGGCAGTCACTTCTATGGTTGTCAGACGGAGTTTTTGCTTCATATCCGTGTAGGCAAAACCTTTAACCGTATCCCCTACTGTATGTTGATCTTCTTCCTTAGCAAGAGCATAGGTTTGACCATCCTTTTGCACAAAGTAAAAACGGTCATTTTCATCGATGATGAGTCCAACGATAAAACTTGCAAGATTTGTATTCATATTTCCTTCTTTCGAATAAAACTCAGCCAGCAATGCCAACTGAGTTTTTCTGTTTATTTTTAGACTTCCAAAAGTTCTTTTTCTTTGTTGGCAGTCATGTCGTCGATGTGCTTGACAGCATCGTCTGTTACTTTTTGAATATCTTTTTCAAGAGTCTTCAATTCGTCTTCAGTGATTTCTTTTGCTTTTTCTTGTTTCTTAGCTTCGTCCATAGCATCACGACGGATATTGCGGACAGCCACTTTAGCATTTTCGCCGACCTTCTTCACTTCTTTAGCAAGGTCACGACGAGTTTCTTCTGTAAGAGCAGGGATAACCAAGCGAATCACAGAACCATCGTTAGCTGGTGTGATACCAAGATCAGAAGCGTTCAAGGCACGTTCGATGTCTTTCAATGAAGACTTGTCAAATGGTGTTACCAACAAAACACGCGCTTCTGGAATCGTAATGGAAGCGATTTGGTTAAGAGGAGTTTCTACTCCATAGTATTCTACATGTACACGGTCAAGCAAGCTTGCATTGGCACGACCAGCACGGATACCACCAAATTCACGAGCAAGTGATTGGTGAGACTGGGTCATTCTCTCTTTAGCTTTTTCAATAATTGCGTTAGCCATAATCTTTCTTATTCCTTTTCTTAAATATTATTTGAAACAGTTGTTCCGATATTTTCACCAAATACGACACGTTTGATGTTGCCTGGTTGGTTCATGTTGAAGACAACCAAGTCAATGTCGTTATCCATTGAGAGGGTTGAAGCTGTTGAGTCCATGATACGAAGACCTTTGTTAATAACATCACGGTGAGTCAATTCTTCAAATTTAACAGCTGTCTTGTCCTTCTTAGGATCGGCATTGTAAACACCATCTACGCCATTTTTAGCCATAAGGATAGCATCTGCTTCGATTTCAGCTGCACGAAGGGCCGCTGTTGTATCTGTTGAGAAGTAAGGTGAACCAATTCCGGCACCAAAGATAACGATACGGCCTTTTTCAAGGTGACGAAGGGCACGTCCACGTACATAAGGCTCAGCCACTTGTTGCATAGCAATGGCAGTTTGCACACGCGTATCGACACCAACTTGTTGCAATGAATCTGCCATCACAAGAGCATTCATAACAGTCCCAAGCATTCCTGTGTAATCTGCCTGAACGCGGTCCATTCCTGCTTCTGCAGCAGGTTCTCCACGCCAAAGATTTCCTCCACCGATAACAAGGGCAATTTCGATACCTAAGCTATGAACTTCTTGAATCTCTTTTGCGATTGTTTGAACTGTTTGGATATCAATCCCTACGCCTCGTTCACCGGCAAGGGCTTCACCTGATAACTTGATTAAAATACGTTTATACTTGGGATTCGCCATTTTCACTCTCCTTCTTTTATCCTACCTATTTTATCACAATTTCTAAGATTTTTATAGTATCATGAGCAATTCTTTCAAAAAAATTAGACTGTTAAAAATTCCTCTAAGTCACTAAGGGCACGCTCTGCAATTTTTTCATATCGAGCCTTCTTATCACGGATACGTTCGCCTTCCAACTCCTTGATAATACCGAAATTGACATTCATTGGTTGGAAATGTTTGCTGTCAGCATGGGTGATGTAATGAGCTAAGCTTCCAATCGCTGTCGTCTCTGGGAAAATAGCCTCGCTTTCTCCCTTGAAAAGACGAGCCGCGTTAATTCCCGCAACTAAGCCTGACGCTGCTGACTCAACATAACCTTCCACACCCGTCATCTGACCAGCAAAGAAGAGATTTGGTTGTTTCTTAGAACGATAAGTCTGTTCAAGAAGATTCGGTGAATCCATGTAAGAATTGCGGTGCATAACACCATAACGAACAAACTCAGCATTTTCAAGACCTGGAATCATTTGGAAGACACGCTTTTGTTCTCCCCATTTGAGGTGGGTCTGGAAACCGACGATATTGTAGAGGCTACCAGCCGCATTGTCCTGACGCAGCTGAACCACCGCATAAGGTGTTTTGAATTCTCCATCACGAGGTCCTGTGTAGTCGTCAGGATACTCAAGCCCCACTGGCTTCATAGGTCCATAAAGCATGGTTTTAATGCCACGTTTGGCCATGACTTCGATAGGCATACAGCCTTCAAAGTACTTTTCTTTTTCAAAAGAATTAAGCGGTGCTTCTTCCGCATTGACCAAGGCTTCATGGAAATCCATAAATTCTTGCTTGGTCATAGGGGCATTGAGGTAGGCTGCTTCTCCCTTATCATAACGAGATTTTAGATAGACCTTGCTCATATCGATAGTATTGACATCGATAATAGGCGCTGCCGCATCGTAGAAATAGAAACCATCGCCGTCATTAAGAGCATGAATCTTTTCAGCCAAGGCATCGCTAGTCAAAGGACCAGTAGCGACAACTGTGATTACATCAGTCGGTAATTCTGTAATTTCATCACGAACCACTTCAATCAAGGGATGGTTGGCAACTTTTTCGGTTACCATTTGGGAGAAACCATCACGGTCCACCGCAAGAGCACCTCCTGCAGGAACACGGGTTGCTTCAGCAGATTCCAAGATAACTGAACCCAAGCGACGCATTTCTTCCTTGAGGAGCCCAACGGCATTTGTCAAAGCATCCCCACGAAGAGAATTGGAACAAACCAACTCAGCAAAATTGTTTGTTTTGTGTTGAGGTGTTGACTTGACACCACGCATTTCATAAAGTTTAACTGGAATACCACGTTCTGCGATTTGGTAGGCTGCTTCAGAACCTGCCAAACCAGCACCGATAACATTGATATAAGATTGAGACACGACACTAATACCTCTTTGGGAGTGTGAAGACAAGGTTCACATTGAAAAAGCCAATCAAACTTAAGAGTTTTCGAATTTCTTGGCTCAGGCTGAAAAAGTCCCCCAGACTTTTTCACTCCCACAAATCTTTCTAATTTTTTCTTCTACTAGTATAACAAAAAAAGGGAAGAAGGCAAACTTCCCTGTTTAGTCATTTTCTTGATTTTCTTCCCAATCGTGATAGGCAGCGTAGAGCTGGCTTTTATTCCACTGGTAAATCTTAGCGACTTCCTTGATAGCTTGATTTTTCTTCATGCCTTGCTGGATACGGGCTTGGATTTCTAAGAACAAGTCCTCCTCGTCTTTTTCCTCCACATCCTGACTGGCACCTTCAACGATGAGAAGGCATTCGCCCTTGAGTGACGTTTCAGCTATGCTTTTCAGCAATTCCGAAATGGTACCTCTTTGGTATTCTTCATAGATTTTGGTCAATTCTCTGACCAATACGACCGAGCGGTCACCATAGACTTCTAGCATATTTTCCAACGTATATGCCACACGATGGGGAGATTCATAGAAAATCTGAGTTTCAGGATAATCTTTTTTCGAGTCGAAAAATTGCTTTTGCTGGCCTGATTTTCTCGGTAAAAAGCCGTAAAAGATATGTGGCTGTGGCGCTAAACCACTGGCAATCAAAGCAGAAATTCCTGCAGAGGCACCCGGAACAGTCACAACCGCAATTTCTTCCTCAATGGCTGCCTTAACCAAATCATGACCAGGGTCTGAGATACTAGGCAGACCCGCATCGGATACTTGAGCAATACTTTTCCCTGCTTTCAGGAAACCAATCAAATCAGGAATCTTTTCCTTGGCATTGTGCTCATGAAAACTAATCTGCTTGGTAGAAATGTCAAAATGCTTGAGCAATAGACCTGTATTGCGCGTGTCCTCAGCAGCAATCCAGTCCACTTCTTTCAAGGTCTGAATAGCACGAAAGGTCATATCATCTAGATTGCCAATCGGCGTTGCCACTAGGTACAGCTTGCCATAGGGAGACTGCCCCTTAAAACTTTTTTGAATCTGCATGCCTACTCCCTGTACAACAACTCGTCACAGAACATACATTCCTCGTCCTGCTCTCGACGTTGTCCATAAAAATCATTACATACGTGAAATCCATCTTTATAAATTCGACGGACACTTTCACGAACATGCTTAGCCTTGACAGGAGCGTCTGCTTCCACCTCACCCAAGCGTTCGCGCAATTTACTATTTTCCAAACGAAGAGCTGTATTTTCCTCTACCAGGCTCTTGAGATTTTTCTTGATGGCTTCCACATCGGCCAAGGTTACCAATAACTGTTGGGAAAAATCATCCAGCGCGTCAAATAATTCTTTTTTGTCCATAAACCAGCCCTTTCCTTTCTTTATCAATCATTTTTAAGTTTATATTTCTTTCAAGACAAGATATTCTATGGCATTTTGAAAGCTGACATTAGCTTGCCACATTTTTCTAGCTTCTAGCAAATCTTGTAAAATCACTCTTACTCTTGCTTGTAGAATATCTTGTCCACAGAGAACTTCAAGAATCCGTAAAACCTGATCTTGTTTTTCCTTATCATCTGCCAAGCTAGCTAGTTTGGCAACTTGCAAATAACTTTCTTTTTTATTAGCTACTAACCAAGTCAGCAGGCGTTCACTTTCATCGACCAATGTCCAAAAACTTGCCTGATTAGCTAACTTTTCTGCTTCAGCTCGCGATTGACTAAACTGGGCTAAAAGAGTTGCTTTTTTCTTGACCAGACCTGCTTGTTCTAATTGATGGATGAGCTTTTCTTCTTGCTTTTTAAAGTGGAAAATCTGAGTCCGACTTCGGATTGTCGGCAAAATCTTTTCCTCATCGCTGGTCAAGAAGAAAATGTAAACCTCACTCTGGGGTTCTTCGATAACCTTGAGCAGAGAATTAGCTGCGTTGGGATGCATTTTCTCAGCTTGCTCGATAATAAAGACCTGTTGCTGACTTTCAATCCCTGCTTGAGAAAACTGTCCCACCAATTCTCGAATCCGTTCTGTCTTGATGACCTGATTGACTGGCTTAATCAAGGTAACATCTGGAAACTCTCCCTGTTCAATCAGCTTACAATTTCGGCATTTCTCACATGGTAAAACACCTACCTTATCCGTACAAAAGAGACTCTTAGCCAAAAAGTGCGCCATTTCCAAGCTTCCAAAGAAACCTGAAAAGAGGTAGGCATGATTGAGCTGGTCTTGTTCCAAAATACGGACAAAGCGGTCAAACTGGGCTGGTTGCCAAGCCTTTAGTTGATCTTGTTTCATTTAGCTAATCCCATTCTGTCAAACAAGACAGCCTTGGTAGTTTCCACAACCTGCTCCAAAGGGAGACTAGCATCAATCTTGACAATGCGATTTCCCTCTTTATCCAGAAGAGAAAGGTAACCGTGACGGACTTTTTTATGCAAGTCCAACCCTTCCAAGTCCAGACGATTGACCTCGCGATTGCTATTAGCAGCAATGCGAGCCAGTCCTTCTTCCACCTCAATATCAAAATAGAGTGTCAAATCGGGTTTAAGGCCATCTGTCGCAAACTGATTGAGCCAATCAATGGCGTCAATATCCAAGCCACGACCAAATCCCTGATAGGCAACGGAACTATCGATGAAGCGGTCCATAATGACCAACTTGCCATCTTCAAGTGCTGGAAGAACTTTTTCCACCAAGTGCTGTCTGCGACTGGCGATATAGAGAAGGAGTTCTGTCTTAGCATCCATCTGAGTATGACTTGGGTCCAAAATCACTTCCCTAATCTTCTCCCCAATCAAGACTCCGCCAGGTTCACGGGTCGTCAGCACCTCTACCCCTTTTTCCTCTAAAATTGGTAGCAGAGCCTCTAAAACACTGGTCTTTCCTGCTCCCTCTGGTCCCTCAAGAGAGACTAAAAATCCTTTTGACATGTCTAACTCATTTCTTTTTTACTACTTCTATTCTATCAAAAAAATAGGGGTTTGTGACAATCTTTTTGTCTTCTCATTTCATACTCAATGAAAATCAAAGAGCAAACTAGGAAGCTAGTCGCAGGTTGCTCAAAACACTGTTTTGGGGTTGCAGATAGAAGCTGACACAGTTTGAAGAGATTTTCGAAGAGTATCAACCACCATAAAAGAGGCAGACAAATCCACCTCTTATTTACCTAGTTCTTGTGTTCGTTTGTAGGCTTGACCAACTGCATCCATGACCGTTCCTCGAAAAGCATGCGCTTCTAGGCTTGCTACACCAGCGATAGTCGAACCGCCTGGGCTACAAACTTGGTCTTTCAAGACCCCAGGATGCTCTTGGGTTTCTAGGACCAATTGTCCAGCTCCTACCACAGTTTGAGCCGCCATTTTCAATGCCGTTTCTCTTGGCAATCCCGTCTGAACACCCGCATCTGCCAAGGCCTCAATAAAGAGATAGACAAAGGCTGGTCCACAACCTGCAAGACCTGTCGCTGCATCGATTAAGTCTTCCCCAAGTTCAACCAAGAGACCAGCCTTGGCTAAAAGCTGACAAGAGAGCTCACTGTCCTCAACCCTGCAATTAGGAGACAAGGCATAACTAATCACTCCTTGTCCGATAGAAGCAGGGGTATTTGGCATCATACGAATAATTCGGTGTTGACTTGGGATAAGACTTGCTAGTTTTTCTAAAGTCAATCCAGCTGCCATGGAGATCAAAAGAAGGCTCTCTCGTTTTTCAAGAATGGTCTGGTATTGAGAAAGCAGTTCAGAAAACTGAGCAGGCTTCACTCCTAGAAAAATCACATCTGCTTCTGCGAATATTTCTTCGTTGCTTGAAGCCTGACCACCAAAGTTGGCGATGAAAGCATCCACCTTGGCTTGACTACGATTGGCAAGAAGAAGGTCATCGCCCGTCTTAGCCTGCAAGACAGCCTTGGCCAAGCTAGCCCCCATATTCCCCAAACCGATAAATCCAATCTTCATCTCTTACTCCCTTATCTGCCCATCACCAGTAACAACATACTTGTAGCTGGTCAACTCTTTTAATCCCATTGGACCACGCGCATGCAGTTTCTGAGTAGAAATTCCCATTTCACAACCCAGACCAAATTGGCCACCATCTGTGAAACGAGTTGAGGCATTGACATAAACTGCTGCAGAGTCCACTTGATCTGTAAAGTATGCTGCAGCTTCAGCACTTTCCGTCACAATGGCATCCGAATGATGAGTACTGTGTGCTTCAATATGCTCGACAGCTTCCTCAAGACTAGAAACTACTTTAACAGCTAGGACATAATCTAAAAACTCGGTGTCAAAGTCTTGTGCTTCAGCTGCGTGACCTGAAACAAACTGGCTTGCTCTGCTATCAAGTCGGAATTGAATTGGTTCCAACCCATCTTCTTTTCGATTCTCAACCAGCACTTGCTCCAAGCGAGGAAGGAAGCTTGCTGCCTTATCTTCATGAACAAGTAAAACCTCCATGGCATTGCAGACAGAAGGACGACTGGTTTTGGCATTGTTGATGATAGACAGTGCCTTGTCGTCATCTGCGTCCTTATCGACATAAACATGGACAATCCCAGTCCCCGTCTCAATAACAGGTACGATAGCATTCTCAACCACGGCATTGATCAAGCCAGCCCCTCCACGAGGAATGAGAAGGTCTAGATAGCCCTTGGCCTTCATCATGGCATAGCTGCTTTCTCGGCTGGTATCTTCCACCAGTTGAATCACATCCGGGTGAATAGTAGTCGTTTCCAAGCCCTTCTTCAAGGCTGTGACAATGGCATGGGCTGTTTGATAGGCGTCCTTACCACTACGAAGAACAACTGCATTTCCACTTTTAAGAGCCAAAGCAGCCGCATCAGACGTCACATTTGGACGGCTTTCATAGATAATACCGATGACACCCATAGCCACACGTTTTTTGGTGATAACCAAACCATTTTCAAGATGATTGGTTTCTAAAACTTCACCGATTGGATCTGGTAAAGCAACCACTTCACGAATTCCTCTTGCCATCGCTTCTATACGTCCTGCATCCAAATAAAGACGATCCAACATCACATCTGAGATTTTCCCCTTAGCCGCTGCCATATCGAGGGCATTAGCCGCTAAAATCTCCTCTGTAGCAGCCACTAAGTGGTCAGCCATGGCTAGCAAGGCTTGGTTTTTTACCTCTTCACTAGCCGTGTTGATTGATTTTTTAACAGCCTGTACCTGTTCAAATTGTTCTTGTGTACTTACCATAGTTTACCTCTAAAATTCTGTAAAGAGTAGTTGGATTTCAGGAGTAATGGAAATCCAGTCATCACGGTGAATCAAGACACCCTTGGCTTTTTGAGAACGCAACATATCCTCCAAAGCAGATGCACCAAATTGCACACGCCCTTTTCCAAGTGATTTTCCACTTTCCTTGTCAAATACTGTCACAATATCGCCGTAAGAAAAGGCGCCTTCTGCTTCAACGATACCAGATAAGAGAAGACTCTTTCCATGTTGAGAGAGAGCTTCTGCAGCCCCTTTATCTACCCAAATAGAACCTTGACTCTGAGCATAAAAGGCCAGCCATTGTTTCTGGGTACGAAGTCCCTTCTCTTGCGCAACAAAGTAGGAACCATCCTGGGTCTCCTCAGCCGCCTCAATCATGGCATCTGACTTCAAGGAAGAGCAGATATAAACAGGAACTCCTGATTCCGTCGCGATAGTTGCAGCTTTGATTTTGGTCAACATGCCACCTGTCCCATTAGACGAACCGGCTCCACCGGCCATATCAATAATCTCACGATTGATGGTCTCGATTCGCTCCAAGCGTTTGGCTCTTGGGTCTGAATTAGGATTTCCAGTATAAAGACCGTCTACGTCTGTCAAGAGAACCAAAAGGTCTGCTTGGACCATGGCTGCTACCTGAGCACTTAGAGTATCATTGTCCCCAACCTTGAGCTCATCAATAACGACACTGTCATTCTCATTGATGATAGGAATAGCTCCACGGCTAAGTAGAACTGACAAAGCCTGATGGGCATTTTTATAACGGCGCTTATCCACAAAATCATCCTGGGTCAGCAAGATTTGTGCAGAAACAATTTGGCGCAAGAGAAGATTGGTCGTGTATTCTTCCAACAAAAGGCCTTGCCCTACCGCTGCTGAAGCCTGTTTATCAGCAATCTTAGTCGGACGCTTTTTAAATCCTAAGGCCTCAAAACCTGCAGCAATGGCACCCGACGACACCAAAATCAATTCATGACCAGCCTCGTGCAACATTGCCAACTGCTGAGTAATAGCCTTTACCTTACTACGTGATAAACTTCCATCTTCATTCGTCAGAGAAGAAGTACCCACCTTAAAGACAATCCGTTTGTATTTCATAGTCTCACTCCGATTCTTCATATTTATCCATTATAACATGAATGGCAGGAAATAGAAAAGAGTTGATAGAAAAAAGAAGGCCCTAAAACCTTCTTTTTTACTACTGTTCTGATTCCGATTTGATTGCACTCGTTTCAGAGCTTTGTGAAGTTGAAGAAGTCAAATCTTGACTAGTTGAAGAACTTGTAATACTTTCGTGTTGACTCGTTTCTTTATTTTCAAGATCTTTTTTCACTACTTCTTTCGATTCTTTTATTTCTGAGTTACTTGTATCTCTAGTTGTAGCAGATTTCTCTACCGGAACATCCACTAACCAGGCACCACTTGAATCAACAGTATAGCCTTCTGGTGTCTTACCATTCACAAGTAATTGACCATTTTCTTTCAAGAAGTACCATTTATCCTTGTCTTTGATCCAACCCACAGCTCGTGAACCATCTTCCTTGTAGAAATACCAATCATTTGCCTTTTTAAGCCAACCTTGCTTCATAGCTCCTGAATCTTCTAGATAGTAATGATGACCAGCAACTTCTATCTCGCCTGTCTTCATGATACCAGTAGAATCCATATAGTACCAGGTTTCTTTATCTTTTACCCAACCCGTTTTCATTTCTCCTGATTGAGCAAAGTAATACCATTGCCCCTTATATTGAAGCCAACCTGTCTTCATAGAGCCATCGTTTGATAAATAATAGGACTGACCTCCAGTATTTACCCAACCAATTTCCATCTGATTTTCTTTGTTGAAATAATACCAGATTCCATCAATTTTCTTCCAATTTTTAGAAGAAGCACCAGAGTCTGTCAAATAGAACCAATGATTGTTCCATTTTTTCCATTGATTCTGTAACAAGATACCCGCTTGGTTAAAGTAATACCATTCACCTTCGATTTCATTCCAACCGACAGCATACTCTCCTGTAGAATCAGGTGCTTGATACCACCAATTCCCATACGCACTCTTATGCCAGCCAGCTTGAAAACTTGGAATCGGCTTGTAGGAAGTTGAAATATTGACAAAACCGTCTTGTCGAATATCAAAAACTGTTGCATCATAGTCTTTGCTGGCTGCGTTGATTCTCTCAATTCCTCGTTCTTTGAGCCAATTAACATACTCACTATCAACACTATTTTTCCAAGGTAAACTATCCGAAGTTTGAACAATCAAACTCGGACTCAAATTTTTAATGAATTCCTTGGTATTTGATTTGTTGGTATCATGGTGATGATTAAACTTCATCAAATCAACTTTTCCAATGAGAGGACCATACTTGTCTTCTGCTCCATGAACATTATCTAAGTCGCCCCCAAGGTAAATTTTCTTACCATTGACTTTTACCACGCTAATCAAGGAATTAGAATTGTCATCCCAAATTTTCTTTAATTCACCTGATGAATCAGTTTCATTTTCATAGTTATAGAGTTGAATATCCATGTCTCCAAACTGAAAATGAGCATCCCCTTGTGTGATATTTTGAATAACTGAAACACCTTTTTCAGCGGCAGTCTGTAAAACCTTATCATAGCCATACAGATTATCCCATAGACGTTCAGAATTAGTAATACGATTATCACTATATTTTTTAAGATAGACTCGGTCAACTGGGTAGGTAGACAGTAATTCATCAACATTTCCAATATGATCACTGTGGGTATGGGTCACTAAAATAAAATCAAGTTTTTGGACACCCAATTCCTTCAAACGACGAAAGACACGGTCTGTCAGAACATGCTTATAAGACGTTTCAATTCCTTCTCTCCATGGGTAACGAGAATCACTTCCATCTGGGAAATCATAATCTTCTCCTGTATCCACCATGGCAAAATGTCCATTACTTTCAAGAATGATTGCATCACTGCCACCTTCTTGAACATTGATAAAGTGGATTTTATTTCCTGAACTTTCTTGAGCTTGAACATTTCCATACCATGACAAACCTAAAAAAGCGCCTGCAAGTGCTAAACTAGTTAATTTCTTTTTCATTATTGCTCTATTAGAATTCCTTTTTGATTAAAATAATATCTTTTTCCATCAATTTCGTTCCAACCGATAGAATAATTTCCTGTAGAATCTGGTGCTTGGTACCACCAATCGCCATTAGATTTCTGATGCCATCCCGAAACAAACGATGGTATTTTTTTATATTGTTTACTTATATCAACTATGCCATTTTGTCTAATATCAAAAACAGTTGCATCATATTCTGTACTAGCTGCATTTATTCGCTTTATCCCTAAACTATCTAACCATGCTATATATTCAGGGTTGTCTACAATAGGACTATCATAAAAACCTGGAACAGCATCACTTGTCTGCACTATGATTTCTGGAGATAGATTTAATATAAAGTTTTTTGTATTTGATTTTTCGGTATCCTTATGATGATTAAACTTCATCAAATCAACTTTTCCAATAAGAGGACCATACTTGTCTTCTGCTCCATGAACATTATCTAAGTCGCCCCCAAGGTAAATTTTCTTGCCATTGACTTTGACTACACTAATCAAGGAATTGGAATTATCGTCCCAAACAGGTTTAAGATTTCCATTCTCATCATATTCATTTTCATAATTATAGAGCTGAATATCCATGTCTCCCATTGTAAAACGGGATTCTTCATTTGAAATATCTTGAATCAATTTCACCCCATTACGATTTGCAGCTTTAATCGCATTATCATATCCGTAGAGATTATCCCACAAACGATTTTTATCAGTTATACGACTATCATCATATCTTTTCATATAAATACGATCAACAGGGTATTTATCTAATATTTCATCCATATTTCCAATATGGTCACTGTGGGTATGGGTTACCAAAATAAAATCAAGTTTTCGGGCACCCAATTCCTTCAAATGACGGAATACTCTATCGGTCATTACATGCTTATAAGAAGTACCGATTCCTGGTCTCAAAGGATATTTAGGATTACTACCATCAGGAAAATCATAATCTTCTCCTACATCAATCATGGCAAAATGACCATTACTTTCCAAAATAATAGCATCACTTCCTGCAGTCAGTACATTAACAAAATGTATTTTATTACTGGAAAAGCCAAAATATTTTTCTAGCGTTAACCCGTTATATATATATATATATATATTATGATTAAGATTGCAGTTACCATAATTATACCGGACTTCTTTTTACACTTCATTCTTACTTCCTCAATCTCTCCAATGTTTCCTTAAAAATATCTGGGATATCTGCTGTAAATTCCATGGTCTCACCTGTTCTCGGATGAGTAAATCCTAGCGTCTTGGCATGGAGAAATTGGCCATGTCCTTTTAAAGTCTTACGAGGACCATAGACTTCATCACCAGCGACTGGATGACCAATATAAGCCATGTGAACACGGATTTGATGGGTACGCCCTGTCTCCAGCTGCAACTCCACCAAGCTGTAATCACCAAAGCGTTCCAAAACGTGGAAACGAGTCACTGCAGGCTTCCCTTTAGCCGTCACAGCCTGTTTCTTACGGTCTTTTTCACTACGGCCAATCGGAGCTTCAATCACACCACGATCATTAGGCAGATTTCCATGAACAATCGCCCAATATTTGCGAAGAGACTTTTTATCCTTGAGTTCTTGAGCAAGTCCTAGATGCGCCTCATCATTTTTAGCAATCATAAGAAGGCCTGACGTATCCTTATCAATACGGTGAACGATTCCCGGACGCAGAACCCCATTGATACCCGACAAGTCCTTAATATGATACATGAGGGCATTTACTAGGGTCCCACTGGTATGACCAGCACTCGGATGCACAACCATCCCCTGAGGTTTGTTAACGACAGATACATCCTCATCTTGGTAGACTATTTCTAGCGGAATATCCTCAGCCACATACTCTAATACCTCTGGTTCTGGCACATGGTAAGTGACGACATCGCCCTCTTGGACTGTGTATTTAGCTTTCTTGACTTGGCCATTGACCAAGACCTGCCCTGATTTAATTTGTTCATTCGCAAGACTGCGTGATAATTCTGTCAAATCCGACAAAGCCTTATCTAAACGCAGGCCGCTAGTTTCAATTTTAATTTCCATTTATTTCCTCTTTTAGCATTGCAATCAATAAAATAATCACTCCAACAGTCAGATAGCTATCTGCCACATTGAAAATTGCAAAATTGATAAAGTCCACATGAAACATATCCACAACAAAGCCCTGACTAATTCTGTCAATAAAGTTTCCAAGACCACCTGCAATAATCAAGGTCAAACCCAAGACCATCCAGAGTGAGTCCTCCATGTGTTTATGTAGATACCAGATGGCACCTACCATAACGACAAGTGTAATGATAGCAAATAAGAACTGCTGATCTTGTAGAATAGAAAAGGCAGCACCTCTATTTTGCAGGTAGGTCAAGCTAACGAAATTGGGAATCCAAGAGCGCACTTCACCTAGGGGAATCTGCTGGACGATATAGGATTTAATCAACTGATCCAGCGCAATCAAAAGCAGTACAATAACTGCCACTATTCCTCTTTTTTTCATGATTTCCTCTTCTGATTAAAATATTCTTGCATGACTTCTACGAAAAGAGTTCCAGCTTGACTAAGCTCCACTTCTTCACGTTTAACATAGACCATGCGATTATCTAGGTTATCCTTGAGACGAATAACTGTGATGCCATTCACACTGTCACTATCTAAAAAACCAGAACCTGTTGCATAAGCGTCCGTCCGCTCCAAAATACCATTCAAGGTAGCACGGTCTGTCACATTAAACATCTGTGAGCTCGCACTGGTATCAACAAAGTTCTCTGAATAATAAAGGTACTCGTCTTTCTCTTGAGTGAAACGAACCGTTGGTAGATCTGCTAAATCCTCCATGACCAATTCTTCTTTCTGAGCCAAAGGATGCCCCTCACGGAGATAAATATGGGTATAAAAGGGAATCAATTCAATGACCTCAAGACCTAGCTTTTCAACCCGCTGCATAATCCCCTTTTTATTTTGATTGTTGAGGTAGATAATCCCAATCTCACTATGCCCTTGAGCTACTTCATCTAAGATTTGAACAGTAGTTGATTCAAAAATACGGAAGTTCTTATAATCAGGATAGCGCTCTGAAAAGGCTGTAATAGTTGGTGGCAAGAAGTCATAGTGCTGACTGGCAATGGAAAATTCATCCTTTTCTTCCTCAGGATTGGCATACTGATTTTGAAAAATATCAAATCCTTTAACTAATTCTTGCGCTTTTTCATAGAATTCCATACCACGACGGGTCAAGAAAGTCCCTGAACTGGTCCGACGGAAAATCTTAAAGCCCAACTCTTTTTCCAAATCACGAACAGAAATAGACAGACTCGGCTGGCTGACATACATCTTTTCAGCAGCTTCACGGAAAGTACCGCTATTCGCGATGGCAACAACATAGCGTAATTGTTGAATATTCATCTTCTACCCCCAACTTCTTTATCTTTTCATTATACCATATTTTAGAAGTTTTCCAAAAAGGAAAAAAGAACATCCTATTCTTCTTAACTATCTTCACTATCTGCCTTTCTCAAGCTAATCTTATTTTCAAAATCAATTCAAAAAATAACTGGATACACACTACTCCAATATCGAAAAGAAAAACGTTGATTATTTGTGAAAAAAGAAAATGCCGGAAAGTTCCGACATTGTTTTAGTAAGCTAACTTCCTGAAAATAGGAGTAACCACACATTCCAGAAAGCAGTGATATTTATGAGAATATGAACTAGTATTGGATAGTAGAGATTTTTTGTCATGCGATACAATAGAGCCAAAATAAGCCCTCCGCTAGCATAAATGAAAAAAGCAAGAGGAGTTAAAGCGAAATTGATATGAATATAACCGAAAATAATAGCAGAAAGCAAGACATCTCCGTACCAAGGTGAGTTTTTGAAAAAGGTTGTCATAAGCACACCGCGATAAATCAATTCCTCAGCAATAGGGCCGATGAAGCAAGCTATGAGCAAGAAATAGGGTAATTCCTGTCTCCCCATCATTTCTATCGTTTCATTCAAAGAGATTTGATTTGAAGTCGAGGGTATGAAATAAGACAAGAAGAAGTCCGACATATACGACATGATGTAGGCCAGTAAAAGGTAGATAAAGTACCTCAGCTGCCACTTGAAATGAAAAGTCTTCTTTCCTGCAAAAACTAGTAGATAGATGACTGCTGACAAAAGAACACCACTTTCCAGCAAAAGTAGAATCTGAAAAAACTCACGACTTGCTGGTAGATAAGGCTTTGCGAGATGATTGAAAAGCCTCCAAAACCAAGTTGAGTTGTAAAAAATTAAGGACAATGCTAGTAAAATCTGAATAATCCGTTTTTTCATATTAAATCCTCTGTTTTCCTTGACTAGACTATTGAATATAATGGTTTGCTTAACTGTATAACAAGTTTAGTATAGCATATCTTTGCAAAATATCCTCTCCAAATCATGAATTGTTATCAAAACATCCTAAACTGTAAAATCAATTAGTCCCAAGCTTTCTATCAATTTCTTCTCCAAAATATGCTATAATAATACCAAAAGATAAAGAAGGAAGTCTTATGATTAAACTACTAGCCTTGGATATGGACGGAACCCTCCTCAATGAAGCCAAGGAAATTCCACAAGCTCACATCACTGCTATTCACCAAGCTATTGAAAAAGGTGTCAAACTGGTTCTCTGTACGGGTCGCCCGCTTTTTGGTGTCCTTCCCTACTATCAAAAACTGGATCTTGACCTTCAGAATGAGTATGTGATTGTTAACAACGGTTGTTCAACTCACCAGACAAGTGACTGGGGATTAGTTGACTGGCAAGAACTTAGTCCAGCAGACATCGAATACCTCTATGACCTAGCTGAAAAAAGTGATGTTCAGTTGACTCTTTTTGATGAGGAGCATTATTTTGTCCTCGGTGGTAAGCCTAATGAAATCATTCAAAATGATGCTAAACTAGTCTTTTCAGACCTGACTGAAATTTCTCTTGAGGAAGCGACTAGTGGTAAGTACCGGATGTTCCAAGGGATGTTTTTGGGTACAGAGAGTCAAACAGACGATTTTGAAGAGCGTTTTGCTACAGAACTCTGTCAACGATTTAGTGGAGTTCGTTCGCAGCCTGTCATTTATGAAGCTATGCCACTTGGTACGACAAAGGCTACTGCTCTTTCTCGACTAGCAGATATTTTGAAGATTGAGCCGTCAGAAATTATGGCCATGGGCGATGCTAATAACGATATCGAAATGCTCCAGTTTGCAGGCCTTGGTATTGCTATGGGAAATGCCAGCGATTATGTCAAATCTCTTGCGGATGCCGTTACAGCCAGCAATGAAGAAGACGGTGTTGCGCGTGCCATTGAGAAATATATTTTATAATTAAGAAGCCCAGTTCGTGTCAACTGGGTTTTGATATTTAAGAATTCCTAAAACTTTAGAAACTCTTTAGAAATGCTTGAGCTTTCTTTGATTTCTATGCTTTATACTAAAATTATCAAAATAAATCAAAAGGAGAGAATCATGAAAACAGTACTTGACATTCATGGATTGTCCAAAAACTTTGACAAACAAGCTATTCTTCAGGATCTTCATCTAACGATAAGAGAAGGAGATATTTATGGACTTATCGGAAAGAACGGAGCTGGGAAAACCACCTTGATAAAAATCATTACGCAACTACTGTTTGCGGATAAAGGGACTGTTTCCCTCTTCTCTAGCCAAACGGAAAATGAGTGGACCAAGGCCCTATCTCGAGTAGGTTCTGTTATCGAATCACCTGTAGCTCATAATCACTTAACAGCCTATCAAAATCTGAAATATTACTGTATGATTCGTCATATTCCAAATGCTGATCAAGTCATTCGAGAAACGCTGGACTATGTAGGTTTGTCAGATACAGGTAAGAAAGTCTTTCGTGATTTCTCGCTAGGAATGAAACAAAGACTTGGTATCGCCATTGCCCTTCTATCCAAACCAGACTTCCTAATCTTAGATGAACCTATCAATGGTCTCGACCCAATCGGTATCAAAGAGTTTCGTCTGATGATTCAACGGCTCAATCAAGAAAAAGGGATCACCATTCTCATCTCTAGCCATATCTTGTCAGAACTCTATCTCCTAGCCAATCGTTTTGGTATTTTAGATCAAGGCAAGATTATCCGTGAAATCAGTAAAGCTGAATTTGAAACACTAAGTGAGGATTATATTGTCCTTAAGACAGCTGATCAAGAGAAAGCTTGTCAAGTATTGAAAGAACAAATCCAGCTCCAGTTTAAGGTTGTTAATTCTGAAAACGAAATTCACATCTTTGGTCAGGAACAAGATGTCAAACAGATTCTTAAGCAATTAACCTTGGCAGATGTTGCCATTGACGAGATTTACTATGCCCGTCAAAACCTAGAAGAATACTTTACTCAATTGGTCCAATAGGAGGAAAATCATGATACATACCATTCAAGCAGACTTTTACCGTCTTTTCCGATCCAAAGGTTTTTGGATTACAGAGGTCATTCTCTTTGTACTCATGTTAATGGGGGCTATTTTTGGAGCTACTGGTCATCTGATGGCAATCAATACAGAAGAACCAGAAATTCCAACCCATGGTTGGGACGGTGTACAGGCACTTATTAACGCATCTAGTCAAGGTTCAAACCTCGTTTTTCTCTGTATCGTCCTAGCCTGCCTCGTTCTTGGAGTTGATTTAATCGGCAAACTCTATAAAAATAATTTAACAGTGGGTGTTTCTCGCGCCGAGTTTTTCCTTGCCAAAGCCTTTGTATTGACTTGTATTGCACTTTTGCAACTCATCATCGGTCTCGTGATTGCCTTTATTCCAGCAACTATCTTAAATGGATTTGGAACTATGCCTGATGGCTTTATTGGCAATCTACTGATAACCATTTCCCTTCAATTCCTTTGCCTCCTTGCTTGGCTTTCCATTGTTTCCTTCATCCTCTATGTTAGTCATTCTTATCTTGCAGTATTTATTGGATATTTGGTCAGCTCTATCTTACTTTCTATGCCAGTGCTCATCTTCCCAAGTATCAAAATTTTGCCATATTTATCATTGCAGTTTTTCTATGCTATGACTGCTAATAGTGAATCCATTTTCTATACACTTATAGTTACCTTAGCTGTTATTGTAATCTTTAATCTAAGTGGACTGACAGTTTTCAAAAAGAAAAGTCTATAAAAAAATGACCTCCTCTAGCTACAGAGGAGGTTTATTCGTTAAAAGTAAATGAAAACCGACAACCATTGCCCATCTGTGCCTAGTTTCATCTCTGCACCGAGAAGATGGCATAATTCCTCAGTGATATAAAGTCCTAAACCAGAGGATTCTTCAGTGTCTGATAGATTTTCAGAATAAAAACGGTTGCTGAGATTTTCTATTTTTTTAATGGGCTGTTTGACAAGATTTGCAATCTCTAAGACAAGTTGTTCCTTTTCCTTTTTCAAAGATAGACGCGCTTCTTCCTTGCCATGCTTGAGGACATTTCCAAGCAGATTTTGTAAAATTCGATCCAGCAACTCTTCATCAGTCCTCATTTTCAGACCAACTTCGACCTTAAAATCAAGCGTGATATTTGCCACTTGAAAAACATCATAATAAGCCAGAGTTTTTTTGGTGATAAAAGCTGAAAGATCCACTTCTTCCAGTTTCGGTTTGACAGCTCCTTCCATCAAACGACGATATTCTAGAAGAGCCTCCAAACGTTTGGAAACTAAATCAAGATGCTGGGCTATTTTTTGTAAGGTTTCTGATTTGTCTTCAGGATTTTTTATCAATTGTTGGGTGTAGCCTGACGCGATAGTCAGAGGGGTCCGAATATCATGGGCGATATTGCTGATGGCCATATCCAGAGTCTGCTTTTCCCTTTTCATCACCAACCGAGATTGTTCTACTTCCTGAAATAAATTCTCAATCTGCTGGTAGAGATGTAAAAAATGTTTGGAAAAAATGCTGACTCCGACTCTTTTCATACTACCCGTGAGAATCTTGTCTTCAATCTGTTGACTCAGGTTTTTAAGTGCTAGATGGTAGCGAATCAATGCAATCGATAAAATAATTAAGAGTACCAGTAGGATAAAGATTATCATGTAGGTCATTGCTTGTCTCCTTTTAATCTTACCCCAACTCCCCAAATGGTTTCAATATATTCTTGATTTGGGTCAAGCTGGTTTAATTTTTTACGAAGATTACTCAAATGCGTATTGAGGGTATTATCTCCAGGTAGGTAGCTATCCTCCCAGACCAATTCATAAAGTTCTTCCTTGGTGAAAATTTTCTTAGGATGTTTGAGGAGAGTTTGGAGAATCAAGCATTCTTTCTTGGCAAGGCGAATCGTTTCCTGGTTATTTTTGATTTCAAAACTTTCTGCATCAAACTGGATATTTTTCAAGTTTTGTGGCAGATTTTCAGTTTTTACAATTTCCACAGGCTGTTTTTCTGCACTTTGGCGTAGTTGAACAGTAACTCTAGCAAAGACTTCGTCCAAATCAAAAGGTTTCACTATGTAATCATTGGCACCGTCTAAAAGGTATTGGCTGATAAGTTTTTTATCGCTCAAAGCCGTTAGCATAATGACTGGAATTTGACTTTGTTCCCTGATAGCTTTTAAAACCTGATCACCATTTTTCCCAGGAAGCATGATATCTAGCAAAACGAGTTCAATCCCACCTTGGTCAAAACGCATGATGCCTTCAGTTCCTGAAAAGGCTTGAATCACTTCATGCTCCTCAGTAAGAAGTGTTCGCAAAATCTCTTGAATGTCACTATTGTCTTCAATAACCAATATCCTAGCCATAAATACCAACCTTTCTGCAACTATTATAGCATGTTTTATTGATAAAGCTTAAACAGAAAAGCTCCTCGCATCAAAGCGCGAGAAAGCCTTGTAGTGTTAAATTATGAAATCCACTTGCTAGACAACATAGTATCTTATAGTTGTAAATAAGAAGTTAGTCTAGCAGAATGAATTTGCTATTTTTCCCACACTAATCTGTGATGCGTTGATACATTTCGGGTCTTCTATCACGAAAGAGTCCCCAGTTTAGGCGTTCGCTTGCTCCCTTGTCAAGGTCATAAGTTGCTAAAAGAACAGCTTCTCCTTGTATTTCAGCTCGCTCGATAATAGCTCCTGTTTCATCCGTCATAAAGGATGAACCGTAGAAGTCAAGGCTAGAACTCTGCCCACCATTTTCTTCACTAGGAGTGACTTCTTCCAAACCATAACGATTGGCTGCAATAACTGGAACAATATTCGCTGCTGCGTGTCCTTGCATGGTACGTTGCCAGTGACCACAACTATCTGTATCCAAAATCGGCTCTGAACCGATGGCTGTAGGATAAAAGAGCAATTCAGCACCATTCAATGCAAGACAGCGCGCTGTTTCAGGGAACCATTGATCCCAACAGATACCGATCCCAATCTTGGCATAGCGAGTATCCCAGACCTTGAAACCTGTATTACCAGGTGTGAAATAAAATTTTTCTTGATAATAATGGTCGTCTGGTATGTGGGTTTTCCGATAAACGCCCAGCACTTCCCCATCTGCATCAATAACGGCAATAGAGTTATACAAGACATTACCATCTTTTTCATAGAAACTGATTGGTAAAACGACCTTTAGCTCCTTGGCAATGGTTTTAAAATGCTGAATAGCTGTATTGTCTGTCACCGACTGGGCATACTGGTAGTAGTCATACTGACGTTCCTGACAGAAATAGGGACGTTCAAACAATTCGGGTAAAAGAATAATTTGTGCGCCTTGTTCTGCAGCCTGACGTACTAAACGCTCTGCGGTTTGGATATTTGTTGACACATCCTTAGCGCATTGCATCTGAATGGCTGCAACTCTTACATTTCTCATCTTTTTCTCCTATTCTGGGATTTGTTGGGTGATACAGTGGATATTGCCACCACCTAAAAGAATATCTCTCGCTGGAGTTCCGACAACTTTACGGTCTGGGAAACATTTACTGAGGATATCTAGGGCCACTTGGTCGTTTTTATCCTGAAACTGTGGCACTAAAACAGACTTGTTGGCAATATAGAAATTGACATAGGAAGCAGCAAGCCTTTCACCTGCGTATCGTTCTTCTTCACCTTCTTCGTAGGAATAACCAGGAAGATCTTCTTCTGTCACAACTTGTCGAACTGCAGGGATAGGTAATTTATGAATAGTAAAGTGACGACCTTTTGCATCTGTTTCCTTTTCTAAAAGCGCTAAATCAGCTGTTGACATGGCATATTGAGGATCACTTTCGTCGTCTGTCCAAGCCAAAACAAGCTCAGCAGGACCAACGAAGGCAGCAACATTGTCAACGTGTTCATTGGTTTCATCCTGATAAATACCATAAGGAAGCCAGATAACTTTTTCAGCTCCAAGGCACTCTAATAAGGTATTTTCGATTTCTTCCTTACTAAGATGAGGATTGCGACCAAGACTGAGAAGGCAACTTTCAGTCACGAGAATGGTTCCTTGACCATCGCTGTGTATCGCTCCGCCTTCAAGGACAAAAGGTTTGGCATCGTAAACAGGCATTTCCAAGGCCTCAGCAAAACGACTAGCTACTTGGTCATCATCTTCATAATCTTGATAAAGACCATCAACAGCACCACCCCAAGCATTGAAAGACCAATCCACGGCTAATTTCTGGCCTTTATCATTGACAAGAATAGTCGGACCTGTATCACGCGCCCAGGCATCATTGGTGGGAATGTCTAAATAAACAACGCTATCTCCAAGGTAGTCTTGGGCTTCAGATAGATAATCCTGCTCCACCAAAAGATAGACTCTTTCCCCTTGAGCAATAGTTTTGATAATCTGGCTAAATGCTGCTTTAGCAGCTTTTCCTTGAAAAGGCCACGATCCTGGTCGAGTCGGCCATATCATGAGGGTACCATGATGGGGTTCGTACTCTGCTGGCATACGATAGCCTAATTTTTTTGGACTGTCCATCATGATAATCTCCCTTTAAAGTCTTGATATCCGAAAGCTTTAACTAAGCTGCAGTCACCCTGATCGTCCATGAGATAAAGACTGGGCAACCCAATACCGTTGAAGGTATTGTTTTTGACAAAGGAATAAATGGCCATATCTTCAAAATAAAGTCTGTCTCCGATTTGGACTGGATTTTCAAAGCTATAATCACCAATCACATCGCCCGTCAGACAAGTATTGGAAGAAAGTCTATATGTATGGGCTTTTTCCTGTGCCTCAAAGCCATTTCTCAAAGGTGGACGATAGGGCATCTCAAGTACATCAGGCATATGGCAGGTCGCAGAGGCATCTAAAACCAAGATTTCCATACCGTTTTCTACAATATCTAATACTTCAGTTGCTAGATAACCTGCATTGAGTGCAATGGCTTCACCCGGCTCGATATAGACTTCAAGATTGTAAGTTTCTCGGATACGCTTGATTTCTGAAATCAGCAAAGTTATATCGTAGTCTTCCCTCGTGATGTGGTGTCCTCCCCCCATATTGAGCCATTTAACTTGATGCAAATAAGAACCAAACTGCTCTTCTACTGCTTTCAAAGTTGTCTCTAAATCATCTGCTCCCTGCTCGCAAAGGGTGTGAAAATGAAGACCGTCTACCAATTCCAGCAAATCACTCGGTATCTTGTCTGAAGTTACTCCAAAACGGGAGCCAGGGGCGCAAGGGTCATAGAGCGCGTGGTCACCCTGTGTTGAACACTGAGGGTTAAGTCGCAAACCCACGCTTACACCAGCATCTCGACAACGCGGACCATGTTTACGCAACTGTCTTTCTGAGTTAAAGACGATATGGTCTGTTATCTCAAGTAATTCCTCCAAGTCTGCATCCTTGAAAGCAGGTGCAAAGACATGGACTTCACCAGGAAATTCTTCCCTTGCCAATTTGGCCTCATAGAGTCCACTAGCTGTCGTACCAGATAGATACTGGCTAATCAAGGGATAGGTTTTGTAAAGGGAATATGCCTTCTGGGCAAGCAAAACCTTGCAACCAGCTTCTTCTTGAACTCGTTGAAGAATCCGGCAATTGTCTTCTAGCTTGGCCAAGTCAATGACATAGGCTGGTGTGGGTACTTGTTCTAGCTTCATCAGTCCACCATTTGCGGATTTTCAACCACAACCCAAGGTAAGCCATACTCATTCAGAGCTTCCATAAATGGATCTGGATCCAACTCTTCAAGGTTGTAAACTCCAGGTTGTTTCCAAGTTCCGTTCATAACTAATTTCGTCCCAATCATGGCTGGAACGCCAGTTGTGTAAGAAATAGCTTGTGAACCAACTTCTGCGTAACATTCCTGATGGTCGCAAACATTGTAGATGTAGATGGTCTTTTCAATACCATCTTTAACACCTGTAAAGATACAGCCGATATTGGTTTTACCTACAGTACGTGGTCCAAGGCTGGCTGGATCTGGGAGCAAAGCTTTTAAGAATTGGATTGGAACGATTTCTTGTCCATTGAAGTTAATGGTATCTGTACGAAGGAGTCCAACGTTTTCCAAGCATTTCATGTGCGTCAAGTAAGATTGACCAAAGGTCATAAAGAAGCGAATGCGTTTGACACCTGGAATGTTCTTGGCCAATGATTCAATTTCTTCGTGGTGAAGGAGATACATGTCTTTTTGTCCAACCTGAGGGAAATCGTACTCACGCTTGATAGACATGGCTTCAACTTCGACCCATTTTCCATCTTCCCAATAAGAACCCGGTGCAGAAACCTCGCGTAGATTGATTTCTGGATTAAAATTGGTCGCAAACGGATAACCGTGGTCACCACCATTACAGTCTAAAATGTCGATATAGTGGATTTCATCAAAATAGTGTTTGAGAGCATAAGCCGAGAAAACACTGGTCACACCTGGGTCAAAACCAGAACCAAGAAGAGCGGTCAAGCCAGCTTCTTTGAATTTCTCCTGATAAGCCCATTGCCATGAGTAGTCAAAGTAGGCAGTAAAACCAAGTTCCTTACAACGTTTCTCATAAATAGCACGCCATTCAGGGTCTTCTGTGTCTTCTGCTTCGTAGTTGGCTGTATCGATATAGTGAACACCTGTTGCCAAACAAGCGTCCATAATGGTTAAATCTTGATATGGTAAAGCTACGTTCAAAACAGCTTCCGGTTTGTAGCTTTCAATCAGGGCAATCACTTCTTCTACCTTGTCAGCATCAAGAGCAGCTGTCTCAATCTTTGTACTTGTTTTGCCTTCCAGTTTAGCTTTCAAGTCATCACATTTTGACTTAGTACGGCTAGCAATCATAATTTCTGTAAAGGTTTCGCTATCTTGGCAAATCTTTGAAATAGCAACTTGGGCAACGCCCCCACATCCAATAACTAGTAAACGACTCATTTTTTTCCTTCCTCTTCTTCTAAAATGTCCTCAACATACTTGGGCAACATAAAGGCCCCTACATGTAAGTTTGCAGTGTAGTATTCTGTGAAAAGCTGGCGTTTTTTCCAGCCTTCCTTGTCAAAATCTTTGACAGGGTGGTATTTTTTAGATGCAAATCCAAACAACCAATAGCCAGCAGGGCTAGTTGGGATATGGGCCTGATAGACCCGACTGATTGGAAAGGCTTGATTGACCTTGCGGTGCATGCTTCGACAAGCTGACTCATCTTCGTCAAAGAAAGGACTCCCATGCTGGTAAATCATGATACCGTCTTCTTTCAAGGCTCTGTAACTGTTACCGTAAAATTCCTTGGTAAAGAGCCCTTCCGTATGGCCAAATGGATCTGTCGCATCGTTGATGATAATATCATAGTCATCTTCACAGTTTCGCAAAAAGCGTAGCCCATTTTGGTAGTAAATGGTAACACGAGGATCATCTAGCCCTGCAGCAAAGTCTGGGAAATACTCACGACAGACTTCAACCAACATCTCATCTGGTTCCACAATATCGATTTGTTCAAGCTCAGGATAGAGAGTTAATACTTGGGCAACACCGCCGTCGCCACCCCCAATAACCAAGACTTTCTTTGGATTGGGATGCACAGCCATGGGAACGTGGACGGTCATTTCATTGTAGACAAAATCATCCGCATCTGAGAACAAAACATGCCCATTTAAAATCAAAATCTTTCCAAAAGCTGGGGTATCCAAGACTTCGATATCCTGCCATTCACTTTTACCAGCGTAGAGTTGCTTGGCTGTTCTCAGGGACAATTTGACATCTGGAGTATGAACTTCAGAAAACCATAAATCCATCTAGATCTCCTTTCTCTTAATGACGTTGATGTGATTGACCTCAGGATCTTCCGTCCCTTGGAGGGAGCAACCACGTTCCTTGGCAAATTGGATATAGTCGACAATTTCTCGTGTAATGCGTTCTCCAGGAGCCAAGATAGGAATTCCTGGAGGATAGCACATGACAAATTCTCCACAGATCTGTCTAACAGATTCATCCAAGGTCAAACTTTTTCTCTCTGAATAGAAGGCTTCCTGAGGAGATAACACCAACTCGGGCTGGATATATTCTCCAGCTATCAAGTCCTTCCCATCTCGTGAATAGAGTCTCTTGATATCAGCCAAAGCACCGACTAAGCGCTCGATGTCTTGGATGCGGTCACCAATCGAAATATAGGCCAAGATATTGCCAATATCACCAAACTCAATCTGAATGTCGTATTCGTCTCGCAAGAGGTCGTAAACCTCGATACCTGTTAAACCAATACCTTGAGTGTAAACTGACAGCTTGGTCACATCAAAATCACATACCGACACACCATCTATTAACTCTTTTGAATAGGCATAGTAGCCACCAATGGCATTGATTTCACGACGAGCATACTCTGATAGCTCGATGACCTTCTCAAAAGACTCTTTACCACGAAGGGCTAGATTACGACGTGAAATATCCAAACTAGCCATCAGCAAATAAGAGGCAGATGTTGACTGGGTCAGATTGATTATCTGACGAACGTACTCAGGATTCATCTGCTCTCCGATTAAAAGAAGCGAACTCTGTGTCAAACTCCCACCAGACTTATGCATGGAAATTGCTGCCATATCAGCACCTGCGTCCATAGCAGATAGAGGTAATTTATATGTAAAATGCAAATGCGCTCCGTGGGCCTCATCTACTAAAACCATCATGCCAGCTTCATGAGCCATTTCTGTCAATCCCCTTAGGTCTGAACAGATGCCGTAGTAAGTGGGATTGTTAATCAAAATGGCCTTGGCATCTGGATGGTCCTTTATGGCCTGGGCTACTCGGTCATTTTCAAGACCTAAAGCGATACCAATCTTAGGGTCTACACTCATCTCTATATAGATGGGAATGGCACCACATAGAACCAGCGCATTGATGGCAGATTTATGGACATTTCTTGGCAGAATAATCTTATCTCCTGCCTTGCAGGTTGACAAAATCATAGTCTGCACCGATGAGGTTGTTCCCCCTATCATTAGAAAAGCATGGCTAGCTCCAAAAGCATCTGCAGCTAGCTCCTCTGCATCACGAATAATCGAAATAGGATGGCCTAAATTATCCAAGGGTTTCATCGAATTGACATCAATGCCAACACATTTTTCACCTAAGAGTTCGACAAGTTCTGGATTTCCTCGTCCGCGTTTGTGACCTGGTACATCAAAGGGAACAATCCTTTTCTTGCGTAACTTCACCAAGGCCTCATAAATTGGGGCTTGATTTTGATCTAACTCTTTCAAGACATACTCCTTTAAATATTTTTAGGACCTTATGAAAACTAAGGAACTAAAGGTTGACTCATGAAAAAAGAGCAGGTTTTCACCTGCTCTGCAATCTTCTGACGTGTTTATTTTGGTTTCTGTTGAGTATGTCTGTTCCCGATGTTTCCTAACTCTCTAGTAGCAAATATTACGTACTTTATTGATCGTTTCACAAGATGACGTGTGCTTTCACCACACTAAAAATTTATGAATTAGGACAAGTGTCCTAACATCAACTTATAAAAGTAGGCTTTTAACCCTATCAATAATGTGGTTTTTCAACCACGCTTCGGCATTCAACCCTGCCTGTCCGTAGGCATTTTTTACTCGGGTTTATATTTGCTAGAAAACATCATCTCATTTTCTAAGCTTTATTACTATATCATGTTTCCAAGAACTTGTAAAGCCTTTTACGAAAAAAATATAAAAAAGTTCGTAAAATATTTGGATTTTATTTGATTTAATACTAATTATTCTCTTGCAAACGATTATAAAGTGAACAAAATGTTTATCGTATTTAATTTAAAATTTTTTATGCTATTCTATACTCTTTACCTTCGGTGTTTGATCTATCAGAGAAGATGTCGACATTTTTATATCATTAAAATCGTGCAACTTTTTTCAGATACTTTTAAAAGATTGATTTCCCTATATTTTTCCTTTATACTGGATAAAAAGGAGATTAGTATGTCAGAAACAAATCACGAAATTGATTCAAACTTTGCAGGGCGTTTAAATATCCTGCGTGCAGGTGTTCTTGGTGCCAACGATGGAATTATTTCCATTGCTGGTGTGGTTATTGGGGTTGCTAGTGCTACGAGCAATATCTGGATTATCTTTTTATCAGGTTTTGCGGCTATCTTAGCTGGTGCCTTTTCAATGGCTGGTGGAGAATATGTGTCCGTTTCAACTCAAAAAGATACTGAGGAAGCGGCCGTTGCGCGTGAGCAACTCTTGCTAGACCAAGATATGGAACTAGCCAAAAAGTCCCTCTATGCTGCCTATATTCAAAATGGCGAGTGTGAAACATCAGCCCAACTTCTCACCAACAAAGCCTTTTTAAATAATCCTCTCAAGGCTTTGGTAGAGGAAAAATATGGGATAGAGTATGAAGAGTTTACCAATCCTTGGCATGCTGCCATCTCTAGCTTTATTTCCTTTTTCCTTGGTAGCTTACCACCAATGCTGTCAGTGACCATTTTCCCAAGTGAATACCGCATCCCTGCTACTGTCCTTATCGTCGGTGTGGCCCTTCTTCTCACTGGTTACACTAGTGCCAAACTTGGAAAAGCCCCAACCAAAACAGCTATGATTCGAAACCTCACTATTGGTCTCTTGACTATGGGAGTTACCTTCTTGCTCGGACAACTTTTCAGCATTTAGAAGACAAGAAATACCTCGATTTTCAAGTCGAGGTATCTTTTTTACATTTGTACAATCTTGCGATAGCTTCTAGAAGTAATCATGAAAATCAAGACATAGGCGATGAGGAAGATAGCGCAGATAGACAAGGTTACAATCAACATCATAGTCGTATCCAGTACACCAATCACTTTTAGAATCAGACTAAGCATATGGTAGGCAAAGGCTAGATGTATGAAGGCAAAAAGCAAAGGGAGGAAGAAAACAGTTAAAACCTGTTTGTTGATGGTTTGCTTGATTTGCTTTTGATCTAAACCAACTTTCTGCAAGATAATAAAGCGTTCACGGTCTTCGTAGCCTTCAGAAATTTGTTTGTAGTAGATGACCAGAACAGTTCCGACCATAAAGATAATGGATAGGAAAATACCGATAAAGAAGACACCACCAAAGAGGGCACTCATCTGAGAACTAGCATCTGATAGATTGCTACCATAAACATAGCTACCTTCCGTGTTTAATTGAGCATTAAATTGATCGAGGTATTTATCATACTCGTCAGCGACCTTGAGTTGTTCTTCTTCACTGGCATTTACATTCATACCACCGTAAAACTGATTATAGATAGCCGAATCTGGGAATTGATCCAAAAAGGCTTGTAAATCAGGTACAACAAGATAATTGTAATCAGCAGTCAAAATATTAAACTGATTTGGAACGTGGTTGACAATAAAATCTTTATTAAATTCTTCTTTGACAGAAAATTGATGATCATTCAGAATTAGAGTTTTCTGTTCTTTAACTCCCTCATTCTTGGCAAAGAGTCCGACCTCATTTCCTGATAGAGACAGTTTTTGACCAGTCATGTTTTCATAATCTTTTTGGTCAAATACCATAAAAACTGTTGTGGGTTGGACACGATTTTGTCCTTTTTCAAAAAGTGTTAACTTATTTCCTTCTTGGTTTGCAACACCAAAGTAAGTATAACGAATCACTTCTTTCTCTTTAATCTTATAACCTTTGTCACTTGCAAACTGGCTCAAGAGTTTGTCCAAGTCTTCTTTTTCAACATTTTGCCCTGAAACTCCAAAATCATGAGGATTTAGAACTTTTTTAAAGCTTTCTGCGGAATTGAAAATGCTTGTCGCTGCTGACATGGTTACCAAAACCATTGTTGACAAGATAGCGATAGTTGCTAGTCCAACCGCATTTTTCTTCATACGGAAAATCAAGTTAGACACTGAGATCAGGTTATTAGGTTGGTAATAGTATTTCTTATTTTTCTTTAAGATTTGTAGGAAGACTGTAATTCCTGCATTAAACAAGAGATAAGTACCAAAGATAACCAGCAAAACAGCTATGAAGAAGGTTGTTAAGGCTGTAAGAGGATCTTTTACCGTAAGGGCAAGATAATAGCCAATCCCTAAACTAATCGAACCAAGAATCGTTTGGAGAGGTAGGAAACGACCTTTTTTCTCTCCGCTTGCTTTCTCACGCGAGAGCTGGAGGGCATTCATACGGGCGATTCGAAGGGCATTCAGGAACATGAGGCCTAGGAAAATCAAACCAAAGACAACAAGTACTGTAATGACAACTTTCATCTGGAAGGTAGCGACCAGCTCAACCTTCAATTTCATCAGTTTGAGCAAGAAAGCGAAAATTAACTTGTCAAACAAGGCTCCAATACCGATACCCGCTCCAACAGTTAGAATCCCAAATAGCACTAACTCCTTAAAGGTCATACTGATTAGATGACGCTTCTCCAAACCCAGCATGCCATAAATTCCTAGTTCCTTGGAACGATTTTTCATAACAAAACTATTGGCATAGAGGACGATAATGGCTGACGCAAGGGTGACGACAAACATACCAAATCCTAGAGTAGCTTGAATGCTTGATCCTCCACGGATTTCCGCAATCTTAGGATTGAAAGTTAGAGAGTAAAAGAGATAGGTGACAGTGACTGCCAAGAGAACAGCCAGCGCAAAAGGATAGTAGAGTTTGCGGTTTTTAATCAAGTTCGATACCGCTAACTTATTGGTTAATCGAAACATACTAATTCACCTCGCTTGCCATGACAGTCAAGGTATCAGAGATCTCTTGGAACATCTGACGTTCTGTCTTCTCTCCACGGTAGATTTGATTGTAAAGAATGCCGTCTTTGATAAAGAGTACACGTTTAGCCCTGCTAGCTGCTGCTGTTGAGTGGGTTACCATAAGAATGGTTTGGCCACGCTCATTGATTTCATCAAAGACATCAAGTAAGGCTGCAGATGATTTGGAGTCAAGGGCCCCTGTTGGCTCATCCGCAAGGAGAATTTCAGGTTCTGTGATGATGGCGCGGGCTACTGCTACACGCTGTTTCTGACCACCAGAAATCTCGTAAGGGTACTTCTCTTGCAATTGGTTGATACCTAGATTCTCAGCTGTCACCACCAATTTCTTCATCATTTCCGTAATGGGTCTTCTTGACAAGACAAGCGGAAGCAAGATATTGTCCTTAACAGACAGAGTATCTAGCAAGTTAAAGTCTTGGAAGACAAAGCCCAATTTTTCACGACGGAAGCTAGAAGCCTGTGAATTTTTAATGGTTGCGGTGTCAATTCCATTCAGGTAAACCTGACCACGACTTGGTTTATCCAGCATAGCTAGAATATTGAGAAGAGTTGATTTACCAGAACCAGACTCACCCATGATGGCAACGTAGTCTCCCTTTTCTACGGTAAAGTGAATATCCTTGAGGGCTTCTACTTGGTTGCCCTGAAAACGAGTTTTATAAATTTTTTGAACGTGTTTTACATCTAAAAGTGTCATGAGAATCTCCTTTCTTAATATCCCATCAAATGAAATGTTGCTTGCATCATAGCGCATCCCAGTTGAACACGCTCGATATCTTTGTGGCTTGGTTTTCTTGTTTTCTTCTGTAAGATTTGTTTCATGATGTTACTCCTTTGTTCTTTATGAGTCTAGTTTACATCAAAAAAAGACCGCTTGCCATAACCTAACCTTACAAAAGAGACTTTAATCTTACATTTTTGTAAGATTGGGGGAAATGTAAGCAAAATTACTTAGAAAATAATTTGATTTTCTATTTTTAAAATTGTAAAATATAAGTGTAAAAAGGCTTACTTTGGAAAGGAGGAAGCGGAAACTAACATTTGAGTAAGCTTACCTAGATAACATACCATTAAATTTAACACTTGCAAGTCGTTCAACCTATAAGGAAAGAAGGTGCGCTTTAATGAAACACAAAGAACATATACTCATCGGACTTCTCTATCTCCTCTCTCCATTCATCGGTCAGCTCTTAGTTGAAAAGACACACTTTATCGGTACACAATTTACAGCTACTGCTTATGCTATTTGCTGGCTATCAGTTGTTATCAGTATCTATCATTTATCAAAAAATGTATTGTCTCAGCATGAAAAATCAGATTAGAAATCTAAGTTCAAAATAATATTTTTAGTTTACAGATGAGACTGGCGAAATATTATTAAAAGTAAAAAAGCTTTAAATCAAGCAGTTTAGACTATTGATTTAAAGCTTTTTGCTTATTCAAAATCTTTTGTTAAACCTCACCAAAACCAGCCTTCATTGTCGTCAATAGCTTGGGCTTCTTTGCGTTTGCGTGGACCTGTTCCATACATTTCTGCTTCGATTTCTTCCTTGGTTGGCATGATAGAAGCTAGGATGATATAGATAATCACGCCAAGTCCAAAGTTTGCGACTGTAAAAATAGCAAATAGAAAACGAACCAGGGTAACATCAAAGTTCCACTTGTCTGACAGACCTGCCAGAACTCCTGAAATCATGCGATTTCGTCTCATTTTATAAAATTTACTGTTCATGATATTTCCTCTTTCTGCTAGGTTAGACATAGTATATCACGGGTAGGCTCGGCTTTCATCAGTCCTCAGGCTGATTTATTAGTAGCAATTTACCTCGACAAAGTCCACAGCGATAGCGTTTGGTATCAATCCTACGCTTGCGCTGATACCTTTGTTGGCAGGATTGACAACGATAAAGCTTGAGTGGTTTAGAGTGGCTATTTGTCAAGGAGGGCACAAAGCGTAATCCATCCACTGCTTTCAAAAGGTCCTTAAAATCCCGATCCTTGTGTTGATAGCCCTTCCCTTGAAAATAGAGATGATAATGACAGAGTTCATGTCGAACAATTTTCCTAAAAACATCCAGACCCAGTTCCTGATAAACCTTTGGGTTGAAATCCAAATGCCCATCTTTGGGGAAAAATCGCCCACCTGTCGAACGTAGACGAGAATTCCACTGGACATGATGGATAAAAGGTCTGCCGAAGTCTTCTAGTGAAACCTGCTTGACGTAATCAGTCAGTTTCATTTGGAGCGAGGAGCGACAGATTGACTTTTTCACGTTCAGTATCGATTTTCTTGACCCAAACGGTCACCAAATCACCAACGGATACCACTTGGCTAGGATGTTTGATAAATTTACGACTCATATGTGAAATATGAATCAGGCCGTCCTCATGAATCCCAATGTCAACGAAGGCACCAAAGTCAACGACGTTACGCACCACACCTTCCAGCTTCTGTCCGACCACTAAGTCTTTGATATCTAGGACATCTTGGCGAAGTACAGGTGCATCAAAGGAATCACGGAAATCTCGACCTGGTTTGAGAAGATCTGCAATGATATCTTTAAGGGTTTCTGGACCAAGGTCTAGCTCTACCGCCATATCTTTGACTGAAAGCGACTTGAGTTTGCTTTGGGCTTCCTCGTTTAGGTCTTTAATATCTAAACGTTTAAAGAGTTCCTTAACAGCAGAATAGTTTTCTGGGTGAACTCCTGTATTATCAAGGATATTGCTACTTTCAGGGATACGAAGGAAACCAGCTGCCTGTTCAAAAGCCTTGGCCCCCAGACGCGGAACTTTCTTGATTTGGGCGCGTGAAGTGATTTTTCCTTCTTCCTCACGGTATTTGACAATATTTTCAGAAATGGTTTTATTGAGTCCAGCTACGTGTGAAAGAAGAGCTGGACTGGCCGTATTGACATTGACACCGACTTGGTTTACCACTGTATCGACAACAAAGTCCAGACTCTCAGATAGTTTCTTCTGACTGACATCATGCTGGTATTGACCGACACCGATTGACTTAGGATCGATTTTGACCAATTCAGCAAGGGGGTCCTGCAAACGACGGGCGATAGAAATAGCAGAGCGTTTTTCAACGGTCAAGTCTGGGAACTCCTGACGAGCAAGTTCGCTGGCAGAGTAGACCGAAGCACCACTTTCGTTTACGATGACATAACTAACCTCAGGAAAATCTTTCAGAACTTCCGCCACAAAGGCTTCACTTTCACGACTGGCCGTCCCATTTCCTATGGCAATAATTTCTACACTGTATTGACCAATCAAATCTGCCAGATCTTTCTTGGCTTCTTCGATTTGACGAGCTGACGCTGGTTTGACAGGATAAATGACCTGAGTTGTCAGCATTTTCCCTGTTGCATCCACGACAGCTAGCTTGGCACCTGTACGAAAGGCAGGGTCAAATCCTAGAACCACGCGCCCTTTCAATGGAGCAACCAAGAGGAGATTGCGCAGGTTGTCAGAAAAGAGTTGGATAGCTCCTTCTTCTGCTTTCTCAGTTAATTCTGTCCGAATGCGTCGCTCGATAGCAGGTAAGACTTTTTTCTTAACTGACTGTTGAACAACTTCATCTATATAGGCATTTTTTACCTTGAAACGAGCAGCAAAGAAGGCAAGAATGCGGTCCGTCGCATGTTCAAAACCAACCTTCAAGACACCTAGCTTCTCCCCACGATTGAGGGCCAAGGTACGATAACCCTGCATATTTCCAACCGTCTCTGAAAAATCATAATAAATCTGAAAAACCTGCTTTTCATCAAGACTTTCATCCTTGACTTGAGAAGTGAGTTTAGAGTGTCTCAGAACCTCCTGATAAGTCATGGAACGCAAGGTCACATCTTCCGATAAGGCTTCGACCAAGATATCAACTGCACCAGCCAAGGTTTCCTTACCAGTCGCAAATCCTTCACAGACAAACTTTTCAGCCTCTTTCTCTAAGTCAGCTACATTCTGCAAAATCAGGCGAGCAAGTGGGAAGAGTCCGGCTTCACGGGCAATAGTTGCCTTGGTTCGACGCTTTTCCTTGTATGGAAGATAGAGTTCTTCTACGTCTGCTAATTTTTCGGCTGCTAAGATAGCCTCTTCCAACTCCTTGGTCAGCTTGCCTTGTTCTTGAATTTTAGCCAAGACAGCTTCCTTACGGTCGTTGAGATTTGTCAGACTTTTATCCATGTCGATAATAGCCTTAATCGCCACCTCATCCAGACTACCAGTCATGTCCTTGCGATAACGCGCAATAAAGGGAATAGTCGCCCCTTCAGCTGTCAAACTTAGAACAGTATCAATTTGCTTTAGCGTCACTCCCAAATCCTGGGAGATTTTTTCATATTTTTTATCCATGAAACTATTATACCATAAGCTGGAAGGCTTTCTCCAATCCTTTTCATACTCAATGAAAATCAAAAAGCAAACTAGGAAGCTAGCCGCAGGCTGCTCAAAACACCGTTTTGAGGTTGTGGATAAGACTGACGAAGTCAGCTCAAAACACGGTTTTGAGGTTGTGGATAAGACTGACGAAGTCAGTTACCTATACCTATGATATATACGGCAAGACGAAGCTGACGTGGTTTGAAGAGATTTTCGAAGAGTATCAACTATCGAAAACAAATTAAAAAACTCCCTTTTCCTCAAAATAATAGTATAATAGAGGTAGAATTTAGAATCGAGGTACACCTATGGCTGTAAAATTTACAAAACGAGACGACTTGGACAAGATGTTTGAAGAGTTTGCTAAACTCCCAGATTTGAAACAAGTCACTTTCCCTGATGACAAAGAGAAAAAAGCCAAAGCAGAAAAGAAAAACTAGATGACTGCTTTCCAACAACTCCCATCTAGTGTGCTTCAGACTGGGGCTATTTTTCTCTCTATAATCATTGAAGCCCTACCCTTCGTTCTGATAGGAAGTATTGTCTCAGGGCTGATTGAGGTCTATATCACACCTGACAAGGTTTATCATTTTCTCCCTCGAAATCGTTGGGGGAGAATCTTTTTTGGGACCTTCGTTGGGATACTTTTCCCTTCTTGTGAATGTGGAATCGTCCCCATTATCAATCGTTTTCTGGAAAAAAAGGTTCCCAGTTACACGGCCGTTCCCTTTCTTGTGACAGCACCTGTCATCAATCCTATTGTTCTCTTTGCGACCTATTCTGCCTTTGGGAACTCCTTCCATGTCGCTCTGTTACGAGCTCTAGGTTCCATTGTAGTGGCTGTGATACTTGGGATTTTTCTAGGATTCTTCTGGCAAGAACCGATTCAGAAAGAAAATCGTTTGGCCTGTCATGAGCACGATTTTTCTCATTTGAGTCCTGCAAAAAAAGTTTTTCAGGTTTTTGTGCAAGCAATTGATGAATTTTTTGATACGGGACGTTATTTGGTATTCGGCTGTCTCTTTGCTTCTGTGACACAGGTCTACGTTCCGACTCGAATTCTGACCTCTATCAGTGCGACTCCTCTTTTTGCCATCCTGCTCTTGATGCTTTTGGCCTTTCTTCTTTCGCTCTGTAGTGAGGCGGATGCCTTTATCGGGACTTCTCTTCTCTCGAGTTTCGGATTGGCACCGGTTCTAGCCTTTCTCGTTATTGGCCCAATGCTGGATATTAAAAATATTCTCATGATGAAAAATTACTTGAAAGCACGATTTATCAGTCACTTCATTATGATTGTGACTCTTGTCGTCTTAGTGTATTCTCTCTTGATTGGAGTCATCCTATGATTCGATTTTTAGTTTTAGCTGGCTATTTTGAACTGACTATTTATCTCCATCTGTCGGGCAAATTAAACCAGTACATCAACATGCACTATTCCTATCTTGCCTATATTTCCATGGTCCTTTCCTTTATCTTGGCTATTGTTCAATTGTATATCTGGATGAAGCAAGTCAAAACCCACAGTCATCTGAATAGCCGATTAGCCAAGATGACGAGTATTTCTCTTCTGGCTATTCCACTTGTCATCGGCTTAACTTTTCCAACTGTTAGCTTGGATTCTCAGACCGTTTCAGCAAAAGGCTATCATTTCCCCCTATCGGAAGGAACGGATCTGGCCATTCAGACAAGCGAAGGGACGACAAGTCAATATTTGAAACCAGATACCAGTTCTTATTTTTCAAAATCAGCCTATGAAAAGGAAATGCGAACGGCGGCGGATAAATACTTGTCCCAAGATAGCATTAACATTACTAACGAAAACTATATGGAAGTCATGGAAGCTATCTACGACTATCCAGATGAGTTTGAGGGCAAGACAATCCAGTTTACAGGCTTTGTCTATAACGACCCCAGTCATGCCAATAGCCAATTTCTGTTCCGCTTCGGCATTATCCACTGTATCGCGGATTCAGGTGTCTATGGCTTACTGACCAAGGGAAATACCCGTCAATATGAAAATAATACTTGGATAACAGCCAAGGGAAAACTGGTCAATCACTACCATAAAGAACTCAAACAAAACCTTCCAACCTTGGAAATCGAAAGCTTTACCAAAGTCGATAAACCAGAAAACCCCTATGTGTATCGAGCTTTTTAAGGAAAATAAGATAAAAACGAACAAGTTCTCTTCTGAATAACAGAAAAGAGCCTGTTCGTTTTTGTTGAGTATTGTATAGTAGAATATAAATTGCGATTTTTAAAATGATATATAACTAGTTAACAATTCACAAATCAAATACATTTTCATTCTCTACTTAATACTATGCTTATTCATCTTTTGTTCAAAGATCGTCGTGATAATCTGACGTAGTTCTTCTCGTTCTTTTTCTGGGATTTCACCACTTGTTTGAGCTGTAGCGTAAAGCTCAGGGTGTTCGATTGAAATGCGTTTAATAGTACGTGTCGTCGCATGTTTTCTGACGAAAAACGGGATTCGCTTAATCAAGTCTTGTGGGACAAGCGCAAGAATCTTCTCAGCAGTTTCCTTGTCACTAATCTTAGACGTCGTCAGCCCATTCTTTATCATTTCCTGTTCTTTTTCTGTAAAATCTTTTAATTCCATCTGATTAGTCCTCCTATTTTCTCTAAGTTAAATTATATACCAATCTGGATAAAACTACAAATGGACTGTTTGGAAATAGGTGAAATACTGTAAAGAAGATTCTGTTCTTTAATTATAAATCTTCCTCCTCAGTCACTTCCCATACTTCTGATTGATAGCCATTCCCATCAATATCGTATCTTTGGATATAACCAATAAATGTTTCATTTTTTCGTGGTTTCTGGCTATTAACGATTGAAATAACCCACCAACTCATCAAAAATAGAAATAAAAGTTCTAGGATTACTGTCATATCATACCACCATTAAAGTTTAACCCACTTATCATTATCCATGATAAAAGGCTTAGCCAGTCCCTCGCCTGTATAGTCCGCATACTTGGTGCCTAAATACTTGTAACAATCTTCCTTGCTGGCAAATTTAATCGCTTGGTAGGGCTCTTCGAAAGTCAATTTCTCTACAAATAAGAAACCGTCATCAGCAGGTACTAAGACGCCAACGTGTCCAATAAACAGATACTCGCCATCCAGATTATCGTGCAAAACTACAGACAGCATTCGAGCTTTGTCGTTGAATTGAAATTGGGAGAAGAATGTTTCCATCTTTTCAGCGTGAACCTTGACATCTGTAGTTGCCTCAGTTGGAACTCTCGAAAATAGAATATCAAACTCTTCCTTATCTTGTGAATCAAAGACCTTTCCCTTATCAATCGCATCATTATCTAGGGAAAGCAATTGGTCATTCTTTTCAAGCTTTGGAATGGTGACTGAATTTTTCAAAAGACAATAACTATTGATACGGCAGTTGGTCCCAACGAAATCGCCCTTCTTTTGATTCCAAAGATGGCTAATTTTCTCAAGATCGTATTCGGTGTGAGTAAAGGAAGTGAAATCTCCTGATAAACCAGTTGAGCCAACAATGGTATTATAATCATTTACAAGATTAAAAAAGGCATCAACACTATTTGGATCCAAGTGAGCTGATAAGACAGATTTGACCTCTTCTGTACTTACCTGGGTGTTTAGGTTGGTGTATGAAGCTTTCCATGGCACTTTCGTTGAACTACTTTGCCTTTGACTCGTCCCATTCGAAATTGTAGCATCTTGTTGACAAGCTGCCAAGCCTAAAAACAAGGCTGAACAGAGTCCTAATGTGGCTAATTTTCTTGATTTCTTCATCTTTTCTCCTAAATGTCTTGGATTAAAGTTTCTTTAACTACTGCTTTACAAATATTGATTACTTTCTCATTTAGTGTGTTCATCGTCTTTCCCTCTGATTTGTTTTTTTGTTATTTCCTTAAGCTTGATTTAATTATAGTAGGCGTTTCGTGCTCTGTCAACAAATTTTTTACGAAAACACAACAAAGTTTTCATTTTCGTGGATTTCGTGTTATGCTTTACTTATAAAAATAGAAAGCGATTTCATTTGTGGATAAAGAAGAGATTGCGATTGTTACAGTCTAAAAATAAAACAATATAGACTAGTAAATGGTTGGACTCAATAAAAATTGGGTACTAAGATAGGTATAAGTAAAAACACCATTGGAAATTATGAAAAAAGGGTTAGGACTACTAAGAAAAATACTATATTTGACTTAGCTAAAGTATTCAGTAGCTTGATTGATGCCTCTTTCCTCCAGTTCAAAAGGATTCTCCTAGCGATATCCAATCTATCTACGACCAACGGACACCATCCAGACAAGGTAAAATCCTGACCTATGCCGAGAGGCAACTGTATGAGCAGAAAAACGAAGATAAACGAAGTATCGTAAAAATCATCAGACTGGACGACTACAGACAGACTACTTACTCTCGTTTTAGGTAGTTTATCTCTGCAGGTAGCCGCTTGATGCAGGACGACGATTTAGATATGGAATTCCCATTCTATGAGGATGAAATCCCAGACGACTAAGACGCAATCGCTTATGTCGTCAGCAGGGCCATGGAGCCAAAGATAAGAAACGGCGACTACCTATTTATCAAGAATCCCCCACAGATTGACTATAATACCATCGGCATCTTCCAAGTAGACGGCGCTAACTATGTCAAGAAACTCCGCCAAGGCTACCTCAAAAAAACTCAATCCCGACATCCACCTAAACGAAAGCAACCATATTCGTACCATCGGAAAAATTGCCAGGCTGTATAGGGAGAATTAAAAAAGGGGGAGAATGGCGATATAAAACAAACAGATTTTAAAGGATTCGAAAAACTTTGAAAAAGTTCATTCTACATTTCAAAAAAAGAATAAGTGACCTAAAGCAGATTAGATTTTGTGAAACAATAGTGATATGTCAATTTAGAGAAAGGCATTTAAGATCACTTTTCAAAAGGCAAATACTAAACTAGCGAAACCGATAAATCAGCCCCTTAGTTCCCATATTTTCAGGCACACACTCCTTAGTACACTAGCTATAGTGGTTAGAGTGGAACACAAAGACGCTAAAACAATAAATAATATCTGCACTCACGTAAGTAAAAGAATGGAGCAAGCTGCTTTGGAGGTTTTAAATACCATATCATTAAATCAAAAATATATCAGATCGAATCTAGACAAGTACATTACGATTGCTAAAACATTTGTAGAAATTCATTTGACTTTCCTAATCAATTTGTGCATATCTTATTTCATACTCAATGAAAATCAAAGAGCAAACTAGGAAGCTAGCCGCAGGCTGCTCAAAATACTGTTTTGAGGTTGTAGATAAGACTGACAAAGTCAGTCACATATATACGGCAAGGCGACGCTGACGTGGTTTGAAGAGATTTTCGAAGAGTATCAATCCATTATGAAAGTTTTGCCTCTTTCTTACCCTCTATACAAAAAAAGCCTATCACACAAGCTCTAAAGCTGGATATGATAGGTTTTTATATTTTTCTTAACGTACTGTGCGGATACGCATTGTATTTGTACGAACAGCTTCTCCTACTGGTACACCAGCAACGATAACGATATCATCGCCTGACTCAACGAGACCTGCTTCTACCGCTTTACGTTCAGCGATTTCAAACATATCGTCAGTTGAAGATGGAGCATCTGTCAACATTGGGATAACACCCCAGTTCAACATCAAGCCACGTTCTGTCAATTCATCAAATGTCAATGCCAAGATGTCAGCATTTGGACGATATTTAGAAATCAAACGTGCAGTGTGACCTGTCTTAGTAAGAGTTACAACCAATTTAATGTCCATTGAGTTAGTAGCATCTTTAACAGCTGAAGCCATTACTTCTGTCTTAGAGTTACGCTCAAATGAATCTGAATCCAAACGTCCGTATTCATTAAGAAGAGTTTGAGCGTTCTTGTCGATTGTAGCCATTGTAGTTACTGACTCGAGTGGGTATTTACCGTTTGCAGACTCACCTGAAAGCATTGTTGCGTCAGTTCCGTCGATAACAGCGTTAAATACGTCTGATACTTCTGAACGAGTTGCACGTGGTTTTTCAGTCATTGTTTCAAGCATGTTTGTTGCAGTGATAACAACTTTACCTGCAGCATTGACTTTAGTGATGATCATTTTTTGGTAAACTGGAACCATTTCGAATGGTACTTCGATACCCATGTCACCACGAGCGATCATGATACCATCAGCAGCTTCGATGATTTCATCCAAGTTATCGATACCTTGTTGGTTTTCGATTTTAGCGAACAATTGAACGTGTCCGTTTCCAGTTTCTTCACAGATTGCACGAACTTCGTTCACGTCTTTTGCAGTACGTACGAATGAAATCGCGATGAAGTTGATACCTTGTTCAAGACCGAAACGGATATCGTCATTATCGCGTTCAGCAAGAGCTGGGAAAGGAATTTTAGTGTTAGGAATGTTCACACCTTTTTGTTTAGCAATTACGCCATCATTTTCAACTTCAACTTCAAACTCACGAGTTGCGTCATCTTTAGCAACCACACGAAGACCAAGTTTACCATCGTCAACCAACACTTGACGACCAACTTCAACATCATCATAGATATCAAGAGCACCAGCAACGTTCAATGCAATCACTTCACGAGTTGATTTGATTCCTTGTTTAGTTGCAACACGGATTTTTTCACCAGTTTTGTATGAATATTCTTTAGCTTCACCTTCGAACAATTCTGTACGGATTTCAGGTCCTTTTGTATCAAGAAGGAAACCAACTTTTTTACCTGCAAGTTTTTCAGCAAGTTTAACAGTTGCCATACGCTCACCTTGTTCTTGGTGGTCACCGTGTGAGAAGTTGAAACGGAATGTGTTAGCACCAGCTTCAATCAATTTAGCAATGTTTTTAGCTGAAGCTTCAACATCAAGTTTTTCACCCCAGTATCCGTCATCACCGAATTTTTTACCACCACGGATTTCTACCGCAGGACCCAAAGTTGCAACGATTTTTACACGTTTGTTCATGATTTTTTGTGACTCCTTTATATATATGACCTTTTGGTCTTATTAACTAAATTATGAATTATGACAAGCAATTGTTCAATTGTGACAGGTCAAGATCAGCTTTGTGTGGATTATTTACAATAATCTTACCGTCTGCTGCCAAACTAAACAATGCTCCTTCTTCTGCAGTACCAAGAATTGGATTTTCAACCATTTTTTCGTTACGAATACCTACCGCAACACCACCGATACCTTTTTTAAGAAGTTTAACAGCATGGGCACCCATACGTGACGCCAATACACGGTCACGCGCAGTTGGAGAACCACCACGTTGAATATGTCCAAGTTCTGTCACACGAAGATCGGTCGTATCTCCAGCTTCTTTTAGTTTTTGAGCAAATTCATCTGCTGACATCACACCCTCTGCCAAAACGATGATATTGTGTCTTTTACCACATTCATAGCCAGCTTTGATACTTGCTACGATATCTTCAATTTTGAAGTCTTCTTCAGGGATGATAATTTCATCAGCACCAGTTGCGATACCAGCCCAAAGAGCGATATCACCAGCGTTACGCCCCATAACTTCGATGACAAAAGTACGACGGTGACTTAATGATGTATCACGAATCTTATCGATAGCGTCCATAGCAGTCGTAACCGCTGTGTCAAAACCGATTGTGAAGTCAGTACCAACGATATCGTTATCGATTGTACCTGGAAGACCGATAGCTGGGAAACCATGCTCAGTCAAACGCATAGCACCGTGGTAAGATCCGTCACCACCGATAACAACTACACCTTCAATTCCGTGTTTTTTCAATTGCTCAATCCCTTTAAGTTGCCCTTCAAGTTGAGCGAACTCTGGGTAACGAGCTGAGTGAAGGAAGGTACCACCACGAGAAATGATGTTTCCTACTGAAGCCGCATTTAAGGGATGAATTTCACCGGCAACCATACCAGCATATCCGTCATAGATACCAAACACTTCCATTCCTTCTGAAATTGCTTGACGAACAACTGCACGGATAGCAGCGTTCATACCAGGGGCGTCTCCACCACTAGTCAAAACAGCAATACGTTTCATATTGGTTTATACTCCTTTTTCTTTTAACATTCTTCTTGATTATACCACATTTGATTTTAAAATTCTTCTATTTTCCGTATTTTTAGCGATAAATCGTTTTCATAACCATTTCATTCAATTCCGCTTCTAATTCATTGGATTTAGCTACAAAATGATGAGGGGAAACGATTGTTTTCTGTTCCTCTTCATACCTGATGATGACTGGGATTGGGCCTTTATATTGGTCTAAAATACGTGAAATTCCTTGATCCGAATCATGATTCTTCACCTGTATCCAAAAGCGTTCAGCAACTGCTTCTCTTATTTCTTGTGCAATCATTTGCAGACGGCCATCACGTGACTGGATTTTTCCTTTTATATAGTAGAAGGCTCCCTCTTTTATTTCCTGCCCAACTTGACGATATAAGTCTGAAAAGAGAGTGACATCCAATTTTTTCTTACTATCATCCACCTGTAAGAAAGCCATGTTTTCACCCTTTTTGGTACGAATTACTTTTATTTTCTGAACTTCAACCAAAATAATAGCGTAGCTATTTTCTGATAAATTTCCGATTGGGGTAATCGGGTAAATAGCTTTACTTGCGATAGTTTGTAGGGGATGTTTGCTAACACCTATCCCTAAAAGCTCTTGTTCCATATAGAATTTTTCTTGCTCTGTCCAATCTTCCGATTCCTGCCAACTATAAATAGTATCTCCAAACAAACTTCCTAACTCTTTCACAAATTCAAATAGATTAACTAAATTATTGAATACTTTTTGACGATTTTTTTCAAATAAATCGAAAAGACCAACTTTTACCAAAGGTTCTAGCAGAGGAAGTTTCAAATAATTTTCAGGTAATTTAGCTATAAAATCTTCAATGTTAGAATAGGGTCTGTTTTCAAGAATCCATAGAGCCAGATCCTTGCTGACTCCCTTAATCGATTTCAATCCCAGATAGATGGACTTGTTCGCAATTTTATCGTGATAGGGAATGGTGTTGATGGACAGAGGCGCCACTTCAAAGCCTGCTTCTAAGGCATCTGTTAGGTAATGACTGTTGGCGGAATTCAACATGACCTGATAAAAAATGGCTGGATAATGCGTTTTGAAATAAGCCAACTGGAAGGCCAAGGCTGAGTAGGCATAGGCATGAGATCGGTTAAAACCATAACCTGCAAACTTCTCCATGACATCAAAGACCTGCTCTGCTTTTTCCACAGTATGACCAGCTTCTAATGAACCTTGAATAAAAGAAGCCCTCATCTCATGCATGGCAGAGGCATCCTTTTTCCCCATAGCTCGGCGCAAAATATCGGCTTTCCCTAAACTAAATCCGGCAAATCGCTGGGCAACCTGCATAACCTGCTCCTGATAGAGCATAATTCCGTAAGTTGGAGCCAAAATATCCTCCAGTACTGGATCCAGAACAGTCACTTCTTCCTGCCCATGCTTTCTTGCCACAAAATTATTGATATAATCACTAGCACCTGGTCGATTTAGGGAAGTAGTCGCTACGACATCCTCAAAACAGACTGGTTGCACACGTTTGAGCAGGCGAATAGCACCAGGTTGCTCAAATTGAAAGATACCTTTTGTATTGCCAGAAGCAAAAAGAGCTAGCGTTTCTTTGTCTTCCAAATCAATTTCTTCTATTTTCAGATGAATACCTTCTGATTCAGCAAGCAACTCTTGCATCTTCTGGACAAAGGTCAAATTTCGTAGTCCCAGAAAGTCCATTTTCAAAAGCCCACTAGCTTCAACTCCATGAGCATCATACTGAGTCAGTGGAATTTCATCACCATGCTTTAGAGGAATGTAGTTGGTCAAATCTTGGTCACTGATTACAACACCAGCCGCATGGACAGAGGTTTGTCTTGGATAGCCCTCAATCTTGCAAGCAATCTCAAAGGCTTTTTGGTATTCTAACTTACTATTGATTTGCTGACGAAACTGGAGATTGCCCTCATAGGCTGACTTGAGATTATCACGGAAACTGATTTTCTTGGTAATTGCGGATAATTCATATTCTGGAACACCAAAGCGTTTCAAAACATCACGTAGAGCTTGCTTGGCCCCAAAGGTTGAAAAGGTAACGATTTGAGCCGCATGTTTACTGCCATATTTATTGCCAACATATCTGATAAAATCTGGACGATAAATATCAGGAATATCAATATCAATATCAGGCATGGTATAGCGTTCACGATTGAGGAAACGTTCAAAAATCAGATTTTTCTCTACTGGGTCAATCCCTGTGATATTCAAAGCATAGGAAACCAAGCTACCAACAGCAGAACCCCGTCCCATTCCCATATAATAGCCATTCGAACGTCCAAAACGCAGCAAATCCCAAACAACCAAGAAATAATCATCAAAGCCCATATCATGAATAACAGCCAATTCTTGGTCTAGTCGATCTTGATATTCTTTACTAGTCAACCCCTTCTGAACAAGCCCCAGTTCAGCACGCTCTCTCAACTCCTCTACTGCTGGTCTAGCTGGGTTAAAACGAGGCAGTTTCAGACTCGTATCCAAGTCGTAAGAAATGCCTGAAATCAGCTTTTCTAAATTGTCCAAGGCTTGCGGAAAACGTTCTAGGAATAATTTCTCTAAAGAACTTGCTGATATAAAGACATCTTGTCGCGAGCGCAAAGGGACTTCTCTGAGCGGTAGGTTTTCTTTAATCGCTGTTAGCACTTGCAGAACTTCTCTATCCCTACTTTCAAAGGCATTGACTCGATAAAGTGGTAAGATAGGATGATGAAATTCGCTTGTCAGTGTTTCTGGATAAACCCCTATATAGTAATCACAGCCTAGATTTAGTGATTCAAGCTCTTCAAAATAAGGCACAATTACCGCGATATCCTCCAGGTACTGGGACAAGACTGACCAAGTTTTTTCCCCCTGCATCTTGGCTGTTGAAAGTTTCATCAACTGCTGATAGCCTACACTAGATAGAGCTAAGAAGCGCAAATTCACTTCCTGAGCATCCACAAATACAGTCATTTCAAGCCCTAATAAAGGATGAATGCCATATTTTTTTGTAACCTCTAGAAAGTCAAAAGCACCATAAAGATTATCAATATCCATCATAGCCAGATGAGTGTAGCCGTATTCTTTAGCTGCTCTCACATACTTTTCAATCGAAATGACGCTTTCCATAAAACTATAGACTGTTTTTGTATCTAGTTGTGCGATCAATTTACACTTCTCCTCTATCCTTCTCACTATATTATACCATTTTCACCTATAAAAGGCTGCTCTTGAGAAAAATTTCATCAGCTTAGTAATTTACTTTCTATTCATTTGTATTTTTGTCATCGTTTTTTATATTTATACTATATTATATATAAAATAGAAAACATATAATATAAATCTCCTAGAATTTTTATATTATATCTATTATGTCTATTGTTACACTGTTCTCTATGTTGAATTTAGTACTTTATTCATTTTTATTGGATTATTTCCTTTTGCAGTTAACAATTCCCTTTCTGCTTTTTTTTTGATATAATAACCTTAACTATCATTCTATATGGAGGTTCTATGCGTTTTAATCAATATAGTTATATCACTTTTCCAAAAGAAAATATCTTATCTGAACTAAAAAAATGTGGCTTTGATTTACAAAACACAGCCAATCCCAAGGAATTACTGGAAACTTTTTTACGTCGCTTATTTTTCACTTATGAGAACACCGACTATCCACTCTTCTGCTTGGCTGTAGATAAAGAAACTAACATATTAACTTTTTTCAAATCTGACAAAGACTTGACAGCAGATATTTTTTATACTGTCTCCTTTCAACTTTTAGGCTTTTCTTATTTGATTGACTTTGAAGACAGTGAAGCGTTTCGTAAAGAAACTGGATTTCCCATTATATATGGTGACTTGATTGAAAATCTTTATCAGTTACTCAATACTCGCACCAAAAAGGGAAATACTCTTATCGACCAACTTGTTAGTGATGGTCTTATTCCGGAGGATAATGACTACCACTACTTTAACGGCAAGAGTTTAGCAACTTTTTCCAGCCATGATGTTATTCGAGAAGTGGTCTACGTTGAGTCTCGTGTCGATACTGACCAAAAAGGGCTACCAGACTTAGTCAAGGTTAGCATTATTCGTCCACGTTATGAGGGGCAAATCCCTGCCATCATGACAGCCAGTCCTTATCATCAGGGAACAAATGACAAGGCTAGTGACAAGGCTCTCTACAAGATGGAGGGCGAGCTTGAGGTTAAACCTGCTCATAAGATTGAACTAGAGGAACCTCAACTCAATCTCGTCCAACCTCAAGGTCAAGCTGATCTTGTGGCTGAAGCTGAGGAAAAGCTAAGTCACATCAACTCTAGCTATACACTCAACGACTACTTCCTTCCACGAGGTTTTGCTAATCTCTATGTGTCAGGTGTTGGTACCAAAGACTCTACTGGTTTCATAACTAACGGAGACTACCAACAAATCGAAGCTTATAAAAATGTCATCGACTGGCTCAATGGTCGTTGCCGTGCCTTTACCGACCACACGCGCCAGCGTCAAGTCAAGGCTGACTGGTCAAATGGAAAAGTAGCCACAACTGGACTTTCCTATCTTGGAACCATGTCCAATGGACTTGCGACTACAGGCGTCGATGGTTTAGAGGTTATCATCGCTGAGGCTGGCATTTCTTCATGGTACAATTACTATCGTGAAAACGGTCTGGTAACTAGCCCAGGTGGTTATCCAGGTGAGGACTTTGACTCCCTTGCTGAACTAACCTACTCTCGTAATCTCTTGGCTGGCGACTATATCCGTGGCAATGAAGCTCACCAAGCTGACTTAGAAAAAGTAAAAGAACAACTGGATCGCAAGACTGGGGACTACAATCAGTTTTGGCATGACCGCAATTATCTGCTCAATGCTCATAAAGTAAAGGCAGAGGTTGTCTTTACCCATGGTTCTCAGGATTGGAATGTTAAACCACTTCATGTTTACCAGATGTTCCATGCTCTTCCTACTTATATACACAAGCATCTCTTTTTCCATAATGGGGCCCATGTTTACATGAACAACTGGCAGTCCATTGACTTCCGTGAGTCCATGAATGCTTTGTTGACAAAGAAATTACTGGGACAAGATACAGATTTCCAACTTCCTACTCTTATCTGGCAGGACAATACAGCCCCTCAGACTTGGTTATCACTTGATACCTTCGGTGAGCAAGATAACTTTGAAACCTTCTCACTTGGTCAAGAAGAGCAAGCTATTCAAAACCAGTACCCAGATAAGGATTTTGAGCGCTATGGTAAAACCTACCAAACCTTCAATACAGAACTCTATCAAGGGAAAACAAATCAAATTACTATTGACCTTCCTGTGACCAAAGATCTTCACTTGAACGGTCGCGCTCAGCTTAATCTTCGTATCAAATCCAGTACAAACAAGGGGCTCTTATCAGCCCAACTACTGGAACTTGGTCAAAAGAAATACCTACAATCTTATCCAGCTATTTTAAGTGCTAAAACCATTGATAATGGACGCTACCACATGTTGGAAAATCTCTGTGAACTGCCATTTAGAGCAGATGCACAACGAGTCGTGACAAAAGGCTACCTTAATTTACAAAATAGAACTGATCTACTGTTAGTAGAGGATATTACAGCAGATGAATGGATGGATGTGCAATTTGAACTACAACCTACTATTTACAAGTTAAAAGAAGGAGATACTCTTCGTTTAGTCCTCTATACGACTGACTTTGAAATCACCATACGTGACAATACCGACTACCACTTGACTGTCGACCTCACTCAGTCCACGCTTACCATACCTTGCTAAAAGGAGTTACATTATTATGAATAAATCAGAACACCGCCACCAACTCATACGCGCTCTTGTTGCAAAAAACAAGATTCATACACAGGCTGAGTTGCAAGCCCTTCTTGCTGATAACGACATTCAAGTTACCCAGGCAACTCTCTCACGCGACATCAAAAATATGAACCTATCAAAAGTCCGCGAAGAAGATAACGCTTATTATGTTCTTAATAATGGTTCCATCTCAAAATGGGAAAAACGTTTGGAAAACTATATGGAAGATGCCCTCATCATGTTGCGACCTATTCAGCACCAAGTCCTACTCAAAACTCTTCCTGGTCTAGCACAATCGTTCGCTACAATTATTGATGCTCTTGATTTCCAATATATTATCGCAACCCTTTGTGGTGATGATGTTTGCCTTATCATCTGTGAAGATGCAGATGCTGCTCAAAAGTGCTTTGAAGAACTGAAAAAATTCGCCCCACCATTTTTCTTTGAAGAATAATAAATGACTACAACTAACAATTATGCTTTAAAAAAAACTGGTAGAAAGTCTTTAACATCAGAAAACGCATAGTATCAAGTGTTGAAAACCCTTGATACTATGCGTTTTGCTTTATCCTAGGAAGATTTATACTCTTCGAAAATCTCTTCAATCCGCGTCAACGTCGCCTTGCTGTAGGTATGGTTACTGACTTCGTCAGTTTCATCTACAACCTCAAAACAGTGTTTTGAGCAGCCTGCAGCTAGTTTCCTAGTTTGATCTTTGATTTTCATTGAGTATTCCTTCATTTTCTCCTGCAATTGAATTCTTGCCCGGCTTTTTGTTTTCTATTTCTTTAAAATCAAAATAGCTCTTTTATAATAACTCAATCAACAAATATCGTAGTACAAGTATCTACTTTGAAATTTATCAGCCACTTAACAACTGATACTGTATTCTAGGAAAACGATGACATTCTTCCTAATAAAACTTCTCATATATAGCATAAATTTCTACTCTTTTTAATTTTAAATGAGTCTCAGCATGGCAATCACTTTAGAATTTAAGCTACTTCTTCAGCTCGATCATTGATGAGCTCAATGGTTTGAACAATATTACGAAGTACTGGTAGTTGGTGTTGAAAGAGTAGTTGAACAGATCCATAAGATTTAAACGGCTCTTGCGTTAACACTTTCGTCTCTAAAAAACCATTTTCTACAATGTAGTCTACAATCAATTTTACAAATGAAATCTGCCTAGCATTAAGGTTCTCATCCGACAAAAATTTAGAAAAAATACGATTGGCAGACTCTCTATCTAAGCCAATAATCTCACGCACCAATCTCGGAATTGCCTTATTTTCATAATGATTTTGGTAGTCTGCTTTGCTACCTAATTTTTCCCAGAGCAATTTTTCAAGTGCAAGCATATCATCAGATGTCAACTTTTTATTATGGTATAGCTTAGAAATGGACTCCTCATCCAGATGAGTTTTCAAATAATGCTCAACTTTTTCATTATAAGATCGAAGATCGTTGACCTGCAAAAATGCTGTGGTCTCGTGAACAGTAGAGAGTATACGATCTTCAAAGTTAACATAGTAGGGTTTACGGTCTGTTTTATCCAAAAACTGTAATAAATCTCGAATAGCAAGACGAATTTTTTCCAAATCAGACAAGCTAACTTCTTTCCAAAATTCAGGCTCCTGTACTTTCCTGATAATTTCAGCCTGCTCAAAAACCTGCGGAATATTACCAATAGCAGAAAGAGCTCTAGCCGTCTTCATCACTTGGGAAATATGAACAGTGGAAGATTTAGCTGTCAGTTGCCCCAACTGAATATGAAGTAAGCACAAATCAAATCTCCTCGCCATCTCATCTTCTTTATCTTCATCAAATAAAAGCGGAGAGAGATTGTTTTGAATGGTTTCACTTGTAACAGCAGTTAGATTCTGCCAACTTTCCAATTTCCTATAGCTATAAACTGTATCTAAAACCATACGAACCCTGAAGTCCAACTCATTTAAGCTCTCTATACGACCTTGAAGTTCTGAAACAAGCTCCTGACGGTATGCTCTCGCAAACTGATCTTCTTGGTATTGGAGTCCCTGAAGTTCTCGAATCAAGTCCACTTTGATATTAAATAAACGCTGAGTCAGCGAAACAATGTGACGACCCTCTCCATCTCTTGGATCTGCACGAAAATAATCAAAATTGTCCCCATAATCAAATACCAAGAAGTTTTCCTTATCCTGCTCAGGTCCAAATAAATCTTTACATAGACGGGTTCCTCGACCAATCATCTGCCAAAACTTAGTTTTAGAGCGTACTTTCTTGAAGAAGACTAAATTAACAACCTCTGGTACATCAATACCTGTATCTAACATATCGACAGAAATCGCAATTTGAGGATACTTCTCCTTAATTTTAAAATCATCAATCACGGTCTGATAATGCTTAATACTATAATCAATTACCTGAGCATAATCGCTCCCTTTTTCAGGATAGCGGTTGTAAAAAATACCTCTGATATATTCCGCATGATCATGATTTTTAGCAAAAATAATAGTTTTACCAATTTCGTCACCCGAGGCTGTCTGAATTCCTCTTGTCATGAGTTCATTTAAAACAATTTCTACTGTACTTTTATTGAAAATAAAGGAATTAAACACACTCCCATCAATATCTTTTTCACAGCTATCGTCTTCAAATTTGCTATCAAAATGTTCCTTTTCTTCTTCAGACAAATCATCATAATGTAGACCATCCGTAGGTAGTTTCAGTTTGGTTTCGATAGAATGATAGGCTACTAAATATCCGTCTTTAACAGCCTCTTCCAAATCATATGCATATGTTGGAACCCCATTCTCCAAATTAAAGAATCCATAGGTGTTTTTATCTAAATCTTGACGCGGAGTAGCTGTTAAGCCTACAATCCTTGCATCAAAATAATCAAAAATGGACTTGTATTTCTGATAAATAGAACGGTGAGATTCGTCAATTATGATAAGGTCAAAATGCCCAACAGTGAAAGGGCGTTGATTTACTTCTTCTTGACCACTAATCGCTCCAATCATGGTCGGATAAGTTGAAAAGACCATGCGACTTGATTGAGCTCCTTCTTTATCTTCTAAGAAGTTACAAACGGAAAGATCCGGGAGTAATTTTCTAAACGAATCATATGCTTGCTTAACCAAGGAAGTTCTATCGGCTAAGAAGAGAACGTTTTTCACCCAGTTATGACGTGATAAGATATCAACTAGAGAAACTGCTGTACGAGTTTTCCCAGCCCCAGTTGCCATAACCAAAAGTGCCTGTCTACGATGATTAGAGAAAGCTTCACAAACGCTTGCAATCGCATGTTTTTGGTAGTGACGCCCGGAAATATCGTCCCTAATTTTACTAGAAATATCCTCAAGTGGTTTTTGAAGATGACGTCTATCCATCACTAATTGCAACTCTTCTTGAGAGTAAAAGCCTGCAATCTGGCGGCGGTTCGGACCATCAAGTATATAGTGCTTCAACCCATTTGTAATAAAACAAATTGGCTGATAGCCGATATGTTTCTCCAGAGCTTCAGCATATTCTTTGACCTGTACTTCCCCTACTTCTGGATTGACAGAGGCTTTTTTAGCCTCCACAATCGCTAAAATTTTCCCATTTTTACCATATCACAATAACCAATTCCTGAACCGTGCTTGAGACCATCAACGGCTATCTCAACACGACAGTTTTCTTCAAATATCCATCCTGCTAAACGGAGATCGATATCAATAAAGAGCTTTCTTGTCTCTGCCTCAGATAATTGATCAATATGGAAAGGCACATCTTGCCGTTGCGCTGCAGTCTCACGTTTTTCAGTATAAGTCTCTTGAACTTCTACGGACTGAGCAGCCATCTGTTCATGAAAATCAGGCAGTTCTGGTAAACTGTCTTGTAACTTTATCATAGATTGTGGAGTTTCTCGGTATTTGATGTTTGCTGAAAGTGGTAAGCACTTCTCATCAAAATAACGCTCCACAAACTCATTGCTGTAACAATAATCGATAAAATTAACAAACTGATACAAATGATGCAAAGCTAAAATCGCTTCTCGTTCCTTAATTTCACCACCATGAGCAGCATGGTTTCCCCACCGAATCAACAGAACTATCTGCTTGTGGAGTTCAGAATCTACGATATCCCTAAAATCATCATCCCATACTAAAGAAGATAGAGTAGCACGATAGGGAGCTTCTAAATATGAATCGTGACTATATATCCAATGGACAGCCTGCTCTAAAGCACGACGCGCCATAAAGGCAGTAGCCACAGTTGATGTAGCAATCATATTCTCAGCTTCAATGCAAGGTTTTGAAAAAGATTCATATTCGTCATTTTTTAAAAGAAAGCTAAAATTTCCCATTTTTTTCTCACTTTAAACAAATAGTTTAGCTATATTATACTAAATTTCAAGCTATTTCTCCACACTTTTATAGCTATCTCACAAGCAAATTGTGATTTGTCGACCAGGGCTACAAAGTCTGCGAACTCATTTTGGAGGGCTAGAGGGGGGAGGGGGATGGAAATATTTTGTAATTCTTTTGCATTTATATTAGCTTGATTAACAGCACCTTTCGCGATGTTCCTTAGAAACTTCTTTGTACTAGGAAAATTTAAAAATTCAGAGAGGTATCTAGGATTTAAAATATTATTCTTTGTTCTGATACGAATAATATAACCTGCAATAACCATATCATAATCTAATTCATAGATACATGTTTTCCCAACTAATTCCAGACTATTTGTACGATTAAATAGTACATCCCCTTTTCTTACAACATACTTTTCTAAGTCCTCCTCTGGAATATCTATATGTTTTAAATTCTGTATGTTTAACTGACCACCTTCAGTTATATTATTCATTCTTAAATATCCGTATTTACCGTTAAGAGTAGCCGGTAAACTCGTCCCATATCGGACTTCTTCAACTAATTCTCCAAGTCTTTTTAATGGAAAGTTTCTTAGCATAAACATCTCGTTAAATCGGGATTTGACGAACAAGTTTAGTTCATCTAACTGCAATTTTCTTTTAGTAGTAAGCCTTTTAATCGTATTAAGAATACAGATAATGTTCTCTTGTTCTTCGATACCTAGCAATTCTAGTTGTAAATCAAGTAATATATTCTTGTTTAAATGAGGAATTGTTGCACCTGTTGAATGATCTCGTAAATACTGCGATTTACTTTCCAAAAAGACTCCCAAGTAATCTGATATAATTTTTTCTTTGTATCGCTCATTCTTTTTTAAGACCGTAATTGTACTACCAACAGCTCCCGATAATCCATAACCAACTGTTCCTGCATTAGCTCCATCCCATGCTATCAGAATATCATCTGGGAGTGCTTCAGTCATATTTAAACTTTCAGTGAATTTTAAATTATTATTATTTCTTAAATCATCTATTTGAATATAACGTTGGCTTAGAGTTGTTTGTTCAGCAAGTACAGTGGCTTTCTTGCCTTTTTTTAGAGATAAGACTTCCCCCAACTTCACTTTTTTCATACAGCCACCTCCCTACTTGAGTAATTTTTCTAATTCAGCCAAGCCAGCTTGAATTTCTTTTTCTAAATCATTGATTTTCTTTAAGATGACCTCTGTTGGTTCATACACAACTTTTTCATACTCAATCTCTTTATATTTATTGATAGACAAATCATAATCATTTTCCTTTATCTCATCAACTGTAACAAAGAAAGATTGATCCGTTCTCTGACGTTCTGCTTCTTTTTCAAGATGATGAAAGCGTTCGATAATATCTGGAATATCATTGTCGCTAATCGGTTGTCGCTTATCATCCAAACTTAAACCATCCGCTTTCATATCGTAAAACCAGACCTTGTCAGTACCACCATTGCCAGTTTTTGTAAAGATGAGAATGGCAGTTGAAACTCCAGCATAAGGCTTGAAAACACCACTAGGCATTGAGATTACAGCATCAAGCTTATGATTCTCTACAATTTCCTGACGAATTCCTTTATGAGCTTTCGACGAACCAAAAAGGACACCATCAGGTACGATAACTGCTGCTCGTCCACCTGGTTTTAAAGTTCGCAAGAAAAGAGAAAGAAAGAGTAATTCTGTTTTTTTGGTTTTTACGGTTGCAAGAAGGTCATTAGAGGTTGAATTGTAGTCAAGTGAGCCCTTAAAAGGAGGATTTGCTAAAACCAAAGTATATTTATCGGCTTCTTCATTATCTTGAGACAGCGAGTCAAGGTAACTGATTTGTGGATTTTCTACTCCATGTAGCATCATGTTCATCGCCCCAAGTCTCAACATAGTCGTATCCGTATCATTTCCATGAAACATCTGATTATGAAAATGATTGATATTATCTGTATTGGTTTCCCATTCATCTTTCTTACGCTTTAAGTAACGGCTAGCAGATACTAAGAAGCCAGCAGAACCCATAGCGGGATCTGAGATGATATCTTTAATGGTCGGTTGCATCAACTCAACCATCATATCGATGATGTGACGAGGTGTACGGAACTGTCCATTTTTACCTGCGGTCGACAATTTTGATAACAGATATTCATAGATATCTCCGATATCAGTAATACTTTGTTTGTCATTATCAAAATCTATATTTAATCCCCTAGTTGGAAAAACATCTAAGATAGAAATTGCCTTTTGAAGCGTAGCAGGTTTATTTATTTGAAAAATAGCTTCTCGCATATATCGTGAAAAGGCTGTATCATCTGTATCCCCCTTGAGATTTTTAATAAACGGAAAAATCTCCTGAGTCATTAAACGATAAACTTCCTGAGCATCTCCTATATTTTTAAAAGTTGACCAACGGTATTCAGGTTTATCTTTTGGAAAAACTCCCTCATAAGGAATCCCTAAAAATTCAGCATCACTTTCACGTCCAAGTTCGACACTATCCAAATCTTTCATAAATAAGAGATAAGTCAACTGTTCAATATTTGTTAAAGGATTTGCATTTCCTTCTGTCCAAAGAATTTCCCACAGCTGATCGATTTTATTTTTTAATTCGCCTGTAATCATATCTTCCCTTTTCTTTAGTTTTTAAAACTTAGTAATATCATTATTTTATCAGATTTCAAACAAAGCTTCAATTAACTATATCTAGGCCTCACCTGAATATTTTAATAGACTTGTTTAGTATCTTGAAAACTATATCGTATAGGTGTCGTCATGGATCCTTTTAGCTGATTTACGGATACGAAAGCACAATACTATGACTCAATTGAAGTATTAAAATTCAATTTCTGACCACCTAATCCTGCTTCAAATAGTTATCGAACAAGTTTTATGATAGCTACCTTGTTAGGATGCTCTTATTTTTTATCAGACAAAACAAAAGGATTAAGGGAGTGAATTTCCTTAATCCTTTAGTCTCTCAAGCCTGACGCTGACCAAAGTCCTTAATCATCTGCTCCATTTCTTGTCGACTAGGAGTTGTCAGCATATAAAGGTAATCTCCTTGAAGTTCTGCGAAGGCCGCTGGCATGATTTTTTTAACCTTGAACTGCTGGCTATATTTGGCAAGCAAGTCCTCCTCAGAATAGACATAGTGAGCATTTGCACGGCGAGAAGTAGCCAAACAATACTGCGGTTCAAACTCTGACACTGGGAACTCTTCTCCCGCGACAATAGCCGCATAGCCACGATAGAGGTCCAAGGAATGGGCAAAATTATAAACATCAATTGTAAAACCACCTGCAGGACGGTTATTGTACTCAATGGCAATGTAGTCGTCCCCGTCACGGAAGAACTCAATATGGAAGAACCGTTCTCTCATACCAAATTCTTTGACAATTGCCTCACCATATTTACGTAATTTAGGATCCATATCCTTGAGAACGTAATAAGAATTGTCCATCTTGTAAATCATGAGATCAAGCGGTGTATAGGCGTAGTCAAAGGTTGTTGAGAAGACAATTTTACCATCCTTGTCCACAAGACCATCAAAGGTACAAATTTCGCTAGAGGTGACAAATTTCTCAAAGAAATAAACAGTTGAATGATCCCACTCAGTCTTGAAGTGATTGATATCATCTTCTGTCTCAAGCTTAAAGGTTGCGGCTGCTCCCACTCCATTGTCAGGTTTGGCAATCATTGGAAGGCCGATTTCTTTCACTACTTGATCAACATCTGCTTCCGTCTTGATAACAGCTCCAGGGACCACAGGGATACCTGCTTTTTTGAAAAGCTTCTTCATTTCAGACTTAAATTTCGTCTTTTTGAGATCCTCTGGTTTGGCACCAAAAACATTGAATTGTTCTCTGAGTGTTGCATCCAACTCAAGCCAGTATTCATTGTGGGATTCAATACGGTCAATCGGGCCATGTTTATAAAAGAGAAAAGCAACTGCACGTTTGACTTCGTCTATGTTCTCAAGATTGTCTACACGGAAATACTCGGTCAGGCTATTGCGTAAAGGTTCATCCAATTGCTCGTATGGTTCTTGACCAATTCCCAATACTGTGATGCCTTTATTAGCTAGCTCAATTGTAAACTGTTGAAAATTTTGCGGATAGTAGGGAGAAATAACAAGGTAATTCATAGGTAACTCCTTTTATAAATAGAGATTTCCAAGGAAATAAGGCATTTGTTTGCGCCACCATTCCCAGTCGTGGGCGACATCGTGTCCCCATTCAGCAAACCAGGCTGGAATTTGTTTCTGGTCAAAGGCTTCTTTAAGCTTGTAGAAGGATGGCAAACCGTCTTGTTCCCAGGCTCCAAGACCCGTACACAGCACAATCTCTGCCTGACGGTAACGATCAATAAACCAGCCGTCGTTCTGATTCCAGATATAATCTACTGGCGAGTTTTGGTAAATAGCATCGTCGTTATAGTAATCGCCGACAAAGAAACGTGCGTCGTAAACACCACTGAGAGCAATCACTTTGGTAAATACATCTGGATGCTGAAGGAAGAAATTGAGTGCATGGTAGGCACCCATTGAGCAACCTGTCGTCATCATGCCATCAAACCAACCTGTCTTGTGCTTGATAAAAGGAATGGCCTCCTCAATCACATAGCGCTCATAGGCACGATGCATCTCCGCTTGGTCGTGACCGTTTTTCCAAGTGGCCAACCAGCTCTCACTGTCTACACTGGATAGGGTAAAGAACTGAACACGGCCTTCCTCGATAAAGGAAGCACAAGCATCAATCATGCCAAAATCATAGTATTCATTGTGACTACCACCTGATGAAGCAAAGACCACAACTGGAATCCCAGCATGACCATAACGGTTAAGGTACATTTCACGGTTAAGATTGCCACTCCAGTGGCTAAGATGTTCAATATGCATATTTTCTCCTTTCTTACTTTACCAGTTTTCTGCAAAAAATCTCAGACAGTCTGGTAAATTCTCCGACCAAGGAATTTCACTATGGATGGCACCAGACTGAACTTTCAAAACAAGATTGCCCAAGTGTACTCCCCCTGCTATCAAATCATGGTAATAGCGAAGCGATGAGTCGATATAGGCTTGTTTGATATTGCCAGCCATCAAGGTCTTGTCTGTATCATCCGCTTCTTCCGTTCCCACATAGATGAAGATGCGCTGGTCAGGCGATAGTTGCTGACGCTCGATATAGCGGTTAAAGGCTTCTTGGTGGAGCCAGTTGGCAGATGAAAAGACGCCCAAGCAACCAATTTGGTCTTGGTATTCCAAACCGATAAACTGGGTAATATTGCCTCCTAGTGAGGAACCAATCATAGCTGTATGCTGGTGGTCTGCTTTTGTACGATAAGTTTCATCGATAAAAGGCTTAACCACCTCCATGACAAACTCGGCATACTCCACACCCTTGCCGCCAAATTGCTGCCCTGGAATAGGAGATTCTTGGAACTTCCAAGCCGCATACTCATTCATCCGCCCCATACCATCATTATCAATAGCAACGACAATCATGCGACTGATATCAGGATTACGCTTAATAGCTGGAATAATCTTCCATGAATGACCAATGAAAGACTCCTTGCTATAAAAAACATTTTGCCCGTCATGAAAGTATACAACAGGATAGGAACGATCCGTGTCTTTCTCATAATCTTTAGGAAGAAGAACACGCACACGGCGTTCCTTACCTGTATAAGGAACCTTGAGTTTGTGTTCTTTCATTTTTAAATAAAAGTAAGATTGATTCATTGTCAGAAAACTCTCTATATTCAAAATTTTATTTTATTATATCACAATTATAGAAAAAAAGTTAGTTTTGCTTCCACTTTTGGAATTAAAAACTAACTTTTTCATCTATTTTTCTAAATTCTTCTGGATTTTCTGATTAGAGAAGATTGTCAATCAAGTCATCCACTTCATCTTTTTCAGCCTGCGGTGTAATCTCAGTAATCATGATTCCAGCCACAGCTCGCTCAACTAAACCTTCAACATCCATACGTGCTTCATACTGCTCTGCATTCTTAATCTTAGGATTGGTCTTAGGACGATCTGGCGCAAAAATCGTACAACAGTCTTCAAACGGTTGAATTGAAATGTCAAAGGTATCGATTTCCTGAGCAATGTCAATGATTTCCAACTTATCCATTGTCACAACTGGACGAATAATTGGAGTGTTGGTCACAGCGTTAATAGCCTGCATGCTTTCAAGAGTTTGGCTAGCGACTTGACCAAGACTTTCCCCATTGATAATAACCAAACCATTTCGTACCTCACGAATACGGTCGGTAATCCGCATCATAAAGCGACGCGTCAAGGTCATGAGATAGGCTTCTGGCGCCTTAGCCTTGATTTCCTCTTGAATCTCAGTGAAAGGCACCTCGATAAACTGAATATTTCCCCCAAACTTGGTTAATTTACGGGTCAAATCTTGGGCTTTTTTAAGAGCACCAGGACTCGTGTAAGGTGGGCTGGCAAAGTGAACTGCCTCTATATCTACCCCTCGTTTAAGCGCTAGATAGCCAGCTACAGGGGAATCGATTCCCCCTGACAACATGAGCATGCCCTTACCAGAAGTTCCCACTGGTAATCCACCTGCCCCTCGAACGGTTTCATAAGAAATATAAGCAGCTTCTTCACGAATCTCCACCTGAAGATTGATGTCAGGACTTTTCATTTGAGCTTGCACATTTGGAATAGCTTCAAAAACAGCTCCTCCAAGAGTTTGGTTGAGTTCACGACTGTCGAGTTCAAAGTTGTGGTCGCTACGCTTGCTAGAAATCTTAAAGGTCATACCTTCCTTGTAGATGTCCTGCATAATCTCTTGGACAGAAGACTTCAAAACTTCTACAGATTTTTCAACCTTATAAACAGGGGAAAAGTTTTGAATTCCAAAGACTTGCTTAAGTGATTCTGCAACTGCTGTGTAATCTGCTCCATTGAGGTAAGCATGGGCACGGTCGCGATCTGCCGTTACCTTAACTTGGGGATAGATAGACAAAACGTCTGAAATATTATTGCGAAGTTTATTGATGAAACGCATACGATTTTTACCCTTGGTTGACAGCTCACCGTAGCGAATCATAATTTCTGAATACTGCATGAATGCTCCTATCTTACTTTTCTAGTTTGGTTGTAAATTAATTTTAACTTGGTCAAAAACTGCTCGACCTGACTCATATCATTATCAAGGTCTAGACTAAGACGCACAGCTGACTGGGCCTTATCTTTATCCACTCCCATTGCAATCAAGGTGCCTGCAGGTTTCCCAGCCTTGGACGAACAAGCTGAGGTCGTTGAGATGAAAATATCATAGTCTTCAAAAGCATGAACGATGACTTCACCACGAACACCCTTGATTCCAAAAGTCAGGATATGAGGGGCAAAGTCTTCCTCATCTGAAAAGACAAATATATCTGGATAATCTAAAAGAGCTTGGCGAATCACTGCCTTCATCTGTCCTGTCTTACTAGTAAAGAAATCTAGCTTTTCCATAGACAAACGGAGAGCCTTGGCTGTCGCTGCAATCCCTGCCACATTTTCAGTTGTCGAGCGATAATCACGCTCCTGACCACCACCTGTTAAAAGAGGCTTAATCTTCTTGCCAGACTTGATATAGACAAATCCAACACCTCGAACTCCGTGAAACTTGTGACTAGAGAAGGTCGCGAAATCCACTCGTTCTGTCAGATATTTTTCAGTAGGAATCTTGGCAAGTGCCTGAACCGCATCGACATGAAAGGAAATAGTCGGCTTGTCTGCTAACAGTTCTGAAATAGCCTCAATGGGCTGAACAGAGCCGATTTCATTGTTAACTGCCATGATGGAAACGAGGGTCGTCTCTGGTCGTATCAAATCTGCTAGCGCCTCAACATCGACAAATCCTTTCTCATCTACTGGAGCCAAATCCACTTCAAATCCTTGACTTTTCAGCCAGAGGGCTGATTCCTTAACTGCTGGATGTTCAACGGCTGATACAATGATGTGCTTGCCAAACCGAGCTTTTTCAAAGGCCACACCCTTGATGACCCAGTTATCTCCTTCTGTCCCACCAGAAGTAAAGAAGATTTCATCGCTTTTCTTACCGATTAAATCTGCAATTTGCTGACGGGAAGCATCTAAAATTCGTGTTGCTTGGTCTCCCAAACGATGGAGACTAGATGGATTTCCTAAAATTTTTGAAGCAACCTGCATATAGGTTTCAAGTGCTTCAGGATAGGGCTTGGTCGTCGCCGAATTATCAAAGTAAATCATGTTTTCTCACGCTTTCTAAAATCACTTCTTCTATTGTATCATGAAACGGAGCTTGCGACAAGAAAGGGCAATTCCTCTTTTTTTAAGATTTTTTTAAAGAAATGAGGTATAATAAATTTTAATCAAAGGAGAGAATGCATGTCTAATTATCGTAGAACTTCAAAACCAAAAACAGAACACATCAAAAAAGGATTTACTGTCTTTCAAAAAACCGTTGCTACTATCGCTAGTATCCTTGGCTTGATTACCGCAAGTATCACGATCATGAACGCCTTGGATAATAACAAAAATACTAAAAAAGAACCTACGACAAACCAGACGACAACCATTGTCAAAGAAATTCAAAAGGAATCCCCTCAGGAAAATACTAGTCCCAATAAGGAAAATAATACTAGTCAAGAAAAAACACAACAAGAAGAAACGACAAAATCCAGCGTCAAGGAAGAGAAAAAAGAAGAGCAGAAAGCATCAACTCAGGATTCTTCTACTCCTACTCCAAGTAAACCTGCTACTGAAAATGAAAAACAGTCCACTACTCCAACTTCAGAAAACAAAACTCAATGAAAATCAAAGAGCAAACTAGGAAGCTAGCCATAGGCTGCTCAAAACACTGTTTTGAGGTTGTAGATAAGACTGACGAAGTCAGTCACATATATACGGCAAGGCGAAGCTGACGTGGTTTGAAGAGATTTTCGAAGAGTATAAAAGTAATCAATAGCCAGTAAAATAGCTTCCTTCCAAATTTGGAAAGAAGCTATTTTTTATTGCTGCAATACTTTTCTTGGTTTGGTACCTTCAGCTGGACCGATGACACCTGCCATCTCAAGTTCTTCCATGAGGCGGGTCGCACGGTTAAATCCAACTGACAAACGACGCTGAATCATGGATGCGCTGGCTTTCTGGGTCTCAATGACTAAAGCTTTGGCTTCTTCAAAAAGCGGATCTCCACCAGATTCACCATCTGAAAATTCACCTTCATTTTCAGAAACCTCACCTGGATCAAAACTCTCATCGTAGTCCGCATCTGCCTGAGCTTTGATAAAGTTTACGATGCGTTCAACATCATCATCCGAGATAAAGGAGCCTTGGAGACGAACAGGATGATTTTCATCGATTGGTTTAAAGAGCATATCTCCTCGACCAAGTAGTTTCTCAGCTCCATTTTCATCCAAAATCGTACGGGAATCTGTACCTGATGATACCGCAAAAGCCACTCGAGATGGGACATTGGCCTTGATCAGACCAGAAATGACATCAACGGATGGACGCTGAGTTGCAAGAATCATGTGGATACCTGCAGCACGCGCCTTCTGTCCAAGACGGATGATAGCATCTTCCACTTCCTTGCTGGCCACCATCATGAGGTCAGCCAACTCATCCACAATCACGACAATGAGCGGTAACGGAACCTGCTTGTACTCAGACTGGGCATTGAACTCTTCTACCTTGGCATTAAAGCCTGCAATATTCCGAACTCCCACCTTGGCAAAGAGTTCATAACGATTTTCCATTTCATCCACAACCTTTTGCAGGGCCTTGCTAGCCTTGCGTGGATTGGTCACAACTGGAATCAAGAGATGAGGAATGTCATTGTAAACAGACAACTCAACCATCTTGGGGTCCACCATCATAAATTTAACTTGGTCAGGTCTCGCCTTCATGAGGATGCTAGCGATAATGCCGTTAACAGCTACTGACTTCCCTGAACCCGTTGAACCTGCAACTAGCAAGTGGGGCATTTTAGAAAGGTCAAAAGCTCTTGCGGTTCCATTAACAGCCTTCCCTAAAGGAATTTCCAAGAGATTTTCTGCTTTCGTTTGAGATTGTTCCCATAGTTCGCGGAAGGATACAGTCGCAATCTCAGAGTTGGGTACTTCGATTCCAACTAAGGATTTCCCTGGGATAGGTGCTTCGATTCGGACATCCTTGGCAGCTAAGGCTAGAGCGAGGTCATCTGCTAGATTGGAAATGCGATTGACCCGTACACCTACTGCTGGCTTGACTTCATACTTGGTCACTGATGGCCCAATTTCAGCCCGTTCAACTGTTACCTTGATACCAAAGCTAGCAAAGGTTTCTTCTAGGATTTTGATATTTTCCCGGACGATTTTCTTCTCTTTAGACTGATCCTTGGGTTTATCTGGGGCAAAGAGTTGTAAGCTTGGAAGTTTGTATTCGAGGGCTTCTTTGGCTGAAAAATCGACCTGAACATCTTCGTCATCAGAGCCATCTTCCTGTTCAGCGAATTCAAGTTCAGCTTGAGGTAGGATGATTTCTGGTTCCACCCAGTCTTCTTCTGGAAAAGGTGGAGCGTCAAGCACAACATCATCAGTCAGAATTTCACCCGTTTCCATATCAACAGGAGGCAAATCGAGTAAGGCTTTTTCAGCCTCTTCTTGTTCTAATCTAGCCTCCTCCTCAGCCTTTTGGCGAGCTTTTTCTTCTTGTTTGACAAAGCGTTCCTCTTTTCGACGCTCATGTCCTTCTCGCCATTTGGCAAATCCTCTGCTGAAAAATTCAGCAATATCATAAACAGACCAAGGACTGACTAGGAGGGCACCCACTAAAATCAAGATAGAACCAATAAAGTAAGTGCCGATATTTGAAAAGAGAAAGGCGGTTGGAATATAAAGAGCGACCCCAATCAAGCCCCCTCCAGCAAAACTGGTCGTTCGAAAACCAGTCAAATCCGTCACAACCTGAGCCATGGTCCCTTTTAGAACAGACTTGTCCAAACCATATTTCCAAACCAAGTAGGCCTCAAAAATCAAGAGTAAGCCAGCAAATATGGTGAAAAAGCCAGATAAGAGTCCTTCCTGTTTTCGTATCCACTTGAAAAAGAAGAGGTAGATTAATAGGCCGAATATGGCCAGATAAGCTAGGCTACCCACCAGCAAGCGTATTAAATTGTAAAGGGTGATACCTGCAGCCCCTAATTTGAAGGCTGCGAAAATCAATAAAAGTGCGATTCCTAGCGAAATCAACATTCGTTGAATCGCTTCTTTTCTTTCGAGTTCTGCTTTAGACGGTCTCCGTCTTGTTTTACTTGTATTCTTGTTTGCCATTCTTCTATTATACCATATTTCACAGGCATTTCGAAAAGAGAAAAAGACTGCACCAAACGGTCCAATCTTCTTTATCATGATTATATTCAAAGTAATTGTTATTATATTTAAATAAGCAAAGTCTCAAAGTTTAGATTTTTAAGATTTCACTTCGAAATTTGTATTTTTTATTTCTTGTTTTCTATCTATTTCCCTATCCGCAACTTCCCAAACACAATCGAAATGTTTTTCCATCATAGAAATGAAATCTATTTCATCATTATTAGTTTTAAAAAAGTCATCTTTTTTAGTAGTTTTACGTTCACCTATCAACACAAAATTGGTCTCCCAATTATATGGAGGCAGAGTAACTCTTAAAAAAGCCTTTGTCATCTTCATATTTTTCTTTTTTTTATAAACCAACATAAACGGCAAACGATATTGTGTTGAATAATAGCGAATTTCCATTTGTCCACTTTCTATATATTTACTATATTTTTTAGTCACATCTTCAATTTCGATACTAATATTTGTGTCAGACTTTCGCAACCCTTCTTTATCCTCAAGTTTCTCTAAATCTGATAAAAAATTGGTATAGATCTGAGAACACAAAAAACGAATTTTCATTCCATTATTCATAGCATTCTCTAATACAGTTCTATTTTCCGAAAAAAAATCAATACCTGATATAAAAAGTAAATCCAATCTTTTAGTATTTTTACATAACTTTTTAATCTCTCTAGTCGAATGCTTTTTCTTTGCCACTACACCTTTAAATCCATACGATTTCATTTCTTCTGCAATACGAAAATCTCTTGTAATTTTTTTCGTCACTAAGTAACCAAAACCACCGATTATTCCAGAAGCTAATAGAGCTGATAAAATTGATTCTACTATCTTCTTCCAATCCAAATCCAGAATAAATTCAATTATATTCATTTAAAATACTCTCATTATGTTTTTTCATTTCTATGAGTTTTATTTTAGAATATCATTCAAAAACTTGTTTGTCAAATTCTTTAAAAAAGACTGCACCAAACGGTCCAATCTTTTTATTTTCTATCTAATTTTTATGCTTGTGGTTTGCGTAGGTAACCATAAACCACACCACTTACGATTGCTCCTACCAAGACAGAAACGAGGTAAAGAAGAGCATTTGAAGTAAGCGCGATAACGAAGATTCCTCCGTGTGGCGCCATGAGTTTGATACCAGTAAGACCAACGAGGCCACCTGCTACTGCTGAACCAAGAATGAAGCTTGGGATCGCACGAGCTGGGTCAGCAGCTCCAAATGGAATCGCTCCCTCAGTGATAAATGACAAGCCCATGATGATATTTGTCAAACCAGAGTTGCGTTCTTCCTTAGTAAATTTATCTTTGAAAAGAAGAGTTGCGACAAAGATTGCAAGTGGTGGCACCATTCCTCCAGCCATAACTGCTGCCATAGCCACAGAACCACCTGAAGAAACAGTTGCTGCAAGCGTACCTGTACCAAAGACATAAGCTGCTTTATTGACTGGTCCACCCATATCGACAGCCATCATTCCTCCAAGAACGATACCGAGAAGGACAGCTGAACCGCCTCCAAGACCGCCAAGGAAATCATTCATAGCTGTGTTGATTGCTGCCATTGGGATGTTAACAGCTAGCATGACAAATCCAGTCAAGATTGTTCCAAGAAGTGGCAAGAGAAGGATTGATTTAGCACCTTCAAGTGAACGAGGAACTTTAACGTATTTCTTGATAGCAAGAACTAAAGCACCTGCGATAAATCCACCAACAAGGGCACCTAGGAAACCAGATGAGACACCTGCAAGAGTTGAAGTTGCTTCACCACCTGCAGCATAAGGAATTTTACCAAAGGCAAAACCTTCTTTAGCAATAGCACCAGCCACGAAACCTGCTACCAAACCTGGTTTTTCAGCAATAGAGTAGGCAACATAACCTGCAAAGACTGGAAGCATCAAACCAAAGGCAGCTCCACCAATTTTCATGAACATAGAAGCTAGTTCATGGTAGGAACCAAGACTACCAAGGTTTTCATTCGGAACACCCAAAGCACCATCAATCAAGAAGGCAAGGGCAATCATGATACCACCACCGATAACGAATGGCAACATTTGAGAGACACCACTCATCAAGTGTTTGTAGAAGGCACCACCAAGGCTTTGTTTTTCGTTAGAGGCTGTTGCAGCTTTTGCACCATTAGCGGCACGGTAGACTTCAGCATCTCCTGAAAGAGCCAAGTTAATCAACTCTTCTGTCTTACGTATACCGTCAGCAACCGGACGATTGATCAATGGTTTGCCATCGAAACGATCCATTTCAACGGCCTTGTCTGCTGCGATGATAACAGCTTTAGCCTTACGGATATCTTCTGCAGTTAGTTGATTTCCAACACCGCTAGCACCGTTGGTTTCGACCTTAATTCCAACACCCATTTCAGCAGCCACTTTTTGAAGGGCTTCTTGGGCCATGTAAGTGTGGGCAATACCTGTCGTACAAGCTGTAACAGCTACGATAAAGTCACCAGTTTCATTAGCAGGTACTTGAACAGGCTCTTCAGTTTTTTCTGAAGCTTGGTCAAAAAGTTCAATGACTTGGTCAGCTGATGTTACTTGACGAAGTTTATCAGCAAAGCCGTCTTTCATCAAGTATTGAGACAATTCTGCCAAGGCAGCCAAGTGAGTATCATTGGCACCTTCTGGAGCTGCAATCATAAAGAAGAGGTCGGTTGCTTGTCCATCCAAGCTCTCGTAGTCAACACCCTTGTTTGACTTGGCAAAGAGAACTGTCGCTTCTTTGACAGCAGCGTTTTTGCTATGAGGCATAGCGATTCCGTCACCCAAACCTGTAGAAGTCAGAGCTTCACGCGCCAAAATTCCTTCTTTAAAAGTTTCAAAATCTGTCACATAACCGTGGTCTGTCAAGCTTTTAATCATCTCTTCGATGACAGCTGTTTTTTCAGTTGCCTGCAAATCCAGCAACATAACATCTTTTCTCAATAGGTCTTGAATTTTCATCGTTTTTCTACCTCAACTTTTTCATATGTTTCTTTAATAAATTCTGCTGTTGCCAAGTCATCTGAGAAGGTGGTTGCCGTTCCGCAAGCCACTCCCCATTTGAAGGCTTCTACTGCATCTTTAGATTTGACAAATTCACCTGTAAATCCAGCGACCATAGAATCACCAGCCCCAACTGAATTTTTCACTGTTCCCTTGATTGGTTTAGCAAAGTAAGCTCCTTCAGATGTGACAAGAAGTGCACCGTCCCCAGCCATTGAGATAATAACGTTTTGAGCACCTTTAGCCAGTAACTCACGAGCATAGTTCTCGATTTCATCTAAACTTTCGAGTTTAACCCCAAAAATAGCTCCCAGTTCATGATTGTTTGGTTTGACCAAAAGTGGCTGATAGTCCAAACTATCAATCAAGGTCTGTCCTTCAAAGTCACAGACTACTTGCGCACCAGTCTTGCGCGTCAAGGCAATCAAATCCTTGTAGATGACATTGCCTAGATTTTTAGCACTTGAACCAGCAAAGACAACTGTATCTTCTGTAGTCAAACTAGATAAGATAGCTTTCAACTCTTCTAACTGGGCTGGTTCCACATTTGGACCCGTTCCGTTGATTTCTGTCTCTTGGTCTGCTTTTATTTTAACATTGATACGAGTATCTTCTGCCACTTGGACAAAACGCGTCTCGATTTCTTCCTCTGCCAGAGTATCTGTGATAAATTCACCAGTAAAGCCTCCGATAAATCCAGTCGCTGTATTTGGAATATCTAAGCGCTTCAAGACACGACTTACATTGATTCCTTTCCCACCAGCAAACTTATCATCACTGTCCATACGATTGACACTACCGACTTGGACTTGGTCCAGACGGACAATATAGTCAATGGATGGATTGAGTGTGACTGTATAAATCATACTTCTATTACCTCCGTTTTCTCCTTAATAACCTGCAAGAGCTCATGCCCTTGACTTGTGATAACAATAGCGCGTTTGAGTGGTGCTACCTTAGCAAAGCAAGTTTGTCCAATTTTAGACGAATCCACCAAGACGTACGTTTGTTTGGCATTCTCTAAAATAGCACGCTTCACAGCCCCCTCCTCCATATCAGGAGTCGTATAATAGCCATCGTCCACACCATTCATCCCGATAAAGGCACGGTCAAAGTGCAATTGGTTAATCTGGTTAAGAGCAACGCCCCCGATGCTAGCATCTGTCGCCGTCTTGACGCTTCCTCCAACCATGACAGTCGGAATCTGCTTTTCAACCAACTGAGCTGCATGGTGAATCGAATTTGTCACAACAGTAATATTCTTATTGACCAATTCATGAATCAAAAAGGCTGTTGTTGTTCCAGCATCGATAAAGATGACATCTTGTTCCTTGATGAGAGAAGCAGCTTTCTGAGCCAGCAACTTCTTTTCTTGAAGGTTTTTGACAGATTTTTCTTGAATGGTTTCTTCTTCCTGCAAGGAATGGGGCAATTCTGCTCCACCATGCACACGACGAAGCTTGTTTTCAGCTTCCAATTCATCCAAGTCTCTTCGAACCGTTGATTCTGAGGTCTCTAGCAAACTAACTAATTTTTCTAGAGAAACTACATGATGTTGATTTAACTCCTCTAAAATCAGTTGTTTCCGCTCTGTTTTTAACACCGAATCACCTCCTGTTATCGTTTACACTATTCATTCTATCACACTTTCTTTTAAAGTCAAGCATTTTTTATCATTTTCTTTCAAATTCTATCATTTTTCTTATTTTCAGAATTTTTATTGCAAGATAAGAGCCTTTATGGTAGACTATTTGAGTAAGTATTGGAAGATTACTCAAGAGGCTTAAGAGGCCGTGTTGGAAACGCGGTAGGCGTGTAACAGCGTGCGTGGGTTCGAATCCCATGTCTTCCGTTTATTTTAAAAAAGATACCCAAGAAATCTTGGGTATCTTTTTTCTTATATGCTTGTTTTATAACTCGGGTGAATTTCTTAGAAAATATCAAATAACAATTTCACATTGAGAATTGTTAAGATAATGGAAACAATATAACCAAGGATGGTATTCCATTTGGCATTGGTAAATTCTCCCATCAGTGATTTCTTAGAAGTTAGATAAATCAGTGGGAAGATTGAAAATGGAAGAGCGATTGAAAGAAAGACCTGTGAATAAACCAATAACTGATCTAATGTTTTTTCCTGATGACCAAACAGAACCGCTACAATCATGACAGGCAACAAGGCAAAGAGACGAGTTGCCAAACGAATGAACCATTGAGGTAATCTCATATGCAAGAAACCTTCCATAACGATTTGTCCAGTCAAGGTACCCGTAATTGTCGAATTTTGACCACTGGCTAATAAAGCCAAGGCAAACAAGGTTGATAAGGTCGAGCTAGCTATAGCTCCTGCAATAGTAGAATCCTGCAAGGCATTATACATTTGAGAGAAGGCAGAAATCTCAGATGCATGGCCGAAAAAGAGAGCCGCCCCGAGAATTAATAGAAGGGAGTTAACCACAAAGGCCAAGGATAATTGGAGATTTGAATCCCAGGTCATAAAGCGCACGGCTTTTCGAACATCATTTTTGTCCTTGTGATTGATTTTACGAGTCTGTGACAAGGATGAATGCAAATAGAGGTTATGAGGCATAACAGTTGCTCCCACGATCCCTAGTGCCAAGGTTAATTGACTTTCATGCCCTGGCAAAGGACTTTCAAATAAGGTTGCATTCGGTAGATAACCCTCAACGATTCCTTGGAAGCTTGGATGTGACAAGGCTACAAGATAGGTAAAAATTGCTAGAATGGTTAAAATCAGTGTTGTCACAATAGCTTCAATCTTCTTAAAGCCAAATTTCATCAGAAGCAATAAGAGAAAAACATCCAACACGGTCAAGAGGATGGCTATCATAATCGGAATCTTAAAGAGAAGATTGAGAGCAATCGCTGAACCTAGAACTTCTGCCAGATCTGTCGCCATCAAGGCTAATTCTAAAATCACCCATAGACTATAACGAAGCCATTTAGGTGAATGATGAGCCGTTGCTTGAGCCAGGTCCATCTGGGTTACAATACCAAGCTTTCCTGCCATCTGCTGAAGTTGCATGGCAATGAGAGATGAAATCAAGATAACAAACAAGAGACTATACTTATAGGAAGCACCACCGACTACACTGGTAATCCAGTTTCCTGGATCCATATAACCAACTGCGACAAGAGCACCCGGACCTAAAAAGGCCTTTAAATTTTGCCAGAAATGATTGTTATTTGGAGTATCGATAGATTGATTAATCTCAGAGAGTGACACTTTTTTATGAGAAGACATAGATACTTACCTCTTTCTAAACCTACTTTTTCATTATTTTCTATTAGAGAAAAATAAGATTGACTTTAAACTATTAAAACAATGAAAACTATATGAAAAACATTTAGTTTTTTCATTATTTTTCTTAAGGCACCTTAATTATAACAGAAAATATGATAAAAACTTAAGAAAATTCAGGACTTGATTTAATATTTAGGATACAACAAAATGTTGTATCTTTTTTTGCAAAAGAATACCAAGGAATACCAAAGATAAAAATAAAAAACGTTGATTTAACAACGTTTTACCAAGGAATGCAAAAGAATGCAAAAGAATGCAAAGGAATAATGGAGCCGGTGGGAGTCGAACCCACGTCCAAACACCTGCCAACATATTTGTCTACAACCATAGGTTATGTATTAGTTTAACAGTTCCTCGACACATAACTCAAGCCTAGAAACTGCGAGTCTATCAATCTCTTATCAAGCCGCTAGACAAGACTTGATCGTATCTCGCTAATAATAAGACCTGTCATTGAACACGAGCAATCCAAATCGGGTCACGCCTGCTGTTTTTTAGGCAGCTAGAGCGTAAGAAGTGTTATTTTTTGCAGTTATATTTAACTGAGCGTTTACGTCGCCACACGAGTCGCAAAATATGCCTCATAATGCCTGTCGAATCCGTAACGACCCCAAAAGACAATAAAACCATTATACCTTATCTAACACAAAAATGCAAAAAGGAAATCACGTACCTAAAAAAGATACTATTCGAGAAATTTAGCAAACTGGGAGACTAACTACAACTTTCTCAGTGCATAACTTTACGATTGTGAATAGAACTTACGAAATCCAATTAACACATACCTAAGATAAAGCTATCTGTTTTGAAGAAATTCACTAAGAAAATTATTCTAAAATACTTTCAGATGAGAATTTTCCTACTCTCTTTATTTCAATTCATTTGAGTTTAAAAACTATAAAATCAATCCTTATATTATTCGGACTACTTTTCACTTGTTATGCTAAAATAAATAAGTTTCATTCGAACTTTAATAGACTATGAAAAGTAGTGGAACTTACCCTGACACGAAATCCACTGGTTTTTTCGATTTTTATCAGATTAACTTCTACTATTTTTAGCTGTGACAATTAGTTTAGGACTTTAACTTATCTTCAATCTTCTAATCTAAAGGCCACTTCCAGTAAAGAAAAATCAGGGTTCTCCTGACTTTTACTTAGCTAATTCTCTTTCTCGTTCTTTCATGATTTTATGATTTTCATACAAACGGGATAAGAACTTAGAAATTTCTTTCAAGATAGAATAGGTTGGCACTGCGACAATCATTCCAACTACACCATAGATATTGCTTGACAACAAAAGTAAAACCAAAATCGTGATTGGATGAACCTTCATAACACTTCCTACGATTCGAGGATATAAGATATTGCCATCTACCTGCTGAACAACAAGCATATAAATCACTGCAATCAGCATTCTATGTGGATCAGTGAATATATTTGCGATGATCATAGGAATCAAGCCAATACTTGGCCCCACATAAGGAATTAAATTGGCTACACCAGAAAAAATAGCAAAAACTAAAGCATATTTTAAACCAATAATACTATAGCCAATATAAGCCAAACAACCTATAATGATTGCGTCAATCGAAACTCCACTAATATAGCGAGCAATCGTCGCATTTAAATTCTTTAAGAGACCTGCAATATGCAAGCGATCCCTCTTTAGAATCGTTCTTTCAAGCATGGGCAAGAATTTATGTCCATCTAATAAGAAATAAACCAAAAAAACCGGAGTCATAATCAAAATCAAAACAGTACTGATAAGAGCTGACAAGACGCTCCCCACACTATTTGATACGCTATTTAGGATCTTTTGAAGAATATCAACATAGGATAAGTTTAACTGCTGAATTGTAGCTTCTACATCTAAATTCTGGAGCGCAGGGTAATTAGATAAGTCTATGATTAAGTCTTGTACTCGACTATAAATAGTTTGACTAGATATAATCAAGCTAGATAACTGATTAATCAAAATAGGTAAGAGATAGACAACACCTATGACCATTCCCCAGACCAAAGCACACAAGGTAATTAAAATACCAAGTAAACGATTGAGTTTACAGACTTTATTTAAGAAAGTAACAATAGGGTTTGTCAAGTAATAAAGAAAGCCCCCTAATAAAAATGGAATCATAATTGTATTAAGCACGCTAACAAAAGGGTTAATCAAAGACCCCATCTGTCTCCATAGGTAAAAGATGATTGTTAAGAGTAAAATTTCTGTGGTCCAAAAAAATAATTTATTTCTACGAAACATGAGTTACCTCCCTCACTCTATTTTACCATATTTTCAAAAAGCTTAACGGATGAATTATTAAAGCAAGAATATTTTTTTTCTTTATGATAGAATAAGACTACTATGAAAAAAATATTTTTAACTTTATTAACTGTCTCCCTTTTAGGAGGTGCTTCTACTGTTGCTGCTCAAGATTTTACCGTTGCCGCTAAACATGCCATTGCTGTTGAGGCAAATACTGGTAAAATTCTCTATGAGAAGGATGCAACGCAACCTGTCGAAATTGCTTCCATAACAAAATTGATTACTGTTTATCTAGTCTATGAAGCTCTGGAAAAGGGAAGTATCACACTATCCACCCCAGTAGATATTTCTGATTATCCTTATCAATTGACGACAAATTCTGAAGCCAGTAATGTTCCTATGGAGGCCCGTAATTATACTGTCGAAGAGTTACTTGAAGCAACTCTGGTATCTAGTGCCAACAGCGCCGCTATTGCCCTAGCTGAGAAAATTGCTGGCTCAGAAAAAGATTTCGTCGATAGGATGAGGGCAAAACTCTTGGAATGGGGAATCAAAGATGCCACGGTTGTCAATACAACTGGTCTTAACAACGAGACTCTAGGAGATAACATTTACCCAGGTTCTAATAAAGATGATGAAAATAAGCTCAGTGCTTATGATGTTGCCATCGTTGCCCGCAACCTCATCAAAAAATACCCACAAGTCTTGGAAATCACCAAAAAACCTTCTTCTACTTTTGCTGGAATGACAATTACTTCAACCAACTACATGTTAGAAGGTATGCCTGCTTACCGTGGTGGTTTTGATGGGCTAAAAACAGGAACAACAGACAAAGCTGGAGAATCTTTTGTTGGTACTACTGTCGAAAAAGGGATGAGGGTTATCACAGTTGTTTTAAATGCAGACCATCAAGACAATAATCCCTACGCTCGGTTTACAGCTACATCGTCCCTAATGGATTATATTTCTTCTACATTTACACTTCGCAAAATCGTTCAGAAAGGCGATGCCTATCAAGATAGCAAAGCCCCTGTACAAGATGGAAAAGAAGATACGGTCACTGCAGTGGCCCCAGAGGATATCTATCTAATTGAACGTGTTGGGAACCAATCTTCCCAATCTATTCAATTCACACCTGATTCTAAAGCAATCCCAGCACCACTTGAAGCCGGAACAGTAGTTGGCCATCTGACTTACGAAGACAAGGACTTGATCGGTCAAGGTTACATCACCACAGAGCGCCCTAGTTTCGAAATGGTTGCAGACAAGAAAATTGAAAAAGCCTTCTTCTTAAAAGTTTGGTGGAATCAGTTTATCCGATTTGTTAATGAGAAATTATAAAAAAATCGCGGTTTAAAATCGCGATTTTTTATTACAAGTTCATCTTCACAGTCCTTGATTTTTAGTAAATCTAAAATCAAATTTTATCCGACTGACCCTTCCATTTCATAGCTAATCAAGCGGTTCAGCTCAACAGCATACTCCATTGGAAGTTCTTTTGTGAAGGGCTCCACAAATCCCATGACAATCATCTCTGTTGCCTCAGATTCTGACAATCCACGGCTCATGAGGTAATAGAGTTGCTCTTCTGAAATCTTAGAAACCTTTGCTTCGTGTTCCAAAGCAACTTGCGAGTTGTGGATTTCATTAAATGGAATGGTATCTGATGCTGACAAGTCATCCATGATAATGGTATCACACTCGATGTGAGAGACAGATTTCTTAGAGTTTTTATTAAAGGTTACTTGACCACGGTAGTCAACCTTTCCTCCACCTTTAGCGATAGATTTAGACACGATAGACGAGCTTGTATGTGGAGCATTGTGGATCATCTTAGCACCCGTGTCTTGGTGTTGCCCTGCATTAGCAAAGGCAATAGAAAGCATAGTACCACGCGCACCTTCTCCATCAAGGTAAACAGATGGGTATTTCATAGTTGTCTTGGCACCCAAGTTTCCATCAATCCACTCAACAGTCGCATCTTTCAAGGCTTTAGCACGTTTGGTTACCAAGTTATAGACGTTATCAGACCAGTTTTGGATGGTTGTATAACGCATATAAGCACCATCCAAGGCAAAAATTTCTACGATGGCAGCATGCAAGCTGTTACTTGAATAAGTTGGCGCTGTACATCCTTCTACATAATGGACACTTGCTCCCTCATCAACGATAATCAAGGTACGTTCAAACTGACCAGTATTTTCGTTGTTGATACGGAAGTAAGTTTGAAGAGGAATATCTACCTTGACCCCTTTTGGTACGTAGATAAAGGTTCCACCTGACCATACTGCCGAATTGAGAGCAGCCAACTTATTATCTGTCGGCGGTACCAACTTAGCAAAGTATTGTTTAAACAAGTCTGGGTACTCTTTGAGAGCAGAATCCGTATCTGTAAAGATGATACCTAACTTCTCAAATTCTTCCTTCATGTTATGGTAAACTACTTCTGACTCGTACTGGGCAGAGGCACCGGCTAGATAGGCACGCTCAGCTTCTGGAATTCCGATACGTTCAAAGGTTTCTTTAATTTTTTCAGGCACATCATCCCAAGAACGAGCTGGCTTATCAGATGGTTTTTGGTAGTAGATCAAGTCATCAAAATCAATCTCTGACAAGTCTGCTCCCCAAGTTTGCATGGGCATTTTTTTAAAGGTTTCATAAGACTTCAAACGGAACTCTAACATCCACTCAGGTTCTCCCTTTGCAGCTGATAGTTCACGAATGACATCTTCATTCAATCCTTTTCCTGTCGATAGGACAGGCTCTACATCATCATGGAAACCAAATTTATATTCACCAAGATCAATTGGTTTTGGTTCTACTCTTTCTTCAGCCATAATATCCTTTCTTTCATTCTTCATTTCTACTGATTCATAAGACAAAAGAAACTTGTCTTATTGTTTTTCTTGATTTTCAATTGTTTTCTTAAGGGCAGTCCAAGCCAAGGTCGCACACTTAATCCGTTGTGGAAATTTTGCAACACCTGACAAGAAGGCTGCATCACCTAGTTGGTCTTGGCGGTCATCTTTTTGTCCTTGAACCATTTCAGAAAAAATTGTCGCAAGTTCTAAGATTTCTTTCTTGGTCTTTCCCAAAACTGCATCTGTCATCATACTTGCAGAGGCAGTTGAGATAGTACAACCTGAGTTTAGAAAAGCGATATCTTCCAAGTGGTCTTCTGCATCAAACTTGACAGAGAGATTGATAACATCGCCACAGGTCGGATTGTTGAGACTGATTTGTTCAGCGTCTTCTAACTTCCCTTGGTGATGTGGATTTTTCGAATGGTCCGCTACCACTGCCATATAGAGGCTATCTAGTTTAGAAAGTGCCATTGAAAAACTCCTTTGTCTTTTGTAAGGCATCAACTAGCTTGTCGCAATCTGCCTTGGTATTGTAGATATAAAAACTTGCACGTGCTGTTGCTGGAACATCCAAATACTGGAGCAAGGGTTGCGCACAGTGGTGACCCGCACGAACTGCCACACCTTCATAATCCAAAGCCGTTGCAAGGTCGTGAGGATGAAGGTCGCCTAGGTTAAAAGCAATGACACCTGAACGTTGAGCCAAGTCCTGTGAACCATAAATAGTCAGTCCTTCAATCTCCTGCAGTTTTGGATAGACGTATGCGATCAATTCCTGTTCATGGGCTTCAATGGCATCCATACCAATCGTTTCCAGATAATCAACTGCAGCAGCAAGTCCGATTGCACCAGCCATGTTAGGAGTTCCAGCCTCGAATTTCCAAGGCAATTCCTTCCAACTAGCCGATTGTTCATAAACGAAATCAATCATCTCACCGCCAAATTCGACTGGTGACATTTGCTCCAGATACTTTTCTTTGCCGTAAAGGACACCTATCCCAGTCGGACCAGACATCTTGTGACCTGAAAAGGCAAAGAAGTCCACATCCAAGTCCTGAACATCAATCTTCATATGAGGCGTAGATTGAGCACCATCCACCACCATGATAGCTCCAACTTGGTGGGCCAATTGAGTGATTTCTTTGATTGGATTGACCACACCAAGAACATTTGAGGCGTGAGCTAGGGAGACAAACTTAACTTTATCAGTCAATTTAGCTCGCAAATCATCCATATCCAGAGCTCCATTCTTGAGATAGACATAGACAAGCTCTGCCCCAGTCTTACGGCAGGCTTCCTGCCAAGGAATGATGTTGGAATGGTGTTCCATGACAGAAATCAAAACTTGATCTCCTTCAGTCAGAACTTCCTCTGCAAAGCGAGCTACCCAGTTCAGACTGGTTGTCGTTCCTCTAGTAAAGAGAACTTCCTTTATAGACCCTGCATTGATAAACTTACGAATGGTTTCACGAGCCGCCTCATAGGAAGCAGTAGCCCGCTCCGCCAAGGTATGAACCCCACGATGAACATTTGCATTGTCGTTCTCATAGTAGCGGTTAATCGTTTCCAGAACTGCTAGTGGTTTTTGTGTCGTCGCAGCATTGTCCAAATAAACCAATGGTTCATCATTAACAATCTGGTCTAAAATTGGAAAATCCTTGCGAATCGCTTCTACATCTAACATAGGCTACCCCTTAGCGTTTTGACAATTTTTCTTCGATGGTTGCAATCATTTCATCACGAACTTCCTTGACTGGAATCTCCACGATAACAGATCCAAGGAAACCACGAACAACCAAACGCTCTGCAGTTGCCTTATCCAAGCCACGGCTCATGAGGTAGTACATATCTTCTGGATCTACCTGACCGATAGAAGCCGCGTGTCCTGCAGTTACGTCATTCTCATCAATCAAAAGAATTGGGTTAGCATCTGAACGTGCTTGGTCTGAAAGCATGAGAACACGACTTTCTTGTTGCGCATCTGCTCCCTTGGCCCCCTTGATAATGTGACCGATACCATTGAAAGTCAAAGTTGCTTTTTCAAGGATAACCCCATGTTGGAGGATATTTCCGATTGAATTGCAACCATAGTTAGTCACTCGAGTATCAATCCCTTGTACCTGACGGCCACTTGAAAGAGCTACAACCTTGAGATCTGCATGGCTACCATTTCCAATCAAGTCGCTATCAAAATCCGCAACGACGTTCCCTTCGTTCATGACACCGATTGCCCAGTCAATGCTTGCATCGTTGCCTAATTTACCACGACGGCTAATGTAAGCAGTGACGTTTTCACCTAGACGGTCAATCGCAGCAAACTTCACTTGCGCACCAGAACATGCAATTACTTCTACTGTGATATTAGCAGTTGCTTTGGCACTTCCTTCACCGCGTGATTCTAAACGTTCCAGATAACTAATCTTAGAGTTTTTACCAGCGATAATCATAATATGCTTGTTAAACGGCACATCACTATCGCTGTCTTGATAGAAAATTCCTTCGATTGGTTCTTTAATCTCAACATTATCAGGAATGTAGAGAACAGCACCACTGTTGAAATAAGCTGTATGGTAGGCTGCCAACTTGTCATCGTCATACTTAACAGATGACATGAAGAATTCTTCGATCAGCTCTGGAATTTCTTCTAAAGCTGAGTGGAAGTCTGTAAAGACGACACCCTGTTCAGCTAACTCAACTGGAGTTTGCTCAAAAACAGTCTGAGTCCCTACTTGAACCAATTTCAAGTGATTATCTAGAGCTGTGAAATCTGGAACATTTGCTGATGGCTCGCTTTCTGTAATCGTTCCATCCCCCAGATTCCAACGGTGGAATTTGACACGCTCAATAACTGGTAATTCCAAAGTCTCAATCTTGTCAAAAGCTTTTTGACGGAGATCAGCCAACCAGCTTGGTTCAGCGTGCATTTCTGAAAAAAGTTTAATATTTTCTTTAGTCATTTACTTCTCCTAAAAGATACGAGGGAATTACAATTCTTCCTTGTAGTCGTAGCCAAGTTCTTCAGCTAGTTTTGCGTATCCTTCACGTTCCAAACGCGCAGCCAATTCTGGACCACCAGAAAGGACAACACGACCTTCCATCATGACGTGTACCACGTCTGGTGTGATGTAGTTCAAAAGACGTTGGTAGTGAGTGATAATCATAGCACCAAAGCCTTCACCACGCATGGCATTAACACCTTTAGAAACAACTTTAAGGGCATCAATATCAAGACCAGAGTCAATCTCATCCAAAAGGGCAAAAGTTGGTTCCAACATCAAAAGTTGAAGAATCTCATTACGTTTTTTCTCACCACCAGAGAAACCTTCGTTGAGGTAACGCTCAGCCATTTCTTCTTTCATGTTGAGTAATTCCATCTTCTCATCCAATTTAGTGATAAACTCACGAACTGAAATCTTCTCATCGTCTTCTTTACCAGCATTCATAGCTGCACGAAGAAACTCAGCATTGGTAATTCCAGGAATTTCTGATGGGTATTGCATAGCAAGGAAAAGTCCCATACGCGCACGCTCGTCCACTTCTAACTCAAGGATGTTTACGCCATCAAACAAAACTTCACCTTTGGTAACTTCATAGTTTGGATTTCCCATGATAGCGGCAGAAAGAGTTGATTTACCAGTACCATTTGGTCCCATGATAGCAGCGATTTCTCCTGTTTTCAGGGTCAGATTAACCCCTTTCAAAATTTCTTTTCCTTCAATCTCGACGTGAAGATCTTTGATCTCTAATACTGACATGATAGTTCCTTTCTTTTTCAAGACCTTTACAGTACTTACTAGAAAAACGTCTGATTTCCCCAGAAATAGAGTAAAAGGTCTATAAATATACTTTTCTAGTATAACAAAAAAAAGCCTAAAAGGCTTTGATTTTGTCTGGAAGCTGAGGGCTAGTCTTTCCTATTAAAATGCTGATCAATGACATCAACGATTTTGCCCATCACATAACTGACACGAAAATTTCTAAAGAGTAAAATTGCCCAAAAGGCTGCCATAATATAGCGGCCAGTCATCCAGGCTTCATTGAAAAAATAGGTCTCAACAGCTGTAAACAGCGCCATAATAATAAATTGTTGTTTATTCATAAACTTATTGTATCATGAAATCTTTCTTTAGTCTTCCTCTACCTTCACTTTATCAGCCAAAAATTCAAAACCTTCTGGAATCAGGCTTTCTTCTGATTCTTTTTCAGATTGAGAAGATTTGGCTTTGGCTGAAAAGGCTGCGCGAACTTCTTTCCATTCCTCCATGGAAATAGCTAAAATCTCAGGTGAAAAACCTGCTGCCTGACTGAGAATGTTGCCAAACATAGTGTTGAGATTGTCTCGTTTCATGGTTTGACCAGCATTGAAGTTCGACTCAAAAGCAAGAATAGCATGATGTTCATTGGCCGCAACCGGTTGAGAACCAACTAGCAAAGCCTTATCAGGGCCTCCTAGACTTTCAATTACCTCTCCCCAGGCATTCTGCAAACGAATCAGGTTTTGACGTGCTAAATCAGGATTTTCAACGGCCTCTTGTAAGATAGATTGAACTTTATTACGATCCACACGATAGACTGTCTTGCCTGCTGCTGGGCGGGTAGGTACTGGACTTGTTGGCTTGGCTACAGTTCCCACATTTGCGAGTTCTTGTTTAAGGCGTGTCACTTCTTGTCTCAGTGCAGAAATTTCATGTTCAACCGCTCCAGAAAGAGCTGGTTCGGGCTTAATCTCCGCCAAACGGATGGTCATCATCTCAGCATAAATCTTTGGCTGCAAACTAGACTTAATATCTGCTAAACTCACTGTCGCTAAGCGAATCATTTCAAACAGATTTTCTTGAGGAAGTGCCAAATTTTCTACAAAGACTGGACTATGATGAGTGTTTTCTCCACCTGTTTGAACAATTAACAAGTCTCTTAAATAGTGCAAAAGGTCGGTCACAAAACGAGTCATGCTCTTACCATTGTCAAAAAGAAGATTTAAGCAAGACAAAGCCTTGGGAACATCCTGTTGAGACAAGGCAGCCACATAATCATCCAAGGCTGATAGGCTAATGGTGCCAGTAATTTCTTCAGAGATGGCAGTCGTCAACTCGTTTCCCTGTGTCAAACTCAGGGCTTGATCCAAAATAGACAAGGCGTCTCGCATTCCACCTTCCGCCCGTCTGGCAATGATTTCCACAGCCTCTGGTTCAGAACTGATATTTTCTTTTTCTAAGATATAGTGGATATGTTCCTTAATATCCTGTGTCTTAATTGATTTAAACTCAAAACGTTGCACACGGGATAGAATAGTCGCAGGAATCTTGTGCAATTCAGTAGTGGCCAAAATAAAGACTACATTCTGTGTGGGCTCTTCCAGCGTCTTTAGGAGGGCATTAAAAGCCCCTGTAGACAGCATGTGAACCTCATCTATGATATAAACCTTATAACGAGCAAGGCTAGGCGCATAGGTAGATTTATCACGAATTTCACGGATTTCATCCACCCCGTTATTAGAGGCAGCATCCATTTCAATGACATCTTCTAAACTACCGTCCGTCACTGCCTGACAAATATAGCAGTTATTACAAGGTTCACCACCCACTTGATTGGGACAGTTCATAGCCTTAGCAAAAATCTTAGCTACACTGGTTTTTCCTGTTCCACGTGGACCAGAAAAAAGATAGGCATGACTTATTTTCTCTTGCTCCACTGCTTGTTTAAGAGTCTTAGCCACAACTTCTTGACCAACTAACTGGGAGAAGTTTTGACTTCTATATTTTCGATAAAGTGCTTGATACATTAAGATTTTTCCTCAAACATTGTAAAGTCCCACTCTGTCTTTTCAAGCAAAATCGCGACAAATTGTTCCAAATAATCTTGATCCATAGCATCGTAATCCTCAATCTCTGAAGAATCCAAATCCAGAACTCCAAGTAACTGACCATTCTTCATCATCGGCACCACAATTTCACTTTTAGCTAGACTATCACAAGAAATATAGTTGGGATAGGTCCTTACATCACCAACCAGAACTGTTTCCTGAAAGTGAGCCGCCTCACCACAAACACCCTTTCCTAGTGCAATACGGATGCAGGAAACACCTCCTTGGAAGGGACCTAAAACCAATTCCTTTCCATCGAACAAATAAAAACCTGCAAATACGGTATTAGGAAAGCGTGATTTTAGAAGAGCACTGGCGTTGGAAAGATTAGCCAAAACATTGGTTTCGCCTTCCAATAGGAAGGACAATTCTTCATTCAACATTTGATAACGTGATTGTTTTTCTGATTTTAACATAGAACTATTATATCAAAAAAAGGAGCAGAGACAAAAGAAAAATCCCTTGTTTAGTAAACAAAGGATTTTGTGAATTTTCAATTTGATTAAAGTTCGATATCACCAAACAAATCAGCCATTGAGAATCCTGTTTGTGTTTCTGGAAGTTCGAAATCACGTTTTTCTTGACGTTTTGGACGACGTGGACGAGCAGCACGTTTTTCTTCTTTTTGTCCTTCTTCTTGAGCTGGACGCTCTTCAAGAGCTTTGATAGAAAGTGATACGCGCTCTGCATCTGCGTTAACGTCAAGAACTTTAACTTGAACTTCTTGACCAACTTTAAGAGCTTCTTTTGGATTTTCAATACGTTTGTGTGAAATTTGTGATACGTGAACAAGTCCATCGATACCTGGCAATACTTCAACAAATGCACCGAAGTCAGTCAAACGTTTAACTGTTCCTTCTACTACATCACCTTTAGCCAATTTTTGCTCAACACCATCCCATGGTCCAGGTGTTGTTGCTTTAAGTGAAAGTGATACGCGTCCTTCTTCTTCGTTAAGATCAAGAATTTTCACTTCAATTTCTTCACCAACAGTTACAACTGATTTTGGTGATACGTTACGTTCATGTGACAATTCAGTCAAGTGAACCAATCCGTCAACACCACCAAGGTCGATGAAAGCACCGAAGCTTGTGATACGTGCAACTTTACCAGTTACTACATCACCAACAGCCAATTTACCGAATACTTCAGCGCGAGCTGCTGCTGTAGCTGCTTCAACAACTTCACGACGTGAAAGGATGAAGCGGTTTTCTTTAGCGTCAACTTCTTTGATTTTAGCATCAAATTCTTGACCTACAAAACGCTCAGTGTTACGTACGAAACGAGTATCCAACATTGAAGCTGGGATAAATCCACGAACACCTTCAAATTCTACTGAAAGTCCACCTTTAACGGCACGAGTTCCTTTAACAGTAACAACTTCTTCTTCGCGACCAACAAGTTTGTCCCATGCTTTGCGAGCTTCAAGGCGTTTTTTAGATACAAGGTATGTAACTGTATCAGTATCTTTACCAACTACTTGACGAAGTACAAGAACATCCAATACTTCTCCTACTTTAACAAAGTCATTGATATCTGCATCGCGATCGTTTGTCAATTCGCGAAGAGTCAAGACACCTTCAACACCAGTTCCAGAGATTGCAACGTTAGCTTGAGTCGCATCAACTGTCAATACTTCAGCACTAACAACATCACCAGTCTCAACTTGGCTAACGCTATTTAGCAAATCTTCAAATTCGTTCATCTAAAAAATCCTCCAACAATCAAGTTTTTCTTAAACTTGACATACTTATAATTTTTTTCCTAAGCACCCGCAAGGACATGTTCATATCATTCACGTCTTTCAATTATAAAAATAAAATACCCTAAGATATTTTGCTTTTTATCTTGATTATTACCTAAGAACTGGGGTAGCTGGATTCGAACCAACGCATGAGGGAGTCAAAGTCCCTTGCCTTACCGCTTGGCTATACCCCATTGATGAAATGGAGAGAGAGGGATTCGAACCCCCGAACCCGAAGGAGCGGATTTACAGTCCGCCGCGTTTAGCCTCTTCGCTATCTCTCCTACAATCAACATGGACTATTATATCATGAAAATTTCAAAAAAACAAGACTTATTTTGCTAAATTATAATTTTCAATCAAAATTTCCACAGCTTTTTCCAATTTTTTATAAAAACTATCGACATTCCCATTCTTTATGATGGCAAATTGTCCGTCTAATTCGGCAATTTCTCCGATAACTTTTTTACCAATGGTCAAGGTATAGCCTTCAAAACTGTCTTTTCCTACATTAACTTTGGCATCTGATACTTGAATTTCGATTTTTTTATCTTTCTTACTCATTTCATACCTCTCTTCACTTTTTCTATTTTACAAGAAAATCCTAAAACTAGCAAGAAAAAACTCTATATCAGGCTTGTCTGATATAGAGTTTTCTGCTTTATTTAATATGTTTTTCTAGTTCTTTTTGGTATTTGCTATTGGATTCCAATTTTTCTTTTTGCCATTTTTTAAGAGCTTCGTCATATTCTTTTGTTGTAACAATATCTTTTTGCAATTTCATTCCTTTAAAGATATATGGATCCCCCTTAATACCAACTTGTGAGTATGGTTTTGAGAATGGCACTACGTTACTTACAACTGGAGAACCACCAGATGAAGCTGTTGGCATCAATAATGAACTATCTGTCAACCAAGCTTGAGCTTTGGCATATTTTTCATATCTCTTCTCTAGGTCAGTGGTCTCAGAAACAGCATCTTCTAACAATTTCTTATATTGATCCAAACCAAGTTTAGCGACAACATCCTTATCTTTTCCTTTCGTAATACCAAGGTGTTTCATGGCAGAACCAGATTTTGGATCCATAATATTCAAGTAAGACGCTGGATCTTGATAGCTTGGAGCCCATCCTGTACTGTTCAAATCATAGTCTTTTTGAGAAGGAACACGCGCTTGTGATGTAATCGTTTCTTTTTCATTATCTGTCATTTGAAGTACATCGATGATAACATTTTCAGCACCAAGAGTTGATTCAATAGACTGTTTGAAAGAGTTGCTTTGTTGAACGGCGATAGTATCTGTTTGTTCAACCGGGACATCCAAGTGAATTGGGAAGGTTACCCCTTTAGATTCCAAGTCTTTCTTAGCTTTTTCGAAAGCAGCTTTAGCCTTGTCAGGGTTGTAGATAGAATCCTTACCGTCAACTAGCTCAACACCTTTCCATTGGTCACCATAGTTCACCAACTCTGCTTGAGCGATTTGACCAAAGTTCTTACCACCTGCTTGCACAAAGTTATCTGGAACTAGACTATTACGAATAATCTTGTCCGCACCATCTTCACCATTTAGCTGGGCAGCATAAGAATGACGGTTGAAGGCAAAGTTGATAGCCTGACGGAAGTCCTTATTAAGCATAGCTTCTTTTGTAGAAGTCTTTTGCTCTTCGCTTGTTTTCGCAGTTTTATTGTATGACTGACGATTTACGTTAAAGGTGAAGTAATAACTACTTGAGTCCTGTGGGCTATAAGTGATTTTATCTCCGTATTGTTCCAAAGTTGAAGCAAAGTTTGAGCTGCTTGGGAAGAGACGGGCTGTCGTATAAGCACCAGAGGAGAAGCTACGGATCAAAGACTCCTGATCTGAACCATCGTAGTAGGTCAATTTAATCTTCTCAATTTTAACATTTTCTTTATCCCAGTAATTTGGATTTTTTTCATATTCAATCAAAGATTTAGAAGTCAATGTTTTTAAGAAATAAGGGCCATTGTAGAGAATACCTGCTGGGCTAACCTCTCCGTAATTCTTTCCAGATGCCTTTAAAAACTCTTCATTTACAGGTAACATCGTCGCTGTTGTAACTTTTGAATTCCAGAAACTTTCTGGCGCATTCAATGTATACTCAACTGTGTAGTCATCCAAAGCTTTAACACCAACTGTAGAGAAATCATTGGTTTCACCAGTCATATAGGCGTCCAAGCCTTTGATTGAATTTTGGATGAGAGAGACACCGTCTGACTTACCATCAGCCACGTGTTTTAATCCTGTCACAAAGTCATGGGCTGTTACTTCTGCGTATTCTTCGCCTTCTGATGTGTACCATTTCACTCCCTTACGAAGTTTATAGGTATAAGTCAATCCATCTTTTGAGACAGACCAATCCTCAGCCAAAGAAGGAATAACATTACCATATTTATCATTTTCCATCAAACCATCAACAACATTCCCGATAATATCTGTTGTGGATGTACGCGTTGCTATGCTGTAGTCCAAGGATGCTGGATCCACTGCATAGACATAAGAAAATGTTGTCGGAGCATCTGCTTCTTTATCAGCTTTCCCACAGGCTGCTAAAAGAGCTGTTGTGCTTAGGATAAGTCCTGTTGTTAAAATCCACTTTTTTGATTTCATAAAAATCTCCTTTAATATATTTTTAATCTACTTTTACAATCCAACCTTCTGGCGCTTCAATATCACCAAACTGAATACCTGTCAATTCATCATAGAGTTTACGAGTCACAGGGCCAACTTCTGTTTCACTATAAAATACATGGAAATCATCACCGTGTTGAATACCTCCAATTGGAGAAATAACCGCTGCTGTACCACAGGCACCTGCCTCTACAAAACGGTCAAGGTTATCAATTGGAACATCTCCTTCAATAGGAGTTAAGCCCAAGCGATGTTCTGCCAAATAAAGTAAGGAATACTTGGTAATAGATGGCAAGATAGATGGACTCAATGGCGTTACAAATTCATTATCAGCTGTAATTCCAAAGAAGTTAGCTGATCCAACTTCTTCAATCTTTGTATGTGTTGATGGATCTAGGTAAATAACATCTGAGAAATGACGTGACTTGGCCAATTTCCCTGGCAAGAGACTGGCAGCATAATTCCCACCAACCTTAGCCGCACCTGTACCATTTGGAGCGGCACGGTCGTATTCATCCTGAATCAAGAAGTTGGTAGGGACCAAACCACCCTTAAAGTAATTTCCAACTGGCATAGCAAAGATAGTAAAAATATACTCCTCTGCTGGTTTTACCCCGATAATATCTCCGACACCAATCAAAAGTGGACGAAGATAGAGGGTTCCACCTGTTCCGTATGGTGGTACGTATTCTTCATTCGCACGGACAACTGCTTTACAAGCTTCTACAAACATGTCTGTCGGAACTTGTGGCATCAAGAGACGGTCACATGTACGTTGCAGGCGTTTAGCATTTTCATCAGGACGGAACAGTTGAACACTGCCATCCTTAGTACGATAAGCTTTCAAACCTTCAAATGCTTGTTGTCCATAGTGGAGACTTGGAGAAGACTCTGAAATATGCAAAGTTGCATCCTCTGTAAGCTCTCCTTGATTCCATTGTCCATTTTTAAAATGAGCAATATAGCGATAAGGTAATTTCATATAGGAAAAACCAAGGTTTTCCCAATCAATCGTTACTGTCATATTCCACTCCTTATTCTAAAAACCTATTTCTTATATTCTACACTATTTTTCTAAAATAGCAAGTATATTTTGTAATTTTCAGAAAATTTCTTCAATAAAAAGAACCAGCTCTTAGAACTGATTCTTCATTTCACTTATTTAGCTTCAGTAAATACTTCTTTAAGGTAAGCGTCAAAAACTTCTTCATCTGAAATCGTGTCAGAGATGAAGCTACCGTTACTTGTGCGTTCTGACAAATTCAAGTCTTGCAATCGACTTTCATAGATTGTTCCTTTGTTGGATTGAACAAGCAGAGTTTGGTCGTTCTCTTCCACATCTGTACTAAAGAGGTCACCAACGAAGCCTTGCTCTGCAACTGCTCCTGCCAAGAAGACACGGTGCGGTTTGTTTTTCAACTCACGCAAGACTTGTAGTCCGCGTTTGGCACGACTGGTTGCTGGAATTTCCTCAATAGAAACACGTTTCAAACTTCCACGCTGGGTCAAGAGGTAAAAGGACGAGGTATTACAGATAAAGGCTGCTTGGAGGACATCATCTTCTTTCAAGTTCATAGCTTTGACACCTGCTGCCTTAGCACCGACAACCGGAACCTCTTCGATATTGAAACGTAGGGCATAACCATTTTGGCTAATCAAGAGAACATCATCCAGTTTAATCGGAGCCACTGCTACAATCTGGTCTGCCTCGTCTTTGAGCTTAGCATACTTGACAGACTTAGACTTGTAGGTCCGCCATGGAGTGAATTCTTTGCGCTCTACCCGTTTGATTTGACCGAGACGAGTGGCTGCAAAGTAGGTTGTCGCATCGTCAAACTGATCCACTACTTCCACATAAAGGATTTCTTCATTCGTTTCGAAGTTTGTAATGGTCTGGCTCAGATGCTCTCCGATATCCTTCCAGCGAATATCTGCCAATTCATGGATTGGTCGATAAATGACATTCCCAAGACTTGTGAACATCAAAAGATGCTGGGTGGTCTTGACAGATTGTACAAAGATCAAACGATCGTCATCACGTTTGCCAATTTCTTCCAGAGTGGAAGCCGCAAAGGAACGTGGACTGGTACGCTTGATGTAACCTGCCTTGGTCACGCTGACATAGGTATCTTCCTCGGCGATAAGACTAGCTGTATCAATCTCGATTGCTTTCGCAGTGTCTTCTAAAGAACTTAAACGCGGAGTTGCAAATTTCTTCTTGACCTCACGAAGTTCTTTCTTCATGAGATTGTACATGGTCCGTTCATCACCGATAATCGCAGCAAGCATAGCAATCTTCTCACGAAGTTCTGCTTCTTCTTCCTGCAAGACAACCACATCGGTATTGGTCAAACGATACAGTTGCAAGGTTACGATAGCCTCAGCCTGCTCCTCTGTAAAATCATAGCTGACCTTGAGATTTTCCTTGGCGTCAGCCTTATTCTCAGATGCACGGATAAGAGCAATAACCTCGTCCAAAATCGAAATCACGCGAATCAAACCTTCGACGATATGGAGACGCTTCTCAGCCTTTTCCTTGTCAAATCGGGAACGAGCCAAAATCACTTCACGACGGTGGGCGATATAGCTAGATAAGATTGGGACAATCCCAACCTGACGAGGTGTAAAATTGTCAATCGCCACCATGTTGAAGTTGTAGTTGATTTGCAGGTCTGTGTATTTGAAGAGATAGTTGAGAACGAGCTCCGTATTAGCGTCTTTTTTGAGCTCAATCGCAATACGAAGACCATCACGGTCAGACTCATCACGAACCTCAGCAATGCCTGCCACCTTGTTATTGACACGAACATCATCGATTTTCTTGACCAGATTGGCCTTGTTGATTTCATAAGGAATCTCAGTAATAACGATTTGTTCCTTACCACCTTTTAGCTTTTCAATCTCAGTCTTGGAACGAACAACCACGCGCCCTTTCCCAGTTTCGTAGGCCTTCTTAATTTCATCACGACCTTGGATGATCCCTCCTGTCGGGAAGTCTGGTCCAGGTAAAAATTCCATGAGTTTGTCAACTTTGGCAGTTGGATGGTCAATCATGTAAACCGCAGCATCAATGACCTCAGCCAAATTATGCGGTGGAATGTCTGTGGCATATCCAGCCGAAATACCAGTCGAACCATTGACTAAGAGGTTTGGAAAGGCTGCTGGTAAGACTGTCGGCTCTTTCTCCGTATCGTCAAAGTTCCAAGCAAAGGGAACAGTCTTTTTCTCGATATCCTGAAGAAGGTAGCCTGCAATTTCAGACAGACGTGCCTCAGTATAACGCATAGCCGCAGGCGGATCTCCGTCCATAGAACCGTTATTACCGTGCATTTCAACTAGAATCTCACGATTTTTCCAGTCCTGAGACATACGGACCATGGCATCATAGATAGAATAATCCCCGTGTGGGTGGAAATTCCCCATGATGTTACCGACAGACTTGGCCGACTTGCGGTAGCTCTTGTCAAAGGTATTGCCATCCTTATTCATAGAATAAAGAATACGACGCTGAACCGGCTTCAAGCCATCCCGAATATCTGGCAAAGCCCGGTCTTGAATAATGTACTTGGAGTAGCGACCAAAACGCTCTCCCATGATGTCCTCCAGGGACATGTTTTGAATGTTACTCATATAGGATACAGAGCCCGTAAAATATCAAGTGAAAATAGAAAATTCTTGCAGTTAGCGATACTTACAAGAGAATTTATCTTTTTCACACAGCATTTAGGGCGTGTTCAACTCCTTTCAAAGAATATAGAGTAGTTTTTTACAGAAAAGGTGTTCAGTTAAGATATAAAGGGACAATTTGGCTTGCCAAAAATGTCTGTAGAAAAATAGAAAATCGATGTAAGGCTCGATGAAGTCAAGACGATTTGACTTTTTTCCGAATAAAATTAGTCCCGTGTTCAGTTACTACAAATAACCAAACGACCCTTTCTGTAGTTTAATCTTTTAAATTAAGGTCTTTAGTTAGCGATTAAGAAGTCTCTTCTCAGCATACTGAATCATCTTCTCAGCTACTTCTTTATCGTAGTAAAATCCCAGCTTTTTAGCAAGGGACTGAGCCTCTTGGTGGAAAAATTTCATCGTAGCAAACAAAGACTGAGTGATTTTATCTACACTTGAAAAATCAAGCAGATTCGAGAATTCCTTTTCTTTCTCAGGAGGTAAATAGTTAAAGAGATACTTGTAGTTCTTACCGATGTCAACTTTTCCCCTATCACTTACCACTTGCCAAGCCATTACCTTCAAGAGTTATTGTTGGCAAATACCGTAGAGATGGTCGGTGGAATAGACGACTTGCTTACGACAGATTCCTTTGACCACGTAGGCTGACACCCACCAAAATTCATTGCAGGAATTTTTAAAATCTGTCTCAGTAGCTGGATGTATCCAGAAACGCTTTAGACTGGGAGAATAAGGCTCAAACAAGCCCTTCTCATCTTCTAAAACTATGAATTTCGACTCGCTATCTACCCATTCTTTCATGTGTTCCTTAGGACAGAGGGTTAGATCAATTCGATTCCCATCTTCAAAGAGCATGAGATAGAGACGACGTTGACCAAGACCAACTTCTTGCTCAATAATGCGTTTGCCAAATTGCTCCAACCAAGAAAGGTCTTTCGTCAGATTATCTAAATCATCCACGACATAGACCACGTCATAGTCTTGAAATTCATCTTTTGGAGCATTTTGGTTTGTCCGTGAACCAGACATGGCGACAGCTTCTACTTGTATAGTTTTGGCAATTTGTAAAATCCGATTTAGCATTTCTGTTTCAGCTCTCATGTCAGTACCTTTTCGTTTTATAGATTACTAGGTGTCTGCCTCTTCTTACTGGATAGTTTTTATACTATAATTCCCCTGTCTGGTAAAGACTGTATCCTTCGTAGTAGTATGAAGCATCTACTCCCTTAAAGAAACTGGTCTGACTGAGGTCATCCGTCAAGTTATTGAGAAGTAAATACTTGAGTTCTCCAGTCGATACTGCACTACGCCTCATGGCATTCAGGTATTCATCCTTATCAATGGCGTTCCAATCTACCACCTTACCCAGCTTCTGACGAAGCATACAATCTAGCCAAATCCGCATTGTGCGTCCATTCCCCTCACGGAAAGGATGGGCAATATTCATATCCGCATACTTATCAACCACTTGATCAAAATTGTCATGAGGAAGTTTGTCAATATACTGTAAGGATTGCTCTAAAAAAATACGAGGCGCAAATTGAAAATTATCCTTTGCAATATTAACATCACGGATTTTTCCAGCGAAATCATAGATACCGGAAAATAGATAGTGGTGAATAGCTGACAGCCCTGCAAATGTCCCAACTTCCATCTTGAACAAGTCTCCTGTCTGGAAAAGCAGGGCGGCTTGTTTTTTTGTCAGTTTTTCTTCTGCATCTGCCAGCTGAGCTGAGTTTGTAGTGCCTAGTTTATTATCCAATACCTTATTTTCCCCTTATTAACGCCATTTTGTTATGAAATCATGTTCTATCAAAACCTAAATAAGTTGAAAATCCTAGAAGATAGATCACTCTTGCAACTGCCAATTCACTATCATCTTCAATATTTCCTTCTGCTTTCATAATGATTTCTTCAAAAACAGTATCATTTGGCACGATCTCTGTTCCCATTTTTTCTACTGCCTTCTCAGCTACTGACGGTAAATTCATACACATCTTATAAAAAGCATCTTTTTCACCCGTTACCATGAAATAAAATTGATCCAGGCTAACTCTACGAATAAATTTGTGACCAACTTTTTCCCCGTCAACTTTAGGTTCCCATTTAATATTTTGAGATTGCTTTGAAATCGCTTCGACCAAGAAACAGGCACAATCGTCATCCTTCAATAACTGATTTTGCATCTTGATAAAAGTCTTCCCTGATGATGCAGAATTCATAGTATTGTGCTTATTTTTCATTTCAACATAAATTCTACTTACACGCGAACCATCAGGTAAAGAAATTCCTCCTGGATTCTCGTATATAACATCCCAGCCACCTTCTTTTCCATTATCTGGGACACGACAATTCCTCATATATCTGAAAATAGTTTGATGGAAATAGCCAATATCATTATTATTTGACTTATCTCTTTGGCGAAAAATTTCATTACTAATAATTTCATCCCAAGAACTACGATAAACCGACTTATCAAAAATTAGTTTTACAGGATCTACAATATTCTTATTAAATCGTTTCAAATCAAAAGATTTCAATTTTTCACCATACTTCGAAATAGTATCTTGAACATGTTTTAAAAAATCTTCTTCACTAATAAAATCTAAATCCCAAGTCATAGTTGCTCCAAACTTTCTTTTATTTTTATACCCACTTCATAAGCCAAGTTAACTGGAACAGCATTCCCCACTTGCTTATATTGATTTCCTATGCTCCCTTGGAATATCCAATCATCTGGAAAACTTTGAATGCGAGCATTTTCACGAACTGTAAAAGGACGAGCCTCCAATGGATGGCAACGTTCTGTTTGTTTTTGGGTAGGAGATGTTAAAACTGTTAAAGATGGCTCATCTAAACTCATTCTTCTCAAAATACCTGTCCTGCCCCCAGTCATATTCCAAGTTGACTTCATATACTCTTTTGCAATATCTTCTGGAATATCACGCCAATAGCCACCTGGGGGAACTAATTCAAAAATTTTTCTCTTGTAATCAGAATATTGTGCACCAACACTAGGCGGACTATCTAATAATATATCTCTCAATACTGGCTTATATTCATGTGGTTCTGGATAATCAAACGAAATAATATCAGCTAAGTCATTTCTAACCCCAACCATAATCATACGTTCACGTTTCTGAGCCACTCCATAATCCCAGGCATTTAAAACCTTCCATTTAACCGTGTAACCTTCATCCGAAAAAATATCCATAATAGTTCGAAATGTTTTTCCATGATCATGAGAAACTAGGCCACGTACATTTTCAAAAACAAACATTTTCGGTTGAAGTTTATTTAGAAATATTGCATAGTGGTAGAATAATGTACCTCGAGCATCCTCTAAACCTAAACGTTTCCCAGCATAAGAAAAAGCTTGACAGGGAGCACCTCCGCTCAACAATTCTAGTTCTCCTTTTTTTATATTAAAATATTCCTCCAAATCAAGAGATGAAATATTTGCAATATCATCATGAATGACATTCCAACTAGGTCTGTTGTGCTTCAATGTTTCCGCTGCTGCTTTATCAAACTCAATCAAACCAATGGCTTCGAATCCAGCTTTTTCTATTCCAAGTGCCAAACCACCTGCACCTGCAAATAATTCAATAACTCTCACTCTTATTTCCTCTTTAAACTAACTTAAAACACTGTCGCTTCTTCCAATGTAAACTTGACATTATCCTCAATCCACTTACGGCGTGGTTCGACCTTGTCACCCATGAGTATATTGACGCGGCGTTCTGCGCGTGCTAGGTCTTCGATAGTGACACGGATAAGGGTACGGGTTTCTGGATTCATGGTTGTTTCCCAGAGCTGATCCGCATTCATCTCACCAAGACCTTTGTAGCGTTGAAGAGTAGCGCCTTTACCAAACTGCTTACGGAGTTCTTCTAGCTCTCCGTCTGTCCAAGCATAGGCCACTTCTTCTTTCTTGCCTTTTCCTTTGGACATCTTGTAAAGAGGTGGAAGGGCAATATAGACATGACCTGCCTCAACTAGCGGACGCATGTAGCGATAAAAGAATGTTAAAAGAAGTGTTTGAATATGGGCACCATCTGTATCCGCATCGGTCATGATAATAATCTTGTCATAGTTGGCATCTTCAAGGGAGAAGTCTGCTCCGACACCCGCACCGATAGTATATATCATGGTATTGATTTCTTCATTTTTGAGAATATCCGCCATCTTAGCCTTGGCTGTATTGATAACCTTACCACGAAGGGGCAAGATAGCCTGGAACTTACGGTCACGACCTTGTTTAGCCGAACCACCGGCAGAATCACCTTCGACCAGATAGAGTTCATTCTTAGCTGGATTTTTAGACTGGGCTGGGGTCAATTTCCCAGACAGCAAGCTCTTGTCTTTTTTATTTTTCTTACCATTTCGGCTCTCATCACGCGCCTTACGTGCTGCTTCACGAGCATCACGGGCCTTAATAGCCTTGCGGATGAGGTTAGAAGCCAATTCACCATTTTCCATAAGGAAAAAGGTCAACTTATCCGCCACAATTCCATCCACAACGGGACGAGCCAGAGGACTTCCTAATTTATCCTTGGTCTGTCCTTCAAACTGGAGGTGTTCTTCAGGAACCAAGATAGAAAGAACGGCCGCTAGTCCCTCACGATAGTCTGACCCTTCAAGGTTTTTATCTTTTTCCTTGAGAAGCCCCGTCTTACGCGCGTAGTCGTTCATAACCTTGGTAATGGCAGACTTAAGTCCAGTCTCATGCGTTCCACCATCCTTGGTACGAACGTTATTGACAAAGGACAAAATATTATCTGAAAATCCGTCATTATACTGAAGAGCTACTTCCACTTGGAAACCATTATCTTCCCCTTCAAAGTAAAGAACTGGCGTTAAGGTCTCCTTGTCTTCGTTCAGATAAGAAACAAAGTCTTGTACCCCATTCTCATAGTGGAATTCAATCGCTTCATCTGTTCGCTTATCTGTCAGAGACAAGGTTACATTTTTCAAGAGAAAAGCTGACTCATTGAGACGCTCTGAAATAGTATTGTACTTGAAGTCTGTCGTAGAGAAGATCGTCGCATCAGGCATAAACGTAACCTTTGTACCTGTCTTAGACTTGGGTGCTGTACCGATTTTCTTCAAAGTCGTGGCAGGTTTTCCACCATTTTCAAAACGTTGCTTATAGATTGCCCCATCACGGGTAATTTCAACTTCCAGCCAACTTGAAAGAGCGTTAACAACGGAAGAACCCACCCCATGGAGACCACCTGATGTCTTGTAGCCTCCTTGACCGAATTTTCCTCCGGCATGAAGAATGGTAAAGATAACCTCAACAGTTGGAATTCCCATAGCGTGCATACCCGTCGGCATCCCACGACCATGGTCTTGAACCGTTAAACTCCCATCTTTATTGATTGTCACATCAATACGGTCACCAAATCCAGACAAGGCCTCATCGACTGCATTATCAACGATTTCCCAAACTAGATGATGGAGACCAGCGCCATCGGTCGATCCGATATACATCCCTGGACGTTTACGAACCGCATCCAACCCTTCTAGCACCTGAATGGCATCATCATTATAATTGTTAATATTGATTTCCTTTTTTGACACAAGGAACCTCCTATTCGTTCATCTTTACTATTCTACAGGTTTTCCAAGGATTTTGCAAAATTTTTCTTTCTCCGGTGTGACAATTTCAGAAGAGATTCTCTGCCTTTCTTTTCCATTTCATGATATAATAGGAGTATGATTACAATAGTTTTATTAATCCTAGCCTATCTGCTGGGTTCAATTCCGTCTGGTCTCTGGATTGGACAAGTATTCTTTCAAATCAATCTGCGCGAACATGGTTCTGGAAATACTGGAACAACCAATACTTTCCGCATTTTAGGCAAGAAAGCTGGTATGGCAACCTTTGTGATTGACTTTTTCAAAGGAACCCTAGCAACACTTCTTCCAATTATGTTTCATCTACAAGGCGTTTCGCCTCTCATCTTTGGACTTTTGGCTGTTATTGGCCATACCTTTCCAATCTTTGCAGGATTTAAGGGTGGCAAGGCTGTCGCAACCAGTGCAGGTGTGATTTTTGGATTTGCGCCTGTCTTCTGTCTCTACCTAGCAGTTGTTTTCTTTGGAACCCTCTATCTTGGTAGTATGATTTCACTTTCCAGTGTCACAGCATCTATCGCAGCTGTTATCGGGGTTCTACTCTTTCCACTTTTTGGTTTTATCCTGAGTCACTATGACCCTCTCTTCATCGCTATTATCCTGGCTCTTGCTAGCTTGATTATCATTCGCCATAAGGACAATATCACACGCATCCAGAATAAGACTGAAAATCTTGTTCCTTGGGGATTAAACTTAACCCATCAAAATTCTAAAAAATAAACGCCAGTTTTGAATGAACTGACGTTTTTTGTATTCTTATTTTGATTTGATATAGTTGATACCATCTGCTTTTGGTGCGACTGCTTTTCCAAAGAAGGCTGCCAAGACAAGAATGGTCAAAACATAAGGTGCGATTTGAAGGTAAACCGCAGGCACTCCTTGTAGGAATGGCAATTGGGAACCGATAACAGCCAAACTTTGTGAAAGCCCAAAGAAGAGACTAGATAGCATGGCTCCGATTGGATTCCATTTTCCGAAAATCATCGCAGCAAGAGCGATAAATCCAGGACCAACAATAGTTGTCACTGAGAAGTTAACTGAGATGGATTGCGCATAAATCGCTCCGCCAATTCCACCTAGGAAACCGGAAATAATAACCCCTAAATATCTCATCTTGTAGACATTGATTCCCAAGGTATCCGCTGCTTGAGGGTGTTCACCGACAGAGCGAAGACGAAGACCAAATCGAGTCTTGAAGAGGATAAACCAAGCAAGGAACGAGAAGGCAATCGCTAGATAACCAAGTAGACTAGTTGACTTGAAGAAAATATCACCGATAACTGGGATATTTGCCAAGACTGGGAAATCAAAGCGTCCAAAAGTCTGACTTAGGTTGTCGGTTTGTCCTTTGTTATAAAGTACTTTCACCAAGAAAACAGCCAAGGCTGGCGCCATCAAGTTCAATACCGTACCGCTGACAACATGGTCTGCACGGAAATGAACCGTCGCTGCTGCGTGGATAATAGAGAAGAGGCCACCAACCAATCCTGCTACAAGCAAAGATAGCCATGGAGTTGCTGCTCCAAATTGTTCTGCAAATTCAAGGTTAAAGACAACTCCAGAAAAGGCACCCATAACCATAATTCCTTCAAGGCCGACATTTACCACACCACCACGTTCAGAGAAAACACCACCGATACTTGTAAAGATGAGGGGTGCTGAGTAAATCAGCATAGAAGACACTAAGAGGGTGAGCAAGGTTGTAATAGACATCTTTACTTACCTCCTTTAACTTGTTTTTTCGGTTTGACAAAGCGTTCGATAAGATAATGAACACTGACAAAGAAGATAATAGACGCTGTTACAATGCTGACAAGCTCAGACGGTACCTGCGCCGCATTCATACCAGGGGCTCCAACTTGGAGAACACCAAATAGGAAGGCTGCAAAGAGAATACCGATTGGTGAGTTGGCTGCAAGCAGACTAACTGCCATCCCGTTAAATCCAACAGCCAATGACGCCCCTTGAACATAGACGTTCTGGAAGGTTCCAAGCCCTTCAACAGCTCCACCAAGACCTGCCAAGGCACCTGAAATAATCATTGATAGAATAATAGTCCGTTTGGCAGAAATACCAGCATATTCTGAAGCATGTGGATTAAGACCAACCGCACGGATTTCAAAACCAAGGGTTGTTTTCTTGAGCATGAACCAAATAACTGCAACGGCAATGATGGCAAAGAAAATACCAATATTCATCCGCGAATTACCAGTCAACTCAGACAACCAAGGTGTCTGGTAGGTTGCATTAGCCCCAACACGAATAGTCGAATCTGTACTTTGCATGAAGTCTTTAGGAAAGGCATGGATAAAGGCATTCCCTACATACAAGACAATGTAGTTCATCATGATGGTTACGATAACCTCTGATGTCCCTAGATAGGCTCTCAGAATACCTGGAATCGCACCGACAATTCCACCAGCAATCAAGGCAATCACAATAGTTGCCAGAATCATCAAGGGACGTGGCATATCTGGATGCGACAGGGCAAACCAACCACTGAGAATCCAACCTGCCAAAGCCTGACCAGGAAGTCCGACGTTAAAGAAACCTGCACGACTGGCAACGGCAAAACCAAGACCAATCAAGACCAAAGGCCCCATAGCACGGAAGATTTCTCCAATCCCACGCAGGCTACCAAAGGCTGTGTAGAACAATTCTTCGTAGCCCCAAATAGCATCATAACCGAAGATCCACATGACAATGGCTCCAAGTAAAATTCCTAGGAATACAGAAATCAAGGGAACCGAAATTTGTTGTAATTTTTTAGACATCACTCTTCTCCTTTCCCAAGTTTCCACCAGCCATCAAGACACCAAGTTCTTGTTTATTGGTTGTTTCTGGTGATACAATACCTTGAATCTTCCCATCGTGGATAACGGCAATACGGTCTGAGACGTTTAAAATCTCATCTAGTTCAAAGCTGACAACAAGGACAGCCTTCCCATTATCACGCTCTTCAATCAAGCGCTTGTGGATATATTCAATGGCACCGACATCCAAACCACGAGTTGGCTGACTGACGATAAGGAGATCAGGATCACGATCAATTTCACGAGCAATAATTGCTTTTTGTTGATTTCCTCCTGAGAGTGCAGCTGCAGAAACAAATTCACTGGCAGCACGAACATCAAACTCTTCCATTAGCTTTTTAGCATAAGAAGTAATATTTGAATAGTTCAAAATTCCATTTTTACTATGTGGTTCTTTGTAGTAGGTTTGAAGGGCAATATTTTCAGAGATCATCATTTCCAAAATCAAACCATCACGGTGACGGTCTTCTGGAACGTGCCCAACACTTAGCTCTGTAATTTGTCGTGGGTGCAAGCCTACAATTGAATCTCCTTTTAGCTCAATGCTACCAGATTCAACCTTACGAAGACCTGTAATGGCTTGAATCAGTTCAGACTGACCATTTCCATCAATCCCCGCAATACCAACAATCTCTCCAGAACGAACATCCAAGGACAGATTTTTCACAGCTGGAACACCGCGGTTTTCATTGACCACCAAATCTTTGATTGACAAGACAACTTCTTTTGGTTGAGAGGCTTGTTTCTCTGTTTTAAAGGAAACAGAACGTCCTACCATCATTTCTGCTAAATCAGCATTGGTAGCTCCTGCAATTTCGACTGTTTCAATTGATTTCCCACGACGGATAACTGTAACACGGTCAGAAACTGCGCGAATCTCGTCCAACTTATGGGTGATCAAGATAATTGATTTCCCTTCTTTGACAAGATTTTTCATAATAGCCATCAACTCATCAATTTCTGATGGAGTCAAAACGGCCGTTGGTTCGTCAAAGATAAGGATATCAGCTCCCCGATAAAGGGTTTTTAAAATTTCTACACGTTGTTGGGCTCCAACTGAGATGTCTGCTACCTTGGCAGAAGGGTCCACAGCTAAGCCATAACGTTCAGAAAGAGCCTTGATTTCTTTGCTAGCTCCAGCGATATCTAGCACACCATTTTTAGTCAATTCACTTCCTAAAATAATGTTTTCAGCCACCGTGAAAGCCTCTACCAACATAAAGTGCTGGTGAACCATTCCGATTCCCAAGCTAGCTGCTTTAGATGGGGAGTCGAGGTTGACAACTTGACCGTTGACCGCGATTTCACCACTAGTTGGTTCAAGAAGCCCTGCTAACATGTTCATGAGCGTGGACTTACCAGCCCCATTTTCTCCTAAAAGTGCATGAATTTCACCTTTTCGTAGGTGCAGGTTGATTTTGTCGTTGGCAACAAATTCACCAAACACCTTGGTAATATCACGCATCTCAATGACATTTTCGTGTGCCATGTGCTCTTCCTTTCAGAGTCTTATTTTATTTCAATAAAACTTGCTAGTTTGTCTAGTAGCAAGCTTTACTGAGACAAAATGACTTTGTCTCAACTCTTAAAAAGCGGCCGATGGCCGCTTCCTAAGAAATGACTTCCATCCATTATTTTTCAGGAACTTTTACGCTTCCATCAAGGATTTTAGCTTTTGCATCTTCGACAGCTTTTTTACCTTCTTCAGAAAGGTTAGTTGTTACCAAGTCAACCCCTTTATCCTTCAATGAGTAAACGATCACTTGACCGCCAGGGAATTCACCTTTTTCTGCCTTGTTAGAAATATCTTTTACAGTTGTACCAACTTGTTTCAAAGTAGATACAAGAACAAAGTTTGATTCTTTGCCATCTTTAGAAGTGTATTTACCTTCTGCTTCTTGGTCACGGTCAACACCGATAACCCAAACTTTTTCATTTTCAGGACGACTTTCGTTAAGTGATTTTGCTTCTGCAAAGACACCAGCACCTGTTCCACCTGCTGCTTGATAAACAACGTCTGCACCAGCTGCGTATTGTGCTGCTGCAATTGTTTTACCTTTAGCAGCATCACCAAATGAACCAGCATAGTCAACTTGTACTTTGATAGATGGATCTACTGACTCAACACCAGCTTTAAATCCAGCTGCAAAACGTGAGATAACTTCAGACTCAATACCACCTACAAAACCAACTTGTTTTGTTTTAGTTGTTTTAGCCGCTGCAACACCCGCAAGGTAAGCAGCTTCGTTATCAGCAAACGTTACGCTAGCAACATTCTTTTTATCTTTAATCACATCATCAATCAAGACATAGTTCAAATCAGTGTGCTCTTCAGCTGCATCTTTAACTGCATTGTGAAGGGCAAAACCAACTCCGAAGATTAGGTTGTAACTTCCAGCCGCTTGTTGCAAGTTGTTAGCGTAGTCAGCTTCACTTGTTGATTGGAAGTAAGTGAAACCTTTATCTTTTGAAAGATTGTGTTCTTTACCCCAGTCTTGCAAACCTTCCCAAGCTGATTGGTTGAATGATTTGTCATCAACACCACCAGTATCAGTGACGATTGCTGCTTTTGTCTTCACATCAGAAGATGAATCTGCCTTACGAGAAGAGCGGTTACCACATGCAGCAAGTCCAACTGCTGCCACTGCTACTAGGCCAAGACCTAGCCATTGTTTCTTGTTCATTACTGAACCTCCTAAATAAGATGTGCAACGATGTTGCAAGTATGGATTGGTTGGCCACAAGGACCGTGCCACTCAAAGAGCGACTCAGACTAGTTTAAGTCTGTAAAAGAATATGGAAGTAATTCCCCGACCGTCATCTCGACCGTCGATTTATCTTTTGCGACTAAGGTCACTTTTAGATCTTGTTCAAAAAATTCGACCATTACTTGGCGACAAGCACCACATGGTGAAATTGGTTTTTCAGTTTGACCATAAACAATCAGCTCTGAAAACTCTCTTTGCCCTTCAGATACAGCCTTAAAAATGGCTGTTCTCTCACCGCAATTGGTCAAAGGATAGCTAGCATTTTCGATATTCACTCCCGTGTAAACACTTCCGTCTTTTGCCACTAAAACTGCTCCGATAGGAAAGTGAGAATAGGGGACATAGGCACGTTTGCTGGTTTCAATTGCCAGTTCAATCAACTCAGTAGTCGCCATCTGCCAATTCTCCTTTTAGAATTGCTACTCCAGCTGACGTTCCGATACGGGTCGCCCCTGCTTCCACAAAGGCAAGAGCATCTGCATAAGAACGAGCTCCACCAGCAGCCTTGACACCCATATCAGGCCCAACTGTTTCACGCATCAATTGAACATCTGCTATCGTAGCGCCACCAGTTGAAAAGCCAGTAGATGTTTTAACAAAATCAGCTCCTGCTTTTTGGGCTAATTGACAAGCCACAACTTTTTCTTGATCTGTCAGAAGGCAAGCTTCAATAATGACTTTCACTAACTTGTCACCACTTGCTTCCACGACTGCGCGAATATCTGACTCTACCAAGGCTAAATTGCCTGATTTGAGAGCCCCAACATTGATTACCATGTCAATCTCATCAGCCCCATTTTGGATAGCTTCTTTTGTCTCAAAAGCTTTCACAGTTGAAGTTGTTGCTCCCAAGGGGAAACCTACTACTGTGCAGACCTTGACATCTGTGCCTTCAAGCCCTTTTTTGGCATGTTCAACCCAGGTCGGATTAACGCAAACACTGGCAAAATCATACTCCCTAGCCTCAGACAACAAACAATCAATTTGATTTTCTGTTGCATCTTGTTTTAAAAGCGTATGATCGATATATTTATTTAATTTCATATTCGGATTCTCCTGCAGTTTATGAGATAATTTCTATAATTTCTCGTAAACTTTGCACCCTATCATTTATTTTAACATATTTTTGAAAATCTGTAACTAGCTGAGGAAAAATTTTTCCATTTGTGTATACTTTTGCAACAATTTCTCCCTTTTGAACGGAATCTCCAACTTTCTTTTCAAAAACAATTCCTGTTTCATAGTCCAAGGCATCAGACTTGACTGCACGGCCTGCCCCCAGTCTCATAGCATAAAGCCCAAATTCCATAGCTGGAAGAGCTGAAATGACACCCGTTTCCTGAGCAGGTATTTCCACCACATGGGCTACATTTACAGAACGATAGAGGTCTTCTAAGTCTCCACCTTGGGCTTGGACCATCTCCTCAAACTTAGCAAGCGCTTGGCCATTTTCAAGATGTTGACGAACTTCTTCAACTGTCTTGTTTACATTTGCCAGGCCAAGCATAATTTGAGCCAATTCACAGATGAAGTGGGTAATATCCTGACGTCCTTGACCTTGTAAAATCTCAAGTGCTTCAAGAATTTCTAGACGATTTCCAATCGCTCGTCCCAAGGGCTGACTCATATCGGTAATCACTGCTACCGTTTTTCTACCAACTGCCTTACCAAGTTCCACCATAGTTTGAGCCAACTCACGCGCCTCATCAACCGTCTTCATGAAGGCGCCCTCACCGACAGTCACATCTAGTAAAATAGCATCCGCTCCTGCAGCGATTTTCTTGCTCATCACCGAACTCGCAATCAAAGGAATCGTGTCAACAGTTGCGGTCACATCACGGAGAGCGTAGAGAAGCTTATCTGCTTTGACCAGCTGGTCTGATTGCCCAATGACAGATACACCAATATCCTGAACTTGACGAATGAAATCTTCTTGACTGCGTTCCACTTGATAGCCCTTAATGGACTCCAATTTATCAATTGTCCCACCAGTATGGCCGAGACCACGACCACTCATTTTTGCCACAGGAACACCAAAGCTTGCAACAAGAGGAGCCAAAATCAAGGTTACCTTATCGCCGACACCACCAGTAGAATGCTTGTCAACTTTCACACCATCAATGGCAGACAGGTCAAACTCTTGCCCAGTCTTGACCATCTTCATAGTTAGGTCAGAGATTTCTCGTGTCGTCATTCCTTTGAAATAAACAGCCATAGCAAAGGCAGACATCTGATAATCAGGAACAGTTCCTGATACATAGCCTTCTACCAGCCATTCAATTTCACTCGAAGTCAGTTCTTGACCGTCTCGTTTCTTTTGGATTAAATCAACTGCTCTCATTCGTTCACACTTCTAAGGATATAGTATCCCTTATCTTTTTTGACGATTTCACAATTACCAAATACATCTTCCATCTTGGACTTAGCACTTGGAGCCCCTTGTTTTTTCTGGATAACGATAGTCAAATCCCCACCAGTTTCCAAGAAATCTTTACTTTTCTCAATGATTTCATGAACTACTTGCTTGCCTGCACGGATAGGAGGATTGGAAATAACATGGTCAAATGTACCTTCAACTTGTTCATAGATGTTGGACTGGAAAATCGTCGCTTCTACTTTATTTCGTTCAGCATTTTGTCGCGCCAAATCCAAGGCACGATTATTGATATCGACCATGGTCGCCTGAACTCCATAAGCCTTAGCTAAAGACAAGCCCAAAGGTCCGTAACCACAGCCTACATCAAGGACAGTTTCTCCTTGGTTGACCTCTAGACACTTGAGCAAGAGTTGACTTCCGAAGTCAACCATTTTCTTGCTAAAAACACCCGCATCCGTCAAAAAGGTCATTTTTTCTCCCAACAAGTCCACTCTCAACTCATGAATGTCGTGAGCAGCGTCAGGATTTTCTGCATAATACATTTTACTCATGAAACTATTTTACCATAATTTGACTTAAATTGTAAATCGTTTACATATCCAGAATGAGACAAAAAGATTGAAGGAAGTTGCTTTACAATAGCTCCCCTTCAATCTCTTTCAACCTTTATAAGCAAATAGTATTTCATCTAGGACTACAGCTATCATTGACATGATAAAACAACAAATTTATTGTCTATAATCAAGCGCATTTTTATGACTATTGCTTAACCTTAAAATACTTTATTATCAACAGGATTCCCAATAAGATGTTTAGATAAAAGCCCAACTGATACGTTTTTGTCAGGAATTCCAAACTTGTCCAAAGTCGTATCAAATCTTCTAGTGACATGCGGAAGAAATAACCCTCTGTCGCAATCCACAAAATCAAAAATAGATAACTACCCGCAACAAGCCATTTCGTCCACCGTTTTTTTAGTAGGCAAGCAATCAAGAGTGAACAGATAAAAACAACTGTTACAATGGCATGTTCCATCAAAAAAGTAAAACCGTAATAGATTTCCACAAAGCGTCTACCATTATCCGCATTGACTCCTTTTATAAAAGGTAGAGCAAAACTTAAAATAAAACAGAGTTCCAATATATAACTTTTTAAGATTTTCATGACACACCTCCTATAAGTTATAAACCCAAAAGCCCCCTTTATAGCTGATAAGTCAGTAGAAAGCGGCTCCTCCTACTTCATCAATAAATTGTTCATCCTCTATCTACTTCTATCTACTTCTATCTACTTCTATCTACTTCTATCTACTTCTATCTACTTCTATCTACTTCTATCTACTTCTATCTACTTCTATTATACGATATTGGCTTACTATTATCAAGAAACCGCTTTATTTTTTTAGCTTTTTATGGTATGATAGACAAAATATCTAGGGGAAAACAAATGACCAACGAATTTTTACATTTTGAAAAAATCAGCCGCCAGACTTGGCAATCTTTACATCGAAAGACAACACCTCCTTTGACAGAAGAAGAATTGGAATCTATCAAGAGTTTTAATGACCAAATCAGTCTTCAAGACGTTACAGATATCTATCTCCCCTTGGCTCATCTGATTCAGATTTACAAGCGAACTAAGGAAGATTTGGCCTTTTCAAAAGGAATTTTCCTCCAACGTGAAAGTAAATCTCAGCCTTTTATTATTGGGGTTTCTGGGAGTGTTGCCGTTGGAAAATCAACAACCAGCCGACTATTGCAAACCCTGCTTTCTAGAACTGTAACTGATGCTAGTGTTGAGTTGGTTACAACTGATGGTTTCCTCTATCCCAATCAAACCTTGATTGAGCAGGGGATTCTAAATCGTAAGGGATTTCCTGAAAGCTATGATATGGAAGCTCTTCTCAACTTCCTGGATCGCATCAAAAATGGACAAGATGTAGATATTCCTGTCTATTCTCATGAAGTCTACGACATCGTACCCGAGGAAAAGCAAAGCGTCAAAGCTGCTGATTTTGTCATTGTTGAGGGAATAAATGTCTTTCAAAATCCACAAAACGAGCGTCTCTATATCACCGACTTCTTTGACTTTTCCATCTATGTTGATGCTGGAGTGGATGATATTGAGAGTTGGTATCTGGACCGTTTCTTGAAAATGCTGAGCCTAGCCCAAAACGACCCTGAAAGCTACTACTATCGTTTTACTCAAATGCCAATTGGGGAAGTGGAATCCTTTGCTCATCAAGTCTGGACCAGTATCAATCTCACAAATCTACAAAATTATATTGAACCAACTAGAAATCGTGCAGAAGTGATTCTTCATAAAAGCAAGAACCATGAAATCGATGAAATTTACTTAAAAAAATAATTTTCCCTTGTCAAAACGTAAGTTTTCAGATATAATGGTATAGTTAGTAAATATGGAGGTAAGAACATTGGCAAACATTAAATCAGCTATCAAACGCGCTGAATTGAACGTTAAACAAAACGAAAAGAACTCAGCTCAAAAATCAGCTATGCGTACTGCTATCAAAGCTTTCGAAGCAAACCCATCTGAAGAACTTTTCCGTGCTGCTAGCTCAGCTATCGATAAAGCAGAAACTAAAGGTTTGATTCACAAAAACAAAGCAAGCCGCGACAAAGCTCGTCTTTCAGCTAAACTTGCTAAATAAGAAACAGTCCATAGAGGCTGTTTTTTTGTCTCCAAATAGGAAAAGGTAGAAAATGAAAATTGCAATTATCGGATATTCTGGTGCTGGTAAGTCAACGCTAGCTGAAAAGTTATCTCTCTACTACTCCATCCCAAAACTTCATATGGACACACTCCAATTTCAACCTGGTTGGCAAGACAGTGACCGTGATTGGATGTTAACCGAGATGAAAAATTTTCTCACCAAGCATGAAGCTTGGGTCATCGATGGTAATTATTCTTGGTGTTTCTATGAGGAAAGAATGCAGGAAGCTGACCAAATCATCTTTCTCAATTTTTCACCATTTACCTGTCTCTTTCGGGCCTTTAAGCGTTATCTTAAATACCGGGGAAAAGTCAGAGAAAGTATGGCAGCTGGTTGTCAAGAACAATTTAATTGGGAGTTTATCAGATGGATTCTCTGGGATGGTCGAACAAAAAATGCTAAGGATAGATACCAATACTTAAACAATACTTACCCAGAAAAGATGCATATTCTCCATTCTCAAGCAGAGATTGATTGTTTTTTGCGATCTTTAAAAAAGTAAACAATATAGTAGCATTTCATTAAAATCAGCATGTACTGATTGACTAAAAAAGGAAGTTTTTCATCCAGAAGTCATCTTTTTTCCTTTTATTCAACAATTAAAAATAACTCGAGCAATTTATAAATCAACAATAAAATTCCCCTAGAAATGAAGAGAATCTTGTTCATAGTTTCTGAGTTCGTGATACAAAAAAACTGAAGGAAGTATAATCCTACTTCTTTCAGTTTTTTATTGTCTCAATTTAGAAAAAACTTCTCCAATCTTACCTTCGATAACTAAATCAGCTTGGCTGTCTTGAGGAGTGCTGGACTTGTTGATAACAACAAGATTTGACCCTGAAAAATAATTGACTAGACTAGCTGCAGGGTAAACAACTAAGGAAGTTCCACCAATGATCAACAAATCTGCTTGCTGAATGGCTCGAGCTGCGCGACTAAATACATCCATATCTAGCGCTTCCTCATAAAGGGTCACGTCAGGTTTGACCACCTTGCGACAATCTAAGCAGTAGGGAACTGGACCTTCAAGTTCCAAAAAGGCAGTCAAATCATAAAAGCGATGACAGCCCAAACAATAATTACAATCTGCACTACCATGCAGTTTCAAAACTTTCTGAGATCCTGCCATTTCATGGAGACTATCGATATTTTGCGTCACAATCGCCTTTAATTTACCTGTTTTTTCCAACGACGCTAGATAATCATGTGCTAAATTCGGCTTGGCATCAGGATAGACCAGATACTTTTTGTAGAAATCAAAAAAATCCTCTGGATAGCGCTCAAACATAGTGCGTGAAACCAGTTGCTCGGCAGTAAAATGGCGACCCAGTTTCAGACTATATATACCATCTGAACTACGAAAATCTGGAATATTAGACTCTGTAGAAACCCCTGCACCACCGAAAAAGACAATGCTCTGACTTTGATCAATAATACCTTGTAATTGTTCAATCTTATCCATTTTGTACTCCTAGGAATTTTCAAGTTAAAAAGTTGAAAGTCTTGACTTCTTGTCAACTTGGCTTCCAACTTTATTTGATTATGATTTAGATATTAAACTGACTAGTCTCGGTCCTTTGACACAATTAGGCTTCCTTCAATTTCCTTATTCTTACCTATTTCAGGATCGATTCATTGTTGATAGTTATCATTTTGAGAACAAGAGAAATCATTCTGAATATAGCCTACCTTTAGTCTGCAATCAATGTTTCCAAACCGACCTTCATCATATCAGTGAAGGTATTTTGGCGTTCTTCTGCAGTTGTGTCTTCGTCTGGATTGACCAAGCTATCAGAGATGGTCATGATAGCAAGCGCGTCAACATGGTGTTGGGCAGCAAGATAGTAAAGGGCTGCTGCTTCCATTTCCACAGCCTTGACTCCCCATTTACCAAGTTCGATGTTCTTTTCAAAGTAGTTTGAATAAAAAACATCAGAAGACAAAACGTTCCCAACGTGGGTGGTCATACCAAGTTCTTTAGCAATATGGTAGGCCTTATCCAGCAAATCAAAGCTAGCGATTTGTGGGAAATCATACTGTGGCCAGTCATTACGGACAATGTTTGAGTTGGTTGCAGCTGCCTGCGCCAAAACCAATTCACGGACGTGAACATCTTCATTCAAAGAACCAGCAGTTCCCACACGAATCAATTTCTTCACACCGTAGTCCACAATCAACTCACGCGCATAAATCGAAATCGATGGCATTCCCATCCCAGTTCCCATTACAGATACACGGTGACCCTTGTAAGTACCAGTGTAACCAAACATGTTACGCACTTCGTTAAAACAAACAGCATCTTCAAGGAAATTCTCCGCAATAAACTTGGCACGAAGAGGATCCCCAGGAAGAAGAATTTTATCAGCAATTTCACCCTGCTGAGCAGCAATATGGATAGACATAATTAAGATATAAAGGGCGACAGAGAACAAAGTAAAAATAGGAAACTGACGAAGCATCTCAGATGCTAGACAGTTTATCTTTTTTACACAGTTCTCCGCCCGTATTCAGTTCAATGAATACAGTTAACCCATCCTTTCTTTTATTGTTATGAAAAGTTTTCCGCTCGTGTTCAAATCAAAACACACGCTCTACCTTTCTTTTTTTATATTTCATAGCTAGGAAAAATCGGATTCAATCATGACTCCGATAAGCCTACTTCTTTTTTATTTCAAACAGTTATTGATAAATTGACAATAGTTTTTAATCTTTTAAGATAAATCTTTGATTAGAAGAAACGGTCATTCTCTATCTTATTACTCTATTCTTTGACTTCTGACACAGTATGTTAGCCCAAGAAAAACGATCTAATATTTTTGCAAATTCATAGGCTAAAACAGCTGTTACTAAGAGATACGGAAGAGAATCTAAAGCTAGCCCAGTGAAACCTATTACTAATCCAGTTGCTGACCAGGGAGCCCTCAAAGTCACAGACAAAAAGCAAACCGATCCCAAAAGCAAAATGCTTGGCTGGCTATCCCCACCTAGAATCATTCCAAAGAGAGCAGCTCCAGCCATCCCCAAGGCAAAAGATGGCGTAAGTGTACCACCATAGGCCCCTGCCCATAGAGTAATAAGAACGACCAGTGCTTTTAGGATAAACAAGAGGAATACTGTTTTGCCGTTGCTACCATTCAATACTTCCTGAGCCATCATACGTCCATTTCCAAGTAGATGTGGAAAATAACTTGCCAACCCAGCAAGAAAAAGAAAAGCTGTAGGCAATGTGAGAAGTACTCGTTTATCTTTTATCCTGTTTGAAGACACTTCTTTACTCAAGCCACCAAAAAGCCAAGCTAGTGGGGTTAAGAAAAGAAGTAATAAGGGAATAATCCACATTTCCTTTAATGACCATGCGATAGCTGGAATCTGGTAGAGAGCCTGATCTGAAATAACCAAGCCTGCTGTATAGGTTGACACATAGGTAGTCAAACCGACTAAGACAAATCGTTTAATAGATAGAGCAATTCCTAGAGTTTCAAAAACAAAGAAGACACTTGTTAATGGAACCTGGTAGACAGCTGCTAAACCAGCACCAGCACCACAAGCAAGGAGAAAGATTTGATCCTTCTTAGAGAGAGAACATATTTTTCCAATTGGTCCTGCAAATAGAGTTCCAATCTCTCGTGGCGCAGCTTCTTTACCAATAGGTGCTCCCCCTCCAACTGCAATAATCTGCCAAATTGAATGAAATAGCTGTTTTAAAAAATGAAGTTTGTATTGTGAAGTCTCATCTTTCATCTGTGCTTTAATGGAAAAAATCTGTGATTTTTTTTGCAAGAAATACCAAACCAAGGATGAGCTGACACCCACGATTATTAAACTTAATCCTATCCGCGATGAGGAAACTCCATCTGTCAAGAATACAGTTTGATGCTCTGATTGACCAAAAGCTATCCCCTCTATTATCTTTAAAAGATAATGTAGAAAAATACCAAATAAACCTGAAACTATTCCTTGCAAAATGACTGCTAGGAATAATTTAAGATTATAAGGGATTTTCTGAAAAATACTCCTCAATTCTTTTAACATAGTAATAATTCAGCAAAAACGGCTTTAAGTAAGCCTTTAAAATTACCTTTAACACACTCAGTCACTTCTATAACCTCTTCGTGGTTAATCTCTTCTTTGAAACCAGTAGTATAGTTAGTAATACATAAAATTCCTAGAAGTTTCAAAGCTGAGTAGGCTACAACAATAACTTCAGGAGCAGTTGACATTCCGACCACATCTGTTTCAAGCATCTTATAGGTACGAATTTCCACTCGTGTTCAAATTAGAACACCTCACTCTACCTTTCTGTTTAATTTTGTTCTTTCATAGAGAGCTACCTGAGTTCTATTCAAGCTCAGGTAGTACTTCTCTTATAAACTAAATCATCTCATTATTAAATAGTAGGATTTTTTACAAGACATCGTCATCAGAAATCTTAGAATTTAATGTCGTGCCCCAATGGGTAATTTTACGATGGGGTTGAGCTAAAATTGGTCTGTTTTCATAGATTGTTTGCCATCTATTCCATAGTAGACCTGTCTTTTTCTCAATCTTAATTCGCAGATTTCTCATATTTTCTTTGATTGGGAGGTTGAGGACAAAACCTGCAGTCTGGTTGCGACCGTTTCCTTCCCAAGAACGACTACGAACAACTTGGTTTCCATCTTTATCTACTGTAACTTCTTCCCAAGTGATAGAGTAGCGGGCAATGTAAGCTCCACTATGTTGAATTGTCAATGTTTTATCCTTCACAGGAGTCTGACTGATTGGTTGAACTGGCTTAGAAACTTGTGTCGCTGTCTCACCATTCGTAGCGATAAAGCGGAAAACTTCTACTTCTGCAAGACTGAGGGCTTGATTGTTCTTACGTAGTTGCACACGAACACGGCGTCCCAATTTCCCATTTAATTGAACATCCAAGCTCGTTCCGTCAAGTTTAGAAACATACTGTCTAGCAACTTCTTTCCCTTTTTCATCATATAAAATCACATCAAAGTCTGACAGACGTTTAGAAAGTTCTCCATCCCCACGGTTATGAAGGCGAACAAGTCCTACCTGTTCTGTACGACCTAAATCAACTTCCCACCAAGGCTGGTTTTCAAATTTTGTATGGGTAATTGATTGCTGGCTATAACTACTATTGGTATTACCATCCAAGGCACGACTAGCATCTCCACCAAAATCAGTAGAACTTTGCTTAGCTTGTTTTTTCCAAGCAATATTCTCAGCACGATATACTTGGACTTCTGCAAGACTGAGGGCATTATAGCCTTCTAGCTCAATTCGAACATAGCGCGCTTTTTTATGGTTAATCGCAATTTGTGCTGATACATCTTTAAGAGATGTTATGCGTTTTCTCTCAATTTCTTTACCAGAACTGTCTAAAAGAATGACATCAAAGTTTGCCAATCTATCCTGGGCAGTGTCTGTTCGGTTGTAAATATTGATTTGGCGAATGGTTTCTTCTTTAGCCAAATCTACTTGCCACCAAGGCTTGGATTGGAAGTTGGTATGAGTGACAGAATTGTGACCATAGTTACCATCAACTTTGCCATCCACAGCTCTTCTAGCATCTCCTCCGAAAGCTGTCGAACTTTGACTAACCTGTTTTCCTAAGGCAATATTTTCCATTGGTTCAGCGCTTGGTTGACTAGAAGATTGAGGCAGAGCCTGTTTCTTAAAGAATCGCACTTTATCCAATTTCGGATCACGATAACCATGTTTGTCTAAGGTAGCTCGTTTACCAATATTAAAGTTAGGAATATCATTCATTCGACTTTCAAAATAGCCACGAGAACGGTGTTTAAAGCGTGAATTACCTGTAAATGTAACAATATCACGATCATTATGAATCAATGGAGTCACAACATTATCATTATCAACTACATAATGCTTAATTTTTCCACTAACAGCTAATTTACGGCTTTCCAAACCAACATCCCAGAAACCATTCTTAGCATTCCAAACAGTTCTGGAAGTAATCACTTTAGGCGCACTGAAAGTCGTCACTTTCCTCAATACATGGTTATAAAAGTCAGGATATTTTTGGTAAGCTTCAACCGCTGCAATCTGAGCTAGGTAGCCTCCAAGAGAATGACCTGTCATATACAACTTGGTAATACTTGTATCCTTAGCTAATTCCCCAACAACCTTGCGGATATCATCCGCTTGAGCTGGTTTATTTCCACCTAATAAAACCAAATCTGCACTTAAGTCCTTGGCGTCATTAACTCGCGTTCCACGAATAGCCAACATGTGCACCGTTCCATCTTTGAGATAAGGAAGGTCGCTCTTGGTCTCAAATAAGAAAGCATCCAGACCACTATCTGTATGGTAGGCTTTTTTCATCTTCCAGAAAGGAGCCAATTCATTGTGCATGAGTTTGTATTCTTGACGGTCAAGATAGAGACTAGGGAAAGGATTCTTATGATCTAAAATTTTCTCAATATAATCATCGTCTCGATAGGCTAACTCCATAAAGAGAAGAGAATCACGGTCTGTGACATACCATTCTTTCTTATTGTCATCTTCTCCATCTGACAAACCATCCCCATCACTGTCTGCTAGCAAGGGATGACTGTTATATCCTAGATAATCCTTACCATCTTTGTTGTACACATAAAGTTCATCTTTGTTTTTGATGCCATCTTGGTCATCATCCCCTTCCAAATCAAGAACTTTTTCACCATAGAGAGATTCATCAATCAAATCATTTTCTAAATGCAATTCCCCTTTGGAAATCTTCACCAAATCTTCTGCTGTTAAAGAACGAGTATTTGTTGGTTTTTCTGTCACAACTTCTTCTTTAGTTTCTTCTACAGGAGCATGAATAGGTGAGTCTTGAGCTGGCTCTGTTATCTCTACTTTTGACTCTTCCCTTTTGTTTTCAAGAACTTCACTTGCTTCTGGAAGCGTTTGAGGAGTTAGTCTTGGCTCCTCTCTAAGAGGAGTTTCTAGTTTTGGAGCAACATTTTCCGGCTCTCTCAATTCCTCCTTAGAATCTAGCACTCTTGTTGCCACTTCAGATGTTACATCTTGTTTTAGTTCATTGGCTGAAATTCCAGCTGGAGCTAGAAATGCGAAGCCGACTGCAACAGATACAACTCCGATACTTAATTTTTTTATGCCAAAGCGCATAATTCGTTGACCAATTTTCATTATTTCTTATCTTTCTTTTCGTTTATTTGTAAGCAGACTCAAGCAAAATCTCATTGTGCTATATATGATAAGACTGAGAAATTCAGAAAGTAAATTCATTCTTATCTCTTCTTATCATACTAGTCTGCTTGGCTAGGAAGCTAATGCTAGTATCCTAGAATCTTGTCTTTCACAATGCTAACTATCAGACTCTTTCAGTTACAAGAGTAGGAAGAAACCCATAGTCTACCTATGTTTCTTCTTTGTTCCGAATAGTCAATTATGAAAAGGTAGAGGTATTCCCCCTTTTAAATCTTTTTTCTTACAATTCAGCAAGAATAGCTTTAAGCAAGCCTTTGAAATCACCTTTGACACGTTCGGTTACTTCTACAACTTCTTCGTGGTTGAGTTCTTCTTGGAAACCAGCCGCAAAGTTAGTAATACATGAAATTCCTAGAACTTTCAAGCCTGAGTGGGCTGCCACGATCACTTCAGGAACCGTAGACATACCAACTGCATCTGCTCCCAGTGTCTTATAGGCACGAATCTCTGCTGGTGTTTCATAAGTTGGACCAGTAACGCCGATATAGACACCTTCATCAAGCTTGATACCAAGTTTTTGGGCCACTTCATGGGCAGTAGCACGGTATTCTGGTGTGTAGGCCTTAGACATATCTGGAAAACGTGGACCAAAGTCATCCAAGTTTTCACCCATCAATGGATTTTGCCCCGTCATATTGATATGGTCTGAGATAGCCATCAAAGTACCAGGGCCATAACCAATACCACCAGCTGCATTGGTTACAATGACACCTTCACATCCAAGAACTTTCATGACACGAACTGGGAAAGTCACCACTTCCAGAGGGTTCCCTTCGTAGAAATGGAAGCGACCTTGAAGAGCCAAGACCTTGCGACCTGCCAGTTCACCATATACCAATTTCCCAGCGTGACCAACTACTGTAGAGCGGCCCCAGTTTGGAATCTCAGCATAGTCTACTACAACTGGATTTTCGATTTCTTCTGCCAATTCTCCAAGCCCTGATCCAAGGATTAAACCAAACTCAGGCGCTTGGATTCCTTTTTCTTTCAGGAAAGTAGCTGTTTCCTTGATCTTATCTAAAAATGTCATTGTGTGTCTCCTCTATTATTTTTTAGCATTTGACCGATTTTGTCAAAAGTTTTAGCATTGCGAATAGTAATGTGGCGGTAGAAAGGCATCTTGAGCAAGTACTTGTGATAGGCAGTCTTAGAGTAGGTTTCCTCAGAGAATTTCCCCCAGAAAATACCAAGTTTTCCAAAATGAACGACCTCATCTTTCATCTCTAAACTCTCAACTGTCGTGATGACTTGCTCCACATCCAAACCCTCCGTGTAAAAGAGAACGTCTTTTCTTGCCAAGTCTTCATTCCACCAAGCTGGTAGACTCTCAAGTTCGTCTTCATAGTCTTCTTGACTCAGTAAAGAAAAGCTTTGAATAAATGGATAATTGACTGCAAAGAAAGTCTCTAATTTTTCAACCAATCGAGCTTTTGGTTCTGTCGAAGTAAAGAAAATATTGCCACTGTTGATGTAGCTTTCAACCTTTTCAATTCCCAACTCTGTCAATTCTTGCCGAAGCTGCGCCATAACAACTTTATTTTTCCCACCTACATTAATGCCCCGAACAAGTAAAGCATATCTCGTCATCTTATACCAATTTATCTAAGAAACTTTCCCCAATCATAGCAGTTTCCACACCAAAGTTATCGGCAACAGTCGCTGAAATATCTGCGAAATGTCCGACTGGAATGACGCCATTTCCTTTAAAGGCAGGACTGTAAGCCAAAAGTGGGATATATTCGCGAGTGTGGTCTGTTCCTGCGTAAGTTGGGTCGTTCCCGTGATCCGCAGTAATCAAGAGAAGGTCGTTCTCTCTCATGGCTGCGATAATTTCAGGCAAGCGCTCATCAAACTCATGCAAACAATCACGGTAGCCGTGAGCATTACGACGGTGGCCGTAAAGGGCATCAAAGTCAACCAAGTTTGTGAATGAGAATCCTTTTTCAAATTCAGCAAGGCCCATGGTCTTCAATAGTGTATCAATTCCATGGCTGTTTGACTTGTTGTGGCCCATGTCATGGTTGATACCAGCACCGTTAAAGATATCGTTGATTTTACCCACAGCATAAGTATCGATACCAGCTTCGTTCAATTTATCCAAAACAGTTGGGGCAAATGGAGATACCGCCAAGTCACGACGGTTTGCCGTACGAGTGAAGTTACCTGGTTCACCTACATAAGGGCGAGCAATGATACGACCTAGAAGGGCAGGGCGCTCAAGGGTAATCGAACGAGCGTATTCACAGATACGGTACAATTCATCAAGAGGAATGATGTCTTCGTGGGCAGCAATTTGCAAGACTGGGTCAGCTGAAGTATAGATAATCAACTCTCCAGTTTCCATCTGACGTGGTCCAAAATCATCGATAACAGCCGTTCCTGAGTAAGGTTTGTTGGCTTCACGAATAACCTTGCGTCCTGAGAAATCTTCGATTTTTGTCAAGATTTCTTCTGGGAATCCGTTCCAAAAAGTATCGAAAGGTTCAGTAATATTGAGTCCCATGATTTCCCAGTGACCAGTCATGGTATCCTTACCAAGAGATACTTCTTCCAATTTCGTCGCATATCCTGTTGGATTGCTTTCAGCTGGTACCGTCTTAAGAGGAGTTTCACGAGGAATATTTCCAAGACCTATTTTAGCCATGTTTGGGACATTCAAACCAACTGTTTTTGAAATGTGTCCCAGTGTGTCAGAGGCACCATCTGGAACCCCTGCATTGACAAAGTTATTGGCATCTGGTGCAGCTCCGATTCCTACAGAATCCAGTACTACCAAGTGAATACGATTAAATTTAGACATCTTATGCCCCCTTCTATTTTTCTTTTCTTGAGGTTAAAATCTGAACGCCATCTTGTCCAGCAACGATTACCTTATCCACCATTTGGTTGAATAAGCCGTGCTCCACGACACCAACGACATGGTCCAATTCTTGTCCGAAAGCAATTGGATCTTCAATGACATCCAAGGCAAGGTCAATGATAAAGTTCTGCATATCGGTCACAAAACGTTGGCCATCTTTTTCACGGAAACTTGGTTTGTAGCCAGCTCGTTCAAAACGACGAAAGACCTGCTCTGCACCATACTGAACCACTTCTACTGGCAATTTAAAAGCACCTAGTTTGTCTACCAGCTTGCTTTCATCCACCACCCAAATATATTCTTTTGAGGGCGTTGCTACAACCTTCTCCATCAGAAGGGCACCACCACCGCCTTTGATTCCGTTAAACTGGCTATCCACTTCATCCGCCCCGTCAACCGTCACATCAACCAAGTCTACTTGGTCAATAGACTTGAGCGGGATGTTAAGACCTTCAGCCTGTTTACTAGTCACACTAGAAGTTGTTACAGCTGTAATCTGCAATCCTTCTTCCTTGATACGACGACCGATTTCTTCGACAAAATAATAGGCAGTCGAGCCTGTTCCAAGTCCAACGACCATTCCATCGCTCACGAACTCAGCAGCCTTGATACCTGCCATTTTCTTCAGATTTTCCACCGATTTACCTCCATCATTCTCAGTTCTTATTTTACTATGAAACCGCTTTTTATTCAAGTGAAAAGATCAAATTTACATTTTTCATCAATCTTTCTTTAAAAATATGCATTTTCTTTTTACCAAACGAATAAAAATGAGTTTATCTTTTATGTATTTGATTTGTTCATCTCTTTCCAGTTCCAAAAATAAGACCTTAACTTTGATACGTCTAGTTTAGCATTAAAGCAGGCGCATTTCAAGAATCATAAATTAAGAGAAGGAAGTAGGTTTATCTATCTATTTTAAACAAGTTTATCTTTGCTTACCCTCTCTTGTTGACAAATAATTTTCATTACTTTAGGAAGACAATTACTAATTCCCGTCGGCAAGACCACATACTGTTCTTGAGATAGTTCTTGGGCTATAGCTGAATGAAGATGAGTCGCTACTGCCACACTCTCGTAGAGACTGGCTTGTTTAAACTGGCCTGCAAATCCTGCAATCATCCCAGCCAGAGTATCTCCCATTCCCCCAGTCGCCTGATAGGGACCACCAACCTGTAACTGGTAATAATCAGACTGGCCAACTTGCCAAATACGAGTAGCTGGGCCTTTCTCCACCAAAATTGTTCCTTGAGGAAAGGAAGTCAGGGCACTAGCCGTTGCATCTTCCTTTTGCTTTTCAATCGTAATTCCAGATAATTTTTCCCATTCTTTTTGGTGGGGAGTTAGGATAAGCTGGTTAGACGGAAACGACAAACTTGTCCTAGCAAGAATGGTCAGGGCACCTCCGTCTACAATCAAAATTTGATTCTTTTTTAAGCTAGCAAAGACTTGTTTTACTAGATTTTCTCCAAAAGCATTGTCTCCTAAACCAGGCCCCAGCAAGACAACTTCTGCCTTCTCCAATTGCTCTTTTAACAACTGCTGGTCTTGAAGAGAAAAGGCCATAGCCTCAGGTAAATGGCTGTGTAGAGCAGGGATATTTTCCCTGTCCGTTCCAACGGTCACCAATCCTGCACCGCTTTTTACAGCTGCCAAGGCAGCCATGATGATGGCACCACCATAAGGATAAGTCCCACCCAGCAACAGCAGACGACCGTAGTCTCCTTTATGACTTGTACGAGAACGTTCAATAATGACTTTTTCTAGTAAGGTTTGATCAATCACTTTCATCGTTTTTTCCTCAACTATCCTTTATCTGATTGTTTTAAAACAACTTGATAGACTTTCTTAGTCCACTCTTCTAAGTCTTCTCCAGCATAGTCAAGATAATGCACCCTATCTTGTATTTTAGTTGGAATAATATTTTCAAATTGGCTCTTATTATGAGTTGGAATAATACAAATATACAACTCACTAAATAAATTCAACATGTCCTTAATTTTTGCAACATGGTAGCCATCAAAAATATAACCAGTAACTTTAATCAAATCTGTATAGATAAAATGAAAACTCACTCCAGGAATAAACTTGTCTTGTAATTCTTTCTCTGAAGGAGCTCGACCTAATAAACGCTCCATCGCTAATCGATAACCAGAACTTGTATTTGACCACCCTAACATGACATAGTCAAAATAATCTATCGGATCCGATGCAGCATTTCTACTATCCAAAACCAACTCCTCAGCATCTCGCCCAAAGGCTTTCACAGCAGATAAGAGCTGACCTGTTTTAAAGATAGAAATCGCTGCATCTATAGTCGTAGTATGACTACAGTAGTCTGAAGTCACTAACCTCTTATGTAGATCATAAGTCGAGGCTACTATTTTATTTGTAGGGATAAATGGTGGCAGAAAGGGATTCTGAAAGATGTAATCTAAAATCTCTTTTTTTAAACAAGAATCAGCACACTCAATACTTGTTTGACGTTTATGAAGTTTTTCGTAAGCTATAAATTTAGCAATTTTTTCTAATTCCCATTCTTGAATATTTGGATAATCAATTAGTGCTAAGTAGTATATTCCATCCCATTGTAAACTATATTCCCCATTATAAATTTTTAATATCATCTAATCACCTCACTCCATTATACAACAAAAAGGAGGCGCAGACCTCCTTTTATAAACTTATTTCTAAAATTTAATACTCATTTCTGCCATTTCAGATATAGCTATAGAAAATACACTCTCTTCAGCGATTTTTCTCTTATTTTCTATCCAATGTCCGAAGTGCTGCTTGATAAGTTTGCTCCATCAGCATAGTAATGGTCATAGGACCGACACCTCCAGGGACTGGCGTAATATGGCTAGCAAGTGGGGCAACTGCCTCATAATCCACATCCCCACAGAGCTTACCATTTTCATCTCGGTTCATCCCAACGTCAATGACTACCGCACCGGGTTTCACAAAGTCAGCAGTAACAAACTTGGCGCGACCGATTGCTACTACAAGAATATCCGCTTTTGCAGCCACCTTAGCGAGATTATGGGTGCGTGAGTGAGTCAAGGTCACTGTAGCATTCTTTGCCAAAAGAAGCTGGGCCATGGGTTTTCCAACGATATTAGAACGACCGATGACGACCGCATTTTTACCTTCCAAGTCAATCCCATATTCATGAAACATTTCCATAATTCCTGCAGGTGTTGATGGAATCATAACTGGATGTCCAGACCAAAGGCGTCCCATATTTAGAGGATGGAAACCATCCACATCCTTTTCTGGGTCAATAGCCAATAGAACCGCCTCTTCATCGATATGTTTTGGTAATGGCAACTGAACCAAAATCCCATGCCAAGCTGGATCTTGATTGTATTTGGCAATCAAGTCTAACAATTCCTCTTGAGTAATGGTCTCTGGAACTCGCACTACTTCGCTACGGAAACCAGCCGCAAGAGCTGACCTCTCCTTGTTGCGAACGTAGACTTGGCTGGCTGGATTGTCCCCAACCAAAATCACTACCAAACCAGGCACTAGACCTGTTTCTTCCTTTAATTTTGCAGTCTTTTCAGCCAACTGCCCCTGCAATTTGGCAGCTAAAGCTTTCCCATCAATAATCTGTGTCATATCACTTCTCTTTTCTTTTCTTTCAAATATCTTCCATTATACCAAAAACTGCTAGTACCCTCTAACACTTCTTTCCTAGGCAATCCTATAGTTTCAAACTATAAGAAAAAGCTCTGGTTGAGCTTTTCACTAATCTTGTCTTGAAATTTTAAAATAGATTATAAAACCTTACTCAAGAAGTCCTTAGTCCGTTGTTCTTGGGTTTGTTCAAAAATCTGTTCAGGTGTTCCGTCTTCAACAACCACACCGTCTGCCATAAAGATAACACGATCTGCCACCTCGCGGGCAAATCCCATCTCATGTGTTACGATAACCATGGTCATTCCTGACTTGGCAAGGTCTTGCATAACAGCCAATACCTCACCTACCATCTCAGGATCCAAGGCTGAAGTTGGTTCGTCAAAGAGCAAAACATCTGGTTCCATAGCCAAACCACGCGCGATGGCAATCCGTTGTTGCTGACCACCTGACAAACTCTGTGGATAAGCGTCTGCCTTATCTGGCAAACCAACTTTTTCCAAAAGCTCTTGGGCTCTCTTCTCAGCCACTGTCTTGCTCTCACCTTTGGTCTTGATAGGTGACAAGGTGATATTTTCCATCACAGTCATATTAGGAAAGAGATTAAATTGTTGGAAAACCATGCCCATCTTCTCACGCATGGCAAACAGGTCATTCTTCTTGTCCGTAATATCGACTCCCTCAAAGATAACCTTCCCCTTTGTTGCTTCTTCCAACAAATTCATAGAGCGAAGCAAGGTAGATTTCCCGCTCCCCGAAGGACCGATGATAACAACAACTTCTCCTCTTTTAATCTCGAGGTTGATGCCCTTCAATACTTCATTCTTTCCAAAGGATTTATGTAAATTTTCAATTTTTATCAAGGTTTCTGTCATTATTTCTTATCTCCTTGTCCCATACGTTTTTCAAAAGCTTTCAAGGCTACTGTCAAAATAGAAGTCATAATCAAGTAATAAAAGGCTGCAAATAAAAGTGGTGTTAAAGGTAGATAGGTTGTTGTAGAAACTGTTGTAGCACCGTTCCACAACTCCATAACCCCAATAGCTGATAAGAGGGAGCTGTCCTTGATAATGGTGATAAATTCGTTCCCCAATGCTGGCAAAATATTTTTGATTGCTTGTGGCAAAATCACATACCGCATCGCATTTTTAGGACGAATCCCTAGCGAATAAGCCGCTTCTAGCTGACCTTTTGGAACTGCATTGATTCCGGCACGAACAGTCTCAGAAACATAAGCACCACTGTTCATAGAAATAATCAAAATCCCTGGAATCAGACGAGAAAGGTCAACACCCAAAATTCCAACCTGAATAGTCGGAGCATTGATATGCATTAGAGCAAAGGCAATCATAATCTGAACCATCATCGGTGTCCCGCGGAAAATCCAAACGTACAAGTTGGCCAGCCAAACAAGCGGTTTAAACTTTGAACGTTGCCCAAAAGCCAAGACAACACCCAAAATAGTTCCCAAAAAGACAACACAGATAGAAATGAGAACCGTCACAACAGCCCCATAGTTAAAATAAGGTAAATACTTAGGTAAAAAAGAAAAATTCATAGTCACACTGCTTTCTAAAATAGAGTACTGTATGATTATAACATGCATTGAATTAAAATTCAAATCTTTTATCCAATTTATTTAAAAATCTTTAAACTAGCAGAATTAGCGAGAAATCTTAGTTTTTTCTAGTCAAGTTGGCCTCCTTTATGGTAAAATAGTAACGATAAGAAATGAAGGAGAATCAAAATGGAATCACATTTGGTTAGAATCATCAACCGCCTTGAAGCAATGGCAAACGATGGCGGAAATTTAAAACGTAATTTTGAACGCGAAGGAGTTGTTGTTGCAGAAGTTGCATACAGCCACGACGAAGAAAACGGATCAATCTTTACCCTTCGTGATGTAGAAGCTCGCGAAACTTATACTTTTGATAGCATTGACTTAATTGCAATGGAGATTTACGAACTCCTCTACTAATCTAAAGCAAGCTGGGATTGCCCCTGCATGTCTAACCAAAATCCTTTTTGTCTCACAAATAGGATTTTTTTTAGTCCAAATTCACAAAAATTTTCATTGTAACAACTTCTCAAAGCTTCAATCTTTTTACTTGCTTTACACCCCAATCCTGTTATAATGAGAGTATAGGAATTTGACTATTTTTGACCTTTGAACAGGTCAGGCTAAAGAAAGAAATGAGGTAGATGTATGCTTTGTCAAAACTGTAAAATCAACGACTCAACAATTCATCTTTACACCAATCTCAATGGAAAACAAAAACAAATTGACCTCTGTCAAAACTGCTACAAGATTATCAAAACAGATCCTAATAACAGTCTCTTTAAAGGAATGACAGATTTGAACAATCGTGATTTCGATCCTTTTGGTGATTTCTTCAATGATCTAAACAATTTCAGACCTTCTAGCAATACTCCTCCTATTCCCCCAACCCAATCAGGTGGAGGTTACGGTGGAAACGGCGGTTATGGTTCCCAAAATCGTGGATCTGCTCAAACTCCGCCCCCAAGCCAAGAAAAAGGCCTGCTAGAAGAATTTGGTATCAACGTAACTGAGATTGCCCGTCGTGGAGACATTGACCCCGTTATCGGGCGCGACGATGAGATTATCCGTGTCATCGAGATTCTCAATCGTAGAACCAAGAATAATCCTGTCCTTATCGGTGAACCAGGTGTCGGAAAAACGGCCGTTGTCGAAGGTCTAGCTCAGAAAATCGTTGATGGCGATGTTCCACATAAACTCCAAGGCAAACAAGTCATCCGCTTGGATGTGGTTAGCTTGGTTCAAGGAACAGGTATCCGAGGACAATTTGAAGAACGCATGCAAAAACTCATGGAAGAAATTCGCAAACGTGAGGATATTATCCTCTTTATCGATGAAATCCATGAAATTGTCGGTGCAGGTTCTGCGAGCGATGGTAATATGGATGCTGGAAATATCCTCAAGCCAGCCCTTGCTCGTGGAGAACTGCAACTTGTCGGCGCTACTACCCTCAATGAATACCGTATCATTGAAAAGGATGCTGCCTTAGAGCGTCGTATGCAGCCTGTCAAAGTCGATGAACCAACGGTGGACGAAACAATCATTATCCTCAAAGGAATTCAAAAGAAATACGAAGACTATCACCACGTTCAATATACCGATGCTGCAATTGAAGCAGCTGCAACTCTTTCCAATCGTTATATTCAAGACCGCTTCTTACCTGACAAGGCCATTGACCTCCTAGATGAAGCAGGTTCTAAGATGAACTTGACCTTGAATTTTGTGGATCCTAAAGTCATTGATCAGCGCTTGATTGAGGCTGAAAATCTCAAATCTCAAGCTACACGAGAAGAAGATTTTGAGAAGGCTGCCTATTTCCGCGACCAGATTGCCAAGTATAAAGAAATGCAAAAGAAAAAGGTCACAGACCAAGATACTCCTATCATCAGCGAGAAAACTATTGAGCACATTATTGAGCAGAAAACCAATATCCCTGTTGGTGATTTGAAAGAGAAAGAACAATCTCAACTCATCCATCTAGCCGAAGATCTCAAGTCTCATGTTATTGGACAAGATGATGCTGTCGATAAGATTGCCAAGGCTATTCGCCGTAATCGTGTCGGTCTCGGTACACCTAACCGCCCAATCGGAAGCTTCCTCTTCGTCGGACCAACTGGTGTCGGTAAGACAGAACTTTCCAAACAACTAGCTATCGAACTCTTTGGTTCTGCTGACAGTATGATTCGCTTTGATATGAGTGAATACATGGAAAAACATAGTGTGGCTAAGTTGGTCGGCGCTCCTCCAGGTTATGTTGGCTATGATGAGGCTGGTCAATTAACTGAAAAAGTTCGCCGCAATCCATATTCTCTCATCCTTCTCGATGAAGTGGAAAAAGCTCACCCTGATGTTATGCACATGTTCCTCCAGGTCTTGGATGATGGTCGTTTGACAGATGGGCAAGGACGTACCGTCAGCTTTAAGGATGCCATCATCATCATGACTTCAAATGCAGGTACAGGTAAGGCCGAAGCTAGCGTTGGTTTTGGGGCAGCGCGCGAAGGACGTACCAACTCTGTTCTCGGTGAACTCGGCAACTTCTTTAGCCCAGAATTTATGAATCGTTTTGACGGCATCATCGAGTTCAAAGCTCTCAGCAAAGACAACCTCCTTCAAATCGTCGAGCTTATGCTAGCTGATGTTAATAAGCGCCTCTCTAGCAACAATATCCATCTCGATGTGACAGACAAAGTCAAGGAAAAATTGGTTGACCTCGGTTATGATCCAAAAATGGGAGCACGCCCACTTCGCCGGACTATTCAAGACTATATTGAGGACGCAATCACTGACTACTACCTTGAAAATCCAAGCGAAAAAGACCTCAAGGCAGTTATGACCAGCAAGGGCAAGATTCAAATTAAGTCTGCCAAAAAAGCTGAAGTGAAAGCTTCTGAAACAGAAAAATAAATACTATATAAAATAAGTAGAAAATGAAAATTTTCTGCTTCTTTTTTACTAAAATAACTGTAATTTCTTGACAGCTTGCCCTTTGTCCATTATGATAATAATAACGATACTAGATAATGAGGAAAATGCAATGGCAAACCCAACTTTCGGAGAAAAAAAAGCGAATACAGACTATGTTGCACGCTATGGAGTATATGCAGTTATTCCTGACGCTGAACAAAAACAAATAGTTTTAGTTCAAGCTCCTAATGGTGCTTGGTTCTTACCAGGTGGCGAAATTGAAGCAGGGGAAAATCATCAGGAAGCCCTAAAACGTGAATTGATTGAAGAACTTGGATTCACTGCTGAAATTGGTACCTATTACGGACAAGCTGACGAATATTTCTACTCTCGTCACCGTGATACCTACTACTACAATCCTGCCTACCTCTATGAAGCGACTTCTTTCAAAGAAGTGCAAAAGCCACTAGAAGACTTTAATCATATTGCTTGGTTCCCTATTGATGAGGCTATTGAAAATCTTAAACGTGGTAGCCATAAATGGGCCATCCAATCTTGGAAAAAACAGCATAAGATTGGCTAATACTCTTCGAAAATCTCTTCAAACCACGTCAGCGTCGCCTTACCGTAGATATGGTCACTGACTTCGTCAGTCTTATCTACAACCTCAAAACTGTGTTTTGAGCAGCCTACGGCTAGCTTCCTAGTTTGCTCTTTGATTTTCATTGAGTATAAATCAAGCGACTTTATTCAAAAAGTGCTATAATAGAATTAGAAAATCGGAGGAAATATTATGAAGCTTATCAATACGACAAACTCACACTCGCAACTTGTAAAAAGCCAGCTAGAAAGTACAGATGCAACCCTTGTTGAGGTTTACTCAGCAGGAAATACTGATGTTATTTTTACCCAAGCGCCGCTTCACTATGAAATCCTCATCTCAAATAAACACCGTGCTATTCGTGAGCCTGAAATCGAAACCATTCAAGAATTTTTCTTGAAACGTAAAATTGATAAGGACTCTATTGATGAAGCCAATATCAAGACACTCTACTCAGAGAAATTGATTGGAATTTCAATCCCAATCAAGTAAGGAAATTGAGTAAAAACTCGATTTGAGAGAAAGTCCAATAAGTCTTTCCATAATAAAACGCATAGTAGCAAGAGTTTCTACACCTGCTATTATGCGTTTTTATCATTTTGAATCCTTTTGCTCACGATACTACTATAGAAAAAGATTTGATTCTGCTTCTCACACAATCAAATCTTTTTCTTTTATTAAAAACGAATCGTTTCACGTGTTTTCTCATATGAGGTAACAAAGCGGTTGGTTACACCAGGCTCTGCCACTTCCAATGCTTGAGAAATCTTGTCAAATGAAGCGTGATAATCAAATTCTTTTTCAAAAATCTCTAAAGCTTCGTTAAATGCTTCTTGAATGCGTTCATCAAATGAGCGATAGCGGTTAGAATATTGCAAGAGTTGCTCTGTTAAAGTTGCATATTGTACAATATTATAAGTTTCCGTTTCTAAAGCTTCCATATCATTCGTTGCAATTTCAAGAACTCGGGTAACAGATTCAATGTTAATCATTTTCTGTTCTAACTCAACCATTAAATCCTCGGTATTATTGCTTGCCGTAAAGAATAACTTCAAGAAAGTTTGTGGAATACCTGGCAGATTGCGTTTTTCCATGTATCGCTTGATAGTATGGAGACGATTGACATAAACATTGGCCTTTTGACGTGCATTGATATCATCTTTCTCAATTTGTGTCAGGCGCTCACTAACTGAAATTTGCTCATCTTCAATATCTTTTAGTTGAGTTTGTAAATCCTCAAGATTTTCTTCAAGAACTGAATAAGCTTGGGTTGGTTCTTCTTGATTTGAAGTTATCTCAACAATAGCTGCCTCAAAATTCTCTAATTCTGTCTGAATACGACGAACATGGCTTGCAGCTGTCTCAGGAAGTAAATAGGTCTTGCTCAAACGTGCAATATCTTCTCCCAATAAAGTATTATTCTCTTTCATATGTTGAAGGTAAGTTGGAAGAGTTGCAAGTAGATTTTCCACTACTTTCTGAGCAGCAATTTCTCGAGTAAAAATATCATACAAGGCATTGATTTCCTCTTGTGCCTGTCCATTCTCATATTCGGCATTATCCAATTCCAACTGACGAATATTCTCTTGGTTTTTCTTGAATGCTTCATAAAGCAAGTGGAAACGTGCTTCAATATCCGTTTCAACAAAATGATAATTAGCATCAATTAGTTTACGATAACCATCTTCTAAATCTTCTAGTTGATCTGGTAGCTCTTTAGATAATGTTGTTACAATTGCTGGTATACGATCAACAATATGTGTCAAAGCCAAGATATGATTTTCAGCATTATCCAAAATCACTGCGGCTTCCACAGGGTCACCCGATGAATTCAAGGTTACAAATTGTGAAAATTCAGATTGGATATTTTCTAATTGTTTTTCAATTTCATCCAAGGCTTGACCATACTGTTCTGAATTTTCAGCAACTCTATGCTGAAGTTCCTCAAATAAATCCAAAGCATGAAGAACACGACCACTATTTTTAGATTCTTGCTTCTCTAAGTCTGCCAAAGCATTGCGAATTTCAGCAATATCTTCTTCAATCAAAGTAATTTGACTCTCAATTTGGTCAATTTGATGACTGGCCTTGAGAAAACGAAATGAATGGTTATAGCCTTCTGCTTCAAAGAGATTATTTTCAATATCGGCAAAAGAGTTGAGAGATAAATCGACCCATTTTTGATTCCATTCACGGAAAGCCACTTGACTTTGTCCAATCAAGTGCATATTTTTTACAGCTTCTACTTCATCATTTACTGGAAGATTGTATAGTTCTTCTTTTCTTTCTTCTAGCGCCTCTAATCTTCCCTCATTTCGCTTACGTAGAAAGATTGCCACTACATAAGCCAGAACTAAAATGACTGCAATTGCAACCATTAAATAAATTAGTTGTCCATTAGACATATCAAACTCCTTTTTTACTTGAAACAATCGTAATGATTATATCATATTTTTTAGACCAAGGGAACTACTTCTCCCGATTTTTTAGACATCAAGTGTACTATAAACGGCATTTTCTTCGATAAACTCACGACGAGGTTCTACTCGATCCCCCATCAACATATCAAAGATTTTATCTGCTTCTGCAGCATCGTCCACAGAAACTCTGGCCATCAAGCGATGTTCGGGATCCATGGTTGTTTCCCATAATTGGTGATCATCCATTTCACCCAGACCTTTATAACGCTGAATGGTTGGTTTGGCACGTCCTTCACTATGGCGAGCCAAGGCTTCTTGGAGTTTAATTTCTTGATCTGCTCCTGGCTGAATATATTCTTTAATCTCGCTTCCAACCTTGACACCATAGATTGGTGGTTGGGCGATATAAACATATCCAGCTTCTAGGATTGGTTTCATATAACGATAAATCAAGGTCAAAAGAAGGGTACGAATGTGGGCTCCATCGACATCGGCATCCGTCATCAAAACGAGTTTTTGGTAACGGGCTTTCGAAACATCAAATTCTGCGCCAAATCCTGTTCCCATGGCTGTGAAAAGACTACGAATTTCTTCGTTAGCTAGAATCTTATCCATACTTGCTTTTTCAACGTTCAAAATCTTACCGCGAATTGGAAGGATAGCCTGAAACTCACGGTTACGACCAGATTTGGCTGATCCACCAGCTGAGTCTCCTTCGACGATGAAGAGTTCTGTTTCAGCAGGATTGTTAGAAGAGCAGTCTGCTAGTTTCCCTGGAAGGTTGGAAATTTCCAAACCAGATTTTTTACGAGTGACTTCACGCGCACGCTTGGCAGCCACACGAGCCTTAGCAGCTAAAATCCCTTTTTCCACGATACGTTTGGCAATCTGTGGATTTTCCATGAGGAAATCGGAGAAGGCATCACTGAAGAGGCGATTGGTAATCTTGACCACTTCGCTATTCCCCAGTTTGGTCTTAGTTTGTCCTTCAAACTGTGGATTTGGGTGTTTAACTGAGATAACTGCAGTTAATCCTTCACGAACATCTTCCCCTGTTAGGTTGTCTTCATTGTCTTTTAGTAACTTATTCTTACGAGCATAATCGTTGATGACACGTGTTAAGGCTGTACGGAAACCTTGTTCATGCGTTCCACCTTCATGGGTATGAATATTATTGGCGAAACTCATGACATTTTCATGGTAACCTGTTGTGTACTGCATGGCTACCTCAACTGTGATATCATCCATCTCACCATCTGTGTAGATTGGTGTATCAAAGATAACATCCTTGTTCTCGTTGATATATTCAACGTAACTAGCAATCCCACCTTCATAATGATAGTGCTTGGTTTGTTCCAAACCTTCACGCTTATCTGTGATGGAGATTTGAAGACCGCGATTTAGAAAGGCTAACTCTTGAATCCGTTTATTTAATTTATCAAAATCAAAGGTTGTTGTTTCAGTAAAGATTTCTGGGTCTGGTGTGAAGTGAACCGTTGTTCCAGTTCTATCTGTATCTCCGACTACCTCAAGGTCTGCGACAACATGACCACGACGGTATTCTTGGTAATGAATCTTACCGTTTTTGTGGACATGAACATCTAATTGAGTGGAAAGGGCGTTAACTACTGATGACCCTACTCCGTGAAGACCACCTGAGACCTTATAGCCGCCACCGCCGAATTTTCCTCCAGCATGAAGAACCGTAAAGACTGTCTCAACAGCAGGTCGGCCTGTTTTTTCCTGAATATCGACTGGGATACCACGCCCATCATCGACAACAGTAATCGAATCATCTGGCTCAATAAAGACTTGAATATGACTGGCAAATCCTGCCAGGGCCTCATCAATTGAGTTATCAACAATTTCCCAGACTAGATGGTGAAGACCTTCTTTTGAAGTTGACCCGATATACATCCCTGGACGCATCCGAACAGCCTCTAAGCCCTCTAAAACTTGAATTTGACTGGCATCATAATCCTGTGCCTGCAGATTTTTGATTTCTTCTGTCATCTTATTCCTTTTTCTTACATGTCTAATACTTGTCTTAAATTCACGATACTGGTAAACAAGTGGGTATCCAGTCCTGCAGCTTGACCTGCTTCAATATCAATCGGCCGATCACCAATGACAAGACCAGAGCCAATCTGATATTTTTCTCTTAAATAAATCATAGACTCAGGATTTGGCTTTCTCTTAAAGCCTGAGCTAGAAGTCACTACTTCCGTAAAATAGGTTGCTATAGAAGTTTTTTCTAAAATTTCTAAGAGCTGATTATTTCGATGAGAGACCAAAAAATGACGGCCACCTTGATTTGAAATGTCTTCCAATAGTTCAGAAACTCCTTCAAATAAAATCGGGTGTTCTAGCTCTCTGGCTTCATTTTCCTTGTATTTTTCTAAAAAATGCTCTAAGTTGGGAGCGAATGTCTCAATCGCAAAATCAGTAGAAACCTTTAAAGCTTGATAGACACTATCGTGGTCTTGTGTGATGCCATACAGTGCCAATGTTTCAACAAAGGCAGCTGTTGAAGTTTCATAATTATCCAGTAAAGTTCCACCTAAATCCCAGATATAATCGTGATATTTCATACCCTTCATTATAGCATTTTTTTATGAAAAAAGCGATGATTTCCCTGATTTTTCCACATGAAAAACGAGAGAATAACTCCCGTTTTACTGATTTTTACCAAAGACATCTCGATAGAGCATTCCTGTTCGTAAAGTCTCTGCGTCTCCTCCTAATTGCTCCACCAACTCGTAGGCAAAGGCAAGGGCTGTTGATGGACCTCGACTGGTTATCAAATGACCATCTACCACTACTGTTTCCTTGACGTAGTGACCATCAAGGATTTGCTCTTGAACACCGTCATAACAAGTGTACTGCTTGTTTTTCAATAGCCCTGCTTGATTGAGGGCAATTGGCGCCGCACAAATAGCTGCCAGTTTCTTCCCTTCTCGTTCGAAACTTTGCAATTCTTGCATCAAAGCCTGATTATCGCGCAAATGTGCAGAACCAGGCATCCCTCCAGGAAGGACAATCATGTCATAGTCTGATAAATCACCATCAAAGACACGATCTGCTCTTACTTGGATTGCGTGCGAGCCTGTCACTTGCTCTTCAAATCCTACCATATGACAAGTGATATTGGCGCGACGCAAGACATCTACAACTGTCAAGGCTTCAATTTCTTCAAAGCCCTGAGCTAACATAACTGCTACTGTTACCATGATTTTCTCCTTATTTGATTTGTTTTAATACAACCTTTTTCCGTTTGAATGGAACTTTTCCGCTCTTTTCTTCAGCTAGATTAGTCTGGTAACTCATCGATAAAAGCAAGCCAACACCAATCAAATTACTGATAATAGCTGATCCCCCTTGAGAAATGAAAGGCAAGGGAATCCCAGTCAAAGGAAGCAAACCTGTTACGGCACCGATATTCTCAAAGATATGAAAGAGTAACATCATAATCAAGCCAGTGGAAATATAGGTGTAGAATTGGTTATTTGATTTCAGAGTAATCTTCAACATACGATAAATCAACATGAGATAAAGGGCGATAACAAGGACAGAGCCAATAAAGCCAAAATCTTCTGCAATGACCGTGAAAATCATATCCGACTCTCGAACTGGGATAAGCAGATTCGAAGCATTAAATCCCTGACCAAATAAGCCACCACTCCCAATGGCAATCTGCCCTTGAGCCTGCTGGTAAGTCGTTGTTTGGGCAAACTCAAAGGGATTGAGCCAAGCCAAAATCCGATTGATTTGGTAGGTCGGCATTCCAATCTGGTGAAGAAAAGCTCGTCCGTCCTTGCTAAGAAAGATTGCTAAGAAACCAGCAACTCCTGTTACAGCAGTCACAAATACTGGGATAATAATTTTCCAAGAAACCCCTGATAATAAAACGATTCCTGAAAAAATGGCTACAAAAACCAAAGCCGTCCCCAAGTCACTTTGAAGTGCCAAAAGAACTAGGACTGGAATGGTAAAGAGAATCATCCAAAAAATTAACAAAAAGTCCAGCGGAACCGTGCGTCTCCATTCCTTATGTTTCTTTGTAAATTGAACTATCACACGAGCCAACATGAGAATATAGGATATCTTCATAAATTCTGACGGTTGGAATAGGGTAATTCCATTTATTGATACCCAGTTTTTGGCACCCGTTGATGCAACCAGGCTTGGATTATAAAAGACGATCGGCAAAACCATGAGTCCCAAGCCTAAAATATATAGAAAGGGGGTCACCTTCCAAAGAAACTCTGTATTGAAGAGCATGACGATAAAACCAATCACAAGCCCCAAGGCAATCCAGGCGACCTGCTGCCCTAAAATGGGCAGAATATTATTTGGATAATCATGACTAACGGCTATATAGATAGCCACCACGCCAATAACCAGTAGAAAAAATACTGGCAAGAGCAAACTATAATCGACTCTAGAGTCGAGAGAACGTTTCATATACACTAACCTTATACTTTCATACAATACTATTTATCAAAGTTCATTTAAAAATCTATCAATAGCCTCATTAACTTCAGATTGAGCAATCGTTGTAACACTCGCTTCTTTTGCTAGAGAAGTCACTATTTGCTTGCCGTATCGTTTTCCGACAATTCTCCTATCCAGAATGAGGGTTAAGGAACGTTGGTGTTCACGTCTCATACTTCTTCCCAAAGCCTGTTTTAAACGAATAATGGCCATTGGCAACTGATAATCATAAAAGGCATTTTCCCCTTCTTGATTCAGTTCTTGATTAATCTTTTTCGTCAAGGGCTCTTGAGGATTTTGGAAAGGAAGTCTTGGTACAACTTGAATCACAAAAGGATGGCTTGAAAAATCAACTCCCTCCCAGAAACTTGCTGCACCAAGCAAGATTTGTTGTTCTCCTTTTTCAAAGCGTTTCTTCAGTTGATGAACATCACCATTTTTATACTGGGCCAAGTGGCTAACTGGAAGTAAATCCGATACTGCTAGAAGCATGTCTTTGGCAGTAAAGAGAGCCAAAATCGGTTGTTGGAAAGCTTGAACTCCCATCAGCAAATCAGCTACCTCCTTGGCATAGACTTCTAAGGAAATTTCTGTTACTAGAGGAAAATCCTTGACCAAGACCACTTCTTGATCCTGTTTTTTACCAGCTTCAATCTTAACAAATTTAGCTTCGGGATAGCCTAACAGGTCTGCCAAAGAAACTCTCTGACTAATCTCAAGAGTAGCCGACACTCCCAAGACTTGACACGAATCAGGCACTAAAGAAGATAGAAGAATACGGCCTGATTTCGTAGAAGAAATCTGAATTTTCTTTTGACCCGTTTCAGTTGCTTCAAGCCAGTAATCTCGGTCAGCTGTAAAATAGCGAACCAGCTCCTCAAAGCCTTCTACCTCTAATTCTGAAAAATACTGATGGAGATTGACCAGAGAATCTAAGATATTTTTCCTAGATTTGCCAGACTGAAATTGTTCTATCAAGTAGAGGCACTCAAAGCGAATACTTTCTAGTATTCGTTGCTGAACCTTATTTTGCTCCTCCAGTAAAGCCTTATCAAGCAAATCGATAATAGACTGGATATCGTAGGTCTCTTGAAGCAGATTTTCTAGAGACAACAAAACTTTTTGAACTTCATCAATAATCAATAAACGGTCACTGATAAATTCAGGATTATCTTCCAGTCTGGTTACAAGATAGGCATGATTGGTCACTAAAAGCTTGCAGGTCTCTGCCCTTTCTTGACTACGTTTCCAAAAATCTTCTGTTACAAATAAACTTTTAGAAGATAACTTTCCGTCATGACGAAGATCTGTTAGAAAATGTTGATAACGGTAGAGTTGCCCAATCTCATCCAAATCCCCTGTCTCTGTCTCAGTCAGCCAGACCAAGACTTGCATTTTAAAGCGTCTAAATAAGCGATTTTCATCATTTTCCTGCAAGGAACGATAAAAGGCATCCAACTTCAAATAATTTTGAGGCCCCTTTAAAGAATGAATATATGTATGAAATACTTCCTTGAGGCGTTTACCTTCTTCTTCCATGATTTGATTTTGAAGAATCTTTGTCGGAACGCTAAGGATAATCTGACGCTCTTTTACTTGGGACAAAGCGGGTAAGAGATAGCCATAAGTTTTCCCAATCCCTGTCGGCGCTTGAATCAGAGAGACAGGCTCATCTTTCAATAGCAAGCCAACCTCTTTAGCAAAACTTTCTTGTTCCTCCCTCACTTCAAGGTTCAACAAAGAAATATTTTTAGAAAAATCTTGAGATAGTTTTCGTGGCTCATTGGGAGCTGCAGTTTTCTTGAAATATAGCCCTTGAACTTCAATCAAGTCTGGAGAACTAAGGATAGATTGGTTGCGATAAATTTCCTCAATAACCAGGTAGGACTCATATAAGAGAGCGTCAGCCATTTCCAGCAAGCGTTCCAAGAGACCTTTCGGAAGCTGGGCCATCTTTTCCCGTAGAAATAAGAGTAATTCCGCTGTAGCTTGGGCGTCTGAAAGGGCTGTGTGAGCGTGTTTTAGAGGAATTCCTAATTCTCGGCACAATATCGGCAAACTATATTTTTCCAGTTCAGGGAAAAAGACTTGGGCCAATTCGACCGTGTCAACACGAGGATTTCTTAGTTCATAGCCTTCAAAAAATAAATTTTCCGCCAAAAGATTGGCATCAAACTGAACATTATGGGCTACAAAAAGCCCATCCTCCACCAAGTCAAAGATTTTTCTAGCAACTTGCGAAAAATCAGGTGCTTGCGCCAGACGTTGGTCTGTCAATCCTGTCAGTTCTTTGATATGAGCATCCAAGGGTTCATGTGGATTGACATCCGTCGTATAGTGATCGACGATTTTTCCGTCCTCAATCACGACAATTCCCACTTGGATAATTTTAGCCTTACTACCTGTGCTAGTTGCCTCTAAATCCACCACAACATAGCGATTACCAATCGTTTTCATTATAAAAAATTATACCAAAAAAAGGGCCATTTGGCACCTGCAAACATAGGATAATTTTCAAACTCAAGAAGGTCACTTTTCTTAAAAATCCTAATAAATAGAGCATCCTAGCCTACTTATTTTTTGAAAATATTGGAGAATAAGAAAAATTGAGAGAAGAAATGTTTGCATCTTTCTTCTCTCAACGAATCATTTACTTTATTTAACCATGTCAGGATCGTAGTCATAAAATCCTGTATCAAGGAAACGGTTTTTAGGGTGAAGTTTACGCACTTCTTCATCCAGCAAGAAGGCTTGGTCATGGCTAAAGTTGCCCTCTTGAATCAAGCTACGCACTTGGATAAAGAGTTTTGCAATCTCAACAAAGTTTTGACCTGGAGTATAAAGTCCTTCTAATTTCCAATGGGTAAAACCATGCTCCACCAATTCTGTCAATTTAGTCATCAAATCAAGGTCGTTATTGGCAAAGATATGGGTACCATGATTATCTTCAAAAATGGAATAGTGGCTCTCTGGGTCACTTGGCTCTGCCAAGAAGAGGTCACGCTTGCGCGTCTTTTCATCATCGATATGCGTAAAGTTATAGTAGTTTTGCAAAAGTGGACGTTTAGAATGATGGATGACACTAGCACCGTACACCAAAACTTCAGCAGGAATTTCTAAAATCTCTGGCATTTTGAAGAGTTCAGCCGATGGAATTTCACGCGCCAAAACAGCCTCAGATGCGCCAGCCTTTTGTCCCCAGAAGTTAATCTGACGACTGCTTGTCACCATAGTTGAAGCATCATAAATGGTCTTAAATGAATAACCATCGCGGTTGACTACGTAGAAGACACCTGCATCCCCAATCGTAATGTAGTCTGTCTTGATTTCTTCCAAAAAGTCTAAGAAAGGTTTGATACGGTCCATCATATCTTGGTGCATGAGGGCATTGACTGCAACAATCAATTCCTTACCAGCATCATGAACCAGCTTAGCGATTTCACGCAATTGGTCATGACTAAAGGTCGTTGGTAGACGAAGGCCAAAATCTTTCTCACCGACATAGATACGGTCTACGCCAGCTTCGAGCAATTGTTTAACTTGTTCAATACTTTCAGCAGTTGCTGTAATGATAATCTTTTCCATAGGAAAAATTATACCATATTTCTCCAAAATCAGCTATTCTTTGAAAATGAAAAGGGACCTTATTCTTTTTGTAACCTTTCTGTAATAATTCTCTGCTGAAAAAATGATAAAATAGGTATGTACTGTTAAGGAGAGAATCATGCCCGTAAGAAAATTACAATCCTATGAAGTAGACTATCAAGAAGAATTAAACCAGCAACTTCCTCATTATCAAGCTTATACACCTGAAGCACAAGCTGATAGCAATCTCAAAGAAATTTTATTTTTTGTCAATATCGCTGTTTTTTGTATCTGCATTGCTATCTTTAGTTTTATCTTTTTATCATTAAAATTAACAACTGTGCTCGCCTTACCTGCAGCAATAGTATCCAGCTTACTTGTTTTAAAAGTCCAACGCTCTATTATCAAACGAAAACTTAAAAAATAAACATATCGCCCCGTCTGGAGCGATATGTTTATTTTTTCTTTTTAGATGGTGTGTGAATGGCAATCTTCACTTCAAAGATTGTTCCCTTTGGCTTATTATCTTTAACAGTAATGGTTCCTTTTAGCGCATCTACAATTTGCTTGGCTAGGGACAATCCTAAACCAAAGCCACCTTTTTGCCGGGTTCTAGCCTTGTCGACTCGATAAAAACGATCAAAAATTTTCTTTTTATCTTCTGTCGAAATACCGACTCCATTATCGGAAACTAGCAAATAAAGATTACGATCGGTCGCCGAGATAAGAAAATCAATTTCACCATCCTCTTCAGTATACTTGACAGCATTATCAAATAAGATAGTCATCAACTGCTTCAAGAGCAGTTGATCCGTCACAATCGGACGATGGATCCGATTTTCAAAACGGAAGACACGATCATTTTCCGAAGCAATCATCTCATAGTTTGTGAAAGTCGTATTGAAAAAACTAGTTGGAACTTCTGCAAGTTCTGGCTTAATGCCATCATCTCTACGAGCTAAGTTCAACAAGTTTGTTGTCAAAAAACGCATATTTCGGACTTCTTCCAAACTAGAGGCAATGCTTTCGCTTACATCCATAATGGTTGCTTCTGGCTTACGAAAAAGGGTCTCTAAGCGATTTTGCAAAACTGCGAGTGGAGTTCGTAACTCATGACTAGCATTTTCCACAAAGGACTGTTGCTTCTGCATGCTCTCAAGCAGAGGCCTAACACTGACCCTAGCTAGATAGAGACTGGCAAGTAAAGACAAAATCCAGAAACTTGCCATCACAATCACAATCAATTGTTCGTGCTTTTGACTGGCCTGCTCCAACTGACTGGTATTAATCAAGATAGCTGCATACTTGATATTGGTTGAAACCGAACTGATATTGGTTTCCATCAAAATCATGCGATAGATTTCTTCTTGTCCATAGCTATTAAAAACCTGAATCTGATAGATATGGCCTAGTTCTTTTTTCTCTAACTTAATCTTATCCAATCCCAAAAATCGATTTCCAGAAAGGAGCTGTGTAAAATTCTTATCAAAAAGAATAACCTCCGTATTGGAACTGACATTGGGTTTTATCTCAGTCTTACTAGTATCTGTAGCGGCATTCTCTAAATCTTTAATCTCTTCTGTTGCCCTATTTACAGCAAGCTGAATAACTGCCTGAGGATTTTCACTCAGTCCATGAAGCTTATCATCTACCGAAGTATAGAGACTCGAATGCATGACCTGCAAAATAATCAGAGTCATTGTAGAGAAAATCAGAGTGAAGACACCAAAGTTGCGAATAAAATAACTAAAATCATCCGCATACCATGTTTTTTTTAGTTTACTGAACATCTTTTAAAATATACCCAACACTGCGCAAGGTTTGCAAATTCTCTGCAAAAGTGGTTCCTTTTAATTTCTTACGGACTTTTGAAACATAGACTTCGACAACCGAAATCGTTGTGTCACTATCAAATCCCCATAGACGATCAAAAATCTGAGTCTTAGGCAAAATAACATTTTGATTTTGAAGGAAATAAACTAATAAATCAAACTCTTTACCTAGCAATTCGACAGGAGTATCTTCGACTTTAACGGTATTGGTTGACAAATTAACCACAATATTTCCATAAGTCAAGGTGTTTTCATTAAACTTGCCTGAACGTTTGAGAAGGGCTTGAATCCGCATTTTGAGTTCTTCGAGGTAGAAAGGTTTGGTCAGATAATCATCCGCTCCCAGTTCAAATCCATGTCCCTTATCATCCAAACTTTCCTTGGCAGTCATGATCAGAACTGGAGTCGTAATCCCCTTTTCACGCAATTCTTTCAAGACTTGGAAGCCATTTTTTTCAGGCAACATCAAATCGAGCAAAATCAAATCATAGACGCCACTTTCAGCTTCGTAGAGACCTTCTTCCCCATCAAATACCTGCATGACATCCGCAAAATCGTCTAAAAAGTCAAATACTGAATTTGACAGGCCTAGGTCATCCTCAACCAATAAGATTTTTATCATGAGAAACTCCTCCTTATTAAAACCATTATACCAAATTTGCCTTAAAAAAAACTCAACTCTCTGCATTTTATACTCAATGAAAATCAAAGAGCAAACTAGGAAGCTAGCCGCAGGCTGTACTTGAGTACGGTAAGGCGACGCTGACGTGGTTTGAATTTGATTTTCGAAGAGTATTACATGAGATAGCTGAGTTTTCTTTTTATTTTAGGCTCATTTATGAATTTCCGTATTGAAGAACGACTGCTTCCACTGCAGCTTTTTCACGGTTAATCAAGTCAACACGCGCTGCAATTTCCTTGATTCCCATACCGATGTTACGGCTAAGAGCAAGGTCAGAAAGTTGTGGTTCAAAGAATTCCTTGTACTCTGCCAAGCGTTGCTGAGTCTTAAATACGTGTGCAGGAAGGATAACAAAGCTATCAAAGCTCATATCTCCACCAAGAGCTGCCTTAATCCAAGCCCAGTTTTCACGTGCCCAAGACCATGCTGTTTCCTGAGTTACTTGGTGAGCTAGGAATTGGTAATACCAAGCAGACAAGTCCTGCGGTTTGACCACAAATTTGTCCTTCCAAGAAGCAATCAAGGTTTGGATATTGTTCGCATCTGTACTGTAAGCAAGAGCAGCTGCCAACTGACGTTTAAAGACAGCATCTGTTGCGTGAGTATAAGTATCAAGATAAAGTTCTAACAAGTCTTTAGTCTCATGATGTTTCATCTCATTGATAAGGACTTGTGAACGAATAGCTGCTGGAAGTCCTGCAAGATTCTCCTTGTGAGCCGCGAAGATTTGGCTAGCGACTTGACTAGCTTCTGCATCATTTGAGCGAATCATCATAGAAACAGCCAACTGACGAACCAATTCATCCTCATCTGATTCTCCGTCTTTAGCTTCAAAACCAAGACGGTCATAGTTGTGACGAGCCAATTTAGCAACCAAGGCTTTGAAGGCTCTTTCAGCTTCTGTTCCTTCATCGATAAAGCGCTCAAGGGCAGAAATGACTTCAGAAACAGCTGAAACGACAAGGTAAGATTCTTCCTTAGCAAGTTTATCAAGAACTGGGAGCAAGTCAGCATAAGAAATGTGCCCTGCCTCAGCAAGCAAACGACGTTCTTGAACGATTTGCAGTTTACTTGTGTTATCAAGCTCAACTAGGTCAGCAAGAACAGCATCTAACAAGTCTCCTTGATAGTCTGTAATGTAGTGGGCTGTATTTTCAGTGTTGAGGCGAAGTGCCGTTTTGTTTTCAGCAAGAAGAGCTGCGTAGCCTGGAATTTCGATGCTTTCAGTTTCAAGTGTATCAGGCAAACCTTTCCAGTTGCTATTAAGTGGCACAACCCAGAGACGGTCCTTATCTTCGTGCTCACCGATGAAGAATTGTTTTTGTGAAATCTTCAAGACATCATTTTCAACTTTGACAGTGAGAACTGGATAACCAGGTTGTTCCAACCAAGAATCCATGAAGGCTGAAACATCACGGCCAGATGCTTGACCAAGAGCATCCCAAAGGTCACGACCAATTGTATTGCTGTACTGATGTTTTTCAAAGTAGGCGTGCAAACCTTTGGCAAAATCGGCATCACCTAGCCAACGACGAAGCATGTGCATGAGGCGACTTCCTTTGGCATAGACGATAGCTCCGTCAAAGAGCGTATTGATCTCATCTGGGTGTTTAACTTCGACGTGAACAGACTGAACACCATCAGTCGCGTCACGTTCAAGAGCAAGAGGTACTCCACCTGTTTGGAAATCTTCAAAGATATTCCAGCTTGGCTCAATGGCATCCACACAGACGTACTCCATCATGTTAGCGAAGCTTTCATTGAGCCAAAGGTCATCCCACCATTTCATAGTAACGAGGTTACCAAACCATTGGTGAGCCAACTCATGTGCCACAACAAGAGCAACTTGTTGACGGCTGGCAAAGGTAGAGTTCTCATCCACAACCAAGTAAACTTCACGGTAGGTCACAAGACCCCAGTTTTCCATAGCTCCAGCTGAGAAGTCAGGAAGGGCGATGTGGAGAGATTGAGGGATCGGGTACTTAACTCCGTAGTAATCTTCGTAAAACTCAATAGAGCGAACAGCAATGTCCAGTGAGAAATCAAGATTAGATAATAGGTGAGCTTTGGTTGAGTAGACACCTACAAGGGTACCATTTTTAGTTTTAGCGGTCACACCTTGCAAATCACCCGCAACAAAGGCTAACAAGTAAGAAGACATGCGAGGTGTTGTCTCAAACTTCCAGATACCTGTTTCCTTACGTTTTTCAACATCGATTTCTGGCATGTTAGACAAGGCCAATTCACCTTCTGCTTGGTCAAAACGTAGAGAGAGGTCAAAAGTTGCTTTGGCTTCTGGCTCATCCACACATGGGAAGGCTTCGCGCGCAAAATGACTCTCGAACTGAGTAGACAAGACTTCCTTCTTGACTCCATCAACTGTGTAATAAGAAGGGTAAATCCCTGTCATGTTGTCTGTAATTTTTCCTGAGAAAGCGATAACCACTTCAACTTGACCAGCCTCAGCCAATTCGATATGAAGGGCTTCATTTTCATGGTCAACTGTAAATGGACGAGCTTGACCTGCAACTTCTACAGAAGCGATTTCCAAGTCTTTTTGATGAAGGGAAATGCGGTCACTCTGTGCTTGGCCACTAATAGTCACCTTTCCAGAAAACGTCTTGGTCTCACGACTCAAGTCTAAAAATAAATCATAATGTTCAGGAACAAATTGCTTAATAAAATGTTCAACTGCTTGCATAGTTTTCTCCTATTCTAAGTTTAAGAGCTAAAGCTCTTCTTCAAACAAACTTATTATATCATGTTTTGCTTAAGAAAAAAGGATTGGACGGCGATTTCCAAAACTTTCTTCCTTCTAATAGCCTACAGTGGGTAGACCTTGCGAAATTCTTCTAAAACAACCTTGCTTTCAGGTGTAAAAGTCAGTCCTGCTTCACCCAAACAGTCTGTGAAAAAATCCTCATGAACCTGACGCCAATAGGTAAGTGATTTGTCTCCCTCACCTTCCTTATAGGCATGTTCAGCTGATACTCGATTGAAGGATTTAACAGAAACCTTTGTAATTTCGACAATGCAGACAGCCTGATTTTGACTATCTAAAATGACATCAAAAGTTCCTTCTTGAGGAAGAGACTCGGCTTCTAGTGCATAGAGGTCGTAGGCTGATGCTGTTGCAGTCTTTTCGCCTCTTAAAACCAAATCTGCTAAAAGGTCTGGTTCCACTCCAAAAGCCCAAGCATCGATTTGATCTCCTATAGAGGGGTTAATTTTCTTGTATGCATTCCACATTTCTTGCGGTGTCATGGGCGCTCCTTTGTAATTTTTTACTTTCTTCTTTTATGTGTTTAAGATGATCTGCATGGTCAATCTCTAAATCAAAAATCTCTGGAATAGAACTATAGTGGATATTGCATTCGATACCCATCTGATTCATTTTTTGTATGAAAGAAACATTCAGATATCCTGCTACAGCAAAGTCAATCTTTTTCGTCCTTGCTTTATCCTGCATCTGTCTCAACATATCTAACATAATTGGATTTTCCATATCATGCCATTGACTGTTTCTCACAGTCGCAAAAACAAAAGAAGTCAAATCATTCATTCCAACTACAATCTTTGAAATGCCCGTTTCCATTATTCTGTCCAAGTCAAAATATGCTGACGGTAATTCAATCATCGTGGCAATTTTCCCAGTAAAGCCATGCCGACGCAATACTGTAATAGCTTGTTTTAATTGATCGGCATCATTGACAAAAGGAAAGATAACAGACAGATTGGGATTGATTTGATAAACTTCTGTAACGACATGTGCTTCAGCCTGAAATTCATCCAGACACGCCAGTAAACGCCTAGTCCCTCTATAACCAAACAAAGGATGGCGTTCATCAAAATACTCTTTAGTCCCCTTTAGACAATTAGCTTCTATATTCGTTAATTCAGAAAAACGATACCAAACTTCTTCATTTGAGTACAGGGAGCAGATAGTCTCTAGATAATCTTTTACAAATTGCTGACAACTGGGTAATAGGATGTTTTGATTAAGCTCTCTCAACAAGTATTCCCCACGAATCATTCCAATGTAGTGAAATAGTTGAGGATAAACTTTTTCAAGAATTTTTTCGCCACTAAGAGCAAGTTAATTTTGCATGTCCATTCACCTCATCTTAAAAGATATAATATCAGCTATCATTATATGACACTTTTCTCTAGTTCAAAAGCTACATAAGGTCCAATTAACTCATATCCTAAAAATTCTGCTACTTTTTTGGAAGCCTCGTTATGAGCATCCCAAAGTGGAAACATATCTCTATTTAAACTCTCTAGAATCATTGCAGCACCAAGCTTTTTAGCAAATCCATTTCCTTGTTCGTTTGGTCTAGTTGCAACTTCCACTTCAACTGCTTCACTGTAAACTAACCCTGAGGAAATCCCAGCAATCAGTTCATTATTTTTAAGAATCACAAAGCCAAATCCACCTTTTAAAACAAAATCCTGATAGGACTCAAAATCCCCCTGTAAATCCTGTGACCATTCTTCCGTAGAAAAGCAGTTATAAATATGATTATCAATAGGCACAATATTGTAGCCTTCCTCTAAATGAGTAACTAGATCATTTAGAAATTTGACTTGAAAATTTGCCTTATCTTTAAAAGAATAGCGAGTAAAAGAATTTAGCCCCACTTTCCGATGCAGAAAATCTTGCCAATTAGTATTTTCTGAAATAATAATCTTATAATCTAAACCATATTTTCTAACAAAATCTTCCCAAAATCTGGAATCCAACTCCCCTGCTAGGTATAGAAAATTCCCAACATCATAAAAGCTTGTTGCCCTATCATTGTTTCGGTAGACAGTTCCAATTTGAGATTTAAGACCATAGAGAACCATATTTTTCTTCCATGTTTTAAATAGTTCCATTATCCCCCTACTTCACCTTCCAATTCATGTAAGAAGTATTGCCCAGTTCTGTAAATCCTAATAATTCAGACTTAACCTTCAAGACTAATGGCGATGCATTTTCTTCTGTTATCTCTTGAATATCTATCCAAATATATCCAAGTGAATCGTTCGCACCATCAGACACAGCTTCCGAAATCGTAACTTGAGGTGCACTCTCATTCATTTCAACATCATACAAGGCCATGATATGGTGAACCATAAAATTTTTTAACTCTTCCCTGACGAAAACATCGTAGATTCGAGGATTAGAGTAGCTTCTAACAGTAAATCCCGTCTCTTCCATAACTTCTCTAGTCAGCGTTTCCGTCAGGCCTTCACCAAGTTGCTGACTGCCTCCAGGTAGGTCATACCGATGTTGATAAGGGCCTCTCGTTTTTTCAATGCAGAGTAACTTCCCATTTTCAAAGCAAACAGCGTAGACACCAAAGTGTCTTTTGATTTCCATCAGATCCTCCTACTTCAAAGACCAGCCACCATCTATTGTCAAAATTTGTCCTTGCATGGCGCTCGCTTTTCCACTTGCTAAGAAAAGACTAAGCTCTGCTACTTCCTCTGGTTCAATCCAGCGTTTGATTGGTGTTTCACTAGCAACCCAGGTAGCCAATCCACCTGGCTCAAAGTCCGCAGCAGTCATAGCTGTCTTGACTGCTCCTGGAGCGATACCAAATACCTGAATCCCGGTTTCAGCATAGTCTAGAGCCAACTGCTTGGTAAAGCCTGCCAAGGCGTGCTTCGAAGAAGTATAGGCGTGTCCACCGCCACCTGCTAGGCTCGAAGCAATGGAGCACATATTGATAATGGTACCTTTTTTATTCTCCAGCATTTGTGTCAAGTAATAGCGAGTCAACTCAACAGGAGTCATATAGTTGATTTCAAAAATCTCTTGAATTTCCTGCGCTGATTGTTCCAATAGGGGTTTATAAGCATCCAACACTCCAGCAGTATTGCACAAAATATCTACCTGAGGGCACCAGTCAAAAATAGGCTCCAAGTCCAAAGTCAAATCTCTCTGTAAAAAGTGAAAATCACCCTCTAAGAGTGGATTTTCACCTTGGTCAACTCCATAAACTTGATAGCCCTTCTCTAACAAGAGTCGAGCTTGAGCCAGACCAATCCCTGAACTCACTCCTGTAATGAGTACACGTTTAGTCATGCGCTTCTACCCAATCCGTCGCCAAAACATCACAAGGTGTCGGACTCCACATGGAAAAACCTTCTCCCTCCCCAGAAACGTTGATTAGGAAATAAGGTGTCACTTCAAGTGCAACCCCATTTTGCTCGATAGTGTCAAAAAGTTGGACATAGTTTTCAGCACCTCCCCAACCAGTTCGTACATATTTTTTCTTAGCCTTTAACCCAGGTAGAATTTCTTCAAATGTCATGTTTTTCTCCTTTAAAATCAATAATTCTTCCCTTCATTATAACAAAAAAACCGCTTTGCAACGGCTTTTTGACTGTGATTTATTTACATCTGCTTCTACTTACGGCAAATTATTCCCTGCTGCAAGATAAATTTCATACCATTCTTTTCTTGTTAAGCTAAAGTTTGCCGCTTGGCTAACTTCTCTCAAGTGATTAGGATTTGCGGTACCTACGACTGCCTGCATTTTTGCTGGATAACGCAATATCCAAGAAATGGCAATAGTTGAAGAGGTTACTCCATATTTAATAGCTAAACGATCAAGTACTTGATTTAAAGCTTGAAATTTCTCATTTCCAACAAAATTCCCTTTAAAATACCCAAATTGTAAGACAGACCATGCTTGAATGACCACATCGTGTAATTGGCAATATTCAAAAATGCTGCCATCTCGCATAGCTGCTTGACTATCTTCCATATTAACATGAAAACCTGATTCAAATCCTGGAGTAAAAGCCGCACTCAATTGTAGCTGATTAACAGCTAACGGCTGCTTGACATCTTTTTTAAGCAACTCCATCATCATAGGATTTTGATTAGAAACTCCAAAATCTCGAACCTTACCTTGTTTATAAAGAAGATCAAAGGCTTCTGCTACTTGGTCAGATTCCATCAAAGCATCTGGTCGATGAAGAAGCAAGCTGTCCAGATGATCAATCTTCAATCTTTGCAAAATACCGTCTACTGATTTTATAATATAGTCCTTAGAAAAATCAAAATAGGTAAATTCTTCTATGCGAATGCCACATTTGGACTGAATCCACATCTTTTCTCTTAAATCTGGACGATTTTTTAGGACAAGACCTAACAGTTCTTCACAACGACCACGACCATATATATCAGCCAAGTCGAAAGCATTGATTCCAACAGAAAGTGCTGTTTCTACAAGCTCTTCAACTTCTTTTACAGACTTATCTTTTATTCTCATCATTCCGAGAACAATTTCTGATAATTCTTTGTCATCTTGACCAAGAGTTATGTATCTCATCAAATTTTTCTCCTTTAATTTCTAACATTCTTCCCTTCATTATAACAAAAAACCGCTTTGCAACGGCTTTTTGACTATATTTCACTCCATTTTATCTTCTTAAACCCACGGAACAAGAGAAAAATGCCAATAAAAAGAACAGCTAAAGGAATGAATTTTGTAAGGAAAACATTTGAAATGCCCATCCACGCATAATAACGGAGCAGAGAGCCTACAATAAGATGGGCAACAATCATACTGACAAAGGGACGAAAGACCGCTTCTTTCCAATTCCAAATACTGATGACTAGAGAAAGCGTAAAGACAAGGAAACTATCCCAGGGAGCAGGAAGATAAAATGCTCCTTCTTGTATGAAACTTCCTATTCCTACATATCCCAGAACAACTAGAAGGACAAGAATCCCAACGACAATATAAGTGCCAATTTTCATTTTAGAAGAATCTTGGACTAAACTCCATCGTAAGATTGTGGCTACAAGCCAAAATCCAATCAAAAAAAGAAGAAGTTGCCCTAAAAATGTGAGCAAATTGACTGTTAAGAGAGGACCTTTAGAAAAATCACTTAGTAGTTGATAATAACGTAATATCGCTAGGACAAAAATTGGTGTTAAAAGGGACTCCTTGATAGAACTGCGTGGTGCTTCCTTGAGAATCTCTTTCATTATTTTTTTAGGATTCTTACCTAAATAATCCTCTGCACTCATGCCATCTCGTTCTGCTTCTGAGAAATCTAACATCATCAAATAAACCTGCTCTCTGAGATAGTCTTCATCATAGAGAAATCCAGCAAGATTAAAACTATCCCACAGTTCCTCAAAATACTGCTGATTGTCCTCAGAAAATTCATGTAGCAAAGCGCTTGTTTCTTCGTAATACTTCATTTTCTTCATGATTTAATCCCCATTCTTAATTCCTTCTACTTTTTGACTCAAATCATCCCATTGTTGCCAAAAGACTGAGACACGCTCTTCTCCTTCTTTCGTTAATGAAAAATACTTCCGATCTGGACCATCTGGCGACGGGCGCATGTCGCCTCTTATCCATTGATTTTTTTCTAACTTTTGCAACAAAGGATAAATAGTTCCTGGAACGATAGTATCAAATCCAGCCTCTCGCAAAGTCTGAACCAACTCATAACCATATCGCTCTTTTTGACCTATCATATCCAAGACACAACCTTCAAGAACACCTTTTAATAGTTGAGTTTCTTTCATCCCTTCCCCCTTCTATCTATTTTGTAATACTTACTAGTAGCTTCATCTATAATATACCACTTCACACTAGTTTGTAAAGCATAATAGTTGATACTCTTAGAAAATCTCTTCAAACAAAGTCAGCGTCGTCTTACCGTAGATATGGTTACTGACTTCGTCAGTTCTATCCACAACCTCAAAACAGTGTTTTGAGCTGACTTCGTCAGTTCTATCTACAACCTCAAAACGGTGCTTTGAGAAACCTGCGGCTAGCTTCCTAGTTTGCTCTTTGATTTTCATTGAGTGTACATAAAAAAACAGAACTAGCATGAACTAGTCCTGTCTACTTTTACCCAATCACACTTCCGTTTGGTACAGCTGGATCAACTGTGAGAAGGGTTAATTTTCCATCATATTCAGCTGAGAGGATCATCCCTTGACTGACATATTTCTTCATCATTTTACGAGGTTTGAGGTTAGCAACGATTTGAACTTTCTTACCAACCAATTCTTGTTCATTTGGATAGTACTTAGCAATCCCTGAGAGAATTTGACGGTCTTCACCATCACCAGCATCCAAGCGGAATTGAAGCAACTTATCTGAACCTTCTACTTTAGACACTTCTTTGACTTCTGCGACACGGATTTCAATCTTATCAAAGTCTTCAAACTTGATTTCTTCCTTGTTTAGTTTGAGTTCAACTTCATCTGGATTCCATTCTTTTTCGACAGCTGGCTTGTTGCCTTCCATTTGTTCCTTGATATAGGCGATTTCTTCTTCCATATCGAGACGTGGGAAGATTGGTGTTCCTTTAGCAACTACTGTTACACCTGCAGGAAAGTCTGCTAGATTTAAGTTTTCAAGGCTAGAAACTTCTGCTAGACCAAGTTGATTCAAAACTGCACGACTGGTTTCCATCATAAATGGCTCAATCAAGTGTGCTACGACGCGGAGGCTGGCTGCCAAGTGGCTCATGACACTTGCTAATTGGTCACGAAGTGCTTCATCCTTAGCCAAGACCCATGGAGTTGTCTCGTCGATGTATTTATTAGTACGAGAGATAAGGGTCCAGACTGCTTCAAGGGCACGTGGGTAGTCAACTGCTTCCATGTATTTATGGTAATCAGCAATTGATTCAGCAGCTACTTGAGCAAGAGCATTGTCAAATTTAGTCACACTTTCTACATAGGCAGGGATTTGACCATCAAAATACTTGTTAATCATAGAAACCGTACGGTTAAGGAGATTCCCAAGGTCATTGGCCAATTCATAGTTGATACGGCCTACATAGTCTTCTGGAGTGAAGGTTCCGTCTGAACCAACTGGAAGGCTACGCATGAGATAGTAACGAAGTGGATCTAGTCCATAACGCTCTACCAACATTTCAGGGTAAACCACATTCCCTTTAGATTTAGACATCTTGCCGTCTTTCATGACGAACCAACCATGGGCAATCAAACGATCAGGTAATTTAACATCCAACATCATAAGAAGGATTGGCCAGTAGATGGAGTGAAAACGAAGGATGTCTTTCCCTACCATGTGGAAGACTGTTCCATTCCAGAACTTATCAAAGTTACCATGTTCGTCTTGACCGTAGCCAAGAGCTGTCGCATAGTTAAGAAGGGCATCAATCCAAACGTAGACAACGTGTTTTGGATTTGATGGGACAGGCACTCCCCATGTAAAGGTTGTACGAGATACCGCCAAATCTTCCAAACCTGGCTCGATGAAGTTACGTAGCATTTCATTGAGACGACCATCTGGAGTGATAAATTCAGGATGGGACTTGAAAAAGTCTACCAAACGGTCTTGGTATTTGCTGAGGCGAAGGAAGTATGATTCTTCGGATACCCATTCAACCTCGTGACCTGATGGAGCAATACCGCCAGTCACATTTCCAGCTTCATCACGAAATACTTCTGCAAGCTGGCTTTCTGTAAAGAATTCTTCATCTGATACTGAATACCAGCCAGAGTATTCACCCAAGTAAATATCATCTTGAGCCAGCAAGCGCTCAAAGACCTGTGCGACAACTTTTTCGTGGTAGTAATCAGTTGTACGGATAAATTTATCGTATGAAATATTTAGTAATTGCCAGAGTTCTTTAACTCCAACTGCCATTCCATCAACATAGGCTTGTGGTGTAATGCCAGCTTCTTCCGCTTTTTGTTGAATCTTTTGACCATGCTCATCAAGACCTGTCAGATAAAAGACATCGTAGCCCATTAGGCGTTTGTAACGGGCTAGGACATCACAGGCGATGGTTGTGTAGGCAGAACCGATATGAAGTTTCCCAGATGGATAGTAAATCGGCGTTGTAATATAAAAATTCTTTTCAGACATAATTTTTCCTTTCCAGGCAAATGAAACCTGTTTTTCTAACACTTCATTATATCACATTTTTAAGGATTTTCGATAGGGAAATCTATACAAAAACAAGATAGACGAGTGTCCATCTTGTTGATCTTATTCATAACGAAGGGCTTCGATTGGGTCAAGTTTCGATGCCTTGTTGGCTGGCAAGACTCCAAAGATCATACCCACGCTAGCCGAAACCGCAAGACTAAATAGGGCAACTGGGATCGATACTCCCACTTCTATACCCGCAATCAAGCCTTGCAGTAACAAACCTGCTAAGGCAGTTAAACCACTTGCAATTGTCAAGCCAATCAAGCCACCTAACAAGGTCAAAATCATGGATTCAATCAAAAACTGGATTAAAATATTAGCACGTGTTGCACCCAAAGCCTTACGGAGACCAATCTCACGGGTACGCTCTGTAACAGAAACCAGCATAATGTTCATAACACCAGTTCCTCCAACAAAGAGGGAAATACCTGCAATGGCACTAATAATCGTCGTCATAAAACTAAACGATTGTTGAACTTCTGCAAATGCAGCTGACTCATCTGATACTTGATATTCTCCCTGTTGCAAGCCAGCAAGCTCTGTCATTTTTCGTGCTAATTCTGGACCCAGAGTTTGAGTCAAGCTTGTGTCATTCACTCGAAAGACAATATTAGCTATTTCATCTACATTAAAATTCGCAGCAAGGGAAGTATTTGTAGTAATGGGCAAGCCACCAAAACCATATATTTTTGAACGTTTAGCCTCTGGACTAGTATAAACCCCAATGACCCGGTAACTAAATCCATTAACTTCTACAACCTTGTTAATAGCCTCTTGAGGAGAGCCAAATAAACTAATGGATAATTCTTCATCAAGCAAAATGACACTTGCAAATTCTTTGAAATCTTGTTCTCTCAGACTACGTCCCGCAAGAATTTCATTCTTAACAGCCTCCATATAAGTTCTGTTTCCACCTGTCAAATTAGCATTTTCAACCTTTTTATCTTTATAAGTCAAAATGGCGTTCGTTGAGTTGGTTACATAGTAGTTATCCACTCCCTTGAGTTTGGCTGCCTCCTTGACCCAAGATTCTTGCGGTTTTGGTGGTTCAACATGAACTTCCTCTTCTTTTCCAGAAACCGTAAAAGCTGATTGTTTCTGAGTAAAAGACCCATCTTTACTTTTTTTAGAAGAGAAAAAGACACTAATATTCTTCTGAGATTTGGTCATATCTTTGTTGAGTTGACGAGATAGGGAGTCACCTAGAGCCATAATCACAACAACGGATGAAACACCGATAATAATCCCAATCATGGTAAGCAAAGAACGCATCTTATGAGCCATGATAGATGAAAAGGCAAATTTCAGATTCTGCATCTTAGTTTTCCTCCTTTTCTAACTGAGCACTATCAGACGAAATGACCCCATCTCGAATGACAATCTGACGTTTGGCATAAGCAGCGATTTCAGGCTCATGCGTTACCATGATAATAGTTTTTCCTTCTTTATTTAATTCAACCAATAATTGCATGATTTGGTTGCCTGTTTTGGTATCCAAGGCTCCTGTCGGTTCGTCTGCTAAGATAATAGAAGGATTGTTTACCAAGGCACGCGCAATAGCCACACGTTGCTTTTGACCACCAGATAATTCCGAAGGCAAATGGTGACTACGTTCTGTCAATTCAACCTTGTCTAAATACTCCTCAGCCAACTTGCGACGTTTTGAAGACGAAACTCCTGCGTAAATCAAGGGCAATTCTACATTTTGCAGAGCATTGAGTTTCGATAGAAGAAAGAACTGCTGAAAGACAAAACCGATTTGTTGGTTGCGAACCTTAGCTAGTTGTTTTTCACCCAATCCAGCCACTTCTTGACCTTCAAGATAATACTCTCCACTACTTGGTGTATCCAACATCCCAATCATATTCATGAGAGTAGACTTACCAGAACCGGATGGTCCCATAATGGCAACAAACTCACCCTCATTCACTTCTAGGTTGATATTTTTGAGAACCTGCAGTTCTTGGTCACCGTTACGGTAACTTCTGCAGATATTTTTTAGACTAATTAGTTGCTTCATCAGCCTTCACCTCTTTTCCTTCTTCCAAGGAAGATGTTGGATTACTGATGACCTTGACTCCATTTGTCAGACCTGAAGTGATTTCTTGGTTGTCTGCATCAGCATTGCCCAAACCAACTTCCACTTTCTTGGCCTTTTTCTGCTCGTCAAGCACCCAGACATAATTCTTATCATTTTCAGTCACAACACTTGTTAGAGGAACCAAAATGGCTTTACTCTTATTCTTGACCTCAACACTTACTGAGAATCCTTGTTTCAAATCACCGATTTCACTTGTAACATCAATAGTATATGGATATTTAGAGCCAGAATTACCGCCTGCTGCTACAGCTGTACTTGCTGCTTCACCATTGTTTTTAGGATAGTCAGAAATATAGCTTAATTTCCCAGTCCATTTTTTATCAGGATACACTTTAGAAGTAAAAGTTACTTCTTGACCTACATATAGGTTGGCGAGGTTATATTCAGACAGTTCTCCCTTAACTTGCAAGTTTTCATTACTTACGACATGAACGACTACTTGGCTAGCTCCTGTTGGAGATTTAGAAACATTGTGGTTGACTTCGACCACAGTTCCCTCTAGGGTACTGAGAACCGTCATTGCATCTAACTGACTTTGAGCCTTACTTAATTGTGCTGCTGCATCTGCACGCGCATCACGGGCATCACCCAACTGAGCGTCAATAGAAGCAACAGAATTTCCAGCCACTGGAGTTGGGCTTTGCACCGTTGCATCTTCTCCTCCTGCTGGCGCAGAGGCTTGAGGAGCTGGAGCTGAAACGGCTTCATTTCGTGCTTGATTGAGTTCATTGATATGACGATCTGCCTTAGCGACTGCTCGGCTAGCTGAATCATAGGCCGCCTGCGCTTCTGAACTACTGTACTTGACTAAAGCCTGCCCTTCGCTGACCTTATCCCCCACAGAAACAAGGATTTCATCTAAATCTCCCTTACTAGCATCAAAATAAACGTATTGTTCATTTTTTGCCGTTACTGTCCCTGACAATAAAACAGAGGATGCCACGCTTCCTTCCTTGGCAACAACAAGATGAGTAGCCTCATCTTTTACAGCAGTCTGAGAAGGTTGTCTAAAGAGCAAAATGCCCCCAGCACCCAATACAACTACACTTGCAGCACCGATTGCTGCATACAGTTGCCACTTTTTAGCTTTACCATTCTTTTTCTTCATAATGAAACTCCTTTTTTTTTACAATACTTTGCTATTATACCAGATTTCCCTCCAGCAAACAATGCAGTTCAGATGGAAATAATGACAGTTCAGGATTAAACAATCGTTCGGAAATTCTCCTTTTCTATTGTACTAGTTATATAATACATTATTTTGACTTATTTGGCAAGCCTTTTCTTTAATTTTTTTGAACGTAGCAGATTTTTGCAATCACATCAAAAAAAAGATAGAATATGACTATCAAAAAATGACACTCTACTATTTAAAAGAGTATAAAGGAGTTTTCAATGAGAGAATATGATATCATTGCTATCGGTGGAGGTAGCGGAGGAATTGCTACCATGAACCGTGCTGGTGAACACGGAGCCAAAGCGGCCGTTATTGAGGAAAAGAAACTAGGCGGAACATGTGTCAATGTCGGTTGTGTTCCTAAAAAAATCATGTGGTACGGGGCGCAAATCGCTGAGACTTTCCATCAATTTGGAGAAGACTATGGTTTTAAAACTACTGATCTTAACTTTGACTTTGCAACCCTACGTCGCAATCGTGAAGCCTACATCGATCGCGCTCGTTCTTCTTATGATGGCAGTTTTAAACGCAACGGAGTAGACTTGATTGAAGGTCATGCTGAATTTGTAGATTCTCATACTGTTAGCGTAAATGGTGAGTTGATTCGTGCTAAACATATCGTGATTGCTACAGGTGCCCATCCAAGTATTCCAAATATTCCTGGTGCTGAGCTAGGTGGCTCTTCTGATGATGTATTTGCCTGGGAAGAATTGCCAGAATCAGTTGCTATTCTAGGCGCTGGTTATATCGCCGTTGAATTGGCTGGCGTACTCCACACTTTTGGTGTCAAGACAGACCTCTTTGTTCGCCGCGATCGTCCTTTACGTGGTTTTGATTCTTACATCGTTGAAGGTCTGGTCAAGGAAATGGAAAGAACAAACTTACCACTTCATACTCACAAAGTCCCTGCCAAGTTAGAAAAAACTACTGACGGCATTACCATTCATTTCGAAGATGGTACTAGTCACACAGCTAGCCAAGTTATCTGGGCTACGGGTCGCCGTCCAAACGTTAAGGGCTTGCAACTTGAAAAAGCTGGAGTAACTCTGAACGAACGTGGCTTTATCCAAGTGGATGAATACCAAAATACTGTTGTTGAGGGAATCTACGCTCTAGGTGATGTAACAGGCGAAAAAGAACTAACTCCAGTAGCTATCAAGGCTGGGCGTACCCTATCTGAACGTCTCTTTAACGGAAAAACAACTGCAAAAATGGACTACTCAACTATTCCAACTGTTGTCTTTTCACACCCTGCTATCGGAACGGTTGGATTGACCGAAGAGCAAGCTATTAAAGAATACGGTCAAGACCAAATCAAGGTTTATAAATCAAGCTTTACGTCTATGTACTCTGCTTGCACTTTCAACCGTCAAGAAACTCGTTTCAAATTGATCACAGCTGGTTCAGAAGAAAAAGTTGTCGGACTTCATGGAATTGGATACGGTGTTGATGAAATGATTCAAGGATTTGCTGTTGCTATCAAAATGGGAGCAACCAAGGCTGACTTTGATGCAACTGTGGCGATTCACCCAACTGCATCTGAAGAATTTGTAACTATGCGTTAATCGAAATAAAAGAAGCAAAGCAAAAAACACTTCTAAATAGCAAAAAGCGAGTATTTCCGTAGTTGGAGATACTCGTTTTCTTATGTTTTATTTTATAGTATGTTGAAGTAAGATATGCAAAAATCAATTAACAAACCATAGCAAAATACAAGGATTATAATACAATCATTTATTCTTTTCTTTAAAAGATTCATATATTTTTTTATATAACTCTTTTATATCTTTTTTCTGAGAATTCAACTCTTCTTTACCGTAGTCAAAGTTTGCTACCACAAATCCCTCGCCATCATCAGAAAAAGTAAAAAATTCTATTTCAATTAGTTTATTATGCTTAGAGTCCTCTATAGTGTCTCCTAAACCATTATTGAATTGCTTCACTTCTTCTTCACGAACTCCGAACCCCGTAGCAGCTCCATTTGCAATGATGTTTGAAAATACTTCTTCTGAAGATGATACTTCTTTCACAGTTATGAAGTATATAGCTTCTTCCGTTTCTACTTGTCTCACTTTATTCCATTTTTCTGTATCACTAGAAGAAAGCGTATAGACTGTTAACTCTACCGTTGGCTTATTGATATTTTCTTTTGTAATCATTTGTTTTCCAAAAAAGAAGAAGGCAAGTAACCCAGCTACAAAGATCAAAGCAATATAAATTATCTTTTTCATACATTATACCCTATATCTTTCATGTCAATTATCACATCAACTTCGTTATAGACAGCTGGATCATGCGTCGCTATTATAACATATTTGTCTTCATCTTTTTCATTTAATAACAAACGAATGATTTCTTTTCCAATCTCACCATCTAAAGCTCCTGTGGGCTCATCTGCTAAAATAATTTTACGTGGTTTCATTAACATTCTGGCAATAGCTACACGTTGAGCCTGCCCACCAGACAATTCGTATATTTTTTGATGTAAATAGTCACTTGACAGTCCTACTTTTTCAAGTACGTCAGTTATTGTTTTTTTGTCTTTAGTGATAAGGCTCAGATTATCATATACTGTTTTGTTATCTATTAAAGAATAATTCTGAAATACATATCCAACAGTATTTTTAAAAAAAGTTCTTTCTTTTATCTTCCAAATATCTTGTTTATCAACTAAAACATTCCCACTGTCAATTTTTTCTAATCTTCCTATAATATTAAGAAGGGTACTTTTACCGGAGCCAGAACCTCCAATCAATGCATAGCTTTTTCCAGATTCAAATATTAAATTTAAGTCTGTAAAGATCTTCTTTGAGCCGAAACTCTTTGAAACGTTCAAAAGGTCAATTGTCATGATTCATCTCCTTTTAAAATTTTAGTGTAGCTTTCAGATAATTTCCTAAAACTCATTATGATTGACAACATCAAAACTAGCAGAGAAGCCACTCCAATATATAGCAACTCTATTTGCCCTGTCATAAGAAATGTAAATAGAATAACCATTGTAATAGTCATCATAAAATATTTGAGACTTGAAATTGCTATATATGTTTTTGACAGACCCAAAATGATTTTTTTCACATATTCATTCTGTTTTAGAGTAATAAAAAGTTGGACATATTGATAAATGAGTATAAAGACAATACTGTAAATTATCTTCTGCAAGATTTGTGAAAGTAAAATTTGGTGCTCTAAGGATTGAATCTTTAATTTCACAATTTGGTAAACATCTACTGGATTCATTGAGAAATTCAACGGGACAGTCATCTCATTTATTTTTTTTACCGCTTCAGGACTAAAAAGAGATTTATATAGTATGTTACTAGCCAAAGAAAACTTATTATTTTCCATCATTTTGTCCGTATCTAACACAACAACTATATTATCTTTGCTATCTGCTACATTTGCCAGCGGTAAAATATCTTTCATTTTAAGATTATTATCAGCATCTTCATTAAAATAAAAAATTTTTTCCCCATCAGGAATTATTTGTACTGCAAGCTGTTCTTTTGTATAGTTTGTTCCAATAAATTGTTCTGCTACAACTGTATTCTCAATAGATTTCTGGTTTTCTTTCCACTTCTCAGGAATATAGATGGTTGCTATTTTATTATCTAAAAGATGATAGTTTGTTCTATTCACTTTATTTTGTAGGTTAGCACCTGTTTGATTAATATAAATCAACTCTTTATTTATTTCTGAATTCGTTATCCCGTCATTTTCTAATTGTTTAGAAAAATTTTCTATAACATGCGAAGTTTTCATGAAATCTGGAACATATGCCGAAGATCGTTCTATATATAAAAAATCTAAGTTTTTTAAGGCAGCAACTATCTGTAGATACTGACCATCTGAATCACTAACTTCTCCATTTTTAGCAGAGTTACTTTCAATTCCAAGGAACTCAATCCTTCTCCAGTCTTTTACTGTGTCCCATGGTACTAAATTCTGTATTTGTATGTTCATACTAGATTGACTACTATTTGTTTCTTGTAAAAAAATTCCTGAGACAAGAATGATAATCGAAATGATGACAAGCCATACGACAAAAATAAGTTTATTTTTCGCCTTGTTTTTGATAATTTCAATGGGCTTTTCAATCTGAATCGTCAACCAAAATAAAACAAAAGTAATAAGATCAATGATTTGAAATAGTATAAAATTCGTTAAAAGCAGAGAGAAAAATAACTTAGAACTATAGGTGAAGAAACCATTACCCAAAAAAGAACTGTAAGAAATCATCAATAAAGCCATCATAATCAGTTCAAAAATAAGAGAAATGACATACTCTCTTCTAAGGTCGTATACAGGCAAGCCCAAAGAACGTCGTATCACTCCTTCTTTGATCTGCCTCGTCCTAACAACAAATAAAACAACTAATAAAGTTAAGTAAATTGAACCCATTAACAGTATTCTTAAAGTTCCAGTAAATTGTAATATTCCTCCTATATACCAAGGATAAGCCATATATACTGTTTGTAGTCCAGTCATCGTAAGTGGTTTCAAACTGTCTACATCTATTTTCCCAAGTGTGTAATACATCCCTACTATTGGTGCTGACTTTAATTGTTCATTATTTACATCATCAAAGTTTACATACTTCAACTGACCCGAACTCTGAACGATTGGCTTGTAAATGGTAACCTTTTCCGTTTTTGATAAGTCACGAACCATTTCGTATATTTCGTTATTAGAAAGATTACTTTTTCCTTGGATAGAAAAAGCACCATCAATTGGTAAAGGTATGGGGATTTCGGTATCACTAATAGTGACCAGACCAATTGTAGCAATCAAACAAAAGAAGAATCCAATGATACATAATTTTAATTTCATAAGCAATTACCATATGACAAAAGACTCTATTTTATAATTGGGTCTCTTGTTTTCATAAATTATTGTTTAAAATCTATAATAATCCCAATGTGCATTTAATCGAACATCATTTCAAATTTTTTGCTTGAAAATGTCCATCTATAATCTTTTTTATCGTGAACTTTAACGTTCCCAAAATATTCGTTACTGATGACTCTGAACTAATATTATTTGAAGAACTAACAAAGTAATTCGAATAACCATAGCTATCACTTACACCATACTTCCATAAATCAATAATCGGATATAGAACTGGGATTGCTGTAGTTTCACTACCAACACTAGCTGTAGTAGCAAATCCAAAACTGAAAAAACTTGTAGCCAGCAAAATGAACTTCTTCTTAGTAAATTTTTGGTATTTTACTTCTCCTTGAATTATAATATTTGACAAAAACTCAGTAATAATTCTCTATTTTAAAATTGAACACATTTATTTGTAAGTGTTTACAATATTAATTTAATACTAATATTTTAGTTTGTCAAGTATTTATAGTATATTTTTTATTGATAAAATGGGATTATCTATAAAGGCGATTTACAAATCGATAAAAAACAATTATCCAACTTCTCTTGTGAATCAAATCGGCCGTTACAGTCTTTGTTACCTTGTTTTCAAAAATAGGTTGACAATAATTCTCCTACGAGTATAATAGTTACTATACATCAGAAAAGAGGTTAACTATTTTGAAAAAAGCTCACGTTTATGCTATCCCTGCTATTGGGGCTGCTCTCATTGCTGTTTTGGCACAAATCAGTCTTCCAATTGGACCTGTTCCCTTCACTCTGCAAAACTTTGCAATCGGCTTGATTGCTACTGTCTTTAGACCGAGAGAGGCTGTACTTTCTGTTGCACTCTATCTTCTTCTAGGTGCAATCGGTCTTCCTGTCTTTGCAGGAGGTGGAGCTGGATTTCAGGCTTTAGTTGGCCCTACTGCAGGCTATCTTTGGTTTTATCTCGTTTACTCTGGACTTACTTCTTCCCTAACTAACAGCAAGAGTGGGATTGTCAATATTTTTCTTGCAAACCTCTTGGGTGATGCCCTTGTCTTTGTCGGAGGGATTCTCAGCTTGCATTTTCTAGCTGGAATGGCATTTGAAAAAGCTCTTGTTGTGGGGGTATTTCCCTTTATCATTCCAGACCTTGGTAAACTTCTAGCTATTAGTTTTATTAGCCGTCCACTACTTCAACGCCTTAAAAATCAGGCTTACTTCGCTAACTAAAAAAGGATATCGAGTTGCCATGACTCAATATCCTTTTCTTTCATTTTGAAAACTTAGTTTCCTTTAAAAGCATCCACCATGGTTTGAAATTCTTCATTGGAGAGAGTAATCCCCTTGCCCATTTTAGTATGATCTGGACTCCAAGCACGAATATCAAACTTTGCAGGGGCACCATTAAAGCTCACACGGTTGATTTCCTTAGTCCAACCTTTTTCGTTTTCAGAAAGAGTCAACAAGTGCTCTTCGATTTCAAATGTAAATTCTGCCATTTTCTTCTCCTTTTTTAGCTTTCATTTGATTATTCGTAAAATCTTGTAGATTTTAGGAAAATTTTATATAATATTGATATAAAAGAAGGGAGGCCAATATGAGACATAAATTCCAGCAAGTTCTAGATAAAATACATGACTTTTTAAATGGACATGACCAACCTGACCAGACTGAAACCAACTCCCTTACAGCCACTATTGAAGAGGCTATCCAGAAACAAACCGCTGTTCACCTTATCTTGTCTGAGACAAGTTTTACAGGTGACATCATCAAATACGATCAACAAGGCCAGCAAATTATCGTGAAAAATTTTTCCAAAAATGTAAGCCGTATTATCCGCATAAGCGATATTCAACGCCTGCGATTTGTACCTTCAACTGTCCAAACAGCTCAAAAAAATAGATTTAAGAAAGAGTGAGATGTAGTTACTTCATCCCACTCTTTTTTCTTAGCGAACTTGTTCAAAATGTAAATGAACCGCGATATGATCTCCATAACCACTTCTTTCCAAGTCACGTTGCAGACGATAGGAAATGTAGTGTTCTGCAATGGTAATGTAACCTGCACCCAGTAAACGATGTTCAACCATAGACTGAATCATGCTAATAGTAGCACGTTCCACCTTGGCCTCTTCCAAATCCAAAACCACTTTTTTAGTGACTTGTGCAAGATTTTGACGCAAATCATCTGTCAATACATAGACAGTCTGGGCTGCCTTTAAGATAGCTTGGTAAATCTTATCTGGATTAAATTCAGCAATTTCTCCATCACGTTTGATTACTTGCATAGGTTTCTCCTTTATTCTTTGTTTTCTTTGATTTCTGCCAGCATTTTTTCTTCTTCTACTGTCAGTTGATAATCTTCAAGCAAATCCGGTCTGCGTTCGTAGGTTTTCTTCAAACTCTCATACAATCGCCACTGACGAATCTTTTCATGGTGCCCGCTCATTAATACATCTGGCACGACCATTCCTCGATAATCATAGGGACGTGTGTACTGAGGGTATTCAAGAAGGCCTGAAGAAAAACTATCATCTTGGTGGCTAGACTCCTTGCCAATCACTTCTGGAATCAGGCGTACCGTAGCATCAATCATGGTCATAGCTGCCAACTCTCCACCAGTCAAGACATAGTCCCCCAGGGAAATCTCATCCGTCACCAAGGTCTTAATGCGCTCGTCATACCCCTCGTAGTGACCACAGATAAAGATCAGTTCATCTTCTTTGGCCAAATCCTCAGCATAAGCCTGATCAAACTGCTTTCCAGCAGGATCGAGGAGAATCACGCGCGGATTTTTCTTTTCAATAGCATCAAAGGCATCGAAAATGGGTTGAGCTCGGAGCAACATCCCCTGACCGCCTCCGTAGGGCTCATCATCTACATGGCGGGCCTTTTCAGCATATTCTCGAAAATTATGATACTGGATATCCAAAAGCCCTTTTTCTCGAGCCTTTCCAACGATTGAGTGCTCTAGCGGAGAAAACATCTCTGGAAAGAGGGTTAAAATATCAATCTTCATCATCTAACCCTTCTAAAATTTCCACATCGACACGGTTATTCGGAATATCAACATTGAGAACCACTGGTGGAATATAAGGCAAGAGCAAGTCACGTTTGCCTTTTCGCTTGACCACCCAGACATCGTTAGCACCTGGTTGCAGGATTTCCTTGATGGTTCCAATCAAGTTATCACCCTCATAGACTTCCAAACCGATAATCTCGTGATAGTAGAATTCACCATCGTCTAGGTCATTCAAATCTTCCTCAGCAACCTTGAGACTGTATCCCTTATACTTTTCGATAGCGTTGATATGGTACATATCTTTGAATTTAATAATGTCAAAGTTCTTCTGTTTACGGTGGCTAGCGATGGTCACTGTTTGGATAAACTGATCTTTTTCATCAAACAAGGCCAGCTCAGCTCCTTTTTTAAACCGTTCTTCTGCAAAATCCGTCACAGACAAGACTCGCATCTCACCCTGCAACCCCTGCGTATTGACGATTTTCCCAACATTAAAGTAGTTCATCTTGTCTCCCGTAGTCTCCTTCTTTCCATCTTATTCTAACAATTCTCGAATAATAGCCGCAATTTTTTCCGCTTCGGACCATTGTAAATAATGGTGATTCCCTCCTAAAATGAGTTTAGTATTGGAAGTCCAATATTCTGATTCTCTGTACTCTTTTTCTCTATAAGGCTGACAAAAAACAAATACAGGGATACAATCTGGTATTGATACATCCTCAAAATCTTCCTCAATAATCTCTCCAGATATCTGAAATCCTGGATTTTGCTTTTCCAACTCTAAGCCTTTTTCTTGCATTATTTCCCAGATTTCTTTATTCGTTTCAGGACTAAATGTTGCTTGAGTTAAGTTCTTAAAATAAAGTTCAGGATCACACTCGTCAATCAGCCTCATCTGCTCTTCCATTTCTGGATAAGGATTTTCTGAAAAATCAGCAAACATGATTTTTTTAGTTGTCGGTTCAATTGCTAGTAAAGCCTGACACTTAATTGATTTGTTGAGTAATTTGCAAGCTAAAATTCCACTCAAACTATGTACACAAAGTATATATTCAAAAATCGCCAATTCTTCAAGCACTTCATAAACTGCATCTGCAAGATTATCTAGATTTTTTCCAGTTTGGTCATGAATCGGACTCCTACCTGTGTTCGGAAAATCAATTGTCAAATAACCAATTGTAGGAGGAAGTTTTTCAAGTATAAGTGAAAAATTTTCATAACTTGGTAGCAAACCTGCGCCACTTAAACAAACTAGCATTTTCTTTTGCTTTTGATAAGTAACAGAGAGACTACCAATCTCTGTAGATACTTCAAACCTCTTCATAAAGAAATCCACTCATTCTATATAATGAATTATTAAAAATCCTTATCCTTTATTTTATCATGTTCCAAGGATTTTCTCAAGTTGGAGGAAGGGGACAACATCTCTACTTTCCATTCAAAAATCCTTCCAAATCACGTTCATGCTGATATTTGATAGACGCCTTTTTGTCTTTTTCAAAAATAGTCTTGGTTAGATCTATGTCGTTGATGGCCGCAATTGCGACAGTGTAGTGAATAATATCAGCCAGTTCTTTTGCTAGTTCCTCGTTCGAATCTTGAACTCCTTCTTTTCTACCAGAACGACCATTCAAAACCTCAGCTACTTCTCCGACTTCCTCCACTAACTTCATAAAGAGACCTTCCTCAGTCCGAGACTGCTGGTAATGTTCCAGTAGGTAGTCTTGTAATTGTCTAAACGTTAAATCTTTCATATCCTGCTCCTTGCAAAAAAAGCGAGACATTCGTCCCGCCCTTCTTATTTTTCGTCAATAACGATTCTTACTTTTTTGTCTTCAGTTGGGACAGAGTAGACAATCGTTCTTATCGCAGAAATAGTGCGACCCTTACGACCGATTACACGACCCACATCACTTTGATCAAGATCCAAATGATATTCCAAAAATTCTGGTGTATCTTCTATCTTGATAGTTAAGGCATCTGGTTGTGAAATCAAGGGTTTCACAATCGCAATAATAAGATTTTCAATCGTATCCATCTGTCAACCTACTTTAAACTTATTTTGAGAATTTAGAATCGTGGAATTTCTTCAATACACCTTCTTTTGAAAGGATGTTGCGAACTGTATCTGAAGGTTGAGCTCCATCAGCCAACCATGCAAGAACGCGGTCTTCTTTCAAAGTTACTTGGTTTTCAGCAACAAGTGGGTTGTAAGTTCCAACTGTTTCGATGAAACGTCCGTCACGTGGTGAACGTGAATCTGCTACGTTGATACGGTAGAAAGGTTTTTTCTTAGAACCCATACGAGTCAAACGGATTTTAACTGCCATTTTTAAAGTCTCTTTTCTTATTTTTTATTTCGGTGAAATAGCTGAGCTATTTAGCACATGTTCTATTATAGCAGATTTCTGGCAGGTGTCAAGAAAAAAACTTGACAGACTATAAAATTCTTAAACCTTTTAGAAATTTGTTAGAAGTAGGAAATAAATGTTTGAAAGAAGCTATCCGTGAATACTATTTTATACTCAATGAAAATCAAAGAGCAAACTAGGAAGCTAGCCGCAGGTTGCTCAAAGCACTGCTTTGAGGTTGTAGATAAGACTGACGAAGTCAGTTACATATATCTACGGCAAGGCAAAGCTAACGTAGTTTGAATTTGATTTTCGAAGAGTATTAGAAACATTTTATAAAGACCATCAAGTCAAACCCTCCATCTCTCCTGAACGAGATTTGGATACTTGGCTCCTAAATCCTAAGCCCATTCCCAAACGAAATATCAAGGATTTTAAGAACGATATCTACTAATTATTTATAAAATATGAAGTAATAGATTCTAAATAAGGAAATAATTTAGTTCTGTAAAAATTAACTTCTACACCTATAACGCTTATTCTGACAGACTTTATAACAGTCTAAGAAAAAAGTAGAGATTCATACAGTATCTAGATTTTCCAGAAATTCTTTAGTTGTTTGACTATCAAGGGCTTTTATTAAAAAATTTTTTCAAATAATTACCACATTGACACATAAAATTCTTGCTTTCTAAATTTAAGTGTGATATATTTATAACACAACATTTAAATATTATATATTTATAACACAAAAAGGAGTCTATCATGAAAAAAAGTCAAAAAATGCGTGGCCTCATTGCAATGATTGCCGTAGCTCTCTTTATTGATTTTATTGTTTTATTTGGTTCTAATCTTAGTTGGGAACCCAAGTTAGTTATTACTGGTATTTCAGTGTCAGGTCAAATTGTAGCTATTTGGAGCTGGCTACATATGAAACTATGGTCTCATAAAAGTCAGAAAGGTAAGGAAAAGATTATTTTTGACTTGTCTGTTAAGCTTTACACGATACTTGTGTTTGCAGCAAGCATTTTTTATACAGTAGGGATTTGGCTGGCAACCCCTAGCGTAAGTTCTGGTATTAAAGAATGGATTTTGGGAATTGGCCTCGTTATTGAAGTGATTTTATTTGCTTTTTTCTGTTTGAAAAATGTCAAGGAAACTCCGGACGAACGCTTTTATGCTAATTTAGCCAAGGCAGCTAGCTTGATGTTTGTTTTTATACTAGGCGCACTGATGATCCTAACAGTTATCATTGGGTATATGGGGTCTCTCACTCTTTACATGGGACAGATATTTTTTAGCATAGCTGCCTTGATTTGCATCTTTGCGGTTGTCTATTTTATCTTGGAACGTAGAGGATAAGCATGGCCAAAGAAAGCAAAATTATTACTAATCTCAAATCTGTTCGTGAGTCCACAGGCATGACCCAGCAGGAGTTAGCCGACCTCATCGGCATGCGACGCGAGACAATTCTGCACTTGGAAAATAACCGTTACAACCCTTCGCTAGAAATGGCTCTTAAAATTGCTCAAGTTTTTAATCTGAAAGTAGAAGACCTCTTTGAACTCAGACAGCAAGAGGAAGCATAATTCTTTCCGAGACCTAGTATTAAGTTCATTGATTCATTAGGAAGTAAAGTCAAAAGAAAAATCCATTGAAAATGTGCTCTTTTAAAATATAGTAATTCTTTCGAATTAACGTTTGCTAATTGTGATGCTTTACGAGCTTTCTTATGACCTGGTTTCCTAAATACTTTGAGTACACTTATGGCATTGATGCCCCAAAGCAAGTGACTTTTTAGTTGACTTTCTCTAAAACCACCTTGTCACTAATATTTGAAATCCCCTTCCTTTTAGGGTACAATGGTAGAAATGAATTTTTGAAAGGATCAGAATGAAAAAACTAGCAACCCTTCTTTTACTATCCACTGTAGCTCTAGCTGGATGTAGCAACATCCAACGTAGTTTGCGTGGTGATGACTATGTAGATTCTAGCTTGGCCGCTGAGGAAAGCTCCAAAGCAGCAGCCCAATCTACCAAGGAGTTAAACGATGCTTTAACAAACGAAAACGCCAATTTCCCACAACTATCTAAAGAAGTTGCTGAAGATGAAGCCGAAGTGATTCTCCACACAAGCCAAGGTGATATCCGCATTAAGCTCTTCCCTAAACTCGCTCCTCTAGCGGTTGAAAACTTCCTCACTCATGCCAAAGAAGGCTACTATAACGGTATTACCTTCCACCGTGTCATCGATGGCTTTATGGTCCAAACCGGAGATCCAAAAGGGGACGGTACAGGTGGTCAGTCCATCTGGCATGACAAGGATAAGACTAAAGATAAGGGAACTGGTTTCAAGAACGAGATTACTCCTTATCTCTATAACATCCGTGGTGCTCTTGCTATGGCTAATACTGGTCAACCAAACACCAATGGTAGCCAATTCTTCATCAACCAAAACTCTACTGATACCTCTGCTAAACTCCCTACAAGCAAGTATCCCAAGAAAATCATCGAAGCCTACAAAGAAGGTGGAAACCCTAGTTTAGATGGCAAACACCCAGTTTTTGGTCAAGTGATTGACGGTATGGATGTTGTGGATAAAATTGCTAAAGCCGAAAAAGATGAAAAAGACAAGCCAACGACTGCTATTACTATCAATAGTATCGAAGTAGTGAAAGACTACGATTTTAAATCATAAAAACCAAAAAATACAGTATCCATATTCGGTACTGTATTTCTTTTACTCTCATTCTTAAGTTAAATTATTAAAATCCCAGATTTGGTCCATCCAGCCTTCATAAAAGTCTGGTTCGTGGCAGACCATAAGAATAGATCCCTTATATTCTTTGAGAGCGCGTTTGAGTTCATCCTTGGCATCCACATCCAAGTGGTTGGTTGGCTCGTCCAGCACTAAAACGTTGTTTTCACGATTCATCAAGAGACAGAAACGAACCTTGGCTTGTTCCCCACCTGACAAGACCTGAATTTGACTTTCAATATGCTTGGTTGTCAAACCACAACGAGCAAGGGCTGCACGAACTTCTGCTTGGTTGAGAGCTGGAAAGGCATTCCAGACAGCTTCAAGAGGAGTTTGGCGATTACCGCCTTCTACTTCCTGTTCAAAGTAGCCAAGTTCTAGGTAGTCTCCACGTTCAACTTCTCCAGCGATTGGCGGGATAATTCCCAAGAGAGACTTCAAGAGAGTTGTTTTTCCGATACCATTTGCCCCGATAATAGCAACCTTTTGATTACGTTCAAAGGTAAGATTTAAAGGCTTGGTCAGAGGACGATCATAACCAATTTGCAAATCCTTAGCTTGGAAAATAAAGCGACCTGGTGTACGAGCTGGTTTAAAATCAAAGGATGGCTTTGGTTTCTCACTTTGCAGTTCGATAATATCCATCTTATCCAATTTCTTCTGACGAGACATGGCCATGTTTCGTGTTGCAACACGCGCTTTGTTTCGAGCCACGAAGTCCTTGAGATCCGCAATTTCTTTTTGCTGACGTTCGTAGGCAGCCTCTAGCTGAGATTTCTTCATAGCATAGACTTCTTGGAACTGGTAGTAGTCACCAGAATAACGCGTCAGCTGTTGATTTTCCACATGATAGACAATATTGATAACGTCATTTAGGAATGGAATGTCGTGTGAAATGAGGACAAAGGCATTCTCATAGTTTTGGAGATAGCGCTTAAGCCAGTCAATATGCTCAGCATCCAAATAGTTGGTCGGCTCATCCAAAAGTAATATATCAGGCTTTTCAAGGAGAAGTTTTGCCAAAAGCACCTTGGTTCTTTGCCCACCTGACAAAGAAGTTACATCTGTATCCATGCCAAAGTCCATGACACCAAGGGCACGCGCTACTTCGTCAATCTTAGCATCCAAGGTATAGAAATCACGACTCTCTAAACGGTCTTGAAGTTCTCCCACTTCTTCCATGAGAGCATCAACATCCGCTCCGTCTTCAGCCATTTCCATATAGAGGTCATTGATACGGGCTTCCGCTTTGAAAAGCTCATCAAAGGCTGTACGGAGAACATCACGTACCGACTGCCCTTCAGCAAGGACGGAGTGCTGATCCAAGTAACCAGCAGTCACATATTTGGACCACTCAACCTTCCCTTCATCTGGCAGCATTTTACCAGTCACGATACTCATAAAGGTTGATTTTCCTTCACCATTGGCACCGACCAGGCCGATATGTTCTCCTTTGAGAAGACGGAAGGACACATCTTCAAAAATTGCACGGTCACCAAAACCGTGACTCAGATTTTTAACTTCTAAAATACTCATTTTAATTCCTTATCTTGTTTTTATGTAATTGTTTATAGAGAAACCAAGCCAGATAGCCACCCAAGGTATTAGTCCACAAATCATCAATCTCAAAGACGCGATTGAAATCAAAGAAAAAATCCAAGACTAACTGCGTACACTCAATTCCAAGACTCACTAGAAAGCTAAAAAGTAGCACCTTTTTTGTTTTTCGCAAGTTTGGAAGGAGATAAAGGAGTTGGAATATCAAAGGAAAAAGTAAGAAGACATTGAGGATATTTTGTAAAAAAATCCAAGATAATTGTCCTACATCACTCACTTCGCCCAGTTTCCAAAGAGAATTGAAAGGAGTCAAAAGAAAAACCAGGCGTCCAAGATGCTGAATACCTGGAGTTTCCACCCCCACGGGAGATTGTTCTTGAGGAGTAAAGCAAAAATAGACAATGCAAATGCTATAGAAAATAACTCCCCAGACCAAAATATGATTATAAGTCTTCTTCATCATTAAGGATTGACTGCTGCGACTGCTTTCTGGCGGTCACGTTTCATTGTATTGGAACGCAATTGTCCACAAGCTGCATCAATATCAGTACCATGCTCTTGACGAACAACACAGTTAACCCCTTTTTTCTTAAGCGTATCATAGAAGGCCAGGACGCGCTCTTTAGGACTACGGCTATATTGGTCATGCTCACTAACTGGGTTATAAGGAATCAAGTTTACATAAGACAATTTCTTGATGTTCTTGAGCAATTCAGCCAATTCCAAGGCTTGTTCTACACCGTCATTGACTTCATTGAGCATGATATACTCAAAGGTCACACGACGATTAGTTGTCTCAATGTAGTACTCAATAGCCGCAAAGAGTTTTTCAATCGGAAAGGCACGGTTAATCTTCATGATGCTTGAGCGCAATTCATTGTTAGGTGCGTGAAGGGAAACGGCAAGATTAACCTGAACCCCTTCATTAGCAAAATCACGAATTTTATGGGCCAAACCTGAGGTTGAAACCGTAATGTGACGAGCACCGATTGCCATTCCCTTGTCATCATTGATAGTACGAACGAAATTTAAGACATTGTTGTAGTTATCAAAGGGCTCACCGATTCCCATGACAACAATATGGCTGACGCGTTCGTCCTGTCCACGCTCATCAAAGTATTTCTGAACCAGCATGATTTGCGCTACGATTTCCCCATTATTGAGGTCACGTTGTTTCTTAATCAAACCAGAGGCACAGAAGGTACAACCGATATTACAGCCGACCTGAGTGGTCACACAGACTGACAAACCATAGTGTTGACGCATAAGTACAGTCTCTATCAACATACCATCTGGCAATTCAAAAAGATATTTAACTGTCCCATCAGCAGACTCTTGCACGATACGCTGTTTCAAGGGATTGACCACAAACTGGTCATTAAGCTTAGCAATCAAATCCTTGGAAAGGTTGGTCATCTCTTCAAATGACTGGACACGTTTACGGTAAAGCCATTCCCAAATTTGATCTGCACGGAATTTCTTTTCTCCCTGCTCCAAAACCCATTCCTGCATGGTTTGACGTGTTAAACTATAAATTGACGGTTTCATTTCTTCTCCTTATTCTCTACTCACTTCTGACGAATGACAAAATGACGTTGTCCCTTGTCCTCTTTCTGAGAATACTGGTCTTTCTGACGACGTCTATTTTTCTTATCTGCATTCGGTTTTCGTTTGGTTTGAGTAGGTTTCTTTCCTTTTTTCGAAGGTGTTTCTTCTTCCTTCTTACGCATTTTCTTGTCAAATGATGCTCGCTTAGGAGCTTCATTTTCTAAGACAAAATAGGCACAACCATAACTACAATACTCTAAAAGGTAGTCTTGTAAACGACTGATTTTTTCAAGTTTTTCTTCTGTTCGATCATCCTTATAAAAACCTCGTAGACGAAGCTGTTCGTTGCTCCAGTCTCCCACGATATAATCAAACTTGGTTAAGACTTCTGAAAAACGCTGATTAAAAGCCGTCACATCGAAGGCATCCTTGATGTTTTCCACCAAGGAAAAAGCTATCCCTTCCGTTTCAACCTTGTCCCCGTGTAAATGAAACTCAGGACCAGGAAACTTGTTATAGTTGTATAATTCAGGTGCAATTTCTTTTCGCATAGATATCCTTTTTTCACGATTACTTAATACTTTATTCTACCATAATTTCTAGCAGTTAGCACGTTTCTCATAAAAATGAAAAAAGTCTGACGATTTTGTCAGACCAAAATAATATAACCTTAAAAAGAGAAGAACAATTCTTCCCTCCAACTATCATTATTTAGCAGCTGCGTACAATTCATCTACTTTGTTCCAGTTGATCACTGAGAAGAAAGCTTTGATGTAGTCAGGACGCACGTTGCGGTATTTCACATAGTAAGCATGTTCCCAAACGTCCAAGCCCAAGATTGGTTTTTTACCTTCTGAGATTGGTGTGTCTTGGTTTGCTGTTGAAGTCACTTCAAGTTTCCCTTCTTTGTTGACAACCAACCATGCCCAGCCAGAACCAAAACGAGTTGTTGCTACTGCAGTGAAGGCTGCTTGGAATTCTTCAAATGAACCAAATGTTGCATCGATTGCTGCTGCAAGTTCTGCTGATGGAGCTGTTTTCTCAGGCGTCATCAATTCCCAGAAAAGAGCGTGGTTCAAGTGTCCGCCACCGTTGTTGATAAGTGCTTGACGGATATCAGCTGGGATAGATTCTACATCAGCAAGCAAGGCTTCAAGATCTTCACCGATTTCAGGGTGTTTTTCAAGAGCTGCATTGGCATTGTTGACATAAGTTTGATGGTGTTTGTCATGGTGCAAGTGCATTGTTTCCGCATCGATGTATGGTTCCAAAGCGTCGTATGCATATGGAAGATCTGGTAAGATAATAGCCATCTGTAATACCTCTTTTTCTTTCTATATGAAAATGATAACGCAAACATTCAATTTTTTCAAGTTTTTTGCTTATAGATAAGGAAATCACTGAGATACTTTCTAATAATACTCTTCGAAAATCTCTTCAAACCGCGTCAACGTCGCCTTGCCGTACGTATGGTTACTGACTTCGTCAGTTCTATCCACAACCTCAAAACAGTGTTTTGAGCTGACTTCGTCAGTTTCATCCGCAACCTCAAAAACATGTTTTGAGCTGACTTCGTCAGTTTCATCCGCAACCTCAAAGCAGTGCTTTGAGCTGACTTCGTCAGTTTCATCCGCAACCTCAAAAACATGTTTTGAGCTGACTTCGTCAGTCTTATCTACAACCTCAAAGCAGTGCTTTGAGCAACCTGCGGCTAGTTTCCTAGTTTGCTCTTTGATTTTCCTTGAGTATAAAACAAGCAAATTAGCAAGAAACCCACGACAAGATAATGTTGACGCGGGTTATAGTTTCAAAAAATATCAATTGACCTGACTAGCAATCTGTAGGAGTACCTTTTCAAAAAGGAAACTCTTTTCATAAAGACCTGTCTTAATCTGATAGTCTGTCTCAATCAAATAAGAAATAGCTTGCTTCAAAAAGCTCAAGGAAAGTCCTCGCGCATCTCTCAACGCAAACTTGATTTGATAGGGATTAGGATTACGTCCGAGATAACTACCTAAACCACTTGCAATCTGCGATTCTGTTTGCCCAGACTCCGCCAAAATCTTCACCTGAGTAAAAGTCCGAAATTGTCCTAGCATAACAGCAATCAACTTAATTTCGTCTTCCCCTTGCAAGGTCAAATCTCTAACCAAGTCACGCGCCTGGTCCATCTTTTTAGTCAGAATAAACTGAGTTAAATCAAAAATATTGTCCTGCAAGGTCTTGGGAATTGCGTTAACAATATCCTCTTCCTCGATAACAGAGTCTTCTTTATAGGACTGTAAAAAGAGGAGATTTTTCTGAATTTCACTAAATTGAAAACCCGACTTGATGAGGAGATTTTCAAAAGAATGATTGGTAAACTGCAGACCTTGTTTCTGACTCCACTTTTGGAAATACTGACGCAATTCTTGTTCTTTGGCTTCTACTGCATCAAAGACCTTGGCATCACGCTTCAGTAATTTAACCAACCGTCTTTTGCTATCCAGCTTTCCTTCTGCAAAGATTAACAACTTGGTTGTTGGTGAAGGATTATCAAGGTATTCCTCAAACGACTTGAGTTCATCATCTGTTAAAAAGCGTTTCTTGGCTGTTGTCATATCGACAAAATGGTCTAATATCACGATTTTCTCATCCGCAAAGAAAGGAAGGCTGACCAGCTCCAGTTCAACATCCTTGTAAACCACTTCTTTCATATCAAAGTAGGCAAAGTTGAGGTCGGCAGAATCATAGCCAATCTGTTTCAATACTTGACTCTTCATAATTTCAAACTGACCCTGATCTGTCCCTGTAAAAAGGTTCAGGCTCGGTAAATTTGATAAAGTCAACTTCTGGCTTTCTTCAATAGCTAGCATCTCCTCTCCTTTCTTCTGATTTTTCGATTTAATTTAGTCAATATAGCGCAATTTCCCACGGAAATCTTCTAGGCTCTCGTACCCTTTTTCCGCCATGATTGCTTTTAGTTCATTGGTAATACGTTCGAAAGCACCGACGCCTTCTTTGTGAAGGGTTGTTCCCACCTGCACCATACTCGCTCCACAGAGGATATGTTCAAAGGCATCACGACCAGTCAGAACGCCACCTGTTCCGATGATTTGGATTTGAGGGTTTAAGCGTTGATAAAATGCGTGAACATTAGCAAGAGCAGTCGGTTTGATATACTCCCCACCAATCCCACCGAAACCATTTTTAGGGCGAATAACGACAGATTCATCTTCTATATACAGTCCGTTTCCGATTGAGTTGACGCAGTTGACAAACTTGAGCGGATACTTGTTAAAAATAGCTGCCGCTTGGTCAAAGTGAACAATATCAAAATAAGGTGGAAGCTTAATTCCAAGAGGTTTTGTAAAGTAAGCAAATACTTCTGCCAAAATCCGGTCTGTTGTCTCAAAATCATAGGCAATCTGAGGTTTTCCTGGAACATTTGGACAGGAGAGGTTTAGCTCAGTCAGACCACGAAAATCACTCTCTTGGACTTTTTTCAAAATAGTATGGGTTTCCTCTGGAGACATGCCAACTAGAGATAAAAAGAAAGTTCGGTTCGGCTCTTTTTCCTGCAAGTCCAAAAGATAGTTCAAATAATAGTCTAAGCCCTTATTCGGCAAGCCCATAGAGTTGATAGAACCAAGTGGGACATCTTGATAGCGTGGCTCAGGATTTCCCTGACGGAAGTCCAAGGTTGCTGTCTTAGTGACAAAGGTTCCTGCCGCTGAGTTTTTAACCCCTTCTAGCTCCTCTATCGTCATACAAGCCACACCTGCTGCATTCATCAAGCAATTATCAAACTCAAAACCAGCAATTTGTGTTTTCGTTGATACCATGATTCTAATCCTCCAGATTCCTTTTATTGCTAATATTATACCACAGTTTTAATTCTAGGTTTACTAGATTCTATGGTTCTATCTATTTATTCGGAAAAGAAAGTCTAGTGCAGAAGTCATGCTATGGAAACAGCTAGTGTATTGGAAGTTTGAACAAGGCTTGGGTAACAGACTTTTGAATGAAGTCCAAGCAACAAGGAGAAATCTCAACCTTTGTCATTTTTAAAGAAATACATGTAAATCTCTACTTTCGCAAAATAGATTTTCAAAACAGTATCCCAGTATAGTTAAAAACTATAAAAAAGAGAGGAAGTTCCCCTCTTAAGATTTTATTTGATTGCTTCTTTTAAAGCATCTACCTTATCCAAACGTTCCCATGGAAGGTCAATATCTGTACGTCCCATGTGTCCATAAGCTGCTGTTTGACGGTAGATTGGACGTTTAAGATCCAACATTTGGATAATTCCTGCAGGGCGAAGGTCAAAGATTTGACGAGCCGCTTTTTCAAGCTTGCTTTCAGCTACTGTTCCTGTACCGAAAGTATCAATACGGACAGAAACAGGCTGGGCAACACCGATAGCATAAGCCAATTGCACTTCCGCTTTTTTAGCCAAACCTGCTGCAACGATATTCTTGGCAATATAACGAGCTGCATATGAGGCAGAACGGTCCACCTTAGTCGCATCCTTACCAGAGAAGGCACCACCACCGTGACGAGAGTAGCCACCATAAGTATCTACGATAATCTTACGACCAGTCAAACCTGAGTCCCCTTGAGGCCCACCGATTACAAAACGTCCAGTTGGATTGATGAAGAATTTTGTTTGCGCATCCAAGTAAGAGGCTGGAATAACCTCTTTGATAACCTTGCTAATGACATCATTGTGAATTTGTTCGTTGCTGACTTCTGGATCGTGCTGAGTTGAAATAACGACTGTGTCCACACGTACTGGACGGTCATTTTCATCATACTCAACTGTAACTTGTGATTTAGCATCTGGGCGAAGATAGCTGATTTCCCCAGACTTGCGAAGTTCTGCCAGACGACGAACCAATTTATGACTGAGTGAAATTGGCAATGGCATGAGCTCCTCTGTTTCATCCACAGCAAATCCAAACATGAGACCTTGGTCTCCAGCACCAATCAAGTCCAGCGGATCTTGATCTGCATTTCCACGAACCTCCAAGGCTTCGTTAACACCTTGAGCAATATCTGGTGACTGCTCAACAAGTGACGGATGAACTCCCACCGTCTCAGCAGAAAATCCATATTCTGTATTGGTATAGCCAATCTCTGCAATGGTATCACGAACCACACGATTAATATCCACATAGGCATTTGTAGAAATTTCACCAAAAACGTGGACGGAACCAGTATATACAGCTGTCTCAGCAGCAACGTGCGCCTCTGGATCCTTAGCTAAAATAGCATCCAAAATCGCATCTGAAATTTGGTCTGCAATCTTATCTGGATGCCCCTCAGATACAGATTCAGACGTGAATAATTTACGTTCTGACATAAAAATGTCCCCCCTTAAAAATAGTGTTATAGAGTTACAAAGTACTGATAGGTATTTTCATTTTCTAAGAGTTACGACGCGAAAGAAATAAAAACGATACTTTTTTATTTCTGAAGCTAGTAAGGCGCATAGGGTGACCGACTTATAGCGACAACCGTAGAATGACGAGCGACTACTTTGGAGCCGTCATTCTTTGCGAGTTGCGACTCGCAAGAAAAAATAGAAATACCTACCATCTTATCGGGACTATATAACTTTATCATTATACCATTTTTAATCGCAATTTGCAGTCTTTAATGTGGTATTTCGGTTTAGATAGTTCGTTCTCATAAAGCAAAAAGTTGGAGTTCAGTACTCCAACAATTTCTATTAAAATGTTTGGCGTTTAGCTTTACGCTCTGCACGACCGCGAGCGCGATTTTCAGCACGCTTGGTTTTGCGGCGCTTTTCATCAAACGCCCATTGAATTTTCTTCTTATAACCCGGTTTGACTTTTTTCTTTTTCTTTTTGACCAGACCAATCATTTCAATATCAAGTTTATCTTGTTTTTTCTCACGGTTGGCACGACGATCACGGTCATAAGTATCTTGGAATTCTCCATCTTTTACCATCTTAGGAGTAAACTTGATTCCCAATTTCTCCAACTCACGGATATCCGAGTCATCACTTGGCTGATAAAGGGTAATAGCTGTACCTGGTAGGCCATTTCGTCCAGTACGACCAACACGGTGAACAAAGAAGGACAAATCTTGCGGAATGGCATCATTGATGACATGGCTGACACCTTCAATGTCTATTCCACGCGCTGCCAAATCTGTTGCGACAATATACTCAAAATCCAGATTTTTCACCTGGTTCATGATACGTTTGCGCTCACGAGGGGCAATATCCCCATGGATTTTTGCCACCTTCAAGCCTTGAGCAGTCAGATATGAATGCAATTCATCAGCACGCGTTTTAGTGTTAACAAAAATCATTGCCAAATACGGTTGCATCAACTGAGTTAACTGGTAAATTTGAGTATTCTTGTCACGTCCCTTAGTCGAAATCAACCAATTATCAATGGTATCAGAAATGACCGTTTTGGTCTTGATTTTCTCCATAACAGGATTTGACAAGTATTTTTTCAAGAATGGTTGCAGTTTTTGTGGGATAGTCGCTGAGAAGACCATGAATTGCAAGTCTTTTGGAAGGCTTCCAGCAATCTTATCAACAGTTTCCAAGAATCCCATATCCAAGGTCATATCTGCCTCATCGACCACAAAGGTCTTAGCCTTGTGAATAGCTAGGTCACCAGACTTAACTAAGTCATAAATACGGCCAGGCGTTCCGATAACAATATGAGGCTGATTGCTTGCCAATTTCTCAATCTGGCGAGCCTTATCTGTACCACCCACATAATTAACCACACGAACTTCGACATCTGAGTGAGCTGCAATCTGACGCGCTGCTTGGTAAATTTGAGTAGCCAACTCACGACTCGGTGCAGTAATCACTGCTTGTACACTATCGCTGGCTTCATCTAATTGCTGGAAAATCGGTAACAAGAAAGTATGAGTCTTACCTGAACCTGTTTTTGATTCTCCAACCAAATCTCGTCCTGCCAAAACAATGGGAATCAACTTATCTTGTACCTCTGTTGGAGTTGTAAATTTCAACTCCTGCAAGGCTTCTCTAATATAGTTTTTAAATTGAAATTTCGTAAATGACATAATATCCTCGATTCTATCTATCCTATCAATTATACCACATTTTATTCCATTTCAGTAGCCTCACTTATTTAGGCTATTTCCAGTAGCTTCTCTAGTCAGAAAAAGGCTGGAACTTCATGATTCCAACCTCTTTTCAGTCATTATTTCCAGTTTAAAATAGCATTCAAGCCATAGTGATCACTGACTTGCGGACTCTTGTTACCATCAAATACGACATGTAAATTTTCTACCGCTAACTCCTTGCTAGTAAAAACATAGTCGATTCGAAGGGGTTCTGTATTCCCCTTCCAGCCATCAATTTCTGGTGGAACGGTATAGCTACCGCTTTTCTCTTTAGCAACTTCAAAAGCGTCTTGTAAGCCTAATGGACTAGCTAAAATAGCTTGGTAGCCTTCCTGTCCAGCCGGGTTGTTAAAATCTCCAGCTAGTAAAAGTGGCTTGTTCAATTCTTTCAAGACAGCCTCAAATCGTGCCCATTCTTCTTGGAAACCTTTATTCCACCAAGAAAGGTGGACACTTGCAACTGCAAGATCCTGACCATCAACTACAGTTTCAGCCAAGGCAACACGGCGAGTATGATAGTCTGTTGGATCATCCACATCTGAAACTAAAATTTCTCTGGGTTCAATAGATGTTTTAGACAAGATAGCTACACCTTCATGGTAGCGATCATAACCGATATGGTTATAGGCCCAAGTCCAGTAGTAATTTTTCCCTTGCTCAGACAACTTTTCAACCAAGAGTCTAACATAGTGATCTTGGTGAATAGGCTCAGCTGCTGGCAAAGCTTGATAAAGGTCATTAATCTCCACCTCTGGAGAGGTGATTTCCTGATTGATTTCTTGGAAACAAATCAAATCATAGTCCTTTTCAAGAATATCCTCAAGCAAAATCTGGAATTTTTCCTCTGCTTCTTTCTCCATCCAACTGTGAGTATTGAGTGTTAAAAATTTCATGCTTTTCTCCCAAAATAAGAGGTTGGAATACAGCTTCCAACCTCAAGTATATTACAATTCTACTTTAGCAACTGCTGTTTTAGCTGCAAGAGAACCTGTTTTTTCTAATTTAACTGATTTAATTGCATCACCATTTGTGAAGACAACTACTGTTGAAGTTTCACGTCCTGCTGCACGGATAGCATCCAAGTCAGCTGTGACAAGGAGATCACCTGCTACAACTTTTTGTCCTTCAGCAACATGAACTGTAAATGGTTTACCTTCAAGACTTACTGTGTCCAAACCAATGTGAACCAATACTTCAAGACCTGCTTCAGTCACAATACCAAGAGCATGTTTTGTTGGGAAGATGCTTGATACAGTACCTGAAACTGGAGATACAATGTTTCCATTTGCAGGTTCTACTGCAAATCCATCACCCATCATTTTTTGAGCAAATACTGGATCTTTTACTTGTTCCAAAGCAATAACTTGACCGTCTGCTACTGAGTAAACTTCCTCAGTAAGACCTTTGAAGTGAACAGTGTTTTGTTGTGCTTCAGTCATTTGGCTTGGAAGAGTTTCAGGAATGATTTCACCTGAATCAAGGATATCTTGGATATCAGATTTCAATACGTCTGCTTTTGGACCGTAGATAGCTTGAACCCCTTGTCCTTTCATGACAAGACCCATAGCTCCTTCTGCTTTCCATTGCTCTGCATTTCCTACTTTATCTGCATCTTTAACAGTTACACGAAGACGAGTCATACATGCGTCAACATCAACGATGTTTGCACGTCCACCAAGAAGGTTGATAATGTTTACAGCTTGAGAGCCTGCTGCAACTTTCACTTCGCTGCTAGATTCTTCTGAACCTTCAGCAGTTTCGTAGTTTCCGTTACGCCCTGGAGTTGCGTAGTTGAATTTTTGAATCATGAAGTTTGCGATAAAGTACATGATTACAGCAAAGAGAACAGTTACCCAGATAAAGTTAACGAGATCCATACCAATACCAGCATTAATTGCTAGTGGTGTACGAGTCAAGAATTCAATTGAACCGAATGAGTGGACACGTAGGTTTACTACGTCAGCCATAGCGAAGGCAGCACCTTGAACAAGTGAGTAAACAAGATACATAGGTGTTGCTACAAACATGAACATGTATTCGATTGGTTCAGTAACCCCTGTCAAGAATGTTGCAAGAGCTGTCGCAATCATCATACCTTTATATTGATGTTTCTTATCAGCATCGACATTACGGTAGATAGCCACAATCACACCCATCAAGATACCGAATGAACCGATCATTTGTCCAACTTTGAAACGAGCTGGGTGAACAGTATCTAACAATTGTTGGTAGTGACTTGCATCTGTACCTTTAAGGTTAACAAGGTCTGTTACCCATGCAAGCCATAGTGGGTCTTGACCAAATACTTGAGTACCTTTAGCTGCACCAGTTAAAATGTCATAAGTACCACCAAGAGCTGTATAGTTCATTGGGATAGTCAACATGTGGTGAAGACCAAATGGCAAGAGCAAACGTTCCAATGTACCATACAAGAATGGTGCAAGGATTGGAGCAGTTTCTTGTGAGTTGGCAATCCAGATACCAAAGCTATTGATACCTGTTTGAACTACTGGCCAGAAGGCAGCAAGTAGAATTGCAGCGATTGCTGAACGAAGGATAACTACAAATGGTACGAAACGTTTCCCGTTGAAGAATGAAAGTGCATCAGGAAGTTTACGGAAGTTGTAGTATTTGTTGTAAGCAGTTGCCCCTACAAAACCTGAGATAATCCCTACGAATACACCCATGTTCAAGGCTGGAGCTTCAAGAACACTGATAAAGTAATCAGCAACTTTGATTGAACCACCAAAGAAAGTAGTTACCATAGCATCTGGATTTTTCAACATATCGCCTGATACACCAAAGATTGTACCAGTGATACGGTTAATCAAGATGAAAGCAAGACCAGCGGCGAAAGCACCACCAGCACGTTCTTTAGCCCAGCTTCCTCCAATGGCTAGGGCAAACAAAATATGAAGGTTACCGATAACCCCCCAACCGATTTGCTCTAAGACACCACCAGTAATAACGAGTGGAGCAAAGTTAGGGTTAATCATCACGATAGACTTACCGATTGAAATCATCAAACCAGCAGCCGGCATAACCGCGATAACCACCATCAAAGCCTTACCGAATTTTTGCCAAAATTCGAAAGACAAGACATTTTTGAATGTATCTTTCATCATTCAAATCTCCTTTATTTTTATTTAGGCAAACGTTTTACGAAAACGTTTGCACCTTTTATGATTTAATTATACCACTTTAATTTTTTTTGTAAAGGCTTTTACAAAAAAAATTACACTTTTTTCAAAAAATTTTCTAGTGCCAAATTTCAAGTTCAAATTAGCCATCAAGAAGTCTTCTCTGGGGAACTTCTTTATACTCTTCGAAAATCTCTTCAAACCACGTCAGCGTCGTCTTACCGTATACATGTGACTGACTTCGTCAGTCTTATCTACAACCTCAAATCAGTATTTTGAGCATCCTGTGGCGAGCTACCTAGTTTGCTCTTTGATTTCCATTGAGTATTAGAAGTCCCTTTTCAAAAACTCTTGTAGCAAAAAAGGAGATTTTACAACCTCCTCATAAAAATAATTATTTTACCTAAATCTTCAAGAATCTGCGCATGGAAATTCCTGACCCCAGTGAACCAATAAAAATTCCAATCACAAATAGTAGGGCAATCATCAACGGACTAAATAAATCTGGACTAATCATGGATAGATTTTGCCCTACCAACGATTTATTGACAGATTGGTAAACCATTTGATAAACAATAAAGACCAAAACAGATGGTGCGATAGCTCCCAATAAACCGATAAAGGCTCCCTCTAACAAGAACGGTCCACGGATATAACTGTTTTTAGCTCCGACCAAGCGCATGATTTGAATTTCGCGACTGCGGGAAATAATGGTAATACGAATGGTATTTGAAATCAAGAAAACTGCGACAAAAATTAACAAAGCAGCAATCCCTAGTCCCCAAACACGGATAAATGAAGCTAACTTGAAGAGTCTTTCTGTATTGGCACCGCCATCTTGAACCTCAGAGACACCTTCAATTTTTTTAGCATCTTCGGCTATAGTTTTTACATCATTTGGAGTATTTGCCTCTACAATATAGGCATCATAGAGAGGATTGGCATCTCCTTCAAAGATTTTCCAGTTATCTCCCATTGTCTCGGTTAACTTTTCATATTGTTCTTCTTTACTTGAAAAGGTAACACTTTTAACCGTAGACATGTTCTTCAAAGAATCATATACCTTGTGGTAGTCATTATTTGTAACAGTTTGACCTTCTTTTTCAATTGTCTGACTGTTATCTTCCACATCCTTTCGGATATAAACTACTACACGGACATTATTTTCAATATCTGTAGCTAGTTTCGCTGTATTGAAAATAACAGATGCAAATATTGCCACCAAGGTCAAAGTAATCATGACTGAACTGACAGCAGCTACTGTCATCCAACCATTTCGTTTCAAACTTTTTAAGGCTTCAAATAAATGGCGAAAAAATCTACTAATCATCGTATCCATACTCTCCTTTTGATTCGTCACGAACGACACGGCCATTTTCAATGGCAATGACACGGTGGCGCAAGGTATTTACAATCTGGCTATTATGAGTCGCCATCAAAATAGTTGTCCCTTGTAGGTTAATCCGTTCCAAGAGATTCATAATTTCCCATGAATTGTCAGGATCCAGGTTTCCTGTCGGTTCATCGGCTATCAGTACTTTGGGATTATTTACAATGGCACGCGCAATCGCAATCCGCTGTTGCTCCCCACCTGAGAGTTCATTTGGGAAAGAACGAACCTTATGCTTCAAGCCAACCAAGTCCAAAACTTCCATCACTCGTTTTTTGATATTACGGCGATTTTCCCCGATTACTTCCATAGCGTATGCAATATTCTCATAAACAGTTTTCTTTGGCAACAGTTTATAATCCTGGAAGACAACCCCAACACTACGACGTAGAAGCGGGACATCTTTCTTTTTGATCTTAACCAGATTAAAACCAGCAACTGATAGGCTTCCTTTATCGATTTTTACTTCACGATATAGAGAACGAATAAAAGTTGACTTCCCTGCTCCTGAAGGTCCTACGATGTAAGCAAATTCCCCTGGTTGAACACTGACCGAAACACCGCGTAGGGCAGTCGTTCCGTTGTCGTATTTTTTGACGACATCTCTCATTTCAATGATTGACATGTTACTTCCTTTCTATATTAGCTAATTCGCCACTTGAGATAGGCATCGATAAAACCATCTAGGTCCCCATCCATAACCTTATCTACCTGAGCAACTTCAAAGCTAGTTCGGTGATCTTTTACCATAGTATAAGGTGTGAAGACATAAGAACGGATTTGGCTTCCCCATGTGATTTCTTTTTTCTCACCCTTGAGAGAATCTACCTCCGCAGCCTTCTTCTCTTGCTCCATTTGATAGAGCTTAGCCTGCAACATCTTCATGGCACGATCTCTATTTCCATACTGGGTCCGATCCACTGTTGATTGGACAACAATTCCAGTTGGAATGTGGGTTAAACGTACACCTGTTGAAACCTTGTTGACGTTTTGTCCACCGGCACCACCTGAACGGAAGGTATCCATCTTGATGTCATCTTCCCGGATTTCCACTTCAATGGTATCGTCCAACTCAGGCATCACTTCTACAGATGTGAAAGAGGTATGGCGACGTTTGGCAGAGTCGAACGGCGAAATTCGCACCAAACGGTGCACACCCATTTCTGACTTGAGAAGACCATAGGCATTAGGCCCTTCAAATGATAAGGTTACCGACTTAATACCAGCCTCATCACCTGCTTGATAATCCAATACTTCTACTTTAAAGCCTTTAGCATTGCCATAACGAGTATACATACGCAGCAACATATCGCCCCAGTCCTGCGCCTCAGTACCACCAGATCCTGGATGAATTTCCAAGATGGCATTGTTGTGGTCATAAGGTTCTGACAAGAGAAGCGTCATCTCGTAGCTGGTCATCATCTTATCAAGTTCTGATAACTGTTCGACCAGTTCATCATGCACTGAATCGTCTTCTGCTAAAAAGTCCAATAAAATTTCGACTTCATCCTGCAACTCTTCCATTTTGTGGAAGGTGTTATAGGTGTTTTTTAATTCATTTAATTCTTGCGACGTTTTTTGGGCCGCGATATTATCGTTCCAAAAATCAGGTTCTGTCATCTTGTTTTCCAAGATGGCAATCTCTTCCTCTAGACCTTCTAGGTCAAAGAGACCCCCTGAAAGAAGCTAATTTTTCACGATTTGCGTCAATTTTCTGACGGATTACTGAAATGTCCATAAATACTCCTTTTTTACATCATTTCATTATAGCATATTTTATCATTTCTTTCCATCTTTTGCTATAATCCCTTTTTTATGAAAAAAGAAGCCTTTCGGCTTCCCTTCTTACAAGACTTTTGCTGAAGTGCGAGTGATTTCTTCCACTTGAATACCATTTGCTTCAAATTTTTCTTTCAAGGCTGGTAAATCAATTGATCCATCGATTTGCACTTCGATAATCACCTTACCATCCTTACGCGGAATATTGACTGTATGGGAGATATTCAAATTTTCTTCAACGATTAGAGAAACAATCTTACCAAGAACGCCAACTTCATTTTCCGTAACAAAGCGCACACGAATTCCTTCTTCTCCATAGCCAGCAATTTCAAGAAAGGCTTGGAAAACGTCACGATCTGTAATAACCCCATAGACTTGATGGTTATCTACGACAGGAAGAATACCAATCTTGTTTTTCAACATCAGATAAGTTGCATCCTCAAGACTGGCATAGCCTGAGACAGTGACAACATCGCGAATCATGACATCTTTTACTTTTGTCTTATTCAGAAGATAATTCATCTCATAGATAGAAAGACTGGTTGCTTTTGATGGACTAGCTTGGGCAATGGTTCCCTCAGTTACCAAACCAACTAATTGATCATTTTCGATAACAGGCAAGCGGTGCAACCCTTGCTCTCTCATCAAATCTGCTGCATGAGATACTGTTGTATCCGGACTAATGTACACTACCTTGCGGGTCATAAAATCTTTAACTGCCATGAGACTTCTCCTTTTCTATTCTTATCCCTATTATACAATCTTTTTGTAAATCTATCAAACGCTTACATTTCTTTTTCAAAATTCAGAAAAGTATGAATAAGCTAGCAAAAAGAGCTCTAAAATCGAGCTCTGTGAATGAAAGCAAGATACCTTTCATTCGATTTTTTCAATTATTAGAAATTAAGCTTTCAATGTAGATGAATATTGCTTTGCAATCTAAATATGCCGACTAAAAAGGTCCACTGGACTATAATGATGATTACTTCGTAATTTCCATCCGCAACCTAAACTAGTCTCCCAGACTATGCGAAGATTACTTCGCAATCTCCATCTACCGACTAAAAAGGTCCACTGGACTATAATGATTATTACTTCGTAATCTTCATCTGCCGACTAAAAAGGTCCCCCGGACCTTTTTAGCCACCCAGATATGCTTTTCTGACTTCTTCTGATGAGGCGAGTTCTTTTCCTGTTCCTGATAGAACGATTTTCCCTGTTTCCAGTACATAGCCTCGGTCAGAGATTGCGAGTGCTTTATTGGCATTTTGTTCAATCAAGAGGACGGTTGTTCCTTGCTTCTGAATATCTTGAATGATATCAAAAATCTCTTGGATAAAGATTGGGGCAAGTCCCATTGATGGTTCATCTAAGAGAAGAAGTTTTGGTGTTGACATAAGAGCACGTCCCATGGCAAGCATTTGTTGTTCTCCTCCTGAAAGAGTGGCTGCATCTTGGTTCTTGCGTTCTTCAAGACGAGGAAAGCGTGAGAAAACCTTCTTCAAATTAGCTTGATTTTCTTCACGATTTTTCTTTAAGAAAGCTCCCATTTCAAGATTTTCCATAACAGTCAAGCCAGGGAAGACGTGACGTCCTTCTGGTACTTGTGAAAGACCACCTGCCACGATTTTCTGAGCTGGCATCTTTTGGATTTCTTGACCTAAAAATTCAATCTTTCCTGAACTTGGTCTAACTAAACCAGACAAGGTACGGAGAATGGTTGTTTTACCAGCACCATTGGCACCGATAAGGGAAACAACTTCTCCTTCATTCACTTCAAAGCTTACATCACGGACTGCTTGGATCATGCCGTAATGCACAGAAAGATTATCAACTTTTAACATAGACATTAGGCTTCACCTCCTAGATAAGCTTCGATAACACGTTTATTGGTCTTAATTTCGTCTGGAGTTCCTTGAGCAATTAAACGACCGTATTCAAGTACGTAGATGCGTTCTGTAACTTCCATGACCAGATTCATATCGTGTTCAATCAGCATGATTGTAATTTTAAATTCATCTTTGATACGACGAATTAACTCAGTCAATTCTGCTGTTTCCTGCGGATTCATACCTGCGGCTGGTTCATCTAAAAAGAGAATTTTAGGTTCTGTAGCGAGGGCACGAACAATTTCCAAACGACGTTGTTGTCCGTAGGCAAGGTTTTTAGCAAGCGTTTCTGCATCACCATCTAAATCAAAAATTTTCAGCAATTCCAAAGCTTTAGCCTTTAATTCTTTTTCACTCTTGTAAAAAGCTGGTAAGCGTAAGAAACTAGCAAAAACATGTTGTTTGTGATGGTTACCAAAAGCAATCAAAACATTGTCTAAAACTGTTAAATCTTTAAAGAGACGGATATTTTGGAATGTACGTCCAAGTCCCAAAGAAGCAATCTTATAAGGTGACTTTCCATTCAAAAGGTGACCATCTAGGGTTACTGTTCCCTCGCTTGGTTCATAAACACCGGTCAAAAGATTGAAAAGAGTAGTTTTCCCAGCTCCATTTGGACCGATTAGTCCAACCAATTCCCCTTCGTTCAATTCAAGAGTCACATCTCCAACAGCTGTTAGACCGCCAAAATGTTTGGTTAACTGTTTTACTTCAAGTAATGCCATTAGTTTTGTTCCTCCTTCTTAGATTTTTTAAAGAAACGCGATAGGCTCAATTCCCATGTTCCAAGGAGTCCACCTGGTCTGAAAATCATTACCAATACCAAGGCCAAAGCATAAATAATCATACGCACGCTGGCAACATCTTGGAGAAGCATATTCAAAATTCCAAGAACAATAGCTGAAACGATGGCACCTGTAATGGAACCAAGCCCACCAAATACAACAATGATCAAAACGTTGATTGAGTTGATGAAGGTGTAATCTTTCGGTACAACTGAACCGATAAATCCTGCCTGAAGTGATCCTGCAATACTTGCAGTAATAGCACCAAAGACAAAGGCGATAATTTTAATTTTAGTCGTATTAACCCCAACTGACTCAGCAGCGATTTCATCTTCACGAACGGAGAGGGTTGAACGACCAATTGGACTACGCAAGAAGTTCAAGGTTGCAATGGTTGTAATCACGACAAAGAAGTAAACCATTTGCCAAGTTGTAAAGTTAGGAATCCCTAAGATACCTGCTGCACCATTTGTAAGGCTTCCACCATTGATGATAAAGATACGGATAATTTCAGAAACACCTAGAGTCGCTACCGCAAGATAGTCCCCCTTCAAGCGTAAGGTTGGAATTCCGACAAGCAAGGCAACTGCCCCTGAAAGCAAAGCACCTATCAGCATGGCTCCAAAGAAGGCACCGTAGGTTGGTGATTTAGATCCAATAATAGCAGCGGCATAGGCACCAATCGCCATGAAACCAGCATGACCAAGTGAAAATTGTCCTGAAAAACCAACGATTAAGTTGAGACCAACAGCCAGAATAATATTAATTCCAATTTGTTGTAAAATCTGTACATAGAATAGGTTGAGTACTCCGACTGAAACCAGTACACTAATCAAGCCATAGCCAGCTAACAAAAGGAGTAACCATAGAATATTAACTTTTAAATTTTCTTTCATCGCTTACACCTTCTCTTTCACATTTTTACCAAGGATACCAGCTGGGCGGACAATCAAGATCAACAACAAAATTCCATAAACAATAGCATCACGGAAGTCTGACATTCCAAAGGCTGTCGCAAAGGTTTCCAATAGACCAATCACAAAGCCACCAAGAGCCGCACCAGGAATAATTCCGATACCACCAAGTACTGCAGCAACGAAAGACTTAAGACCTGGAGTAACCCCCATCAAAGGCTCAAGAGAGTTATAATAGAGGGCAATCAGAACACCAGCCGCGCCCGCAAGAGCTGAACCCAAAGCGAAGGTAAAGCTGATCGTACGGTTTACATTGATCCCCATCAATTGTGCCGCATCGCTATCTACAGATACAGCACGCATGGCTTTCCCCATCTTAGTCTTTTGGACAATGACCTGTAACAAAATCATCAAAATCAAGGAAATGGCCAGGATCATTAACTGCACGTTTGTTAGGCTAACTGGTCCCAAATCATAGCGAACTGTTTGAATCGCTTGAGGAAAGGCACGAGTATTGGCACCAACCAGATAGACCATGCCATACTCCAATAGGAAAGAAACCCCAATAGCTGTAATCAAAACAGCAATACGAGTAGAGTGACGCAAAGGTCGGTAAGCAAGGAACTCAATCACGACACCAAGAATAGCTGTCGCTAGCATCGCTACAATAAGAGCTACAAAGAAATTCATTTGGAAAGAATTGATCAAGAAATAACCGATAAAGGCTCCCATCATATAAATATCACCATGGGCGAAGTTGATGAGCTTGATAATTCCGTAAACCATGGTATATCCTAGTGCTAACAGCGCGTAAACACTACCTAGAATCAAACCATTTACTAGTTGTTGGAGCATAAGATTCACTCTTTCTATTTATAATTCCGAGGGTTTTCCCTCACTTTTTGATAGGTTCTTAAACATCGAAACAGGGAGTGAGTCCGAGTCTCATTCCCTATTTCAACATTTTCTATTATGGTTTTACAACTTCTGCTGCTTCAACCTTACCATTGTTCATGGTCATCATGTAAGCAGTTTTGACTGTGTTGTGGTCTGCATCAAAGCTTGTTTGACCAGTTACACCTTCAAAATCTTTTGTTTTAGCAAGGTTATCCTTGATTTCACCAGAGTTTTTAGCACCTTTTGCTGCGTTTGCTACAAGGTGAACTGAGTCATAAGCCAAGGCTGCAAATGTTGAAGGCTCTTCATTGTACTTAGCACGGTATGCATCAAGGAATGCTTTTGCTTTAGCTGAAACTTCTACAGTAGTTGAGAAGCCTGAGATAAAGTAGATGTTTGATGCTTTTTCAGCAGTTGCTTGTTGTACAAACTCTTCACCGTTGAATCCATCACCACCAACGATTGGTTTGTCAATTCCCATACCACGCGCTTGGTTTACAATTTTACCAGCTTCAGTGTAGTAACCAGGGACGATGATAGCATCAAAATCTTTCCCTTTCATTTTTGTAAGGGCTGCTTGGAAGTCTGTGTCACCTGCTACGAAAGTTTCATCTGCAACGATCTCACCCTTGTAGGATTCGCGGAAAGATTTAGCAATCCCTTTAGCATAGTCACTGGCATTGTCAGTGTAAAGAACCACTTTCTTAGCATTTAATTTTTCAGAAACATAGTTTGAGATAATTTTTCCTTGGAAGCTATCTTGGAAAGTTCCGATAAAGAGGTAATCTTGACCTTTAGTCAATCCATCTTGCGTCGCACTTGGTGAGATCAATGGAACACCTGCTTTTGTAGCGTTTGCTACCGCGGCTGCAGTTGCACCAGATGTCGCAGGTCCTACGATTGCTGATACTTTAGATTGAGTTACAAGGTTAGTTGTTACTGAAGCCGCCTCAGCTGTTTCAGACTTGTTATCTTTATCGACTACTTCGATTTGTTTTCCATCGATACCACCTGCGGCATTGATTTCATCAACAGCAAGTTGGGCACCTTTTTGTTCAGATGTTCCGTAGGCTGCTACGGCACCAGTTTCTTCGAAGTTAAATCCGATTTTGATTGTTTTTTCCTCTACTGAGTTACCAGTAGTGTTGACTGCTCCAGACTTCACTTCTCCACAGGCTGCAAGAAGTGCTACACTTGCAAGCGCCACAAACGATAGGGCAAATTTTTTCTTCATCTTTTTTTGTCTCCTTATTTCTTAAATAGTCTGTTAAGAATATACCGAATTATCAGAAAATTGTCAACACTTTTCTTTAATTTTTTATCTGATAACGTTTTCTTCTCGGTAAAGGTTGCCAACAAAGGGTGTTTCCAGCTCTTGGATATGACAAACTCTGACTTTTTTTATAAATTTTTCCTTGCTCAAGCGCCCGACCAATTGCTCCACTTCTTGAGTTGGAACATAGAGTTGTAAGTAACGATGTTTCTTGGAATGATAGGTAATATCTCCATAATCCTGCAGTTTTTTGGCATCACGATTATAGTAAAGATAGATAATCAAGCCAGATCGATTGACTTTTTCAAACATGATAAATCCTCTTTCTAAGAAATCTCCCCCTATTATACCAAAAAAAGCAAACCCAGTCGAGTTTGCCTTCTCTAATCATTAGTTCAATGAATTGTTGGCCATGATTTCATCAATAAAGCCATATTCAAGTGTTTCTTGGGCGCTCATCCAGTTATCACGTTCTGCATCTGCATGGACTTTTTCCATTGACTGACCTGAATTTTCAGCCAAGATTTTTTCCAAGGTATTACGAGTTTTAAGCAAGTGTTCTGCAGCGATCGCCATATCGGTTTGTTGGGTACCACCACCTGTACCTCCCATTGGTTGGTGAATCATGTATTCAGCATTTGGAAGCATGAAACGTTTGCCTTTTGCTCCACTTGATGCAATAACCGTCCCCATAGATGCAGCCATACCCATAACGATTGTTTGGACATCAGCCTTAATAAAGTTCATGGTGTCAACGATCGCCAAACCAGCTGAAACAGAACCACCAGGTGTATTGACATAAAGGTAAATATCTTTTGTACTATCTTGGGCATCCAAGAAAAGCAACTGGGCAATAACAGAGTTAGCCATATTGTCTTCAACTGGACCAGTCAGCATAATGATGCGGTCTTTGAGAAGACGTGAGTAAATATCGTAGGAACGTTCTCCACGGCTTGTTTGTTCAATAACTACAGGAATCATTTATTTCTCCTTTTGAGTTTTAATTTTGTTGGTCAAATGACTGAAGATAAGACTATTATAATATCTTGGTCAAAAAAGGTCAAATTTTTGCTCTGTTTTCATCAGACAGAAACAAAAACTCAACCTCCTTTCGTGACTGGAACTTCTTTTCCAAGTCAATCTCTTTTTAATTTTATTTTGTACCGAACAAGCGATCCCCAGCATCTCCAAGACCTGGAACGATATAACCGTGTTCGTTTAAGCGTTCATCCAAGGCTGCTGTAAAGATTTCTACATCTGGATGAGCTTCTTGAAGGGCTTTTACACCTTCTGGAGCAGATACAAGGCAGACAAATTTGATATTTGATGCGCCACGTTTTTTAAGCGAATCAACGGCCAAGATTGCTGATCCACCTGTTGCCAACATTGGGTCTACCACAAAAATTTGACGTTGGTCAATATCTTCAGGCAATTTTACCAAGTACTCAACTGGTTGAAGCGTTTCTTCATCACGGTACATACCGATGTGACCAACTTTAGCAGCTGGAACCAAGCTCAAGAGACCATCAACCATCCCGATACCTGCACGCAAGATTGGAACGATGGCCAATTTCTTACCAGCCAATTGTTTTTGAACTGTTTTTGTAATTGGTGTTTCGATTTCCACATCTTCTAGTGGAAGATCACGAAGTACTTCATACCCCATCAACATTGCAATCTCATCTACTAGCTCACGAAAAGCTTTTGTAGAAGTATCTGTACGACGCAAGATTGACAATTTGTGTTGAATCAGCGGGTGATTAATAACTTCAATTTTTCCCATTTTTGGAATTCCTTCTTTCAATTTATTCTTCTTATTATACCAAAAAACGGTTTAAAAATCTTTCTAAACCATTTATTTTTGATAATTTTTACATTAAATCAGCCTCTTTAAGAGCTACCTGTACTGTCTCAAGTGGTAAATGGGTTAATTCTGTCCCTTTTTCTTGATAAAGGTATTGGGCGTAGTCGTCCATTCGGTACTGGTTGATATAAACCACGCGCTTGCAGCCGACCTGAAGCAATTGTTTTGTACAGTTTAGACAAGGAAAGTGGGTCACATAGGCTGTAAAGCCTTTAGGAACACCGCGTTCTGCACCTTGAAGGATAGCATTGACCTCAGCGTGAAGGGTGCGAACACAGTGGCCTTCGATGACCAGACATTCGTGATCAATACAATGCTCGGTACCTGACACCGAACCATTGTAACCAGTGGAAATCACCTTATTATCCTTAACCAGAATTGCACCCACTTTAGCGCGTTTACAAGTGGAACGATTGGCAATTAGTAGGGCTTGGGCTGCAAAATACTCATCCCAGGCCAGTCTCTTTTCAGTCATATCTCTTCTCCTTTTTCTCTATTTTTTAAAAAATGGTAAACCTAAATCCGCTATCTTTTCAGCAGGTACCTTCATGCCATCCTTGATCCATTTTAGAAGGACAGAGACGATGGCCGAGCTCCAAAAGGAATGAAGATAAGAGCTGACACCTTTTGATTTTCCATGGTATTTTTCTAGAAATTCCTGCATGGCTTGGACAAAGATTTTTTCCAGATGGTAATCCAAGGCCAGTTGAATCACTCTGGCTTCCTTTCTGGCCTCCCGGAAAAGGTGAACCCAGACCAGATAAAGGTCTGTCTTTAAATCATAATGATGCAACTGTTCCATGATATTATGGACAGTTCTTTTAAAGACGCTCTCTAAAATCTCCTCTTTGGAATCATAATTGCGATAAAAGGCTGCACGCGAAACGCCTGCACGTTTGACCAATTCAGAAATACTAATCTTGGTCAAGTCTTTTTTTTCCAAGAGTTGCAAGAGGGCTGTTTCAATGGCTTCTCTGGTTAATAAATTGGATTCTTGGTTTGATTTTCTGAGATTTTCAAGAGACTTTTCAGAGATTCTACGTTCAGACATAACATTTTCTTTCTACTTGTCACAACAGACGGATGATGCTTTTGTTTCAAGGGTTTTCATGATATAATTGTAAAAAAAGACAGAACCTTTGTCAATGTATAACTGACAAAGATGGAGAATTTCTATGACTTGGAAGATTATTGCTGACTCTGGTTGTGATTATCGTCAGCTGGAGACACCAGCTATTGATACAACCTTTGTAAGTGTCCCCTTAACCATTCAAGTAGCTGATCAGGTCTTTGTTGATGATGCCAGTCTTGATATTGACCAAATGATGGAAACCATGTATGCAACTGCAGAAGCTTCAAAATCAGCTTGTCCAAGCCCAGATGATTATTTGCAAGTATTTGAAGGTGCCAAAAATATTTTCCTAGTAACCATCACAGGTACTCTCTCTGGCAGCCACAATAGTGCTCAACTAGCAAAAAATATTTATCTGGAAGAACATCCTGATACTAAGATTCATGTGATTGATAGTTTGTCTGCTGGCGGTGAAGTTGACTTGCTCGTAGAAAAATTAAATGACTTGGTTGACCAGGGCTTATCTTTTGAGGAAGTTGTTGAAGCTATCACTGCCTATCAAGAAAAAACCAAGTTACTTTTTGTCCTAGCCAAAGTCGATAACTTGGTGAAGAACGGCCGTTTGAGCAAGCTTATCGGTACGGTCGTTGGCCTTCTCAATATCCGTATGGTTGGAGAAGCTAGTGAAACTGGAACCCTTGAATTGCTACAAAAAGCAAGAGGAGCAAAGAAAGCGATTCAGGCAACCTATGAAGAGTTAGTAAAAGCAGGATATACTGGTGGCCGTATCGTCATGGCCCAACGTAATAACGAGAAATGTTGTCAACAGCTCTCAGAGCGAATTCGCGAAACCTTCCCACAGGCGGATATTAAAATTCTCCCGACATCTGGTCTCTGCAGTTTCTATGCAGAAGATGGCGGTTTGTTGATGGGATATGAAATCAACTAAGATCATTAGCAACAAGAGATGTCGAGCATCTCTTGTTTTTTGTGGTACAATAGATCTATGAAACATTTTGATACTATTGTCATCGGTGGAGGGCCTGCGGGCATGATGGCTACCATTTCCAGTAGCTTTTATGGTCAGAAAACTCTTCTCATCGAAAAAAATCGGAAACTCGGAAAAAAATTAGCTGGTACTGGTGGTGGTCGTTGCAATGTAACCAACAATGGTAGTTTGGATGACCTGCTAGCTGGAATTCCTGGAAATGGACGCTTTTTATACAGTGTCTTCTCCCAGTTTGATAACCATGATATCATCAACTTTTTTACTGAAAATGGGGTTAAACTCAAGGTCGAGGACCACGGACGCGTCTTTCCTGCTAGTGACAAGTCTCGTACCATTATTGAAGCCTTGGAAAAGAAAATCACTGAGCTCGGTGGTCAAGTTGCTACTCAAACAGAAATTGTTTCGGTTAAAAAGGTGGATGACCAATTTGTTCTTAAATCAGCTGACCAAATCTTCACTTGTGATAAACTGATTGTCACAACTGGTGGAAAATCCTATCCTTCCACTGGTTCGACTGGTTTTGGACATGAGATTGCCCGTCATTTTAAACACACCATTACCGAACTTGAGGCTGCTGAAAGTCCATTATTAACGGATTTTCCACACAAAGCACTTCAGGGGATTTCACTAGACGATGTAACCCTAAGCTATGGTAAGCATGTCATCACTCACGATCTGCTCTTTACCCACTTTGGTTTGTCAGGCCCTGCTGCCCTGCGTATGTCTAGTTTTGTCAAGGGTGGGGAAGTTCTCTCACTGGATGTTTTGCCTCAACTTTCTGAGAAGGACTTGGTAGCATTTCTAGAAGAAAATCGGGAAAAATCCTTGAAAAATGCCTTAAAAACTTTGCTTCCAGAACGTTTGGCAGAATTTTTTGTACAAGGCTATCCTGAAAAAGTCAAGCAGCTTACTGAAAAGGAAGGTGAACAACTTCTCCAGTCTATCAAAGCCCTCAAAATCCCTGTGACTGGCAAAATGTCCCTTGCCAAGTCCTTTGTTACCAAAGGGGGCGTCAGTCTCAAGGAAATCAATCCCAAAACTCTAGAAAGTAAGCTGGTACCTGGACTCCACTTTGCTGGCGAGGTACTGGATATCAATGCCCACACGGGTGGGTTTAACATCACTTCTGCCCTCTGTACCGGCTGGGTTGCAGGATCAAACCCAATCTAAATATACATTACTAAACGGAACAATCCGCCCCAAAAGAAAGGAAGTCCTTTGGAACATATTATCTTGTTAAGGGGAGTTACTCCTAATGGAAAAAATGCTATCCCTAAAATGTCTTATCTAGTAGATATCTTGACAGAAGCTGGTTTTCAACAAGTTCGAACTTATATTCAAAGTGGAAATATTATTCTTGAAAGTAACTTAGCTCTCGAAGAAATACGAGAACAGGTTCATACTCTAATAAAGGAAAAGATTGGAGCCGATCTCAAAATAATCATTAAGAATAAGGATATTTTTAAAAACATTGTCCAAGAAAATCCGTTTGGAGAACACTATCTTTATGACCGTGTACACGTGATTTTTTATCAAGAACCTATTCAAAGTCTCCCTTTAGAAAAATTAAAAATGGATTACGGCGAAGAAGAAATTTGTGTCGGTAATCACTGTCTCTACCTCTATCTCCCTAGAACTGCAAAACAAAAAAAGCTCAATACTAACTATCTTGAAAAACTTTTCAATGTAGATTTGACCATGCGAAAACTAAATGTGGTAGAAAAATTATTAAGCAAGTAGTACTTGAATTTAGTAAAAATCGGAAGAATACTCCTCCGATTTTATTTTGTCTGAGTTTGGACATAGTGGGCAATAACATCTGATGTATACTGGGCTGTTCCAGAACCAAATTTATCAATGTTTTCCTTAAACTCTGGATTATAGACGTAGCCTTTTCCAATATAACCAAAGACCTCGATAGAGCAGTCAAATCCATAAGTACGGATGGCTTGCAAGAGTTTGTCTGCTTCTTCTTGGTTTTCAGACGCTGTTATCGGTAGACCAGCTTGAAGATTTTGTGCCAAGGCTTGAAAAACTTGGTTGAAGGCAGTAGTAGCCTCGTCTTCGTGACCTTTCTGGCGCTCCAGCGCTTGATCCATGACTTCTTGTCCATATTTCTCTACCGCCTCTTGGTGGTATTTTTGATGGTCTTGGTAGTTAAATCCAGTGAATTTTTCCTCAATGCTCATTTCTCTTTCTCCTTTTTGTTCTTGAATGGTTTTCTGCAAGGTTGAAATCAAGGTATCCAGATGTTCCCTTTCTTGAGTCAAATAGTCCAACTGCCTAGTCAAATGAGGCAATAAATCTGTCCTTTCTTCCTTTAATAGCTCTGCTATTTTTTCTAAAGAAAAGCCTAGATATTTGTAGTAAAGAATGACCTGAAGTCGCTCCAAATCCTCCTGACTGTAGGTTCGATAGCCGTTTCCCGACTTTAAAGGAACTAAGAGTCCTATCTTATCGTAGTGGTGCAGGGTCTTGACAGAGACTCCCGAAAGCTGCGCAGCTTCTTTTATATGGTACATGATTTCCTCCTTACAATGATAGTATAACCCCTCCCCTTAGGTCAGAGTCAAGCGTTTTTGCGAATTTTTTTACTTTATCATAACATGAAAATGGTTTTCTTGACAGACCTTAGAAAACATGATAGGATAGTCAAGTCTATCAATCAAAAGAAACGCTCATTTTGAGTACTTATGAGGCTAGTTGCCAAGGGCAGTAGCTTTTTCTTTTGTAACACTAATTTTAGGAGTTTAACTATGTCTGAAAAATCGCAATGGGGTTCTAAATTGGGCTTTATCCTAGCATCTGCTGGTTCAGCCATCGGACTTGGTGCCGTTTGGAAATTCCCCTATATGACTGCTGCTAATGGCGGAGGAGGCTTTTTACTGGTCTTTCTCATCTCCACTATTCTAATCGGTTTCCCCCTTTTGCTTGCAGAATTTGCCCTCGGCCGAAGCGCTGGTGTCTCAGCAATCAAAACCTTTGGAAAACTCGGCAAGAATAGCAAGTACAACTTCATCGGTTGGATTGGTGCCTTTGCCCTCTTTATCCTCTTATCGTTTTACAGTGTTATTGGGGGATGGATTCTGGTTTATCTAGGCATTGAGTTTGGAAAATTGTTCCAACTTGGTGGAACGGGTGATTATGCTCAGTTATTTACTTCAATCATTTCAAATCCAGCCATTGCCCTAGGAGCTCAAGCAGCCTTTATCCTGTTGAATATCTTTATTGTATCACGTGGTGTTCAGAAAGGGATTGAAAGAGCATCCAAGATTATGATGCCCCTGCTCTTTATCATCTTTGTTATCATCATCGGGCGCTCTCTCAGTTTGCCAAATGCCATGGAAGGCGTTCTTTACTTCCTCAAACCAGACTTTTCAAAACTGACTAGTGCTGGTCTCCTCTATGCTCTGGGACAATCGTTCTTCGCCCTCTCACTAGGGGTTACAGCCATGCTGACCTACGCTTCCTACTTGGACAAGAAAACCAATCTTGTCCAATCAGGGATTTCCATTGTAGCCATGAATATCTCAGTATCCATCATGGCAGGTCTAGCCATTTTCCCAGCCATGTCAGCCTTCAATATCCAGTCTGAAGGGGGACCAAGCTTGCTCTTTATCGTCCTGCCTCAACTCTTTGACAAGATGCCTTTTGGAACCATTTTCTACATCCTCTTCCTCTTGCTCTTCCTCTTTGCGACAGTCACTTCTTCTGTCGTTATGCTGGAAATCAATGTGGGTAATATCACCAATCAGGACAACAGCAAGCGTACCAAATGGAGTGTGATTTTGGGAATCTTGACCTTTGTCTTTGGAATTCCTTCGGCCCTATCCTATGGAGTTATGGCGGATGTTCACATCTTTGGGAAGACCTTCTTTGACGCTATGGACTTCTTGGTTTCCAATCTCCTTATGCCATTTGGAGCTCTCTGCCTTTCACTCTTTACTGGCTACATCTTTAAGAAGACACTTGCTATGGAGGAACTCCATCTCGATGAAAGAGCATGGAAACAGGGACTGTTCCAAGTATGGCTCTTCCTTCTTCGTTTCGTCATTCCAATTATCATCATCGTGGTTTTTATCGCCCAATTTATGTAATCAAAAAGGACTTGAGTAGTGAACTCAGGCCCTTTCTTTTTTATGGATGGCTAACAATCAATTCCAGACCTTGCCCTTCTAAGGTCCAAACTTCAACATCACTTGGTAGGATAAAGTGGCTGCCTTTTTGGATTGGATAGTTTTTTCCGTCAACAGTCAGTTGACCTTGACCAGCTAAGACACTCAATAAGCTGTAGTCAGCTGTCTTTTCGAAGTCAACTTCTCCAGTAATTTCCCACTTGTAAACTGCAAAGAAATCATTGGATACAAGGAGAGTGGAACGCAAATCATCAGCTTTGACAGTCACAGGACGGCTATTTGCTGGCTCACCAATGTTCAAGACATCAATGGATTTTTCAAGGTGAAGTTCACGCAAGTTGCCCTTGTCGTCCTTGCGGTCAAAGTCATAGACGCGATAGGTGGTGTCACTAGATTGTTGGGTTTCAAGAATCAAGATACCTGCACCGATAGCATGCATGGTCCCACTTGGCACATAGAAGAAATCTCCAGCCTTAACAGGGACTTTTGTTAATAGACCATCCCAGTTTTTAGCTTCGATTTGCTGGCGGAGTTCTTCTTTTGACTTGGCATTGTGACCGTAGATAATCTCTGAACCTTCATCCGCAGCGATGATATACCAACACTCTGTTTTTCCGAGTTCGCCTTCATGCTCTAGTCCATAAGCATCGTCTGGGTGAACTTGGACGCTGAGCCAGTCGTTGGCATCGAGGATTTTGGTCAAAAGTGGAAATACAGGTTCTGGACGATTGCCAAACAATTCACGGTGTTCTGCATACAAAGTAGCTAGATCTGTTCCCTCGAAACGACCATTGGCAATTTTAGAGACACCATTTGGATGGGCTGAGATGGCCCAATATTCTCCGATTTTTTCACTTGGGATGTCGTATCCAAACTCATCACGTAGCTTGGTTCCACCCCAGATTTTTTCTTGCATAACTGATTGTAAAAATAACGGTTCTGACATCTTGATCTCCTGTCTGATTTTTCTTCCTTCATTATAGCAAAAAAAAAGTTCCATTTGAACTCTTTTTAACATCTTATAAAGTAGAGAGAAGATTTTATAAAAATAGTAACGATATACTTTTTTCTTTGATAGAGACGAACATAAAAGACTCTCGTAAAGCTAGCTGTAACTGGACTTGTTCCCTCAACTCTCATTCAAAAATTACTTTAATGAAGCATCTATTTTCATAAAATAAAAAGACTGAAAGCAGTCTCCTTTTTAAATCAAAGCTGTGATAGCCGTTACTAAACCAAAAACGATACCTGGTGCATTAGCAGCTGCAAGTGGAATATCTCTTTCCTTCTTGAAAAGACCATAGTAAACCCAGAGACTACAGTTGATAGCTGCGACTAGGGGTTGAATGAAGTTGCCTTTTTGACCGGCAAGATTATTCATGATTTGTGGGAAATATGACACATACATCATAACAGACATAAAGGTCGCTACCCAGCCCAACACTTTCATTTGTTTTTCAGACATTTTCAAAACCTCTTTTATTCTTTTATACTTTCTATTTTATAATTTAATACAAAAACAAGCAAGACTTTAAGAGTTTTGTTATAAAAATGTAAACTATCACAGTCTTGTAATAAGAAACAGACCGGATTTCTCCGATCTGTTCAGTCTTTTTCTTCACGTACATAATTCCAAATCGCAATAGCTAAAGATAACAAACTTAGTAAGCAAATCATCTGTATAATTAGCTTTGTAGGTTGACGCAGTAAGCCAAACTGAGTCAGTATTACAAAGAGAGAAGAACCAAAAATCATTACTTGGAAAAAAATTGTTGTTAAACTAAATTTTGTTTTCATATCTTTTCCTTTCTAATTTCTACAACCTGATCCATTCGTTCATATACACTACTATCATGAGTTGCAATAATAATCGTACGTTTTTCATTTCGTAATCCAAGAATAAGGTCAATAATTTCACGACTATTCCTACTATCAAGAGAGGCTGTTGGTTCATCTGCTAAGATTATTGGGGAATCTTTCAACATTATTTTAGCAATTGCGACACGCTGTGCTTCACCACCTGAAAGAGTAAAAATCTTACGTTTTAAATCTAATTGTAAATGAACATGTTTCAAAGCTTCTCTCATAAGAGCTTCTTGTTCTTTTTTGCTTTCTTTTCTCCCAATAAATGCAAGTTCTAAATTATCTTTAATACTCTTATTCTCAATTAAACCATAATTTTGAAATAAGTAGCTTACATAATCCTTAAAATAGATTTTTTCCTTAATTTGTTTTAAGTCCTTACCATCAACTTCTACTGAGCCACTTTGGACAGTTTCTAATTTACCTATAATATTTAAAAGAGTTGTTTTGCCTGCTCCAGACTCACCTATCAAAGCATAGGTCTGACCTTCATGAAATTGATAATTAAAGTCTTTAAAAATAACATAATCATCAAATTGTTTACAAATATCTTTCAATTCAATCATACTAACCTCCTTTTAGATATAAAATATTAGCCTTTTTATCTTGTCTCAGTTGAAGAAGAAAAATTCCTGTAAATAATAGCAATGAGAGCAAAGGAATAGAAATCACAAACAAATTAAAGCCTAATATTACCGACAATAAAGTACAAAAAATATAGCTACTAGATAAAATTGAAAAATAAACATGATGAATTTCAAAAAGTGACTTACCTGCTAATCTCTCAATGAAATAAGTTTTGCGCCCTTGATAGAGGTAAAGAGTGTTTAGTAACACCATCAATAAAATGGAACTCACAAAACTAATCATCATCGCAAAAAATAATATAAATCTATCTGTCTCTACTTTTTGAATTCTATTTTCAAATGAATACATGCCATTTGAAAAACTACCAATACTAGCTGTTAACTTGTATTTAGAAATCAATTCTTTCACTACCTCGGGTTTATCAAAAATATAATGTGCCAAAGAAAATTGGCGAATTGTTCTATTTTCATAAGCAGAGCCAAACACAGTAATAATTGGTTCATGAACAAAAGCATTTTGATTCACTAAGTAATTAGCCGAAGTAAAGATTGGGTAAACAAATAGATTTTCACCGCCTTGATAAGTGGCTATCTCAATTTTCTCATTAGGATCTTTCTTTTTTACAGGAGCATCGTCTGGAGCAAAGCCTTTTTGTTCATATCGCAACCAAGCCTTATGTAATTCTGAAAAGTTTGATTCTTGATTCTTAGGTATTAAAACGAGACGATCAAAATCTCCCATTTGTTCAAAGAATACTTGAGCTTCCATACTCAACTGAATGCCACTTGTTTCAATAAAACGTCGATTCACACGAATTTCATTTGATACCATATCTGGGGTAGGATAATAAGAATTAGCTGAAGAATTCTTTTGAAAAGCAATTCTATCTAAATTTGTATCTATATAAAGGAGATTTGTTTTTTGACTAAGTTCTGAATAAAAAGCTACTTCTGCTTCTCTGTCTTTATTTGACTCTCCAGTATATAATTCATTAGTAGCAAAATAATTAGAATGCTTACTCCATTCATCTCGTCCCACTTGTAATGTTGACAATTGTTGATTTAAGTTAACAACACCATAAACGCTATACATCACGATTAAAAGAGATAGTAACTGCGTCAAAATAACCAAAATGAACACAAGATGCAAATGTGCCTTACCTTTTATGGATAGATTAAGAGCTTGCTTTTGTAAAATATGGTAAAAAATATTTGATAAAAAGAAATTTAAAAAAAGTAAAAGAAATAACCAAGAAAGCAAAGGATAAAATACTAGACTTAAGGACAAAATGTTTACAGTTCTAGTAGAGAATAAGAATAAAACTGTCGCTAAATAAACTATACTTGCTATCAATATTAAGAAAATACTATCTTTGCTAATATTTCTCAAAGCAATTTGATATTTCCCTCTACCTGACAATCGTTCTATACTTACAGAACGCAGTTTGGCTATGTAGTCAGCTAGTGTCAGAGTCCCAAAAGCAATTATCAAAACTAATGTAAAAGTAATCGATTGAGGATAAGTCAAAAATACCTTTAACAAAGTCAAACCAGAACTTGATTGTTCAACAATTGCTTGATGTCCTTTTTGGTTTAAAGTTTGTGCTAGTTCCTGTGCACTTAAGTTTCCTCTTACAATCAAATATAAGGTATCATCAGATGCATTTTGGATTAGGTTTTGATCTTGTTGTAATGGTAAATCTACAGGTAGTTCACCTCCAATTGGTATATAGGTATTTTCTGTCTTTCCCCTAACATTATCCTTTACAGAAACAATCCTACGAGCTAAAACACTCTGTTTATCTTTTGCAATCTCTTCTAAATCCTTCTTAATGGTAGTAGTAGATTTCTCTACAGAAATCATCTTACTGTATCCACCCAACATTTCACTTTTATATTGGCTAATAAAGAAAAGGCTAACAAAAGCAATTAAAACAAAGGAAAAAGTTGCAAGGCTTCGTTTTAGTATGTTATACATAGACTACTCCTTTCTACATTTTTAAAAAGGTTGCTCTCTATCTATTCATGGATATATTCCAATCCCAACTTCCAGTGAAATAAGAAAATCCACTTACAACAGCTGTTAAAAAAACATTTCTCCTTTCCATATCAATCTTATTTTCTGCTTTTATATTTTTATTATATGACTTTAAGAAAACGCTATCAACTATTTATATGCAATTTCTTTATATAAAAAGACCGGATTGCTCCGATCTTTCAATAGTTCCTATTCTCAATTTCTGTTTTAAAAATAGCTAAGGTTAACGTCAAATGACTGAGCTCCTTATTTCATACGATAAAAATCAATCACTAGACCAGCTGGACCTTTTACAAGCAAGGATTCTGTTCCCCAATCGGTTACAGTTGGACCGTTTAAAACCTGGATACCAAGTTCTTTCAACCGTTGGTAGTTCTGGTCTACATCCTCAACCTCGATATGAATAATGATTCCTGACTGAAAATTTTCCAAAGGAACCAAATGATTTTGGGACAACATCAAACAGTGACTGCCAATCGTAAACTGAGCAAAACCATCATCAGCATAATCTGCCTTTTTATCCAAGATATGCTCCAAGTCAGCACAGACTTGGGGAACATCTGAAACGATAATATCTAATTGATTTAAATCCATTTACTATCCTCCATAAAAAGACCGGATTGCTCCGATCTTTTCAAGTTTCTCTCTATGAAAATTAAAGAATAAAATCTACAAGTTTTATATTTGATTTTCGGCGAGAGAAATTATTTAATTGCGCGTGATTGCAATCCTTCTTCTTCCAAGAAGAGACGGAATGGTACGAGTTCTTCTGCTTCGTATTTTTCCTTGAAGGCTTTGATTGCTTCTTCTGAGTGTTGTTTTGGATCCAACTCAAGTACTTCTACTGGAAGTGGACGGTGTGGAGTGATGCGAGCATCGATCACAACAGTTTTACCTTCTTTGTTCAATTTAACAGCTTCTGCAACAACTGCATCGATGTCTTCGATACGGTCAACTGTAAATCCTACAGCACCTTGCGCTTCAGCGATTTTCGCATAGTCAGCATTAGAGAAGTCACAACCAAACAAGTGTTTGTTTGTGTCTTCGTATTTGTCCTTGATGAAGGCATATTTACCATTTGAGAAGACAACGTTGATAACTGGAAGATCGTATTGAACGTTTGTGATAACGTCTGGGTAGCACATGTTGAATGCACCGTCACCCATGATGTTCCATACTTGGCGATCTGGGTTGTCTTTCTTAGCAGCGATACCACCAGGAAGGGCAATACCCATTGTCGCAAAGAGTGGAGATGTACGCCACATATTCTTAGGTGTCATGTGAAGGTGACGAGTAGATGTTTGAGTAGTGTCACCTACGTCGATTGAGTAGATAGCGTCTTGATCAGCATGTTTGTTGATTGCATTGTAAACTTGATACAATTGCAATTCACCCTCAGTTTTACCTTCGAGTTTGTTCATGTAATCACGCCAGTTTTGGTTGTTCTTAACGTTTGCACGCCACCATGGAGTAGATTCAACTGGGTTCACTTTGTCAAGGATAGCTTTGGCTGCTTGACCTGCATCACCAAGGATTGAAGCGTCAAGGGCATGACGTTTACCAAGTTTGTAAGGGTCAATATCAACTTGGATGAATTTTTCAGTATTCTTAAATGCTTCGTAAACTTCAGCAAATGGGAAGTTTGAACCAAGGAAAAGAACTGTGTCTGCTTCAAAGACCACTTCGTTGGCTGGTTTCCAACCAACACGGTAAGCAGAACCTGTCAAACCTTCATAGTTCCATTCGAAAGCTTCAAAGTTTTTACCAGTTGTGATGATTGGTGCTTTGATTTTACGTGACAATTCAGTAATCACTTCACCAGCTTTAACACCACCGTAACCAGCATAGATAACTGGACGTTCAGCATTGTTCAAGATTTCAACAGCTTTGTCGATTTCAACTTCGTTCAAAGCAGGAGCGATAAATGAACGTTCGTATGAACCTGATCCATAGTAAGAGTTTTCGTCGATTTCTTGGAAACCGAAGTTTACTGGGATTTCAACAACAGCTGGACCTTTTTTAGAAACTGCAGCACGGCAAGCTTCGTCGATTACTTTTGGCAATTGCTCAGCGTAAGCTACACGTTTGTTGTATACAGCGATGCCGTTGTACATTGGGTTTTGGTTCAATTCTTGGAAAGCATCCATGTTGAGTTCGTTAACTGGACGTGATCCAAGGATCGCTAGGAATGGAGTGTTATCCATAGCTGCATCGTAAACACCGTTAATCAAGTGAGTCGCACCTGGACCACCTGAACCAACTGCAACTCCGATTGAGCCACCGAATTTAGCTTGCATAACCGCTGCAAGAGCACCTGTTTCTTCGTGGCGAACTTGCAAGAAGCGGATATCTTTTTCTTCAGCCAAAGCGTCCATCAATGAGCTGAGTGTTCCTGATGGGATACCGTAGATTGTGTCTACGCCCCATGTTTTCAATACGTTAAGCATTGCTGCAGATGCAGTAATTTTCCCTTGAGTCATAGTGATAACTCTCCTTCAATTTTTTTAGACTTGGAGAATACGATTACATAGAATTGGAAACGTTCTCCAAACTTTTACTATTCCACTGTATCATATTTATGTTGACTTTTCTAAAAATCTGCTCAAAACTCTCTATTCTCTATTCTAATACAGTTTTGAAAATGCTGTCACCCCTGTTTTATAACAAAGAAATCTAGTCATTACTTTTAGTCTATTTTAGTAAAGTTTAAGAGAAGAGAACTGGTCAAAACAGATACAGAACTAAAGGCCATGGCTAGACCTGCCAGTTCTGGGTTGAGAGCCAGTCCAACACCAGAAAAGACTCCTGCTGCTATCGGAATTCCGACGACATTGTAGATGAAGGCCCAGAAAAGATTGAGCAGAATTCGATTAAAGGTTTTCTTACTCATGTCAAAGGCACGCACCACGCCTAGGAGGTTATTGGTTGTCAACACTAAATCTGCTGACTCGATGGCAATATCTGTTCCAGCTCCCATAGCAATCCCCACATCTGCTACACTGAGGGCAGGAGCGTCATTGATACCATCCCCAACAAAGGCTACTTTTCCAGCCGCTTGTAGTTTATGGATTTCATGGGCTTTTTCTTCTGGTAAGACACCTGCAATGACCTCTTCGATTCCGATCTGATCGGCAATAGCACGCGCCACACCTGCATTGTCTCCTGTCAGCATGACTGTTTTAAGACCACGCTTTTTCAACTGACTGATGGCAAGCTTAGCATTTTCCTTGGGAATATCTTGCAAAGCAAGCAAGCCTTTGATTTCATTGTCCACAGCCAAGAACACAACTGTCTTAGCTTCTTTTTCCAGTTCTTCTAGTTTTTCCTGATAAGCGCTAGAAATGTTCATACCATCCAGCATTTTAGCATTTCCAAGCAAAACTTGCTTTCCATTGATTTGCCCTGAGACACCTTTTCCGTGCAAGGCTTGGAAATTTTCCACAGTGTGAAGCACAAGTCCAGTTTCAGTCGCTCGCTTAACAATAGCCTCAGCCAGTGGGTGTTGAGAAGCTTCTTCCAAGGAAGCTGCCAATTCAAGCACTTCTACTTCGTCGCCGATGATATCTGTTACCACAGGCTTCCCTTCCGTCAAAGTTCCAGTCTTATCAAAGACAAGAGTTTGGACTTTCTGGATTTCCTGTAGAACCATTCCATTTTTGAGGAGAACTCCCATCTTGGCACTGCGTCCTGTCCCCACCATAAGGGCTGTCGGTGTTGCAAGACCCAAGGCACAAGGGCAGGCGATAATCAAAACAGCCACCCCATAGAGAAGAGAAGAGACAAAACTCGCTCCAAGCACGACTACACTATCCCTGAGCAAGACAAACCAAACCCAAAAGGTCACAATCCCTAAAATGACAACTGCTGGGACAAAAATCCCTGAAATTTTATCCGTCAAGTCCTGAATCGGCGCACGACTTGTCTGAGCTTTCTTTACAAAATCGACAATCTGAGCCAAAACAGTCTCTGAACCAACTTTTTCTGCTCTAAAAATAAGCGTTCCGCTATTATTGATAGTTGAGCCAATGACAGTATCTCCAACTGTTTTGTCCACTGGTAGGCTCTCACCTGTCACCATGGATTCGTCAATACTGGACACACCTTCTACTACAACCCCATCAACAGCAATCTTCTCACCAGGTCGCACCCGAATCAGGTCGCCTACCTTGACTTGGTCCAAAGGAACTTGAACATAGCGTTCATCTCGCAATACCTCTGCTGTTTTAGCCTGCAAGTCAAGTAATTTCTCCACAGCTTGGGAAGTATTTTTCCGCATTTTCTCCTCAAAAACGGCTCCCATAAGAACGAAGAAGAAGATAAATGCAGCACTTTCAAAGTAAACGGGGAGACCAGCGAAGAGGGCAACTAAGCTATAGAAATAGGCCACTAGGGTTCCCAGAGCAACCAAGGTATCCATGTTGGCATTGTGCTTTTTAAAACTAGCCCAAGCACTTTGGATATAAGGACCACCTGCTACTAGCATAATCGGTGTTGTGGCTAAAAAGGTTCCCCAACGCAGGACTTGGTGAGTAATTCCTCCTGTCGACATCCCAATCATGAGGATCACAAGAGGCACAGTAAAGATACTAGTAATCCAAAAACGCTGTAAAAGTGATAGAGATTTTCGAGTCTTCTCAACGACTGTATAGCTTCCCTTTTGCATCTTCATGCCACAAGAAAATTCATGTTGACCTAATTCTTGAGGTGTAAAACGAATGACTTTCTCCTCATCTACGCCGATTGGTTCCAAGATGCCTTCTTTTTCAAAAAGAATTTCCTTATAACAGTTTGAAGGAGTTGCTCGATGAAAGGTAATCTCAGCGGGAATCCCTTTTTGAAGCTGGATATGGGCTGGATGGTAACCTTTGTCTGCCGTGATACGGATTTTTTGAACACCATTTTCAAGACTTGCTTTTACAATTTCAGTCATATCATTCTCCTATTCTACAATCATCTTACCGTGCATCATATTCATGCCACAAGAGAAACCATACTCTCCAGCCTGCTCAGGCGTGATTTCCACTACATACTCTTCCCCCATAGGCAGGTCCGCATGTACACCAAAATCTGGAAAAACAATTTGGTCCAGACAGGGTGAAGGGTCCTTACGGTCAAAGACAATGCGGGCTGGCACTGATTTCTTGAGGATAATCAACTCAGGCGTATAGCCCCCCATGACCTCCACTCGAATCTCTTGGTAGCCGTTTTTTTGCTGGGCCTTTTGTCCAGATTTTTCAGGCTTTTTGAAAAACCAAAACAAGATAAACGCGATAAGGGCAATACAAATAATGGTTACAATACTATTTAACATGACGTCTCCTTTACATACAATTACATTTTACTTCTGTTACAGCGCTTGATTTCTTCTCTGAAATCACAGCTTCCAAGTCTTCTAAGTCAGCCTGAGTAAAATCACATTCAGCAATCAAATCAGCCAACAAGTTCTTAATCCTACGGGAACAAACTTTATCTTTAATATCTTGGACAAGCAAGTCTCGACTTTGGTCCAAAGTTAAAAGGGCTGAATAGACAAAGGACTTGCCTTCTTTTTTCCGAGTCAGGCACTCTTTCTCAACCAAACGAGCCAAAAGAGTTTGAATGGTTGACTTGGACCAGTCGAACCGCTCCGCCAGAACCCTGATCAAATCCGTACTGGTCTGCTCTCCTTGCATCCAAATAATCTTCATGACCTGCCATTCTGCATCTGAAATCTGCATAATCACACCTCCTAAATCTACATTTGTCGATTACAGTTATTAGTATACTCTCAAAATCTACATTTGTCAATTATAAAATCAATCTTTTCTTTGAAAAATAGAATTTTAATCATTTGAAAAACGATTTGCAGTCAAATATTACTATATAAACAATAAAAATATGCTATACTAAAGAAAAAAAGAAAACAACCACTAGGGGTGCGTAAAGCTGAGATTAACGACTGTTAGATCCCTTTGACTCAATCTAGGTAATGCTAGCTGATGGAAGTGGAAATGATAATGGGGACTAGCAGTCTTCTATTGCCTTCCTGAAACAGATTAGCTTGTTCTTAAGAATACAAACTTCAGTTGGTTGGGAGGTTTTAGATGACTTATTTACCCGTTGCTCTGACCATTGCAGGGACTGACCCTAGTGGTGGTGCTGGCATTATGGCTGATTTAAAGTCGTTCCAAGCGAGAGATGTCTATGGAATGGCCGTTGTGACTAGCCTTGTTGCTCAAAATACCAGAGGCGTTCAATTGATTGAGCACGTTTCTCCTCAAATGTTGAAAGCCCAATTGGACAGTGTCTTTTCGGATATTCCACCTCAGGCTGTAAAAACTGGAATGTTGGCAACTACTGAAATCATGGAAATCATCCAACCCTATCTTAAAAAACTGGATTGTCCCTATGTCCTTGATCCTGTTATGGTTGCTACAAGTGGAGATGCCTTGATCGACTCAGTTGCTAGAGACTATCTCAAAACAAACTTACTACCTCTAGCAACGATTATTACGCCAAATCTTCCTGAGGCAGAAGAGATTGTTGGTTTTTCAATCCATGATCCTGAAGACATGCAGCGTGCTGGTCGCCTGATTTTAAAAGAATTTGGTCCTCAGTCTGTAGTCATCAAAGGTGGTCATCTCGAAGGCGGTGCCAAAGACTTCCTCTTTACCAAGGATGAGCAATTTGTCTGGGAAAGTCCAAGAATTCAAACCTGTCACACCCATGGTACTGGATGTACCTTTGCTGCAGTGATTACGGCTGAACTAGCCAAGGGAAAAAGCCTTTATCAGGCAGTTGATAAGGCCAAGGCCTTTATCACAAAAGCTATTCAAGACGCTCCTCAACTTGGTCATGGTTCTGGCCCAGTCAACCATACAACTTTTAAAGATTAAGAAAAAAACTCTCTAGTTCCCACTTTAAGGGAATTAGAGAGTTTTTATACTCTTCGAAAATCTCTTCAAACTACGTCAGCTTCCATCTGCAACCTCAAAATACTGTTTTGAGCTGACTTCGTCAGTCTTATCTAAAACCTCAAGGCAGGGCTTTGAGCAACCTGAGGCTAACTTCCTCTTTGATTTTCATTGAGTATTAATTAGAAAATAATGTCATCCAACTTTGTTAAAAAAGCTTGTGTTTTTGCCTCTATATCTTCTGCCTGCATCAAATCACGCACTACAGCTACACCAGCTATACCCGTGCCGATAAGTTGGTCAATGTTCTCTGAAGTCAGGCCTCCAATAGCAACTACTGGAATGGCGACCCTTTGGCAAATTGTTTTCAAGGTTGAAATCAGGGTGATAGGCGCATTTTCCTTGGTCGTAGTCGGGAAAATGGCTCCTGTCCCTAAGTAATCCGCACCTGATTCTTCCGCTTCTAGGGCTCTTTTTACAGTTTTAGCTGTGACACCAAGTATTTTGTCAGGGCCCAAGACTTGTCGGGCAACCGAAACGGGTAGTTCATCGTCTCCGATATGCAGACCTGCAGCATCAACTGCAAGACAGACATCCAAACGATCATCGATTATCAAGGGTACCTGATAGCCATCTGTTATTTCCTTGACTTGTTTTGCCAGTTGATAATATTGATTGGTTGTGAGATTTTTTTCTCGTAATTGGACTATGGTAACACCTGAACGGCAGGCAGTCTCAACTTTTGCAAGAAAGCTTTCCACGGAATCTTGGTAGCGATTGGTTACCAGATACAGTCTAAGCGCCTCTCTATTCATAAATATCTCCTTTGATAGCATCTAGCCAGTTTTCATCTCTTTTGAGGAGCGAAAGCTGATTGAGTACTTGGTAACGAAAATCTTCCAATCCCATTCCTTGAACAACTATTCTCTCAGCAGAGATATTGAGATAAGAGACGGCTAGGCAAGAAGCTTCAAAACCAGTCTTTCCTTGACTGAGAAAAACGGCTGTTAAAGCTCCAACCAAATCTCCTGTCCCTGTTATCCAGTCTAATTCTGCACAGCCATTCTCCAATACAGCAACCTGATTCTCTGAAACGATGAGATCCTTGGGGCCAGTAACTAAGAATGACATACCAGTATAGGTTTGACACCAGTCTTTCAAGACTTGAATCAAATCCTCAGTTTCTTGATCTTTAGCACTCGCATCGACCCCAACGCCGTGGTGCTTTAAGCCAACAAGACTTCGTATTTCTGACATATTTCCTTTAAGAACCGTAGGGCTATAGTCTAAAAGGTCTCTGACTAGTCCCTTACGAATGGATGAAGCTGTTACGCCAACCGCATCTACTACCATTGGAAGAGAAACTTGAGCTGCATAAGAAGCTGCCATACGGATTGCTTTTTCCTTCTCAGCTGACAAATGCCCCAAATTGATGAAGAGAGCCTGGCTTTGCTTAGTAAAATCAAGAACCTCACGGGGATCATCTGCCATGACAGGTTTGCATCCCAGAGCCAAAATCCCATTTGCCAGCATCTCACAAGAAATCTCATTGGTAATACAGTGAATAAGAGAACTCGTTTCCAGAGAAAAAGGATTTGTCAATTCCTGCATCAGTCTATCCTTTCAGCAAAGAAATATCCCTGCACTTTTTTAAAGAATTCCTGCTTGATTAAAAATCGAAAGGCAATAAAGGAAATCGCTGTACCAATCAAGGTTGCTCCGAAAAATCGAGGCGTGTAGATAAACCAGCTGAGCTTGGCCGCAGATCCCGTAAAGAGAACCATGACAGGATAGGAAACAATAGAACCAATAATACCTGTTCCCAAAATTTCTCCCAAGGCAGAAAAGTAAAATTTTCGACCATACTTACTGCTAGAAGGGCTCCAAAAGTCGCTCCTGTGAGAGCTAAAGGTGGAATCCCTTGAGTCGTCATACGGATAAAGGCTGTCACTGTAGCCATAACCAAGGCATAAACAGGTCCCATCATGATTCCTGCTAGAATATTGACTACACTGGACATCGGTGCCATTCCCTCAATTCGAAAGATAGGTGTAAGAACTACATCAAGGGCAATCATCATAGATAAAATGGTTAATTTGTGAACTTGTAATTGGTGCTTTCTCATGCTTCTATTCTTCTCCTTTTTCTAAAGACTGTAAATCGCTCTTCCATGTCTGGTGTTGGTAGGCCATTTCCCAAAACTTGGCTTCCATATGAACACTGATGTGGAAGGCATCTAGCATTTTTTTCTTGTCTGTCTCGTCACTTTCTCGATAGAGTTGATTGACTAGCGCTTCTTCCTCTCGAATCTGTTGCTCCAACTCATCCGTAATATACGTTTCAATCCATTGTTGGTAGAGAGGATTTGGTGATGGTTTAAGATTAAGTGATTTTCCTATATCATGGTATAACCAAGGACAAGGTAGCAAACTTGCAAAGGCAATGCCCAAGTTCGGCTCTGCAAATTGTCGATAAATATGAGAAATGTAATGATAACAGGTGGGAGCGATTGGATGTTGCTCCATTTCCTGATCGCTGATTTCCAATTCCTTGAAAAATTGTTGGCGGATAAATAACTCACCCTCCACTAAACCCTGAGCATTTTGTTTCAAGAGTCTTTTCATCTCTTGGTTTGAAGTCTTATCAGCCAAGAGGTGATAGGCTTCTGAGAAGGCCTTCAAATAGTAGGCATCCTGAATCAAGTAATAGCGAAAGATGGACGGATCTAAATTTCCCTCTTGTAACTGTAATACAAAGGGGTGATGAAAGGAAGTCTGCCAAGCTTCCTTGGATAATTCCATCGCAATATCTGTAAATTCCATAATAACTCCTTTATAAAAATAGACTGGTTTGAAGCAATAAAAAGAAAAGCAGGTAGATTAATTTTGTTTTTTTAGCAATATAAAAAGTCCGATAGCGATTCTCCACCTGTGCATGTTCGTCATATCCATGCGCCGACAGGGCTCTCAGGTAAAGATGGCGCCACCTAAAGACTGTCATCAGAACCTTGCTGTAAATCAAGGGAGACCAAAAATGCAGTTCTTGACCGCGTAATAGGCAAGCTTCCTTGAGAGACTTGATTTCTTGCTGAATGAGGGGGAAGGAATTGAATACCACAATCAAGGCATAGGCCCAAGACCGTGATAACCCCTTTTGAGCCAAGTACAAGAGAAGTTCTTTTAGGGAAATAGAGGAAACAAAAACAAGACCAATACAAACGGTCACAAAGGCCCTCGTTCCAAGCATGACTGCCTGCGAAGCATCTCCATGTAACTGAACTGCCCAGTAGTTGGCAAAGGATGGCAAAATGGCAAGCAGAATCATCCAAGCTAACATTTTAAATCGCCGGTAATAGAGCATAAAGAGAATACAGAATGCGACTACCGAAAGATTCAGAGCAATCGAAGGAATAAAAGATGTTTCCAAGGATAAAATCAGCAAAAAGAGACTGATAATCGGTGTCTGAGTTGCTACTTTGACCATACTATCTCACCTCCCCTTGGATATTGCTACTCTGAGATGTAAGTGGTTTAGTAATGGTCACTGATTTCACATGACGAAGACCCTGACTAGTCATCTCAATCCAATAATCAACCACAGAGATCAAGGGATCTAAACGATGGCTAATGATCAGAAAACTTCTTCCTTGATTTCTCTCCTCCACAATCCACTGACAAAAATAATGGCAGGCTCTATCATCCAAACCTGCAAAAGGTTCATCTAGCAAGATCACAGAAGCCTTGCTGGTCAAGATGGTCAAGAGCTGAAAAATCTTTTGCTGGCCACCACTTAATTGATAGGGACTCTTATCAAGAGCCTGCTCCAGATCAAAATATTGTAAAGCTTGGAAAATTCGCTGATTTCTTTCAGAATCAGGTCCATCTAATTGAAGCTCTTCTCGCAGACTGGCTCTGATAAACTGCTTCTCAGCTTCCTGAACAACACCCGTCAGGTCACGGTACAAACTCTTTTTCTTTTTCAGGACTGTCCCCTTCCAGGTAATGCGCCCCTTATACTTTTGAAATTGAAGAATAGACCGAAAGAGGGTTGATTTCCCGACACCATTATCACCCAAGATACAAGAAATTCCTTGGTAGAATGTAAAATCCGCAATCGAAAAGAGGGAGCGCTTATCCAGCTCACAAGTCATTCGATCCATATGGAATAGTTCTGGACTAGAAGCAACATTCTTTGAAGAAATCTGTGTCATCTCAGAGGAAGGGATTTGAAACACTTCCCTTAGTTGTCCGTCTCTTAGCTCCACCATATGGTCGATATAGGCTTCATAATCAGATAAATCATGGTCGCACAAAATAACTGTCTTCCCATTAGAGACCAACTCTTTTAGAATCTCCAATATCTCTATCCTACTCTTGCGATCAATGGAAGCAAAGGGCTCATCTAATAGATAGACCCTAGGATTCATAGCAAAGAGAACAGCCAAAGCAGCCTTTTGCTTTTCTCCGCCTGATAAGTGATGGATGGGACGGTGCAAGATGTCCTTGCAACGACATTGCTGGACAACCTCTGCTATTTTAGAATCAATTTCCTGAACGGGATAGCCGATATTCTCCAAGGTAAAAATCAGCTCCTCAAACAAGCTCTCCATGGTAAATTGATGATTGGGATTTTGAAAGAGAATGCCAACCGTCTGGACACGTTTGACGATAGAAAGCTGACTGACCTCGCTCTCATCTATCAGAACTTGACCGCTATAGGGAAGAGAACTGACTTGGGCAATCATTTGAAAGAGACTCGATTTTCCAGAACCACTGCTCCCAACTAACAAGGTAAAGGCTTGCGCATGAAAAGTAAAATCAATCGGCTCAAAGAAGATTGGGGACTGAATCTCCCGTAATTCCAGCCCCATCTATGCCTTTCCTCCAGTTGCAAACTGATGATAGAGTTTGACAATGGCACGAACCAAAATGGTACAGAAGAAATAAACAGAAATAAAACGTACCACAAGCAAGGAAAGGACAAACGGAAGTGAAAAGGCGTAGTAACCTAACTTAATGTATTCATAGATAAAGCTAACAAGCGTAATCCCAATACTATTAGCAGTTAGAGAGAGCCAACTTTCATAGCGATTTCTAGTTACGATAAAACCAAGTTCACTTCCCAAACCTTGAACCAAGCCGGACAAAAGGGCACCTAGACCGAATTGGCTACCATAAAGGACTTCAGCAAGCGCAGCTAGCACTTCTCCAATCGTTGCACTTCCGACTCTCGGAACAAAGATGGCAGCAATGGGCGCAGCCATACACCAGAGTCCAAAAAGGATTTCATTGGCAAAAGCCTGTAAACCAAGAGGTGTTAAGAGTAGGCTGAGAATATTATACACATATCCTGAACCAACGAAAACCCCACCAAAAAAGATAGACAAGAAAGCAAGCAAGATAACATCTTTTAACTGCCATTTTTTCAACATAAAAAAACTCCTTTTTTAAAGAAAAGTGGGGTGCTCAAGGTGAGCTACCAAAAGGCTTTATAGCACCTTCATCCAGTTTCGTAAAAGAAAAAACTCTAATTACAGATAGGAATTAGAGTTTAGCTTACAAGATTAGACCGTTCTTTTCGACATACGAAAAAAACTTTTCACATTTCCCTTCGCCAGTCTTAACTGTATCAGGTTCAATGGGTATCATCTCAGCCTAAAGCACCCCAAATGTCTTTATTATTTAATTGTATGATTATTATAACACACATTTTATACTAGTTCAAGAAATTGAACTGGAAATACAGCCTTGCACTCACAAAGACAGCAGATCTTTCTTTTGCAAAAACCAAATGTCTTGTTTGATAGATTAGCTATTTAAACTGAATCTGGACATATCTTTTTAGAAAAGGAAAACTTCCACTTACTTAGAATCCAAGGATAGATACCTATTGTTCACTCATTTCTCGAACAGTTTTTTCTATATTTTTTGCATACGATATTGCTGAAATGATTGAAACACCGTCAACATTGGTCTTCATAATGTCTTTAATATGTTGCGTCTGTATCCCACCAATTGCAACTAAGGGCATTTGTGGCAATAGTTTTCTCATCAATTTAAGACCTTCATAACCTATAGCGCCACCAGCATCATCTTTTGACTGGGTATCAAATACAGGACCAACACCAACATAATCTACATATTCAACTTTTGACTGTTGAAATTCTTTCTCGTTTTTTATAGAAAGACCAATTATTTTATCTGGCATCAATTTTCTAATTTCATCAACTCCAAGGTCATCTTGTCCTACATGTACGCCATCAGCGTCAATTTCCATCGCCAAATCAATATCATCATTAACGATAAATGGAACATTGTATTTTTTACAAAGATCCTGTAGTTTAATTGCTAATTCGACTTTTTCTTTACCTTCCAGGGCTCCCTCACCTTTTTCACGGAATTGAAATAAGGTTATACCACCTTTTAAGGCTTCCTCAACGACCATAAATAGATCTTTTCCTTGGCAAGTAGTCGTTCCACAAATAAAATATAGTTTTAGTAATTCTTTATGAAACATTTTACTTCACTCTTTTGAATTCCTTTACATCTTCATCTGAAATCTCGTATAAGGCATTCATAAATTCAACTTTAAATGTTCCAGGAAGATGTCCATTTGGACGTTTTTCTGCCATTTCTCCAGCGATATTGTAAACCAACATTGCTGTTTCTAATGATTTCAATTCTTGACCTTTTTCTAGTCCGATAAAGCTTGCTACCACTGCCCCTAATAAACATCCTGTCCCAATGACTTTTGGCATCATGGCACTACCATTATGAATCGTTACCACTTCTCCATTAACAGCAATCGCATCAACTTCTCCAGTCACTACTATTGGAATATGAAACTTATCGTTGGCTGCTAGAGCAATCTCATCAATATTATCCACACCAGCACTATCTACTCCTTTAGATGCCACATTTATACCTACTAAAGAAGCAATCTCGCCAGCATTTCCCCTAATCGCAGCTAGTTTGTAATTGTTGATTAAATCATCTGCTACTTTTTTTCTATATTCTCCTGCTCCACAGGCTACAGGATCTAAAACTGCTGGGACATTATATTTCTCTGCAATTTTCAGAGCAGCTTGGTATAATTTCCAATTATCATCCGTTAAAGTCCCAATGTTAATCAATAATCCTCCAGCATATTTTAATAGATCTTCTAAGTCTGCTGGGTACTCGCTCATAGCTGGTGAGGCACCCAGTGCTACTAATCCATTTGCTGTGAAATTTTTTACTACATCATTGGTTATGCAAATGACCAAAGGTGCTTTTTCTTTTAATAATTTTAAACTTGTCATATTGAAATCCTTCCTTTTCACTTTATACGATATACTGATTTCGATTTATCTCTATCTTTTGTTAAGAAATTTTTTTCATTTACATTGAATGATTTACCTCATCAAATTTGTAAATATCCTAAACTTTCTCTAGGCGTCATAACCAATATCAAAAAAGGCTAATTCTAAAGCGACCGCTTGATTCCAGCGTTGCTGAAGTTCTGTCAAATCTTCTCGACCTTTCCCGACACGATTGAGTTCGTCAACCAGAAATTGAACCCACTCTGCAAAGAAAGGACCTCTGTGGAGATTGATCCATTCCGAATGAATATAGGCTTCAGGTAGAGCCAAATCTTTAGAACCCCAGTCTAAATAGAGACCTTCTGCAATGACCAGCATGACCAAAAGATGGGCATAGTCTGATGAAGCCACTGCCGAATACATAAGATCCTGAAAGGCTTTTGTTACAGGGTGCAAGGTCACTTCCAGATAATCATTCTCAGATACTTTTAACTCTTTGAAAGCCTTTTGGAAATAACCATCTTCATCTGCTTCAAGAAAGCCTAGTTGCTTGGCAAAACGAAGTTTGGATTCAAGCTGGTCTGCGTGAGCTACGCAGGCACCCAGCATGGATAAGAAGGCATCAAAGAAGTGATAATCTTGAATTAGGTAGTCTTTTAAGACCTTATTCTTAATTGTCCCTGTAAAAAGTTCCTTGACAAAACGATGATTGACAGCAGCCTGCCAATCATTCTGACTACTTTTTAATAATTCTCCAACAGTCAAACCTGGCTGAAATGCATAAATCTGTGTTTCCATATTTATTTTTCCTCTCTTTACTCCTTAGTAATCAATAAAATACCAAGAGATACCAAGCAAAATCCTAGTTTTACTTGACCCTTTTAAAGAAAATCTAGGGCATTTGCAGAGAGCTACCTAAACAAGCCTATCCAGTTTTATATAAACAAAAAAACTCCAATTACAATCAAGAATTAGAGTTGACTTACAAGATTAGATCGTTCATTTCACCACACGAAAAAAACTGTTCACATTTCCCTTCGCCAGTCTTAACTGTATCAGGTTCAATGGGTATCATCTCAGCTTAAAGCACCCCAAATGTCTTTATTATTTAATTACTGCACCAGTATAGCAAAAAATGAAAGCTCTAGCAAGATATTTGACCGAAAAATATCTTTATATAGTTTTTGATAGCGATTTATTCTTCCAATACACGAAGAAAAACCTCCACATTCAGTGGAGGCAATCTCTTTTATCAATACAATTTTAAGTCACGTGGGTCAACTGGGAAGGTTGGGTTGTATGGATTGTGACGGAGCTTGAAGTGTTTGACATCTTCAATAGTCTGAGTTCCAGACAACTGCATAACTGTCTTCAATTCCGCATTCAAGTGTTCAAAGACTTGACGTACACCGACACTACCTCCGAGAGCCAAGCCATAGATAACAGGGCGGCCAATAGCTACCAAGTCTGCTCCTGAGGCCAAGGCTTTAAAGACATGTTGACCACGACGAACACCAGAGTCAAAGACAATCGGCACACGTTTGTCAACTGCTTCTGCCACTTCTTGAAGCGAGTCAAAGGCAGCTGGTCCACCGTCGATTTGACGACCACCGTGGTTGGTTACCCAGATACCAGAAGCTCCCGCAGCAAGCGAACGTTCAACATCCTCACGGCATTGTGGTCCCTTAACATAAACAGGAAGTCCAGAGTATTCAGCGATAAATTCTACATCACGTGGAGACAAGCGTTGTTTAGCTGATTTGTAAACAAAGTCCATTGATTTACCAGCACCTTCTGGCAGGTATTCTTCAACAATCGGCATGCCAACTGGGAAGACAAAACCATTACGCTTATCCACTTCACGATTACCCCCTACAGTAGCATCTGCCGTCAAGACAATCGCTTTATAACCTTCAGCCTTCACACGGTCCATGATGTGGCGGTTAATCCCGTCATCTTTACTAAAGTAAAATTGGAACCAATGAGGTGTCCCTTGGAGGGCTTCAGAAATCTCTGGAAGGTCAACAGTAGAGTAAGAACTGGTTGTGTAAAGAGAACCGAACTCATGCACACCACGCGCAGTCGCCACTTCCCCCTGTTCATTTGCTAATTTATGAGCCGCAACAGGTGCCATAATGATTGGAGAAGATAGTTTTTCACCTGCAAATTCAATCTCTGTGCTTGGATTTTCTACATTGCAAAGCGTATGAGGAACAATGAGTTTGTGGTTAAAGGCGCGGATATTCTCTCTTAAAGTGAAAGTATCCTCTGCTCCACTGGCGATATAACCAAAGGCTGCTTTAGGGATCACTTGTTGCGCCATTGGCTCCAAATCATAGGTATTGATGAAATCTACATGACCTTCTGCATTGCTTGTTTTGTATGACATAAACTGTCCTCCTTGATTAAGTAAGCGTTTGCTTTTTACTATACAACTATAATAACTCTTTTTTCAATCATTTTCAAGAGTTTTGCTTAAAAACCATCTTATTTTTTCATACAATATACTATCCCTACTTTCCTTAAACTCTAAACTTTAGTCTATATTAAGTGAATCGTTGAGATTTTTTGCTGCCAGACATTTGAACTACTTTTTTATTTGATGATTCTATCTACTAATGCTATAAAAAACAAATGAATAAGACACCAGAACATCCTCTAATAGGGCCTATGGACTTATATCAGTCCCATATATACTGTTTAAGCAAGATACTATCCTAGTTGACGCTAACTTCCTATCCCACTTATTAATTTTTTATTTATAGTGAATCTGAACAAATCAATTGGGGGATCCAAGTCAATTTCTAGTACTTTTTGAAAAGTTTCAGCATACTATCGTAAAATGAAATAAAACATGCGCAAATTGATTAGGGAATTTAAACCAATTTCTAACAATGTCTTAGAAATCAAAGTGTACTATTTCAACTTCAACACACTATACTTCATTTTCTCCTTAAATTCAGTCTCTTTTTGCATCAAAAAAATCCTCTGACAAGTACCAGAGGATAAGCGTTTATTTCATTGTTGGGAAGAGCAATACATCACGGATAGTAGTTGTATCCGTGAGGAGCATGCAGAGACGGTCGATACCGATTCCCAAACCACCTGTTGGTGGCATACCATATTCAAGGGCTTCAATGTAGTCATAGTCGATGCCAGTCGCTTCATCATCACCAAGTTCTTTGGCTTTAGCTTGGGCTTCAAAGCGGCTAAGTTGGTCGATTGGATCGTTCAACTCAGTAAAGGCATTACCGTACTCCTTAGTCATGATGAAGAGCTCGAAACGGTCAGTAAAGCGTTGGTCTTCAGGATTCTTCTTAGCAAGTGGAGATACAGCTACTGGATGTCCATAGACAAAGGTTGGTTGGATCAAAGTTTCTTCAACAAACTCTTCAAAGAAGGCATTGATAATGTGACCAACTTCAGTGTAGTGTTTCTCAACTGGAACTTTCTTCTCAGCAGCGATAGCTTTAGCTTCTTCCAAAGTCATATCTTGCCAGAAATCGACACCAGTAATTTCTTTGATAGCATCCACCATGTGAACACGTTTAAATGGTTCGTTGATCTTGATTTCAGTACCTTGATAGTTGACTGGACCATCACCTTTAACAGCTTTAGCAGCATGTTGGATAATGCCTTCCGTCAAGTCCATGATGTCTTGGAAGTCAGCATAAGCTTGGTAGACTTCGATAGAAGTAAACTCAGGGTTATGAGTAGCGTCCATTCCTTCGTTACGGAAGATACGGCCAATTTCATAGACGCGTTCCATACCACCCACGATAAGGCGTTTCAAGTGAAGCTCAGTCGCGATACGAAGTACCATGTCAATGTTTTGGGCATTGTGGTGGGTGATAAATGGACGGGCAGAAGCACCACCAGCTTCGTTATGAAGAACAGGCGTTTCCACTTCAAGGAAACCTTTTTGGTCAAGATAACGACGGATTTCAGAGATGATTTTTGAACGAGTGACAAAGCGTTCAAAGCTTTCACGGTTCGAAATCAAGTCAAGGTAACGTTTACGGTAAATTGTTTCAACGTCTGTCAAACCGTGGAATTTCTCAGGAAGAGGACGAAGAGCCTTAGACAAGTGTGTGATGTGAGTAGCCTTGATAGAGAGTTCTCCCATATCCGTACGCATCACTTCACCTTCGACACCAAGGAAGTCACCAAGGTCTGCTTTTTTGAAGATTTCGTAGTTTTCTTCACCGACAGCATCCTTACGAACGTAGATTTGGATTTGACCTTCGCGGTCTTGAAGGTGGGCAAAGCCAACTTTTCCTTTACCACGTTTGGTTACCAAGCGTCCTGCGATAGTAGCTGTTTCGTTTTTATCATGTAATTGTTCTTTATCGAGGTCGGCATATTTATCTTTTAATTCTTGTGAATTTGCAGTACGTTCAAAGCGTTTTCCGAAAGGATCGATTCCTTGTTCACGGAGCGCAGCCATTTTTTCACGGCGAACGATCTGCTGGTCATTTAGTTCTTCCATATGTTCTGTTGACATGGGATCCTCCTAGTTTTACTCAAAATTGAATACGATGAGTCATTTTTTGCGATACTCCCATTTTATCATAAATAACCAAGAAATTCACGGATAATCTTTCAAAACTAAAAAGAACTTGACGCTAAAATCACTGAAAAAACTGGGATAAGCAAGAAATTTCAACATCTCAGAAAAGGGATCTGACCATGTTTATGGATTATACTTTAACCCTTGTAACTTTCATGACGTGTGCTACTTTTTATATAAGAGCAAGCCAAGCAAATCTAAAACTGAAACAATTGACGTAAAAAACATTAACAACTTCAATCTTGTCATTCATATACCTGATATGACAGAATAGTATAATTTTTAACCTTTTAGTCTTTTGATTTTTTACACTTCTTGCCAATTTTCTTGGTCTTCTTTAAAGCGTTTTAGAAGATCAAGTCCTTCTGGTGTGATATAGCCTTCTTCTTGGGCTAGATGGATAAGCTCGCTATAGTTTGAAAGTGTTACCAATTTCACACCAGCATCCGCAAAGTTCTTATCTGCTTTTGGCAATTGGTAACTGAAAATCGCTACAACACCGAGAACCTCTGCTCCTTCTCGTTTAGCAGCTGCTACAGCTTCAAGAACAGAACCACCAGTTGAAATGAGGTCTTCAACCACTACCATTTTTTGACCTTGAGCTACGCGACCTTCGATTTGATTACCAGCGCCATGATCTTTTGGTTTGCTACGGATATAGGCAAATGGCAGATTCATCTTGTCAGCAATAATAGCTCCGTGTGGAATCCCAGCTGTCGCAGTTCCTGCAATCACTTCAACCTCAGGAAAGGCTTCTTTGATAGCATCTACAAAACCATTTTCAATTAAGGTACGAGTTTCTGGATAGGCAAGGGTCACACGGTTATCCGTATAAATCGGTGACTTGATACCAGATGCCCAAGTGAAAGGCTCCTCTGGTTTGAGGTAAACGGCTTGAATTTTCAAGAGGTGGCTAGCGATATCTTTAGCAAGTGTCATGGTCTTCTCCTTTTGTTTTTCTAATCTATTTCTTTAATTCTAGTCTTGGTTCCATTCATCCTTGATAGCATGATAAGCTACAACAGGATCCTCAGCTTGAGTAATGGGACGTCCCACTACGATATAGTCACTACCGATTTGATAGGCATCAGCAGGTGTCATAACGCGTTTTTGATCTCCAACAGCAGCTCCGGCCGGACGAATGCCCGGTGTTAGACAGATAAAATCTGGATTGGTAGCCTGCTTGATGACTTGCACTTCCTGAGCCGAGCAAACGACACCATCCAAACCCGCTTCAGCTGTCTTCTTAGCATAATGAATGACAGATTCTTGCAGGCTGGTTTGGATATTTTGAAAATCCTGCATCTGGGCTTCTGACGTTGAGGTCAGCTGAGTCACTGCAATCAATTTGGCTTGGATTCCAAGACCTTCACGCGCAGCCTTCATCATCTCTACACCCCCAGCCGCATGAACATTGGTCATGTCCACACCAAGCTGAGACAGGACCTTCATGGCTGACTTAACTGTATTGGGAATGTCATGAAGTTTGAGATCCAAAAAGACACTGTGACCCAGATCTTTCAAGTAAGACACAATCTCAGGCCCCGTTGCGTAATAAAGCTCCATCCCTACCTTTAGATAAAGGCTTTCTTCTGCTGGGAAAAGAGCTAAAAATTCCTTGACCGCCTCAAAACTAGGAAAATCAAGAGCAATGACTGGACGATGTTCTCGCATAGGTTTCTCCTTTTACCTTTGCTAGTGAGAGAGTCTGGCCACAAGAAGCCACGAAAAAAGGAACCTGCCAACAGCAAGGTTCCACGAAAAATAGGTAGTCTCCACCCTTTCACCGTCTAACCTTAGCTGCCTCTCTGGACTGCTTTAAAGGTTTTTTACTATTCTATTATTTCTACTAGCACTTGTCAAGTAAAAACATGGAAACTAAAGGGCTATAGGAGAAAAGCTAAACCTAACGACGCGATGAACGCTGATTTGTTTGATTTCGATTGCTCTCTTCCTCTTGTTTTTTCTGTTCTTCTTCTAAACGTTTACGTTCTTCTTCCTGCTTTTTCTCGGCTTCCTTAGCCTCTTGTTTGGCTTTTTCCTCAGCCTCCATAATTAATTTATCCGCCACAGTGTAACTGTAAATTCCAGCTTCCATGTCGACCACACTTGGTTCTGACAATTGTGGCTTAATCTTGCTGTAATAAGGCAATTTCTTACTCATTTCAGAAAGGGGAACCAAGATTTCGTCCGAATCATTCATGGTCAATCGAATTAAATCGGAAGTCACCTTGCTTGGGGCTAGTTCCACCTTTTGGATCTCTGCCTTGAGTTCTGGGCTAATTTGAGCAAGTTCTGAGACAAAAGCCTTGATTTGTTCGCTGTCATTAAAGAAAACTGATATATAAGTTTCTGGCAGACTGACCAGGCTCACAGAACTAGTCTCAAGCTGACCGCTGGAAAGAATAGGATAATGATTTTCACCAGAAACATAGTAGGCCACAATATCGTATTCCTTGACCTTGATAGTGAACTTGGTTGGAAATTGATAAACAAGCTGAGCTGATTCAACCCAATAGTTAGACTTAATCTGCTCTTCATATTTTGCCTTATCTAGCAGAAGGTTAATCGTATAATCCGAATCCTGAATGCCTGAAGCCTGTCGAATATCATCAGCCGTAGTTTGCACTGTTCCCTCAACACGGATATCCTTCATAGTCGCATAAGGGCTGAGCAAGTAGGCAGAGACAATCAATAAAAGCAGACTTGGAAATAAAATCGTTAAGGCTCGTAAGATATGGATGCCAGGAATCTTTGCTTTGGCTGTTTTTTCCTTAGTAGCCTTTTTAACAAGCTTTTTATCCTGTTCCTCCTTCTCTTTAGACCCTGATTCTTCTATCTCTTCTTCCTCTTTGTCAGCCTCTGAGGATGCTACTTTTTCGTCAGACTCTCCCTTAGCTGATTCTGGGTCTTTTGGATCAAATTCACTCTTCTGGTTCTCAGTTTCATCTGACTCTTCGGATTTTGAAGCCATTCGAGCTTGTCTTTCCTTTTCCTTCTCCTCAGCTAAGGCTGCCTCTTCTTCAGCCTTCTTTTTTAGGTATTCTTGGTTTCGTTTCTGCCATTCTGATAACTCTTTCAATTCTTCGAGGATTTCTTTGCCCTCATTTTTCTTATCTTTTGACATTTACTTTCCTTATGATAAATCTTTTTTCAACAATTGATAAAAATCTGCTAGAGATTTCAATTCCTTTGAAGCCTTCATCTTGGCTTGGTAATCTTCCTTGTGACTTAGTAAGTGAGAAAGCTTCTCTTCCAAACTATCCAAGGTCAAATCGCTTTCTTGAAGCTCTTCTGCATAGCCTTTTTTTACAAAGTAAGCTGCATTTTCAATCTGGTCACCACGACTAGCTTCACGACCAAGTGGCACAATAACATGCAATTTTGCCATGGCCAAGAGCTCAAAAATCGTATTGGCACCACCACGTGTCACAACAATATCAGCCAATTCCATCAAGGGTTGATAGAGATTGGTCACGTAGTCGACACGAAAGAGATTTTGGCTCAACTCGTTCAGACTAGAATCTCCAGTTAGATTGATAATATTGTAGCGTTCTGTCAGTTCTTTCTTATGGTCTGTCACCAATTGGTTAAAGACACGAGCGCCCGCAGAACCACCGACAAACAATACAGTTGGCAATTTAGGATTAAAGTGGGTTTGAATATCCACCAATTCATCTGGTTCTGGATTTTTTTGGTCTGAAACCTTGGTAACTGCTCCCACATGCTCGACCTTAGACAAACTTGAAGCTTGTTCGAAGGTTGAATACATCTTCGTCGCAAATTTATAGGCGATTTTATTGGCCAATCCCATAGACAGGTCCGATTCGTGAATAAAGACTGGCACTCCTGACACACGCGCTGCGATAACAGGCGGCACTGAGACAAATCCTCCCTTTGAAAAAAGAGCTTGTGGACGAAGTCGCAACATGATAAAGAGCGATTGGACAATTCCCCAGCCAACTTTGAAGACGTCCAGCATATTTTGCCAAGAGAAATAGCGACGCAATTTTCCAGTTGCAATGGAATGGAAGGTGACATCCAAGCCCGACTTGAGGATTTCTTGGTGTTCAATACCACGCTTGTCCCCGATATAGTGGACTTCCCAACCATCTTCGATGAACTTGGGCATTAACAAAAGATTGAGGGTGACGTGTCCAACCGTCCCCCCACCTGTAAAGACAATTTTTTTCATATTATTCCTTTAACTCCGCTACTGTGTCGATAAAGAGGTCGCCACGTACTTCAAAGTTAGCATACATATCCCAGCTGGCATTGGCAGGACTGAGAAGAACCACGTCTCCTTGAGTCGCAAGTTCATAGGCCTTGCGGGTCGCATCAGCAATATCAGTCGCATCCACATAAGACACACCAGCCTTGTCTGCTGCCCGTTTGACACGTTCTGCAGACTGACCAAGGATGACCATCTTCTTGAGTCCAGTAATATCTGGAACCAGTTCGTCAAACTCATTGCCACGGTCCAAACCACCTGCAATCAAGACAACCTTGCTGTTGTCAAATCCTGACAATGCTTTTTGAGTAGCCAAGATATTGGTTGACTTACTGTCGTTATAAAATTTAACACCCTTGATTTCATCCACAAATTGGAGACGGTGTTTGACACCACCAAAGGCTGAAAGAGTTTCCTTGATGGTTTGATTGTCTACACCACGAAGCTTGGCTACAGCAATCGTCGCAAGAGCATTTTCCACATTGTGGCTACCTGGAACACCGATTTCATTCGCTGCCATGACCACTTCACCACGGAAGAAGAGCTGACCATCTTCCAGATAAGCTCCATCAACCTTTTCAAGTGTTGAAAATGGTACAACAGTAGCTTGTGTTTTGCTAGCCAATTCTTTTGCCAAGTCTTGGTTAAAGTTCAAGACAAGAAAATCAGCCGCTGTCATCTTGTTCTGGATATTCCACTTGGCTGCTACATACTCTTCAAAAGAGCCATGGTAGTCGATATGAGTTGGCATGAGGTTAGTAATAACCGCAATCTCAGGATGGAATTCTTGAACGCCCATGAGTTGGAAAGAAGAAAGTTCCATGACAAGCGTGTCCTTGTCTGACGCAGTTTGGGCCACTTGACTAGCTGGATAGCCTATATTTCCTGATAAAAGACCATGTTGCCCAGCAGCAGTCAAAACTTCCCCAATCATAGTCGTTGTGGTTGTTTTACCATTTGAACCAGTAATACCAACAATCGGTGCTTCTGAAATCAAGTAAGCCAATTCCACCTCAGTCAAAACTGGAATCCCCTTGGCCAAAGCCTTTTCAATCATGGGATTGCTGTAGGGGATACCTGGATTTTTCACCATAAGGGCAAACTCTTCATCCAAGAGTTCCAAAGGATGGCCACCTGTAATGACCTTGATCCCTTCTTCCAGCAAACTTTGCGCAGCTGGATTGTCCTCGAATGGTTTCCCGTCATTTACTGTCACAATGGCACCCAGCTTATCCAACAAACGAGCTGCGGATTCACCAGACTTGGCCAAACCTAAAACAAGGACTTTCTTATTTTTAAATTGATCTATTACTTTCATGTCTCAAACTCCATTTCTACTCTTACTATTTTACCATTTTTATGGAAATAATTCTAAACGAAAATGCTCAGATTCAGCATTCTAACAAGCAAAAAGAGAGCCGAAACTCTCTTTTTATCTTCTTTTACTTTTATTAACCGACATGAGGGTAATATCTCGCAAGCTAAAGTATGCTAAGAAGAGCATGGCGATTGCGATAAAGAATTCTGTCGGTAGCTGAAAAATTTGCAGAACAGACAACATGAGCAAAATCAAGAGTGCTACAAAAGCAAAGACGACAAGGACGATATTGACTGTCCCTTTAATGCTTTCTGGTGTCGCAAATACATAGAGTAGGAGCAGTAAAATTCCTAGGACTAAATAGACCATCTTTCTCTCTTTCTAGCTCTTATTCAGCTGATTTTTTCTTCTTGTTAGCTTTCTCACGCTCTGCTTTGTTAAGGATTTGTTTACGCAAACGGATAGACTCAGGCGTTACTTCCATGTACTCATCGTCGTTCAAGAACTCAAGAGACTCTTCAAGTGTCAAGATACGAGGTGTCTTGATAACAGCTGTTTGGTCCTTAGTAGCTGAACGAACGTTGGTCATTTGTTTCGCCTTAGTGATGTTAACTGTCAAGTCATTTTCACGAGAGTTTTCACCGATGATCATTCCTTCATAAACCTCAGTACCTGGGTTGACAAAGATCGTACCGCGTTCTTCGATAGACATGATTGAGTAAGTTGTAGCCTTACCAGCATCGATAGAAACAAGGGCACCACGGTGACGTCCACCAATTTCCCCTGGAATCAATGGCAAGTATTGGTCGAAGGTATGGTTCATGATACCGTAACCACGAGTCATTGACAAGAACTCAGTTGAGTATCCAATCAAACCACGCGCTGGAACAAGGAAGACCAAACGAGTTTGACCGTTACCAGTTGAAATCATATCCAACATTTCACCCTTACGTTCAGAAAGGCTTTGGATAACAGAACCTTGGTATTCTTCTGGAGTGTCGATTTGAACACGTTCAAATGGTTCGCATTTAACACCATCGATTTCTTTTACGATAACCTCTGGACGAGATACTTGAAGTTCATAACCCTCACGACGCATTGTTTCGATAAGGATTGACAAGTGCAATTCTCCACGTCCTGAAACAGTCCATTTATCTGGTGAATCAGTTGGGTCAACACGGAGGGAAACGTCTGTTTGCAATTCGGCCTGCAAGCGTTCTTCTACCTTACGAGAAGTCACCCATTTACCTTCTTTACCAGCAAATGGTGAGTTGTTGACCAAGAAAGTCATTTGAAGAGTTGGCTCATCGATGTGTAGGATTGGAAGAGCTTCTACTGCATCTGTCGGAGTAATGGTTTCACCGACAAAGATATCTTCCATACCTGAAACGGCAATCAAGTCACCTGCTTTGGCTTCTTGAATTTCACGACGTTCCAAACCAAAGAAACCAAAGAGTTTTGTAACACGGAAGTTTTTAGTTGTGCCGTCAAGTTTAGAAAGGGTAACTTGGTCCCCAACCTTAACAGTACCACGGAAGACACGACCGATACCGATACGTCCAACGAAGTCATTGTAGTCCAAAAGTGACACTTGGAACTGTAAAGGCTCATCTGAGTTATCTACTGGAGCTGGGATATGGTCGATAATCGTGTCAAAGATTGGTGCCATAGTAGCTTCTTGGTCAGCTGGATCATCTGACAATGAAGAAGTTCCGTTGATCGCTGAAGCATACACCACTGGGAAGTCAAGCTGGTCATCATCTGCACCAAGCTCGATGAAAAGTTCCAAGACTTCGTCCACTACTTCAGCTGGACGAGCTGATGGTTTATCGATTTTATTAACAACCACGATTGGGACAAGATCTTGTTCCAAAGCTTTTTTCAATACAAAACGAGTCTGTGGCATGGTTCCTTCGTAGGCATCTACGACCAAGACAACACCGTCAACCATTTTCATGATACGCTCAACTTCTCCACCGAAGTCCGCGTGTCCTGGTGTGTCCATGATGTTGATACGAGTTCCGTTGTAGGCAACGGCTGTATTTTTAGCAAGGATGGTAATTCCACGCTCTTTTTCGATATCGTTTGAGTCCATAGCACGCTCAGCCAATTCAGTACGTGCATCAAGCGTTTCTGATTGTTTCAATAATTCGTCAACGAGGGTTGTTTTACCGTGGTCAACGTGGGCGATAATCGCAATGTTACGGATATCTTCTCTTAATTTTGTCATGATTTCCTCTATAATATTCAAAATTTATTTTCTAACTGAACGATTATACCATAATTTCAAGTAAATAACATAACTCAAGCAAGTGTAAATGTTTTCACTATGCTTTTCTTTTCACGTCAAGCCTTTTCAAAGCAAGCGACTTATGATAAGATAGGCACAGTATGCGTTTAGATAATTTATTAGCCCAAGAAAAAGTTAGCCGAAAGGCCATGAAGCAAGCCTTACTCAAAGGGGATATTCTCGTCGATGGTTGCCCAGCCCGCTCCCTAGCCCAAAATATCGATACAGGACTACAGGAACTCCTTTTTCAGGACCGAATCATTCAAGGCTATGAGCACACCTATCTGATGCTTCATAAGCCTGTTGGTGTCGTGACAGCCAATAAAGACAGAGAACTTCCAACCGTCATGGACCTCCTTCCGCCTGACATCCAGTCTAACAGGCTCTATGCCGTCGGCCGACTGGATCGAGATACGACAGGACTCCTCCTCTTGACCGATAATGGTCCCTTGGGCTTTCAGCTCCTCCATCCCCAATATCATGTCGATAAGACTTATCAAGTCCAGGTTAATGGACTTCTGACACCTGACCATATCCAAGCCTTTCAAAAGGGAATTGTCTTTTTAGATGGCACTATCTGTAAACCTGCAAGACTAGAGATTCTATCTGCAAGTCCTTCCCACAGTCAAGCCTCTATTACCATTTCAGAGGGGAAATTTCATCAGGTAAAAAAAATGTTCCTCTCGGTTGGTGTCAAGGTGACCTCACTCAAACGCACTCATTTTGGGCCTTGGAGTTTGGATGACAATCTTCAAGAAGGAGACTACCGCCCCCTTAACTCAGAAGAGTTGGCAAGCATTCGTGAATTTCTCAGAAAAAGTGGTTAAAAAATGAGCTCGGAAATATCCAAGCTCGTTTTCTTATTTCTCAACTTTGACTTTCCCTTTCCAAGAATCCAATCCATAAGAAAGGATATAAATCTCAGAAAAACCTTGTTTTTTCAAATAAAGGGCTGCATTTGTAACCCGTTGCGCACGTTGGTTTTCGTAAAGAAGGACAGGTTTATCTTTACGAAGGGCTGCAAGACTAGTTTTCAACTGACTTGAAGGAATACTGCGTGCACCAAGGATATGTTTTCTGTGGAATTCTGCTGGGTCTCGCAAATCAATCAATTGACCTGTACGAATCAAGGCTTCAAATTCCTCATTATCCACAATTTTAGCCGCACGGCGAATACGAAAATAGTTAAAGCCCATCCACGCCAACATTGCTAGTATAAGTGCCCACAAAATCCAAGTAACCATTAGTTCTTTTCTCCATTTTTCTCAATATAATCCAATTCTACCTTGTGCTCTCTGCGAAGAACCGCTTCTGCTTCTAGATAGTCTAATTTGTCCATCAACCCTGCATCATAAATCCGAGAGAGTTCCAACTTCATCAGTTCAATATCATATAAGCGTTTTCCCATATAAACAATAATACCAAATCGTTTGAGGAATTGCTGCACATCATAGAATGTTTTCATAAGACTCATTCTAGCAAATTTTTGTCTTTTTTTCAAGAAGAGACTCATACTCTCCCCCTGATTTTCCTATCTTCTTTGGCGATTCTGACGCAAGTGTGGTACAATAAAAACATGAGAATTCAACAATTACACTATATTATCAAAATCGTCGAAACTGGCTCCATGAATGAGGCAGCCAAGCAACTCTTTATTACCCAACCGAGTCTTTCCAATGCAGTGAGAGATTTGGAAAATGAAATGGGCATTGAAATCTTTATCCGCAATCCCAAGGGGATCACCTTGACCCGTGATGGGATGGAGTTTCTCTCTTATGCCCGTCAGGTTGTCGAGCAGACCCAGCTTCTGGAGGAACGCTATAAAAATCCTGTCGCCCACCGTGAACTCTTTAGCGTTTCCTCTCAACACTATGCCTTTGTGGTCAATGCCTTTGTCTCTCTGCTCAAGAAAAGTGATATGGAGAAATACGAGCTCTTCCTTCGTGAAACTCGTACTTGGGAAATTATCGACGACGTCAAGAACTTCCGTAGTGAGGTCGGTGTCCTATTTTTTAACAGCTACAACCGTGATGTTTTAACGAAAATGCTGGATGACAATCACCTGCTGGCTCACCATCTCTTCACAGCACAACCGCATATCTTTGTCAGCAAGACCAATCCTCTGGCAAAAAAAGACAAGGTCAAACTATCTGATTTAGAAAACTTCCCTTATCTCAGCTATGACCAAGGGACGCACAATTCCTTCTACTTCTCAGAAGAAATTCTTTCCCAAGAGCACCACAAGAAATCCATCGTGGTTAGTGACCGTGCCACCCTCTTTAATCTCTTGATTGGTCTGGACGGATACACGATCGCAACAGGGATTTTGAACAGCAACCTCAACGGAGACAATATTGTTTCCATCCCACTGGATATTGACGACCCAATTGAACTGGTCTATATCCAGCATGAGAAAACCAGCCTATCTAAGATGGGCGAACGCTTTATCGACTATCTACTAGAAGAAGTCCAGTTTGATAGTTGAGAAATGATAAGAACCAATATGTAGGCTAGCAACAACCTGCATATTGGTTCTTTTTACTTATAATTAAAAGTTTCCCCTGCCAACTTATCAGCTAGCTTGGGAAAGAGAGTATAAAACTTATGGGCTAGATTCAACAAAACAGGAAGATTGAGTTCTCGTTTGTTTTTTCCTATAATCTTGACAATCTTTTTAGCCACTGCATCTGGTTTCAACAGGAAGCGATCAACCGACTTAAGATAAGTCCCATCTGGGTCCGCTTGGTCAAAAAATCCTGTGCGGATTGGACCTGGATTGACTGTTGTCACATAGACTCCATAGGGCATAAGTTCGAGTCGCAGAGCATTTGAAAAACCAATAGCCGCAAACTTGGTCGCTGAGTAGAGACTGGACTTGCCAGTAGCGATTAAACCTGCCATGCTGACGATATTGATGATATGGCCTTTTCGACTCTCTTTCATACGGGCCGCAAGGCGACGAGACAGATTCATCAGAGCAAAGGTATTGACCTCAAACATCTGGTGAATATCTTGGTCAGAAATCTGGTCAAATTCCTCAAAAATCCCGTAACCAGCGTTGTTTATCAAGACATCAATCTTGCCATAGCGGAGATAGAGGTCTTCTATCAGAGTTTCTAAAGCTGAGTCATCGGTAATATCGATTTCAATCAATTCTGCATGAGGATGATTTCCGTAGAGTTGGGCTAATTTTTCCTTGTTTCTACCTAACAAAATCAGTTGGTCATTCGGCAAAAGTTTGACCATTTCTTGGGCTAGGCCACCGCTAGCCCCGGTAATGAGAATAGTAGGCATACTTATCCTTTCTGTGACTGCTAGATTTCCACTTCTTCCAAGTCTTTGACCACATGGACATTTTCAAAAACACTAGCAGCGTCTTTTTTGAGTTTGCTAATATCTTTTGAGAGAAAACGGGCACTGATATGGTTGAGCAAGAGGCGTTTGGCACCTGCTTCTACTGCAACTTGTGCAGCTTGCATGTTAGTAGAGTGGCCATGATTACGAGCAATTTTTTCATCACCCTTGCCATAAGTCGATTCATGGACAAGGACATCGGCATTGACAGCCAGACGCACACTAGCATTGGTTTTGCGGGTGTCACCAAGAATGGTAATAATCTTACCTGGACGTGGCGCTGAGATATAGTCTGCTGCCTTGATTTCAGTACCGTCTTCGAGAACTACGTCCTGACCGTTTTTGATTTTCCCAAAAAGTGGGCCAAATGGGACACCTGCCACCTTGAGTTTTTCAGCATCCAGCGTTCCTTCCAAATCCTTTTGTATGACACGGTAACCAACACAGAAAATAGTGTGATCCAATTCTTCCGCGTACACAGTGAATTTATCGGTCTCAAGGATTTTTCCTAGAGAATCTTGGTCAAACTCATGAAAATGAATGCGGTAAGGCAGGCGCGAACCTGACACACGAAGGCTGGTTAAGACAAAGGACTTAATCCCTTGCGGTCCATAGATTTCCAAATCTGTCTGCTCTTCATTGGCCTGAAAGGCACGGCTAGAAAGGAAACCTGGCAGACCAAAAATGTGGTCTCCATGCAAGTGAGTGATAAAGATTTTGCTGACCTTACGTGGTCTAATTGTGGTTTCCAGAATGCGATTTTGCGTACCTTCTCCACAGTCAAAGAGCCAGACTTCGTTAATCTCGTCCAAGAGTTTCAGGGCGAGACTAGAGACATTACGGGCTTTAGAGGGCTGACCAGCCCCCGTTCCTAAAAATTGAATATCCATTCGATACTTTCTAATTAATCAATATATAACATGGCTGTGCGGTTTTCCGATCGGAAATAGCGCTTGCCAGAAAAAGCAGTAGCTTCTTGTAATAACTCCTCTTGGCTGTAGCCTTTGAGACGCTTGCGACCATCAGCCAAGCTTTCCAAATCAGTCAAAGCTGTTAGACTCTCCATGCCAACAACTTCCTCATCTCCGACATCCTTCATATAAATCTTGCCAGACTCTTCAAAGACTAGTTGATGGGGGAAAATTTGCGCAATTTCAAAGAGCAAGTTTTCTGAAATAACCTCTTTATTTTCAGAGAAAATCCGACCAAGACCCTCACTCTCATAACAAAAACCAAAGGATTTGCCAGACAGGTTAAGGCGAATAAAAGGTTTGTTTTCGAGAGTGAAACTTGGCTCAACATTGTAAAGATTCAGTTCCTGACTGACTTCTGCAAAATAATCCGTCGCAGCCTCAGGACTCTTTTTCTGGTAGAGTTCTGCAAAGTAGGCATTGACCACACTAGGCGGAGGAGTAATGAGAGCCAACTGCTCCTGCTCTGTCTTGCCAGCTAGAAGTTGATCCAGATAGACCTTGTCCAGACTTGTATAGCCCCCATATTTTAGAGCCAACGTTTTAATATCAGTCATAAAATTCCTCTAACCTCCATTTATTTTTCTCGGAAATGTAGCCTGTAATGACTTCCCCATCATCTTGATAATCACGTTCTTCAAGAATCGCAACACTTTCTAAATCATGAATCTTGTAGGACTTAGAAAAAGGCACGCGCAGGGTAAATCTCTCAAAAATCTCCTTGATTTTCTCTAAAAATAGTGCCTGCAATTTCTCACGACTATCCTCAGACTTGGCAGAAATGAGGGCATAGGGCGTTTGGGTAGGCGTGAAATCCTCCACCAAATCCGCTTTATTATAAAGGGTCAGGCGAGGAATATCCTCCATATCCAAGTCTTTCATGATAGACAAGACTGTTTTTTCATGCTCTTCGTGGTAAGGATTGCTGGCATCGATAACATGAACCAGAAGGTCTACATGCTTGCTTTCTTCCAAGGTTGACTTGAAACTGGATACCAACTCTGTCGGCAAATCCTGGATAAAGCCCACGGTATCTGTCAAAGTTACTTGGAGATTGCCCCCCAAATGGATACTCTTAGTCGTCGCATCCAGAGTCGCAAAGAGCTCATCAGCCTCATACTGGGTTTTACTGGTCAAGGTGTTCATGATGGTTGATTTCCCAGCATTGGTATAACCAATCAAACCAATCTTAAAGGTGCTAGACTCCAGACGTTTTTCTCGAACTGTCGCCCGATTTTTCTCAACCACCTTGAGCTGGCGCTCGATATCCGTGATTTGGTTGCGAACGCTACGACGGTTCAGCTCCAACTGGCTTTCACCAGGTCCACGAGAACCAATTCCCCCTGCCTGACGGCTAAGCATAATTCCCTGACCAACCAAGCGAGGCAAGAGATACTTGAGCTGAGCCAAATGCACTTGGAGCTTCCCTTCATGGCTTCGAGCTCGCATGGCAAAGATATCCAAAATCAACTGCATACGGTCAATGACCTTAACACCCAGAACTTCCTCTAGATTGACATTTTGCCTTGGGGTCAGACGGTTGTTGACAATGACAGTAGTGATTTCTTCTGCATCCACCATAAGCGCAATTTCTTCTAACTTACCAGAGCCGACGAAGGTCTTGGAATCATACTTTTCACGTTTTTGTCTGTAGCTATCTACAACGACTGCCCCAGCTGTCTTAGCTAGACTGGCCAATTCTTCCATGGAGAGGTCAAAATTATCCATGCCCTGCAATTCCACACCTATGAGCAGGACTCGCTCCTCTTTTTTTTCCGTATCAATCATCTAAAAACTCCTCAATCTGGCTAAAAATACGCTCCTGCACACCAGACTCTCCGATCTGATAAAAGGTGACCTGCATGCGATTACGGAACCAGGTCAACTGACGCTTGGCAAAACGGCGGGTCGCCTGTTTGAGACTCTCACGAGCTTCCTCCAAGGTCTGCTCTCCACGGAAATATGGAAAGAGTTCCTTGTATCCAATCCCTTTAGCAGCCTGCACATCAGGGTAATGGTCAAAAAGCCACTTGGCCTCATCTAAAAGCCCAGCCTCAAACATCAAATCCACTCGATGATTGATTCGTTCATATAATTGACTGCGTTCATCATCCAAGCAGATAATCAATGGTTCATACAAGGTCTCTTGATTTTCCAAATCCTGACCAAAATGGGCAATTTCCAAGGCACGCATAGCACGACGACGATTAAACTGGGGAATCTCAAGACCTGCTTGCTCCACCAGATGAGCTAATTCCTCATCTGAATATGGCTCCAAACTAGCCCGATAGGCCAAAATCTCTTCATGGGGAGTCTCCCCCCCCAGGTGATAACCTTCTAGCAAGCTCTGGATATAAAGCCCAGTCCCACCAGCAATAATAGCTAGCTTGCCCCGACTATGAATATCCTCAATAGCCATCTTAGCTTCTGAAACAAAATCAAAAGCCGAGTAAGACTCGGTTACCTCTCTAACATCGATTAAATGATGAGGAACAGCTGCCTGCTCTTCTGGACTAGCCTTAGCCGTCCCAATATCAAGTCCTCGATAGACTTGCTGGCTATCTCCACTAACCACTTCGCCATTAAAACGCTTGGCCACTTCAATGGCTAGAGCCGTCTTTCCAACTGCAGTCGGTCCAACAATCACAATTATTTTTGTTTTCATCTTTTTTCCTTGAAAAATTCCCATTTTTTCGTTACTATTATTATAACACAAAAAGGTCAGTCAGAAAAATGTGACCTCTTGAGGAGGCTGGCTGATTGAGAATATAAAGGAGGAAGACTCATGGCTAAAGGATTCGCTAAAGGTCTTGTAACAGGTGTCGCAGGAACTGTCGCTGCCGTTGCAGGTGCAGTATACGCATTTAAAAAGAAAGTGATTGAACCAGAAGAGCAAAAAGCAGCTTTCATCGAAGAAAACCGTAAAAAAGCAGCTCGTCGCCGCGTATCACGTTAAGAAACAAAAGAAGTTGGGATTATTCTCAACTTCTTTTTTCTATTCTTTTAAATAGCTAGGTCAAACTTCAACTGTGGCTTGACAGGGTCATAATCCACCAACTCAAAATCTTCTGCTTTAATATCAAAGAAATTGGTCTTATCTGGCACATTTAAGACCAAACGAGGTTGGCAATCTGACGGCTCACGACGAAGCAATTCCTGAGCTTGTTCAAATTGATTGTCATAGATATGGAGGTTGTTGATAAAGTAAAAGAACTTCCCAACCTTCCAGCCAAAATGCTTGGCAATCATCATCTGCAAAGCCACATACTGCATAGCATTGATGTGGTGGGCCACCAGCATATCGTTAGAACGCTGGGTCAAGGTCGCATCCAGATAGATTTCTCCATCTACACGGCGGACATCAAACATGGTCTGAAAGGCGCACGGAAGAAGGCCGTCTGTCTCCTCAAAAGCTTGGTAATCCCAGAGAGAAATAATATTGCGGCGGTTCCAAGGGTTGGCTTCCAACTGTTTGAGAAGCCTATTGATGATATCGTGTTTCTTAACGACCGCCCCGTAACGCTCACCAATGGTTCCTGTATCTCCCACTTCCCAGTCATTCCAGTAGTGAACATTGTACTTGTCATTAAGCACTTCTAAGCTATTTGACTGGTCTTGGTAAATCCAGAGAACTTCTTTGATAGCGGATTTGATGGCAATGGGACGCAAAGTTGTGATGGGGAATTCCCCTTTAGATAAGTCATACTCGGAAAAGGCACCTGTTACATACTTGGAGTTAGCAACTGTCCCATCCTTGTACTTGGGACGGGCCTGCTCAGAAAAGACACCGTCTTTGAGGATTCGTTCAATATTCTCTTTAAAAATCGTATCTGCTTTTGTCATTTACTCTCACCTCATTTATTTCCTAACTAGTATAGCATAAAAAAGAAAAGAGGAACATTACTAACTCTAGGTTAGCATTTTTCCCCTTTTTCTATCTTATTGTAAAACAAGTGATGCTGCTCCGATAACCCCAGCATCATTTCCTAGAGTTGCAAGAGCCAATTTAGTGGATGTGCGTACTTGTGGGAAACTATTTTCATCATAGACTTTTTGAACACCTTGTAGAAGGAATTCTCCTGCAGCTGACACACCGCCACCGATGACGATTGTTGATGGGTTTAGGATTGAGCCAATGTTAGCACAAGCGATTCCCAAGTAACGTGAGAAGTTACGGTAAACAATCAAAGCAAGGTCGTCTCCTTCTTTTGCGAGATCAAAGACAGTCTTAGCAGTTACTTCTTCTCCGTTATCAATCAAACGTTTCAAGGCTGCATCGCCTTCGTATTCATCCGCATAGCGACGAGTCAAGTTGACAATTCCTGTTGCAGAAGCCACTGTCTCAAGACATCCTTTTTTACCACAAGTACATGCGATTGGTTGGTCAAAGTCAACAGTGATGTGGCCAAGCTCACCTGCTGCACCTGCAACACCGTGAAGCAATTTGCCTTCTGCAACGATACCGCCACCAACACCAGTACCGAGTGTCATAAAGACAACGTCTGGTTGGTTATCTCCAGCCCCCATCCAGCGCTCACCAAGAGCTGCCACGTTGGCATCATTATCAATGAAGAATGGAATACCCAAGGCTTTTTCAATTTTTTCTTTAATTGGTTGAAGGGTTTTCCAGTTCAAGTTGTAGGCACCAATAACAGTTCCTTTTTCGCGGTCAACCACACCTGGTGATCCCATCCCAATTCCTTGGAAGTCCGCTGCTGCCAATCCAAGCAAGTCCAAACGATGTTGAATAGACTCAATCATATCATCAACGATATGACTTCCCTCATCCAAGATGTTAGTCTTGATAGACCATTTTTCTTGGATTTCTCCTGTTGTTGTCAAGATTGCAAATTTGATAGAAGTTCCACCAAGGTCAATCCCAATAATCTTTTGACTCATCATATTCTCCTTTTTCATTGTATAGTAATTGAAAATGCTTACAGTTATAGTATAACAAAATTCATTTACTTATGCAAAGGTTTGCATTAACTTTCTGAATTTTATCTGATTTATGGTTTCCAGAGACCTGAGGCATCTACATAGTAGCGGCCTCCATCAACTCGCTCATTCTTAGCCATTTTACCATCTGATTTCAAATAGTAATTTCCTTGCCATGCATTGCGAGCATAAGAACCATCAGATTTCAAGTAATACCAGGCTTGATAAGAAGAGTCATAAACCCACTCACCTTGTGCCATTTTACCGTTTGACTTAAGGTAGTAAGCTCCTTGCCATGCATTCTTTGCATAAGATCCATCTGATTTCAAATAATACCAAGCTTGATAGGAAGAATCATAAATCCATTCGCTCTGTGCCATTTGACCATCTTCTTTCAGGTAATAGCTTCCCTGCCATGCATTTTTCACTGGATTGCCATTTCCATCAAAGTAATACCAAGTACCATCCTGCTTAACCCAGCCACTTGTTGTTGCTGAACTTGTATCAGTTTGAGTTGTAGCCTCTTGTTTTGCTTTAAAAGCACCCTTAGGAGCATTTTTCAATTCGCAAGCCACACCATCATGATCGCGGTCTAACTTGGCAGAATAACCAGGTTCTCCCTCGTGAATATCTGCGTATCCATTCGCCCAAGCTTCCTTACAGCTAGAAAAATGAATATTTTCCTCTGCTAACACAGGTTGTGAAAACAAGGCTAAAACTGGCAAGGTAGCCAGACTCATTTTTAAAAATAGACGTTTGTTCATTTCTTTCTCCTATAACGATGTTATCGATTTCACTATTATTTTATCAAACTTATTTCAGCAATTCAAGGAAACTTCTGGTTATTTCTGCAAACTCTTTTGGTTTAGCTCTATTCAGAACATGAGGACCATCAGGGATAATCTGGAACTGGGAATTTGGTATCAGTTCTTGAATACCTTTCATAGAACTAAGATTTGGCTTATCCTTACTACCACAAATTAACAAGCTTGGATAGGAACAATTCTTTGCAATCTCTCTTAAATCAAGTGTTTTTAATTCCTCAGAAACACCAACCAGAAGCGATTTATCTGCTCCCTGTTTCTCAAATATCCTTTTTGGGAGTAGTTTAAATACCAGTGTTTGAAAATAAAAAGGAATATTACCTGCTAGTTTCAATGGACAACCTGACAAAACCAAAGCCTGAAGGGTTGGTATATCAGAACTTGAAAGCTCCAATGCAAGGACAGCCCCTAAGGACAAACCGATTAGGACAAAAGGTTCTGTCTCCTTTGATAAGTGCTGATAAATGCGCTCCTTGGCTTGTTGATAGTTGCTAACTCCAGAAGGAAACAACTCGATAGCCTCAGAAGGATAATCTGTCAGTAGATTCTGAACTTCTTTCCAACTCTCCGCTGACTGGCCTAGTCCATGTAAAAATATCAGTTTCATCTAGTTCTCCTGTAAGATTAACTCATACAAGCCTCGCACTGCGTTACAGCCGTAAATAGCTTCAGCTTTATCTAAATCTGCCAAGGTCAAGACTTTCTCTTCTACCTGTCCTGTTTCCAGCAAATGCTGACGGTAAATTCCTGGTAAAATTCCCAGTCGAATAGGCGGTGTGTAGAGTTTTCCAGCGATTTTCAGAACCAAATCTCCAATAGAGGTTTCAAGTAGCTCTCCAGACTTATTGTGGTAAATCTTCTCTTGTTCCCCTAGGCTCAAATGCGGTCGGTGGCTTGTTTTAAAATAGGTAAAGGCTTGTTGCAAATTAGCTTCCTGCAGACAAAGTTTGGCCTGACAAAAGCTTGGACTAAGAGGTGTTAATACTTGACGATTGACTTCTATCTCTCCAGATTTGCTAATGCTGATTCGCAAGCGGTAATCTTGATTAGCATCACAAGTTTGACACTCTGCTTCAATCTTGTGTCTCAAGTCTTTTGAATCCAAAGGAAAAGCAAAATATCGACTAGCTTTGCTCAATCTTTCAAGATGTTGTTCTTCAAACAGAAAGTTCTTCTGGCTGATCTTTCCAGTAGTAATCAGCTGAAAACGAGCTTGTTTCCGATAGAGAACAGCAGCCTTTTGATGAACTTCACGGTATTCAGACTCCCAGGTGCTATCCCATGTAATGCCTCCACCCACTCCATATATGGCTTTCCCTTGATACAGTTGAATCGTCCGAATGGCCACATTAAAAATCCGTCGTCCATTTGGAAGCAAGAGACCAATCGTTCCACAGTAGACTCCACGCGGTTGTGGCTCCAAGTCCTTAATGATTTCCATAGTCGCAATTTTGGGAGCGCCCGTTATGGAACCGCAAGGAAAGAGAGAGCGAAAGATTGCAACAAGGTCCACATCCTCTCGCAACCGACTCTTGATGGTCGAAGTCATCTGCCAAACAGTTGAATACTGCTCTACCTGACACAGACGCTCCACGTACTCGCTCCCCACTTCAGAAATACGGTTCATATCATTGCGCAAGAGGTCCACAATCATCATATTTTCAGAGCGATTTTTAGGATCCTGCTCCAACCAACTGGCCTGCTCCAAGTCTTCTTGGTCAGTCATGCCACGCTGAGTCGTTCCCTTCATTGGTCGCGTTGTCAATTCACGGTCATTTTGCTCAAAAAAGAGCTCTGGACTCATGGAAATCACTGCCATATCGTCATGTTCCACATAGGCATTATAGCCCGCCTCCTGCTCTACTACCATACGATTGTAGATGGCAAAAGGATTGGCACTTAAGTCCTGCTTGAGTTGGACGGTGTAGTTGACCTGATAGGTGTCTCCCTGTCGCAAATGATGGTGAATCTGTGCAATGGCCTTTTCATAGTCCTCTGCAGGCGTTACTTCCTGCCAATTTGAAGGCAAATCAACCTCATCATAAGTCAAAGGAATAGGGGAGGTCTCTACCCTATCATGAACAGTAAAGTAAAGCAAGTACTCGCCCAGTAGAGGAGCCTTATGAACTGCTAATTTTTCCTCAAAAGCAGGTGCAGCCTCGTAGCTGACATAACCCACCACATAATAGCCTTGCTCTTGGTAGCTTTCCACTTGTGCCAGCAAGGCTGTTACTTCCGCTAAATCTCTCGTTTTTAACTCTTTGATAGGCTGGGTAAAGATGTATCGCTCCCCCAAAGCCCTAAAATCAATCACTGTTTTTCTATGCATATTTCAAGTATAGCATAAAAAGGCAGATCAAGAAAAACTTAATCTACCTTTTTACGACTTTATTCATCCCTATGCTTGTGGTGCAGTAAATAGATCACTAGAGAAACCGTCAGATTCTTTAAGTAATTGTTTGAAAACTTTTTCTTTTAATGAAACAGTATGTCTATATTTATTTTTAACTTTATTATCAGATAATTCATCTAAATCTTTTTGAACTGCTTTATTAAACAATTGTTTCAATCTCTCATAAGTTGTAATTTGTTCATTATCAATAGTTATAGGAACAAAGCCTTTAGATGTAGCCTTATTGTGAACTTCTTGGTACCAAGTGTTTTTCCATTCTTCAAGAGTATTAAATCTACCACCTGAAACTTTTTGAATAATCAATTTATCACTTAGTAAGCCTTTGTTTTCTCTGTTAGCTGTATCTTTGTATTTGTTTGAAGCGTATCCTAAGAATCCATCAAGATAACCGAAGTAGCCCCACATTCTAAATGTGTTATGTTTGAAAGATAACGCTCCAACAGCTCCATCACTTGTGTTTCCACCGTAGATTCCCGCCATCATATTAACTGTTACATAAGCAGAGTTTGGAGTAAAGTCTTCTGGTTTAAATACACCATTTCCTACACCGTGTTTAGTAGCAAAGTTATTGTTTACCAAGTCTGCTATAGTATTCAATTTAATTGCTTTTTCATTATCATTTAAATCTCTAACTAAATCCCATTGGTTAGGAGCGACTAAATTATTGTTATAGCTTCCTTTCTCACGCATTTTTCTGTCAACTTTTTTAAACCATTGACTGTTATCTGTTAAGTTTTTACTTAAAACAGCTTCGGCTTCAACATAATCTAATAACATCATTGCTTCATTATATCGTTTCATATAATCATCAATTTCTTGTCTATTTCTTAATTTATTAGGGTTATAATTATACCATTGTTTTCCATCGTTTTCTCTTTCGTAGGCCATATTAAGACCAAGAGCACCATATTCACCATTAGGATTAGAAACTGATGGAGATTGTAGCATTCCTTGAGCAAACGCTTCAACAAATGTCCCCTCTCTATGTCTCCATCCTCCAAGATAAACCATTTTATCATTAATATGTGTTGTCTCGTGAGTGAAAGCTGAGATACCAAAATCACTGATCATATCTGTAATCATATAGTAAACCGAGTCTTCTTTGTATGGATCTGTCCAAATCTTCGCCATCGCCCCCATATTCCAATTTGGTGGATAATATCTACCAGTAGGTCCAAATAACTCTCTTGAAGGAGCATAGTCAACTGAGCCATCTTTGTGTCCATATTTATCCAACCAACCATATCCTGGTGCATTCATATTATCCCAGACAGGTGATGGAACTACATTTTGACTTTTTAGTAATTGATTTCTTACTTTATCAGAAGCTAATCTACCCCAGAAATCTAAATAATTTTGTTGTGCTTTAGCTACTTTGTCAATTTCTTTCTTGAATTCATTTCTTGCTTCTTCTGTATTTTTGCCATATTTCTCAAAAGCACTATAAGCCATTGTATTATATGTTGAAATCAAGAATATATGTGCTTTTTTAAGATTTAACAATGGTAAAATCATTCTACTGTGGACATCATTATTTAATCCATCATAGGCTCTATGTTTTTTGTTTTTGAAATCTTCAATTGAAGTTTCTGGTTCAGCAATATAAACATTTTTCTTAGTTGCGTCTTTAAACCACTCATTAATATCTGTGAATTCTGTCAATAGATTCATATTATAATGTAAAAATCCATTTAATTCATCTATTCCAAGTGTACCACCAATAGTTTCACGATAAGCTTCTAAAGTTCTATCTCCTTTAACGTTTCTTTCACTTGAACCTATCTTAATTAAGAAATCTAAAAAGTTAACATTTTTACCGTAAAAATCAGGTTTGAATAACATAATTTCTTTAATATTCATATTACTAAAGTTAATTCCGTAATATCGATTTAAGTAAGCTAAACCTAACATTATTTTCTCTTTGTTGTTTTCTATTTTTTGAAGTAAAACATCTTCAGAAGGTGTACTATTATTTAATTGGAAATCGTAATTTAATAACATTTTGTTAACTAAGCTATCTAAATTATTTTTAACTTCTTCAAAGCTTTCTTCTAAGAATAAATCTTTAACATAGCCTTTTCGTCTTTCTGTTGTGTTTTCTTGTGGAGTTCTACGTTTTTCCATTAAATTATATATTCCGTCAGATTGTAATTCAACAGAGTTTAATTTTTCCTTAATTTTACTTGCTATAGAGGTTCTATCTTTTTCTATCATATTAGGAGTGTAAACAATGTCTTTTAATTCATTAATACTATACTCCTTAATTTGACTTACATTTGATTCTTTTGAAGAAACTGTAAAAATATCTTTTGTTTTATCTGAATAATGAACTAATATTTTGTTTGCTTCTGATAAGTCTGTAATAAACTCATTATCTCTCATTCCAATAACAGATATAACTTTTTTATTTAGTAAGTTTTCATTAGTTAATTTGTTTCCTTGGTTTACTATCCATTCTTTATTATAAAAAGGTTGTAATTTAGCAATATTTCTATATGCTTGTTCTCTTGTTTTATCATAATCTTGTGTTGTTTTATATTCATCATCTTTCGGTATATTATTATTTAATTTATCTACTAATAATGTTGGTGCTTCAAAATCTTTGGCTGTAATGTCAAAACTTTTCAATCGTTTGTCCGCTTCTTCTTTAGAGATTTCTTGAAGTTTGTTAGCATTTTTTCTTGTTACATTACCAGTCGCTTCACCAGCTACGCTAACAACTCTACTTAAATAAGGATAACCAAAGTCATCATCTTCAATGTCTCTTGACCCATATAGTTTTTCAGCATTATTTACTTTTACATAACTAATCACATCTTCCAAATATCCATACGGCCAGTTTTTAGTGATGACTCCACCTGTATCTACATTAGATTTCAAATTAATTGAACCTTTTGCTACAGCCTTTTTAATGTGTCCATTAGCTCTCACATCCATTGGATCCATTCCTCTGTCTAATGTGGAAACTAAAGCTGAACCTCTGGCTTTTTCTCCTGTAATCTCTACATCTGTATAAACCTTTTCAATATTTGCTTTTTTTTGATTATTAACTAATCCAGATATACTCCAACCTTTTTTACCCTCTGTATGTAGTTTTCCTATAACAGCAACATTTTTCATTCTACTTCTATCTTTTAAATTGTTGACAACACCAGCTACATCATTACTACCTACAATACTTCCAGTAATCTTAATGTTTTCAATTGTTGTATTTGTTGCATCTTTACCTAATGTTGCTATTTGTTCTGTGTCTGGTTTGTTTATATTTACATTAGAAAAAATCAAATCTTTTATTGTAGCATTTTCCATTTCATTAAATAATGGATTAGCTAAGTTATGTATAGCGAACTTGTTTCCATCAGTACTCGTTAAAGTTCCTTTGAATTTTTTTGTTATATAAGATTTCCCTTTTGGTTTAACATTAGTAGCATTTAAGCTTTGTCCGATTTTATATTCTCCTTCTGGATTATTTTGAATAGCTTCAACTAATTCTCCAAAGTCATAGTATACATTGTTTTCTTTTTGTTTCGGTTTTGCTATATAGTAAGTATATTCATTTTTGATTTGTTCTTCTTTATTATGTTGAATTAAATCAGTTGCTTCTGCAGTAATCTTATAAAAGTTTTCTCCATTTACTGTTTCTTCTATAATAGATTTTACTGCTAATCTATTTGTCTTATTATCATTTGTTGTAATTTTTAAATAATAATTACTTTTATCTGTAGGAATTGTTGTAAAATTAGTATCATCTATTTCTTCTTTGTTTTCATTAACTTGTATTAGTTTCGTAGACTTAATATCTTTAATCTCAATTTTCTTAAGGTCAATTCTTAAAGATTCTTCATTCAGAACTTCTTCCTCATCACCCTCACCACGGTCATAAACCATCTTCGTTTCAAGTTTATAATCCTTGTAGTACTGCAAATCTATCAGGGTAGTTGTCAAGTCGTCTGGTGAAACATTCAAGGTTTTGACAATCTCATCACCTTTTTTCAGAGTTAGGGTAATAGATTTAATGGCTGCCTTACTTGGATTTTCTAGACTATACTTAACATCTGAGGTACGCTTCAAATCCTTAGATTCAATTGCTGTGATGGTCAATACTGGTTTTTCAAAGCTCTTGGTACCACGTTTCAAAATTTTGTCTTGAGGTTCCTCAAGGATTTCCTCTGTAACTTTTGGAGCGTCTTCTGTTTTAACTCCCTTAATGGTATTAAAGGTCTTGGTGATTTTTTTCTGGCCTTCTTTTCCTTCTTGAGCTACAACTTCTAAGCCTTTTTTCAGTTGGTCATCTTCTTTAACAACTTCCTTAAATGGAATCTTTTCAAGACTTTCTTCTACAAGAGTCCCTTCAATTGGTTTCGTACCACGGCTTACCTGTTGATTTACAGGCTCCTTGGTCACTTCCGTACTGGCTGAAAGAACTTGGTCAGTTTTGACACCTTCTACCGTTTTATAGGTTGTTTTTGTAACTTGACTTCCTTTTTCACCATTTCGTAGGACAGTTTCTTCATCTGTATACTTAGTTGGATCATCAGTCGTTTCAGTTTTATAGTCAAGTTCTGTAGTTGATTCTTCAACAAGTGTTCCTTCGGTCACTTTATACTCAGGTAATTGTTCTTGAGCAAGAGCCTCACCCACGTGACCTTCTTCTTGCGTCCCCTTAGCTGTTTTGGTCTCCTCTTTTGGTTCTACAGTTTCTTCAGCCTTGGTCTCTGGAGAGACTTCTACTAGTTTCGGTGTTTCTTCCGCAGTCTTCTCTTCTTTAGAAGCTTCTGGTTGCTTTTCTGGAGAGACTGGTGCCTTTTCGCCTTCACTTGGCGCGACTGGTTCACCTGCTTGTTCAACTTTTGGTTCCTCAGCTGGTTCCGTTTGTTTTTCTACAGCAGGCGTTTCAACTTTTGGTTCTTCAACAGGTTGATTAGCAGCCTCATCTTTTGTTTCTACTACTTCTAGCTGTGCATCTTCTTGTTTCGGTGTCTCTTCCGCTCCCCTATCTTCTTTAGGATCTTCTTGTTGTGATGATTCTTTTGGTATCCTTGGTTGCTCCGGTTGTGTAGGTTGCACGGGTTGTTCTGGGACTTTTGGTTGTTCTACTGGTGGTTCAACTTTTGATTCCTCAGCTGGTTTGTCTGATGGTTGACTTTCCGGTTTGACTGGTGTTTGTTCATCTGTTTTTGAATCAACTACTCCACTTACTTCTTCAACTGGAGCTAGTTCTGCTGAAGCTTCTTTTTCATCTTTTCCTTTAGGGAGGGGTTCGTCAGTAGGTTTCACCTCCGATTTTGGTTCTCCCTTTGGACTTTCTTCTGTTTTAGGTGCTTCTTCTTTTGGAGCTTCCTCTGTCTCTACTGCTTGGTTTTCTGGCTTAGCTTGCTCCTGATTTATTGTTACTTGGGGATTCTCAACTTCGATTACAGTCACCTCTCCAGGTTTAGCTGAGGCTTCTTCTAAAACAGTGTCCAAGCCAAGCGTTTTGAGGATGTCACCTGATAGATAACCAACATAGCGATAGCCCTCCATTTCAACAACACCCTCTCGACTAGCCGGTGCTAGGGTCGCAACTGGGTCTACAGCCCCTGCACTAGGAAGAACTACCAATCCCATAGCTCCAACTAGAAAGACGCTGGCAATTTTCTTTCTCTTGTAGATTAAAAGCAAGCTCCCAACAGTCAGCAAACCAAAAGCTGTCAAAACAGATGCTTCTGTCCCTGTTTGTGGCAGCTGGTCTTTTTGATACACCAAACCATAGACAACTTCATTCCCATCAGGCTTTCCTGTCTGGATTAAATCCTTAGCTTCTTGTGAAATAACTTCTTTATCTACATAGTGATAGGTGGCTGCGTCCACTACAGAAGGAGCCATCAAAAGGCTTCCAAGAAATACAGAACCTACAACTCCCTTAATCTTACGAATTGAAAAACGGTCTTTTTTAAACACTTTCATCTCCTTTATTCATTCTCACGACTTTCTAATAGAGTCTTGCGGATAGTGCGCACGCGCACCTCCAATTAATTTTGGACGGCTAGCAAGAGCCGTTACGTGGGCATGGCCAATCTCTCTCAAAAGAGGGCGAATCGGAACCTGAACATGCTTAACATGCATGCCAATTGCAGTGTCTCCGATATCCAATCCAGCATGAGCCTTGATAAATTCAACCTCAACTGGATCCTGCATAAACTTGAAGGCTGCTAACTGCCCCGAACCTCCTGCATGAAGTGTAGGAAGGACATTGACAATTTCCAGACCAAACTGCTCTGCCACCTGACGTTCAACAACGAGGGCACGATTGACATGCTCACAGCCTTGAACGGCTAAATGGATACCTCTACTACCTAGAATACCCAAGACAGTCTCCACTATCAGCTCACCAATCTTTTGACTGGATTCTTTCCCAATCTGACCACCTATCACCTCACTAGAAGATAGACCTAAAACAAAAAGGGCCCCCTGCTTCAAATTGGTCTTTTCTAAAACATCTTCTACTATCTGACGTGTTTCTCTTTGAATCTGTGTCTCGTTCATCTCTGTCACCTCTTTTGTCACCCTTCTATCATACCGTTTTTTCTTGTTTTTAGCAAGATAGACAACCTAGAAAGCTTGCCCAATTACGCATAAAACTCCCAGAATTGACTGGGAGTTAGCTAGTTTCTATTCCATTTATGTATATTTTAACTGTCGTCCCTTTTTGGGGCCTAGAATCAATCTTCATCTGGTAATTGTCTCCAAAATGAAGTTTGAGTCGCTGATCAACATTTTGCAGACCAACTCCTCCACGATTGAGTTGACTTTGACTACTATCACCAGCAGCTTGGAAACCAACGCCATCATCCTCAATACGGATAACCAACCCTGAATCCTGTTTCTGGACAGAGACTTTAATATGTCCCTGACCTTCCTTCTCCTTGATGCCATGGTAAAGAGCATTTTCCACCAGAGGTTGCAAAACCAGCTTGGGCAAGACTAGATGATCAAAGGCAGGATTTTCAGTAATTTCGTATTCCAGCTTATCTCCATAGCGTTGTTTCTGGATAAAGAGATACTGGCGGACATGATTGATTTCATCAGACAGGCAAATCAAGTCCTTGCCTTGATTGAGTGCCAAGCGAAAATAGGTCGCCAAAGACTTGGTCACCTGCACCACTCGCTGACTATCTTGAAATTCAGCCATCCAGATGATGGTGTCCAAGGTGTTATAGAGGAAATGTGGGTTAATCTGGCTGGACAGTGCTTGAAGTTGGTACTGACGGGTCGTTTCTTCCTGCCTGCGCACATCTGCCATCAGCTGATCAATCTGATCCAACATGGTATTAAATTGGCGAGTCACTTCTCTCAGTTCATGGGCACCAGTTTCCTTGGCACGAAGATTCTGAGCACCAGAGGCAATCTCCAGCATGGTATCTCTCAAATCCTTCAAAGGAGCAATCCAGCGCTTGAGACTGAACCACACCAAGCAGAGACAAGCAAGAAGAGATGTGACACTAGCCCCAAGCAAGGTCCACAAGAGCTGACTCCGAACCTGGTCTAACTTCTCCAGCGAAGACACGCCAAGGACCGTCCAATCTGTTCCTGCAATCTGTTCCTGACTGACGTAGGATTTGTGGCCAGGAGTATAGCCCTGACCCGTCTCGATGTAAGGTTTCATGGCCTCCATTTCGCTAGCTGAGCTATAAACTGTATGTTGAGGATGGTAAACAAATTCATGTTTTTCATTGATAATAAAGGCAAATCCCTGCTGCCCCAACTGAAGTTGGTTGAGATAGGCTTCCAGAGTTTCGTAGGAAATATCCAAACGAAGCACGCCCAGATTGGCTCCCTTTGCATCAACAAGTTCTTGAGTGACAGAAATGACCCACTGACTATCTGATTTACGAGCTGGAGTCAAAACGGGCATGGCTCCCTGATGAATGGCCTTTTGGTACCAATCCTCAGCCATCATATCAGAGGAAGTTTTCATCTGTAAACTGTCATCTGTAGAAATGACCTGACCGGATTTGGTCACCAGCACAACAGTTTTCAAGTCCCGGTCTGCCTTTAAGATGGTCAAAAACAGATTTCGAATTCCCTTGACCTTGTCTTGACTGGGATTCTCAGCATAGGCTAGGACATCCGTCTGCTGGGTCAAACTAGTCGAGGTGGTTTCTAATTTTTTGATATAAGACTGGATAAAGTGGCTAGTTTGGCTGATAGTCGTCTGGCTATTGCCCTCAATGGTAGCTTCAATGGCTGATGAACTAGATTGATAATAGAAAGTCCCAGCCAGAGCTAGGAGAACGAGAAAGACCAGAAAGATGGAAATAACCATTCTGACTAGGAGAGAAGAACGCTTCATCGACCTTCCCCCTTCTTAAACTGACGAGGTGTCACACCTGCAATCTGCTTAAAGCGTTGGGTAAAATAGTTCATATCTTCAAAACCAACCTTTTCTGCAATCTCATAAATCTTTAAATCTGTGGTCAGAAGCAAAAGCTTGGCTTGTTTGACACGTTCTCTCACCAGATAATCCTGAAAAGGTAGTCCCAACTCTTTCTTAATCAAGGAACTCAGATAAGTCGGACTAAAGCCCAAGTCACTGGCCAAAGACTTTAAACTAAACTGGCTATCAGCCAGATGGGACTGGATTTTCTGAGCCATATTTCCCTCAAACTTATCAGTCAATAAATCTTGTAACTGCTCTTCCTTTTCTTCTTTACCCAACTTTTGCTTGATTTTCCCCAACATTTCCTCAATATCCTGACGAGAAAAGGGCTTGAGCAGGTAGTCGTCCACGCCTAGTTTGACAGCAGACAAGGCATAATCAAAATCATCGTAGCCTGTTAAAAAAACTAGATGCACCTGAGGATAGGTTTCTCGAACCAGACTGGCCAACTGGATGCCATTCAGCTGAGGCATATTGATATCGGTTAAAACAATGTCTGGCACCTGCTTTTGAATCAATTCCCAAGCCTGCCTTCCATTTTCAGCCTGACCGATGATTTCCATATCGTAGGCTGCTACATTAACCAGCTTGGTCAAGCCTTGTCTTACCAGATATTCATCTTCTACGATTAAGATTGTGTAGGTCATGCTTCTCTCCTTTGTCACTTACTAGTATCAGTATAGCAAAATTCTCCTCTAACTGCTTAGGAAAGCCTTCTTAATCGACATAATCTAGTAAATAAGCATAGCCTTTTTCTTCCATTTGATCTTTAGGAATAAAGCGGATGGAAAGACTATTGATACAGTAGCGCAAGCCGCCCTTGTCCTGTGGCCCATCCGTAAAGACATGGCCAAGGTGAGAATCTCCAACTCGGCTCCGCACTTCCATACGCGTCATATTGTAGGACTTATCTTCCTTGTAGGTAGCAACATCTGGACTGATGGGTTGGGTAAAACTAGGCCAACCGCAACCAGACTCAAACTTGTCCTTTGATGAAAAGAGGGGTTCGCCAGTTGCTACATCCACATAGATACCAGATTCAAATTTATCCCAGTAACGGTTTGAGAAAGCCCGTTCTGTTTGATTTTTCTGGGTAACTGCATACTCCTCAGGTGACAAGGTCTTTTTCAATTCATCATCACTTGGTTTTGGGTATTTGCTGGCATCGATGACAGGGTAGGCAGCCTGATTGACATTGATGTGGCAGTAGCCATTTGGATTTTTCTTGAGATAGTCTTGGTGGTAATCCTCAGCCACCACGAAATTCTGCAAGACCTCCTTTTCAACTGCTAGAGGTTGATCGTATTTCTTAGCCACCTCATCAAAGACTTGGTTGATTACCTCCAAATCCTTGTCATCTGTGTAATAAACACCGGTACGGTACTGGGTCCCTACGTCATTTCCTTGTTTATTTTTGCTGGTTGGATTGATAATGCGGAAGTAATGAAGCAAGATTTCCTTGAGGGAAATTTGATTGGCATCATAGGTAACATGGACGGTTTCCGCATGTCCTGTTTGGTTGATCAATTCGTACTTGGTTGTTTCCCCTCTACCATTTGCATAGCCTGATACGGCATCTGTCACTCCGGGAACGCGGGAGAAGTATTCCTCCACTCCCCAGAAACAACCTCCAGCTAGATAAATTTCGTGCAAGTCTGCGTCTTTACTAATTTCTGTTTTTTTCACTGTTTTTCCTCCTTGGCTGACTGCCGCTTTCTCAATTTGCGAGGCATCTGTCTGCCCTGCATTTCGCATCAATAGAAAATAGAAACCGGTTATGGCTAGGAAAAATACTCCTAGCAACAAGATGATTTTTAGCTTATCATTCATAGGACACCTCCTAGGCTAATTCCTTCAAAGTTTGCAAAATCGCATCTTTTTCCATAAAACCTGGTTGGGTTTTGACCAATTTTCCTTCACCATCTATAAAGGCTTGAGTTGGGTAGGAACGAACGCCATAAGTTTCCAAAAGTTTGCCTGATGGGTCAACTAGGACTGGGAAATTTTTATAATCCAATCCCTTATACCAGTTCTTAAAGTCCGTTTCAGATTGCTCTCCCTTATGTCCTGGTGATACTACTGTCAAGACCACATAATCATCACCAGCATCCTTAGCGATTTCATCCGTGTCTGGAAGACTAGCCAGACAGATGGAGCACCAAGACGCCCAGAATTTGAGATAGACTTTCTTTCCCTTGTAATCAGACAAGCGGTAGGTCTTGCCATCTACTCCAGTTAGCTCAAAATCAGCCACTTCTTTCCCTTTAGCCGTGCTTGTTTTACTAGCTGTCTGCTCCATCTTCATCTCATCTTTCATTTGGTGTTCACTGGTCATGGACTTGCCTGAACAAGCCGTCAAACAAAGGAGCGAACCTGCTCCAAGAACACATGTTTGCCATTTTTTCATACTGATATTCCTTTCCATTTTATTCAAATAATTGACTTAAAATTGAAGCATTTCCAAATAGAACCAAGAGTCCCATCACAATAATGAGAAAACCACCCACTTTTTTGAGGATTCCGAGATAGGGATGAAGTTTTCGGAAATGTTTCAAAACATAACTAGAGGCTAGAACTAGAAGCAAGAATGGTAGCGCCAAACCCAACGTGTACACCAACATGAGACCCGCTCCCTGCCAAGCTCCTGAACCACCTGAAGCCGCCAAGGCTAAAACAGAGCCAAGAACCGGCCCTACACAAGGCGTCCAAGCAAAACTAAAGGTCAAACCCAATAAAAATGCCTGACTATAGCCCTTACCATGTTGCCCCTGTCTTTGCAGTTGTAACCTCTTTTCCTTATAAAGCCCCTTAAAGTGTAGAATCTCCATCTGGTGCAAGCCTAAGAGAATGATAACCGCACCCGTCACATATTGGAACCAAGAAGCATAAAGCAAATCGCCTAAAAAACCAGCTCCATAGCCCAACAAAATAAAGATAAAGGAAATCCCCGCTATAAAGGCCAGCGTTCGCAATAAACTAGTAACTGAGATTGAAAATTTGTTGCTAGAAGCCTGAGCACCATCCTTATCATCTAGTAACACCCCTGCATAAACTGGTAACAAGGGTAAGATACAAGGAGAAAAGAAGGATAGAATCCCTGCCAAAAAGACACTTAGAAAAAAGAAAATATGACCCATAAAGTTCCTCCTATCATTTTATTGATAGGTTTATTATACTCCTTCCATTTTCGAAAAAACAGGGACAATGATAGGGAAAAATAGGAATTTAATCAGATGATTTAGAAATCTTGGACAAAAACTATACAAAAAACTGTCAAAGCACAAAAGCGCATAGTATCAAGGCTTTATAAAACCTTGATACTATGCGCTTTTGTAATAGATAAATAGTTAATCTTTTCTAAAGCTCGGATCTTTCAAACTCTGAACACTGGCATTGATCACCGCTCCTAGGATAACAATTTTAGCAATCAAGATAAACCAAAACATCATAACAACAAGAAGAACGGAACCTAAAATTCGGACGTCCACTAAATGATGGACATAGTAATTGAGATAACTAGAGAACAGAGTTAGTAGAACTAAAATCACTAAGAGAACAAAGGCACTGCCTGGTAGGGTATAGCTAATTTTCCTGTTAGATAGATTGGGAAGAAAATAATAAAGCATGACCAAGATAGCAAAGAGGAGGGCGTAAGTCAGAGGACCTGCCAAACCTTGTAAAGCCTGATAGATAATACCATCTTTTGTCCAATAATGAGCAAGTAAATCCAAAATCATCTGCCCAAATAAGCTCAAAAACAAGGCAAACGCAAAGAGGAGCTGCAAGCCAAAACTGACTAGGAGACTCACCATCTGATGGGAAATAAGCCCACGACTCTTTTCGACGCCATAAGCCTTGTTAAAAGCTTTTTGCAAGAAATTCATAGATTTTGAAAAACTCCATAACGCCGATAAAACAGAAAAACTCAACAAACCTGTTGAAGGTTGGGTCAAGACTTCTCTGGCTATTTTTTCCACACCTTCATAGAGGCTTGGGGGCAGGACGTCTTTCACAAATCCCAGAAATTCTCCCACAGGAATCTGAAAATAGGGGAGGATATTGACCACCACCAAAAGCAGGGGAAAAATCGAAATCAACCAATAGTAGGCTACTGCGACACTGGTCAACTCACTATCTGATGCTTGATAATAATGCAAAAAAGCTTTTAATAGAGGCTTGTCTATCAGCTCTTTCCACCACTTTTTCATGTCATACTCCTTCACTTATAATCTTATACTCAACGAAAATCAAAGAGCAAACTAGGAAGCTAGCCGCAGGTTGCTCAAAGCCCTGCTTTGAGGTTGTAGATGAAACTGACGAAGTCAGTCACATATATAATCCAAGGCGACGCTGACGTGGTTTGAAGAGACTTTCGAAGAGTATTAACTAATTTCTTCTTACCAATTCCACCATATCATAAGGCAGGGTATTGGCAGCTTCCTTCAGAGAATAGTTCTCTAAGTTATTGACATTTTGTCGTAACTTCTTGGCATACTTGGTCGTAATCAATCGTTTTTCTTCATATTCGAAAATCAATTTACGCTCCAGATAATATCCTCTCAGCATTTCATCGATATTGTTGGGCTTGACGCGATTGATAACCCGTTCGACAAAGGCACCACTGCTGATAATAGCTGTTTCACGAAGACGAGACTCCTGCATAAAACTAATCAAAGAGCGTCTATAGACTCCCTTCAGGTTTTCCAAACTTTCAATAATCATCTCTGTATTAGCAAGATAGAGCTCTGCTATTTGGTCATAATCAAGAGCACGGAGACGGCTTTGCTCCTTGTCCTTCCAACTACGGAAGGTCTTTCCGAGAGTAAAAACTTCATGAAGGAGAAAACGTAAAATCCGCAAAGAAACAAGGAAATAATAGGTCAATCGTGATGCAAATTTACGATTGATGCCTCGTTCTATATTTTTCAGATAACGTTGGTAAACTCGGTAAGCACGATTGCTAATGTTCCCCTCTTCATAGGCCTGTTCCAATCCATCACTTTCAATACTAAGAATCAAGAGTTTCAAAGCAGCCCAGTCTTCTTGATCATCCTGGTTTTCTTGGCTTAAAATGAGATTTTCAATACGTCCATGGTAATTGTCAATAGCCGCATAGAGGGGAAGTTTATTTCTGGTATCTTCCAACTCTTTTTCCAACTCTAGCGTTACTTCATTCAAAATGGCGATATGCATGAGATAGTCCTTGCTTTCTTCCTCTTCATCAGAAAGATGAGGCAGAACCAAGAGACCTGTTAAAAAGCTTACAAGCGTCACACCTGCGACAAGGAAAAGTAAGAGAGGATACTCCTGCTCTAGATTACTTGGTATCAAAAGAATCGTCGCAATCGACACGGTTCCCTTAACACCTGAGAAAGTCAAGAGAAGCATGTCCTTCATATACTTATTCAGTTTTTTCTTAAGACGTCTAGTCCTATAGGCATAATAGCCATAAATCATGACAAAACGAATGGCAAAGAGGACAAAGGTAAGGGCTATAAGAGATAGCAATAAAAGTAAGGGATTATAGATTGGATTGGTCAAGATAGGCTCTGCTATCATTTCCAACTCCATCCCTAAAATCACAAAGACAGAACCGTTGAGCATAAAATTCACTGTATGCCAGACCGTCTCAGTCACCGTATCCACTTGGGCTTCGAGGAGCGTAATTTTCTTGAAGCGACTTGCCTTTAAAATCCCAGCAACCACAACGGCGATAATCCCTGAAACGTGTACCTCTTCTGCTAGAAAGAAGGTCACCAGAGGCAAACTCAATTCTAATAAAAGTTCGCTGGCAATATCCGCTGCGCGCACACTCAGCAAGAAGCTATGGAGGAACCGGTTGGTCATGGCTGTTAAAAAACCAATCAAAAAACCGCCTAGGATTGAAAAGATGAGCGAACTACTAGCTTGCCCAAGGGAAAAAGCTCCTGTTGTCCAAGCTGTCAAAGCTACCTGAAAGGCAACCAAACCAGAAGCATCATTCAAAAGTCCTTCACCCTTAAGGACATTGGACACGCGCTTAGGAAAGCTAAAGCGCTCCGAAAGAGAGGCAAAGGCCACCAAATCCGTAGGTCCAAGGGCTGCCCCAACAGCCAAACAAGCCGCTAAGGGGAGGCTGAACCAAAGAAGATGGGCCAAGCCACCCAAACTCAGAGTCGAGATAAAAATCACTGGAAATATGAGGTAAATAATGATTCGCCAGTGTTTTAAAATAGCCGTAATATCTGCTTCCTCCGACTCTCGAAAAAGCAAGGGCCCAATAACCAATGCCAAAAACAACTCTGTATTAAGGTGAAAGTCGGTATTGGGTAAAAAGAGACCAATCACAATTCCCAAAAGAATTTGCACCAAAGGAAGAGGCAAAAAGGGCAGGAGCTTATTGGTTGTACTCGAGACAATCAAGACCAGTAAAAATAAGATTAGGTAAATCAGTAATTCCACGCACGTCCTCCTTAATCTTTTTTACAACAGGATTCAAATATCTCCTTCTGCTCTTTGATTTTTTGGTCAATCTTGGAACAATCTTTGTGCTCAATTTTTCTCTGGCACCGTTCCATTTCAAGAGCAACTAATTTTTTCTTGATTTTAAGCATTTTTTTGCTCATGTGTGCTTGGTCTAACACACCCACCGCTCGTTCGTGGTGAGTTGATTCAACAAAATTCTGGCGCATGGCATCCAGCTTTTCACGTAGGTATTGTTTATCCATGTCTATATCTCTCTAATTTTTCAATCATTACTAAAAACGGTGGGTTGTTGACTTGGTTTAAAGTTCGGTAAATGGCAACTGTGTACTCTTGTTGGTTCAACTGGCTAACAAAATCCAAGACAGCATCCCTCTCGAGGTCGCCTCCTTCATGACCATAGTAGATCATAATGGCAATCCGTCCCCCTTTGACAAGCAAATGACACAGCTTTTCTAATGCTTCAATCGTTGTCTGTGGTCTGGTAATGACTGACTTATCAGCTGACGGCAGATAGCCCAGATTGAAAATCCCTGCCTTGGCTTCTGTCACAAACTGGTCCAGTGTTTCATGACCTTGCAAGATTAACTGGGCATTTGTCAGGCCAGCCTGATGTAAACGCTCTTGGGTCTTTTCCAAAGCTTGCTCCTGAATATCAAAGGCATAGACTTGCTTAGCTAACTTGGCTAGAAAAAGCGTGTCATGACCATTTCCCATAGTCGCATCCACCACGATATCCTCTTTTGTCACTACCTCAGCCAAAAAATCATGTGCTATCTCAAGTGGTCTTTTCATTTTCAAACTCCTGTTTTACAGCCTTGCATCCTTGAACACTTCCGCGACGTCGCATCTCCATCTCAATACTATTGAGGACTTCCCATTTATTGAGGCTCCACATAGGCCCAATCAGCATATCTATAGGTGCATCTCCTGTAATTCGATGGATAACGATATGCTTGGGAATGATTTCCAATTGGTCACAGATGACCTTTACATATTCGTCCTGGCTCATCAACTGCAAACGTCCTTCGTGGTAATCTCGTTGCATACGCGTATTGGTCATCAGGTGAAGCAAGTGCAGTTTAATTCCTTGAATATCGTTATCCGTGACACAGCGACGGACATTTTCAATCATCATTTCATGGGTTTCACCAGGAAGTCCATTAATCAAATGAGAAACAATCTCAATCTTGGGATACTTTCTCAAACGCTTGACCGTTTCCACGTACAATTCATAGGAATGGGCACGGTTAATCAAGTCAGAGGTTACTTCAAAAGTGGTCTGCAAGCCCAATTCAACCGTCACATGCATTCGCTCCGATAACTCAGCCAAATATTCAATAGTTTCATCTGGTAAACAGTCTGGGCGCGTTCCAATATTGATTCCTACTACACCTGGCTCGTTGATAGCCTGCTCATAGCGCTCTCGGATGACTTCCACCTTTTCATGGGTGTTGGTAAAATTTTGAAAATAAACCAGATACTTCTGAACATCCGGCCACTTACGGTGCATAAAGTCAATTTCCTTATAAAATTGCTCACGGATAGGCGCATCTGGTGCTACGATAGCATCTCCAGAACCTGAAACCGTACAAAAAGTACAGCCTCCATGAGCCACAGTCCCATCACGATTGGGACAGTCAAACCCCGCATCAATAGGGACTTTAAAGGTCTTTTCTCCAAAGAGTTTTCGATAATAATCATTCAAGGTATTATAAGATTTCATAACTTTCATTATAACAAAAAACACCCACAATCTCAAAAGCCTGACTTTCCTATAAATTCCTCTGTTTCTCGTTTCCTTTAGCGATTTTTTATGATACAATATGGGTATGATTTTAATGAAATTAGCATCTATTTTATTATTGATACTGACTTTAGTAGTCTGCATTATCATAACCAAACTTTTTAGATTAAAAAAACTAGGACGAAACTTTGCGGATTTGGCTTTTCCAGTCTTGGTATTTGAATATTACCTTATTACAGCTAAAACCTTTACCCATAATTTCCTCCCTAGACTGGGCCTAGCCCTCTCAGTCCTAGCCATTATTCTCGTCTTTTTCTTCCTTTTTAAAAAACGCAGCTTTTACTATCCTAAATTCATCAAATTCTTCTGGCGTGCAGGATTCTTATTAACCCTTGTCATGTATATCGAGATGATTGTTGAATTGATGGCTCAGAAATGAAAAAATGAAATTGAAAACACCTCAATCAAGCTGAAATACAGTGATTGAAGTGTTTTTTCTTTATCTATTTTTTCATCAATTCCTATTTTCCTTCTTTATCAGGAAAGAGATAACCAATACCTACACAAGCTAGCACACCTGCTCCAATGACCAAGCCACTTGAAATTGGCAACAGGTCCAAAATTGCATTCGCGATGATAAAGGCAATAATTAAACACATCAGACTAGCCTTGTAATCCTTTTTCAAAAGATTCTCTAGAGTGAAAAAGAGGAACAAGCCTACCGGAATCAATGACCAGAGGTTGACATCCAAACTTGGCCAGCCAACAGAACCAAAATACAATACTGTCGCTGCTACTAGTAAAAAGACAATCCCCAATAATTTTTTCATTTCTTTATCTCCAATTTCTTTTTTAGGAACTTGAGTTACCTGGTATCGATGCCTCACGTCTCTTACAAAAATCATTATAGCAGAGGAGTTTATCAAGAACAAGGTCTTTTGCCTATCTGGTCTCAATCTCGGTCTAAGTGGCTCAATAATAGCCGTAAAATAAGGAAATAGGTGAAAAACTTCCTTCCAAATAAAAAGGAATTAAGCAACCAAACGCCTTAATTCCTTGAAATTGTCTCATCACCTCTATTAGCCTTTAAATTTTGATAGACTCTATTTTCTAATCAATATGACCAATATTGTCAATACTAACCCTTTCAATCAATTCATTAGTTATCGAAACTAAGTCTATTAATAGATCCAAAAAAGAGTATCAATAGTAAAGTAAACTAAATAATTAAGTTATAAATAGCTATTTTTACAAAACTGTTTCATCATCATACTATCTCAGTACACAAACCATTTTTCTATAGCTTTTGTCTTAATCTTGATCTTTTTTCTTTAATCCAAGAAATGCACCTAAGGTAAACATTATTCCAGCAATGAATGGTGTAAAACCTTCTCTAACTGTTCCGGTTTTTGGCAATCTATCAGAATTGTTAGTATCCGATTTACTATCGATATTGGTATGTTTATTAGCTATATTCTCTGGTTCATTAAGATAAACTTCCTTCTTATTTTCAAAGTTTTTATCATTTTTATCAGGAACTGGAGCTGTAACATCCTTAGTTGAATCAGATCTTTGACTTTCATCTAATTGACTATAATTTACTTGTACAGAAACTGTAGATTTGACATCCTTAGTTGAATCAGGTTTTTGTGAATGATGTTCTCTTTGTAAATCCTCCTTTTTGTAATTTTCATCTAATTGACTATGATTTGCTTGTACCTTATCTTTCTTTTTCGATACATCAAAAGTAGGTTTATTTTCCTCCTCCTTTTTCTCCTCTATTTTCTTGAATACAGGTTTTATAAGGGTATCTTTTGATAGATTAAGAACATAGCCAACGTCTTTTTTCCCTTCGAAACCAGAAATTTCCCAGCCATCAAATTGATATCCTTTTTCTAATTCACCCTCATAGACAGGTAAAATGAAATCTTCTTCCGACACTATCGTTGAACTCATTTCTTTTCCATTTTGAATGGTCACAGTTACCCTATGAGGTTTTAGTTCTCTTACCTCTCCCGTATCTTTGTTTAAAATGAATTCTTTTACGGTTGTATTTCTTGCGAAATCTTTTACAAGAATCTTAATATTTAGTGTCTTATCTGTTAGTTGTTTAATATCATCAAATGATTTATATTCTTTTCCATTTACATAAATATGTTTGTCTTGAATCTCACCATTGAATCCATTATCTCTTTTATCATTGATGTTAAAGACTACAGATTTTCCATCAGCATATTCGATACTAGTATTTCCCTCAGGATCAATGTTTACTTCTGGTTTAACATTATCATATAAAAATTGATAGTGTACTCCAACCGCTTTCGCATTCAAATCGCTATAGCCAGTTTGAAGATAAACATTTCCATCCATATCTGTTACCTTATCTGGAAATCCGTTTGCTTTATAGTCTTTCATTCCCCAGTCCATGATGTCACCGTCTTTAACATTAAGCTTAACGTTAAAATCTCTAGTGTTATCAATGTGTAAATCTCCGTAGATTAAATAATTATCTACAACAGATTCATTAACTCTCAATTCCCAGTTAAAACCACCCTTATCAGAAATCTTACCTCTTAAATAAAACTCTGGATTTCGTACATAAATTTTATTAAATTTAGATGGATTAAAGTAGTTCTTGTCCATTGAAAGGTTTACTGGTTTTGCATCAATAAATAACGTAGAGCCATCTTCTTTTATAGCTTCTACATTGGACTTATCCTCTCCAGTGTACTCTTTATCATCTTTACCAAATAATACAAGTTTAGAAGGATCTGTTACAAGATTTCCATCTTTATCGATTGCCTCCCCTTTATCGTTCATTTTAAATCTAAACACTTGATACCTTACAATGTTAAAGCCGTCCAAAGCCGACATTAATACAGCTTGAGTACTTCTTCCATCTTCAACATTTCTACTGTCAGAATAAATTATTTTTTCTGAAAGGGCTCTTAGATTAGGATTGGAATTTTGTATTTTTGCTATATCTTCCTTGCTATAGACTCCATTTCCTTCTAACATATCCGTTTTTCCAGGATTATAGGTAGTCACTTTTAGTGCATAGCCTTTTCTCAGAATGATATTATCCTTTAATAGATATTGTTGTTTTTCTGAATCAGAATAGATTTTACCAGATTCCATTTCAGTTAAATTGTTTGGTTTGTTCTTTGAAAGATCTCCTTCCCCTAATTCTATTATATTCCCATAACTTGATGCATAGAGATATTCTGTCTTAGTTTCCCTATTTTTTTCAGGCATTCTAATCTTCGTTTCAGCTTTTCTCTGACCATCATCTGTAACAAAGAATCTCATATCTCCTGCAAAAGCTAATCCATCCACAATATCATTAATATTAGCGTATAAATCAAATGTCATCGTTTTTGAATTGGAATCATACTTGGTCGCTTTGATTTCTATATATTTATAGGTATTTCCATAATATACCTTGGCATTTTTAGACACATTACGTATCTTTCCAAGAATTTCAAAGTGTCCATCTTTAGACGGGCTTAGAACACCATAAATTTTTGATTTGATTTCGTCAAGTTTTTCAGTTTCATATTCTAAGGCGCTACCATCGTCATAGGCAGCTATATTTCCTTTATCGTCATATCGATAATCAAGTTCTACTGTTCTTGTACCACCATTTACAAAGTCCTCTTCTTCCCTATATTTCTTTTTAATGAGTTTCTTTAGGTCTTTATTTTCAAAGTTTCTAATTGTTGAAATAGTTTTATTTATTTCAAGGCTAGCTTCTCCCTCAACTGAACTTTCTTCATCTGGTTTTGAATCTTCATCCTTAGCTTGATTATTATTGGTATTTTCCTCTGAGCTCTTTGCATTTTTGAGTTTATCTTCAGAAATTTCACCAAGTTTTTCATATTTAGAAGCATCTTTGTCAGGATCTACTAGGTAATAAGAAATCATCCCCTTTTCATCAGCATGATCAGCAAATTTAATTCTATGAATCTTTGTGAAATTACTAGAGCCATCTAATGCAATGACTTCAATGATTTTTCCTCTTAAATCTCCTGCACCATTAATTTCATAAATAGTATTTCCGTCTTTGTCAAGTTTTCTGTTTCTTCCTTGACCCTCACCTGCATAAGTTACTTCAAGATTTTTCTCAACCTCTCCATCTTCATTAACAAGAGCGGCGCCAGCATACCAAACTTCGTTTGCAATCTCGTCAAATTTTTCAGGATGTTCTTTTTGATCTCTCGCAAATAGGGTTTCATTCTTGTATTGGTCTTTTACCTTGTGATAAGTATCCTTTGTGATCAGCTTAATTTTTTCAGGATTTGAAAAATCAACCGAAACAATCTTAGGGGCTGTGTTATCAATTTTTACAGGAATATAGGAAACCTGCCATGGATAATCTTTAGTTAATCTATATTTAAATTTATAGAAATATTGACCTTCCGCAATCGGTTCAAATTGACCTCTTATCTTAGTAGCAGGATCTTGATTATCCTTACTTTCTGGTGCATTTTCTTCTCTACCTCTAGGATTATAGATGAGTCCATCCCACTTCAAGTCACCCCAAACTTTTAGTTTAGATGATTTGATTCCCTTTGCATCATTGCTTTTAGAGTTTAAAATTCCTTTAATAAAGTGTTCTCTCGAAATGACTTTTAAGTCTCTTTGATTTTCTCCCTCTTTATTTGTATTTACTATTGAAATTAATCCTTCTTCTGCACTTCTTAATACAAGTGGAGAAGGTGTTAATCCTCTTTCAAGTTGAGCCTTTTGAGGATTTCCATTTGAATCTAAAGGATAAATGTTAGCAATATTAGAACCACTTGATGATGCATTTAGCCCTTCGTTATTGAAAGCAAATAATTCTGGATTTTGATCTAGGGATGTTCTATTTTTATCTTTTCTATTTTGTATAACTCCTGCTGGATTAAATTTATCTATACCATGTTCTCCACCAATTCCCTTATTTAAGGTTCCTGGAATTTTCGGTTTACCATCATCATCATAACCTCCCATTGTTTTTGATTTTGATCCTTCTTCCCAAGCCCATTTATCAAGGATTGGTTCGTGGTTCCAATTCCCAGCAAATCCCATTAGAGGCATTGATAAAGAAGGTTGGAAGTTTATTTTCTTCCCGTTAGAGTTTAGAGCTTCCATTTCTTCTACTGACTCAAAATGAATAAATGATTCTACAAATTTATTTTTGTCTTTAGCCTCTCCAACATTTATAACCGCATTCAAATCAAAGCTAGAATTTGCGCCTATAGTGAAAGTATCATGCTCAAATGTGATATTTGCTCCTTTGATTTTTTCTGGGTGGATTTCTGGAACAATTTGCTTACCATCTGGAGATTTTTCATCTTTGTATGTTTCATCCAGTTTTAGTCTGTCAGTTAGAGCATCTGTAGTTATCGCTGATGCTGAAACTTTAAAAGTCAAAGGTCTGTTTGATGTATTGTGAAGCTTAATTGTAAAATATTTTTCTTCTCCTTTTATTTCTTTAAGAGAAATAGAACCATAAGAGTTTACCAAACCTTTAGAATCCTTGTTTTTGAAAGTCGCTACAACTTCATTTCTCAAAGCATTGGCCACATTAATTAGCCCTGCTCCCTGTTGTCTAGGTGATGCAAAGTATTGACTTTTTTCTTTCCAAGACGTTGCATCCATCATCGGTCGCGCAGTATTTTGTAGAGCAATTTTTGTAAGACTTGTAAGATCTATTTTGTCATCTCCCTCAAGATTTTTCAATACAGGTCTTTCAAGCATTTCCTTTAACTTCGGTCTAATCAAAACAGTAGAAGCTGCTACGATTGGAGTTGCCATACTAGTTCCTGACATATAGCCATAAGTTGATTTCCCATTAATGACATTGAGAGTAGATTTAATGTTTTTACCAGGTGCTGAAACATCGGGTTTTAAAAGTAAATCTATTCTTGGTCCCCAAGATGTGGATCCTGCTGGAACGATGACATCTTCTTTATACAATTCTTTGTCTGTGTCAGGTGCAAACTTAAAGTCAATCTCTTTTTCGTCACCTACATTCGGTTTATTAGAATTATAGCTTGCCATATCAATTGGATAGTATTGCTCCAATTTATCTTTGAAATCTTCCTTACTATTTCTTTTAACCTCAGTTTTTTTATCAGGATTAATCATGTTCCATAACTTTACACCATCATCTCCTGAAATTGAAAATACTTGACTTTTAGTCCCTTCATCCGCTTCATATCCCATAGCTGGAAGCTCTGTCCAATTATCTCTATTGTAGTAATTGACAGTATTTACAACCATAATGGCGCGTGCGCCCTTATCCGTAGCTTTTTTAAAAGCATTTTTTAAATCCTTTGTATAAATTCTATCCATTACTGCAATTTTGCCCTTAAGATCCAAACCTATCAACTCTTGGTCTTGGCCTTTGCCTATATATACAAATTTCAATTTATCAGGAGCTTTTGAACCATCTTCATTTGTTGTGATTTTATTCTTATCGAAAAAGGCTCCTATATTTCTGTATTTAAAACTTTTTCCTCCAATCTTAACTTTATCAAACTCAACTGTTTGATTTTTAGCAGATGCAACCGCTATCGCATCTTCATGTGCTGCTGTTCGCGTTACATTTCCAGTGTCGGTCATTTTCAGATGATTATTTGCCACTAAATCCCAAGAAGAACTTGAAGCAGAAGTCGCATAGTTACCCGTAGCTACAACCATTGGAATGCCTGCTTTTCTTAATGCTCTAATAGCTTGCCAATATTTCTCACCTACAAGACCTGTTCCTGTAAAGCCAGATGATACCGAAACAACATCGACATTGTGTTTGATCGAATCTTCAATAGCATGAAACATTGTTTCATCTCCTGCGAAGCCAGATCCTGCGTCAGAGTACATTTTATAAGAGAATATCTGTGCATTAGGAGCAATTCCATCTATTCCATTAAAGTTCTTGATGTCTTTTTCAGTATCATTTCCCGCAAGAATCCCTGCAATATGCATTCCATGTGGATCAAAATAATCACTTCCATCATCAGCTTTTTCTACAGTAATTTTACCACCATTATAATAATTGAAAGCATGAGGAATCTTATCACTCAACCAGAAATTTTTATCAGTACCTTTTAAGTCTTCTTTTTTAAATCTCATTGAGTCTTTAGCATCATCATCAATCCTCATGGCCTTATGCCTATAATCTGTCCCGGTATCGATATTTGAAATGACCATACCTCTACCATCAAAGTTTTTCCCAAATTGAGCATTAATGGCCTTTAGGTAATCGATAGCCTCCTCAACTCCAATTTCCTTTCGGGCATGATTCATCATGGGTTGGAGTTTTTGTGACCGTTCAACCGATGAAATACCTTCTATTAGTTTAATTTTATCCAGATTATCTGGAGTTGTTTCTATTGAAACACCATTAAAAATCGTATTATAGGTATATAAAACGTTTGTATCCTTAAGATTGGATAATTCCTTGATTGCTTTTTCTCCAGATTCTTTATCTTTAAATTCAGCAATATAGACAAGTTTATCCTCTTTTTTGGGACTTTCTGGGTCTTTACTTGCAGACGAGTCCGCTTTATCTTCTTTGGATTGATTGGAATCTTCTTTGATTGTTGCTTCTTCATTGCTAGTTTTGTTATCTATCACAGATTCTTTACTAACAACTTCTTTTTCCTCAATAACCGTTGTTTTCTTCTCTTCAGTATCCTTGGAAGTTTCTATATCATTATGAATATTTTCATGTTTTTCTTTATTTTCTGCTTCCTTATCTACTACTACTTTTTCTGTATCAGAGATAGTTAAAGCATCTTCAGAGCTAGATGTGTCTGCTAAGACTACCTCATTAGGGGCATAGGCTGCTAAAATAACTGCAGCTGTGGTTAATGACAATACTGTACTTTTTTTCATTTTAATTCCTTACATATTTATTTAACTTCCAATAGATAGAAAACTTTAACTTTGCTAGCCTTTGTTATAAAAAGTTTTACTAAGTATTATCTAGGAAATAGAGTAGTACATTTATATATAATTGTTAGCTCTCCATAAAAATAGTATATCATTTTAAAAATTTAAGTCAAGAAAAATTAAGGCTGGTTAATTTTATTTTTAACGCATGTTAATAAATGATGCAAAAGTTTCGTACTTAACGGGGATACATTATAAGCACATTCATACCATCAAAAATAGTAGCAATCAAATTGAACCACTACCAAAATCACAAAGTCAAACATCATTGATGAAATATCAGCGCTATTAAACAATATAAATAACCGCTAAGAATAAGGCTTAACGGTTATTTATACATATCTATTTTTTCAAATCTTCAGTCATATGTTCACCTGTGACCTAGGCTTTACGAGTGCCTTGCTCTAGCAACTAATACTCAATGAAAATCAAAAAACAAACTAGGAAGCTAGCCGTAGGCTGCTCAAAACACTGTTTTGAGGTTGCAGATAGAACTGACGAAGTCAGCTCAAAGCACTGCTTTGAGGTTGTGGATAGAACTGACGAAGTCAGTCACATATAAACGGCAAGGTGAAGCTGACTTTGTTTGAAGAGATTTTCGAAGAGTATGAATACTCACGTCCCTTACAAAAATTATTATAGCAGAGGTCAGTTTCAAGAACAAGTTCGTTTGCCTATCTGGTCTCTATACCGGTCTAAGTGGTCTGATTTTCTTTAAAAAGAAAAAGAAGCCTGATGAGACTTCTTCACTTTGCCGATTGCAGGGATCGAACCTGTGACCTAGGCTTTACGAGTGCCTTGCTCTACCAACTGAGCTAAATCGGCTATTACACTTACAGTATAGCACTCTGAGAATAGATGTCAAGGAATTTTCATCTCTATTAGAAAAAGCCTGTCCTGAGACAAGGCTTTGAGTTTCTTCTTCTTAGGACCCAGCACTTTCATAAGAATCCAAGCCCCTGTCCCAAAGTTTAAGGGAAATGACAAAGAAAACCAGAGAAATCAACATCAAACCTCCGATGTTAAAGATTACATCCTTGTCCTGCAAAAAATAGCTGGCAGGATAGTAGGCCGTAAAGGCAAAAGGCACGATAAAGCTAATCAACCAACGAAGAAGAGAATTGTAAATCGAAATCGGATACTTGGCAAAATCATTGAACATATAGAAGATGTAAATCATAGCCCCTGACTGTTTGGTCCAAAAAGCGATACTAGCTGTCGCGATTTTCAAGGAAGTATAAATCAAGGTCGCAAATGGAATACAAACTAGGAAAAGCAGGAATTTTGGAAGAGTCCAATCAATGCTTGATACTGTTGTCGCTAGTAAAATTCCACCGACCAAGAGTTCTCCCAAGGCATCAATCTGAAAGGTCTCAACTAGAATATGAAAGAGGGGATTAATAGGACGAGTCAGATACTTGTCAAACTCACCTTTTCGCACTAAGCGCTGTCCCAGAGCCCAAAGATTGTCAAAAAAGAGATGGTCCAAACCCTTGGGAATCAAAGAAAAACCATAGATAAAGGCAATTTCTTGAAAAGTCCAACCTTCTAGGGATGGGATGTGTTGAAAGATGACATTGAGAAACAAGAGATTCAAGCCTTGAGTCAAAAAAACTCCCAGCACACCAACTACAAAATCCACCTTGTATTCCATGATTTGCTTGATATATTGTCTGATAAAAATCAGATGCATACGCTGATATTTTTTCATACTAACCTCCTTGAATGGTGATAAATGACTGGACTCGTTTCCAAATCAACTGAGACAAGCCCACCATCACTAAGAGCCAGAAGAACTGCAAAGCGAGCGCCTGAATCATCTGACTGGCATCGTATTTCCCAACAATGATCATAACTGGAGTATAAATCAAGGATGAAAAAGGCAAAAAGGAGAGAATATCTGAAACAAGCTTTGGAAAGAAAGCCAAGGGAATCAAACTTCCCGACATAAAGGCCACTATGGAAGTCTTGAGTAGATTGGACCCCCAAAGATTTTTAAACACAAAGGCTGAAAAACCAAAACAGATATTAAAGAAAAAGTTAATCAGATAGGCCAGCGTTAAACTAAAGAGGTAAAGGACAGTTAATCCCAGCACTTCTGCAATCCCTTGCCCAGATAAGATTTTCATCAAGACAATGACACTTAAAAATGGCAGGCCAACAGAGATAAAAATCAGCCACTTGGAGCCAAGCTCGGTAAAGAGATAAGAAGCCGCAAAATGTACTGGTCTCAGTAAGCGCATGATAATGGAACCATCCTTGACCTCCTCCCCAATCATAAAGGAGCTATCCGACCTAGTCAGAAGATTGGTCACAAAACTCATGATAATGTAAAGGGTGATATCCGCCATACTGAAGCCCTGAATCAAGGACTCCTGTGAGGAATCAAAGACAGCCTTCCAGAGATAAAAAGCCACAAAAGCCCCCATAACATCCCCAATCCGATAGAGAATAAAGTTGACTCGATAGGTAATCAATTCCTGAACACCTGCATTGATAAAAGGTTTATAACGTCTCCACAATTTGACCATCTTAGAGCTCCTTTCGATAGAAGCGACGGATAATATCCTCGATATCCGTATCCACCATCTTCAAATCGCGGATTTCAAAATCAGACAGGGTTTGCTTGATAATATCAGCTGACTGGTAGCGGGAACTATCGAATTCAATGTTGAGGCTATTCCCCTGTCTATCAATAATCATATCAGGCAGGCCTTCATAGTGAGAGACGAGATGACTTTGACCTGGTAGCAGTTCAAAGGAGAGAGTTTTCATCTTGCCAAAGGTATCCTTGAGCTGGCTAACCGTCCCATCAAAAATCTCCTGCCCCTTATCAATCATAAAAATTCGATCACAGAGTTGCTCAATATCGCTCAGGTCGTGAGTGGTCAAGAGAATGGTTGTTTCTTCCTCCTGATTGATCTGAGTAATTGCCCGACGAATGTTATCCTTGACCGAAACGTCCAAACCAATGGTCGGCTCATCTAAAAAGAGAACCTTGGGATTGTGAAGCAAAGAAGCTGCAATGTCCGCCCGCATGCGCTGCCCTAGTGAAAGAGTCCGCACGGGATCCTTGATAAAGTCCTTCAAATCCAAGACTTCATTCAAAAAGTCCATACGCTTATGAAAGAGCGAGTCTGGCACATCATAAATCTCTTTTAAGACCGTGTAGGTCTCTTGTAAAGCCAAATCCCACCATAGCTGGGTGCGTTGTCCGAAAACGACTCCAATATCCTTGACATAATCTTGGCGATTGTCCTGGGGAATCTTGCCGTTAATCCGACAAAAACCAGATGTTGGTTTCAAAATCCCTGTCAGCATTTTAATGGTTGTCGACTTCCCAGCACCATTTGCCCCGATGAAGCCTAAAATCTGCCCCTTTGGTACCTCAAAAGTCAAATCTTTAACCGCTTCAAAGGTCTGCTTTTCAGGATGAATAAAGGAACGTAAAGCCCCCTTCAAGCCCGGTTCCTTAACAGTCTTCACAAAATTTTTCTGAAGATGTTCCACTTCTATCATTGCCATATCTATCCCCCTATGGTAAGGAATTGCAACATTGTCTTTTGACTACAAATATTCTAAATCCTTACTTTCTACACCTTCTACATTTTATTACTACAGAAGGCTTTATACCAACCTATTATAATCTAATAAAAAATAGAATGCAAGCGTTTGCCTAAAATTTGTGAAATTGAAAATTTTTCTCTTAAAATAATACTTTTAATCAAAAATTCTGTTTAATAATTTGAATTACCAACCTTCCACCCTTCCCTACTAAAACATCCCTTGACTTTCTCTATCTTTTTTTGTAAGATATGTGCAATACAATATCATTACAAGGAGAAATGCCATGTCAACACTTACACGAGACCGAGTTTATAACTTCCGCGTCAATACTCAACTATTTGAAGAAGCAAAAACCATCCTAGAAAGCCAAAACATCAGCCTTTCAGATGCCCTCAACCTCTTTGTAGAACAAATCGTCCTTGAAAAAGGTCTCCCAATTAAAACAGCCGACCAACTCAAAGCAGAAATCTTCCTAGGAGAACTCAAAGCAGAACTAGATAAAGGCTACCAAGACATCATCGAGGGGCGTCTCTACGACGCAGACGAGGTCTTTTCAAAGTATGGACTATAAAGTAGGCTTCACAGAACAAGCCAGACAAGACTTGGACGCTATCTTCATCTACTACTCCACAGAGTTCAGTGAAAACATAGCCAAGAAAGTCATCACTCGCCTCCAACAAACCAGCAACCTACTTACCTTCTCACCAGAGGGCGGTATTAACTTTGACCATAAAATCGGATACTCCCTCTATTCAGGAAACACTCTCAGAATGATTGTCTCTAAACAATACCTACTCTTTTACCTCATTCATGAAAAAGAAGTCCATATCCTGAGAATTATCAACTCACGCACCGACTACCTAAACCAACTCGACCACCTCTTTCAACATATCCAAGACTGAGAAGTAATCCCTCAGTCTTTTTATCTACTGTAAATCAATTGCATATAAAAAAACATAAACAAGGATTTTTTAAAACTCCCAATCCTCTAACATATCGAGGAGCTCCCCAACGTTCGACTCATGCACAAGCTCACGTTTGTAGAGAGCAGCAATCACAGCATGGAAACCATTCTCTTTTTAGACTCAAAATGACGAGATTGTGGAACCTCTACAGGCCCAATAACTTTTAACATTCTAGTTGATTGAATCTGGAATAGTCCGCCGAGTTTTCTAAAACATTGTTAGAAATTGGTTTAAATCCCCCAATCAACTTGTCCATTTTTTATCTCATTTCACTGTACAATAAGTGAGACTGAAAAAAGTCTGTAAAATTAAAAAACGCATAATATCAGGTCTTGAAACTTGATACTATGCGTTTTATTGTGGGAATATTTACTTCATTTTATCCTGAAATGAAGTTTTTGCCCATCCTCATTAAGGACAATCTGTTCATTGCAAACAAATTATACCCATTAGAAAGATTAGTCTTCTTTCTTCTTGCGAGCAAGAAATCCAAATCCACTCAAAACTCCAAGAAGTCCAAGTGCTGCGAGGCTAGCGTTAACTTCTGTACCTGTGTTAGGCAATTCTTTTTGACCATCAACATATTTAGGTGTTGCTGGCATTTGAGGTTTAGCTGGCTGTTCAGGTATTGCTGGAGTTGCTGGCTCTACCGGTTGTGCTGGTTGAGTCGGTTCAACCGGTGTTGGAGTTGGCATCTCAACTTTACGGAAGATATGTCTGATATTTCCATTTGAATCTGTCACAGTCTTCACATATTCGTAACCTGGAATTGTTCCCGGTTCTTTAGAACCTGGCTCAGTTGGTTTCAATGGATTTCCATTCTCATCAGTCCAAGTAGTTGTATTTTGCTTACCTGGATTTGGTTGAGGAACAGGTGAAGGTGTTGGAGCTGGTGGTGTTACTTTTTCATAAACATGAACAGTATCTCCATTTGACAGTTTCTTAGTCTCTACGAAGCGGTAGCCTGGGATGTCTTTCTTATCGACTGTACCTGGCTCACTTGGATAGTTTGGAATCTCTTTGCCTTCTTTATCTTTGAAGAAGGTACTTACTTTTTCGTAGATATGTTCAGTATCACCATTTGGTAATTTCTTAGTCTCTACGAATCTGTATTCTGGAATGTCTTTCTTATCGACTGTACCTGGCTCACTTGGATAGTTTGGAATCTCGTTTCCGTCTTTATCTTTGAATGAAGTTGTTACTTTTTCGTAGATGTGTTCGATATCTCCGTTTGGAAGTTTCTTAGTCTCTACGAATTTATAACCTGGGATCGTTTTAGCTGGGGTTTCTCCTTCTTCTGTTGATTTCACAGGGTTGTTGTCTTTATCAACAGTAATAAGATTGCCTTCCTTATCCTTGAATGTTGTTGTTACTTTTTCATAGATATGCTCAATATCACCATTTGGTAATTTCTTCGTTTCTACGAATTTATAACCTGGGATCGTTTTAGCTAGGATTTCTCCTTTTTCTGTTGATTTCACAGGATTGTTGTCTTTATCAACAGTAATAAGATTGCCTTCCTTATCCTTGAATGTTGTTGTTACTTTTTCATAAATATGAGTTGTATTACCTTTGTTATCAACTTTAGTTTCAACAAATCTATAGCCCGGGAAGTCCTTCTTATCAACTTTGCCATCTTCTGTAGTACTTCCTGAAACAACATTCCCATCTGTGTCTTTAAACTCCGTTACAGGACGCACAGTTGGAGTATAAGTTTCAGAAACTACTTTACCATTGACGTCTTTCACTTGAACTGTTACTGGAGTTGCCTTGCCTACGAAATCTTTTTCTGGTGTAAATTCAACGACTCCATCCTTAAGTACATATGTTCCTTCTCCTGGAACTACAACTTCTTTCACTTCTTTACCAGTTTTATCAACTAATGTCAGAGTAGATTTATCAAGCTCAACTTCTTCATCGCCTTTATTAAAGTTTACTGTTGTAT
>NZ_OXCQ01000017.1 GCF_900411395.1 Streptococcus sp. 596553 | reverse complement strand
CGTGCACTTTCAACTTCTCTTGTACTTCATCGATTTTGGAATTGCTATCTTTAGCGGTAGTCTGGACATCTTCAATCTGTTTCTTAACATCGGTTAGTTCCGAGACGATTTTATCTGTTTCTTCTTTGGCTTTTTTCGGCAACCGATAGCTTATCCAAGCAATGATTGTTGGAGTTAGCACCGGCATTACGCTAGTGAAAAAGTGTTCTATTTTCTCAAAGACGTCCATAAACACCTCTCTAATTCGCCAAATGGCTCAAGCCAAGGCGTTCCAATTCTTTGCGTACACGGTCTTTAAAACGTTTATTGACAAATGAAAAGTCAATCGCTTCACGTTTTAGCAAGTTAATGTACATGTCGATTTTAGCTTGGTCTAATGTAATCTTACTCATTGTTGCTACCTCCATTGTTTTCACTAGTGCTCGCTTCGCTTGTCGGTGTAGGAATTTCATGTTCTGTCTCGCTTTCTTTTGGTTGTTCTACTGCTGGTGCAGGTTGGATAGGTGCTTCTGCTGCTGGTTGTTCAGTAGCTGGTTGCGCTGGAACTGGTGCTGGTTCAGATACGACCACGTTTGGAACTCCGTTTGTGGCTACTTCTGTAGCTGGTTGGGGTTCTGGTTGAACTGGTGGAGTTACTGGTGGAGTTACTGGAGCAGGTTCAGTAGGGTGTGTTTCTGTTTCTGCAACGTGTGGCGCTTCCTCATGCCCCTCTGCTTCATCCTCATGCTCATGATCGATACCATTGTGTTTCTCAAGCACTTCCAAGCGTGCAAAGATTTCTTCGATATCGTCAGTATTATGCAAGCTGACCTTCTGCATACCTTCCATAAGCTGATTGGCTTGTTCAAGTGCTGCAGTCGTTTTAGCCAATTGTTCTCGGTTTTTGACAACGGCGCTGGTTGGATCTAATTCAGTTCGTAGAATCTCTTTGACTGCCTCAATGAGCATTTCATCCGTATCACCCAAATGGTCACCCTCTAACTCGCGAGTGAAAAAAGTAAACGGCTTGTCACATTGAATAGAGACTTCCGTCTTGCCAACTCTAAAAAATTTATTTACTAATACAAATTCCATGTTAATTTTCTCCTATCTAATATAAATATCTATTGTTCCAGAATGATAGCGTTGTTTGAAATCCGAAGCTTCTTGGTTGCTGTCGAACTCGATATGTAATTGTTTATCTGCAATGTAATTGTTTTCACCTGAGTATCTTGTGTATACATAAACTCGATTCGCATAGAAGACCTCTGTGTCATAATTACTATAATTAATAAGTTTAAGTTTTCTATTTTCACTATCGAAACTACTTGCTAAACTTATGAAATTTCCATCTACAGCAACCGTATTAGATGAATGTGGATAAATAAATACGCTTTTTAAATTATTAAAACGTTTTAAAAACCGCCATTTTTGCCACACTAACTTACTTCCAACATACCGTTCTATAATCTCATGTCCTCCGACATAGATTCCTTCTCTTGTAGCCATAATACCACCTACTCATACACATCATAGATTGTGTTCGGGTCTTTCGTGCTAATTGCATTATATTGTGCCTTTGACCCATACCAATACTTCATTTGCTGATTCCCATTTTGGTTAATCAGCTTGTGTGCAACTACTTCGGACGGCGTACTTGGAATTCCAAGCGCCGACCTGTTTACTCGCAAGACACCCGAACTATCGACTGTAATCGTCGAGTTATCAGGCCGCACCACACCAGCCTGTCCACTAGTTGCCGTCTTAGCTTTCAACACACCATTTGACACCTCTGTCGTCTGATTATCCGGTCTGACGATACCGTTTGAGTTTGACGTAGCCACTGATATAGCCGATTGCGGTGTTGTAAATGTTCGTTTCAAAGTGGATACAGGTACTTTCTTCAATCCTGCTCCACTATGAATTAGCACCACATCTCCGTCCGATACGTTGGATAACGTTGGCAAATCAGTAGCTTTTCTAACTTGGTTATTCATAATTACCATTCATCTATTCCTCCCTTTCTACTATTTGGTATTTCCAATCAGCTACGACTAGATTATTGTTTTCGTCCCCTAGCAATACATCATCATTGTCTTCAGCTTTGATTGGTACATAGAATCGATTCTGTAACACCATTTCTTCTAGCAATGACAATCGTTGTTCTTGCTCGGCGACTTCTCTTTTAGTAGCTTCATGATCTATGTAACTGGCTTGCTTTACATTGTCCACATTCCCCAAGCCTACCTGCGCCTTGGTTACATTGTGTGGGTTGTTGCGGTTGTTGATGTGACCAGTAAGGTCAACCTTCTCAGCCTTGCTTCTAGTGAACTCGTCAATTTTTTCAGGCAGACCGTCGATGTCTGCAACCTTGTGCCTATGACTTGAATCGGCTTTCCCGTTCCAGCGTGTCCGTTCCTGGTCAGAAACGTGATGGGCAGTATCTCCAATATGATTATCGATATTAGTCTGCAACTTCCTTTCTGTCGCCTTCAGTTCAGGGACAGTTGCATAAACCAAGTCAGTCGCATTGTATTGAATGGTAATCTGACTATTCTTGCTAATAGTTGTATTGAAATCATAGTCTCGATATACATAAGCAGATGTTTTAGGTGGAATCACATCCCCCTGCTCCGCCCAAGTATACATGTACATGAACTCTTCATGATTCCCACGTTTTGCAAACACACCGATTTCATTGATAATCATTTCACGTTCAATCCGTGAATTGTCAAACCGTGCCGTAAGACGAATCGTATCAGCGATATCAGTCGATAAAGACTGCGTGACTTGCAAAGAATGAACTATTTGAGCTACATCATTCTTCTTGGCAGTGTCTGTCTGATGTCGTCCGCTCCCCAAAGCTATTCGGGTGAAAACCAGTGGTTCTCTATTTTGAATCGCTAAGGCTGTTTCGCTGATTGCTTTATCGGTCACAATAGGTTGGATAAAATATCCCATTTATTTCCTCCTATTCAAATCGAACCGAACGAATGTCTCTGAATGTGTGAGCACCAACATAAATCGCGTTCATCATTGGCGCTTCAACCGAGAATTGGATTCCTAAATGAGCAGGAATCAACTCACGCACATACTTTAAAAAACGGTTCAAATATCCGGTCGGTAGTTCTCCTAAAAATCGAATATGTACCGCCGAACCCTTGACCGTTACTAAATTATTGACATTCGTAAAGCTCTTTGTAATTTTTTGTAAACTCACTGAGTTTATTTTTATTTTGGAAGAAATTAAAGTGATTAGATACCGCCTTCGCTCTTCCAAATCAATTGTTTTCGGTTTTACCTGAAGAGCCTTTTCCCAACGTGTAATCCAGTCTTCCGTCGCTTCTGGCAACAACATCAACCGTCTGGTATCAAAGATTAAGTCTGTAATCAATTCCAGCTCTGGAATTTCAGTTTCAAACAAATCGTTGATGGTTGGATCTAAGACCTCTGGCAAAGCCGATAACATACGATATCTAACTTGTGACATTGATAGTTACCTCCGCTAGTTTCGGAAGCATGTTGGTAGAAAGCTCAATACTTTGTTCCCTGTCGTTCAACAAAATACGGTCCACATCTCGAACCCCATTAATTCTGTCAATGATCGTGGCAACTTTATAATTTCGAACCTCTTTCTCTTCAAATGCTTCTTCACGTAAGTATTTAATGAGTTGGACTTTCGCCTCGTGCTTGATGGTTGCGATATCTACATCTTCATCAATCTTGATTGTTGCGGTAATACGAACGTCGTAGCCACTTACAGACTGCACAGTCACATAGGCACCAATCGGAGCTACACCTAACCCATGGCCACTTGGCTCAGGATCTAGATAATTCTTGAACTTCTTTACCAGCTCTGAACTAGCTTCGTTACCGTCAGCATCCGTAATAGATACACGTACCGTGTTTTCTCCCTTCCAGAGCGGTTCGATAAGTGCCGAACCTACACCAACAAACTCACTTGCCCATTTCTTGTATTGGGCAATGTTCCCGTTTAAGGTCGGTGTTTTCAGATACTCAATAGTCCGTTTACGGAGTTGTTTATCTGTCTCTTCGTCTTCTCCTACAACGATGACAGAGCCGATTTCTGCCCCTTTAAAGTCGCTCAACACATCAATATTGATGAGTTGCCCTCTTACATAGTTAGGTGCATTTCCGACTTGTTCAGCTACTACGCTATACTCGAATCCAGAGCGACGTTCTAAGACACGGAAATTATACTCACTATTAACCACACTGAAACGAGTCCCGAGTGGGATTTCTTGCTTGAATTGAACCAATCGAACCGATGCCGTAGCTGGCAAACGTTCAACTCCGAACTGCCTACATAAACGAGTTAGGAAGATTCCTGTACTCGTATCTAAAAAGTTGACTTCCTCATACGATTTTAAGACCGTATACTGAATGGCAACTTCTCGAGCTGCAGGCGCAACTAGATTGTACAAGACAGATCCTTGTCTTTTGTCATACTTGTCATCAAACAAGGCCAGCATATCCTCTAAAATTTCTGGATATGTTTTTACCTTTATCATCGTTTCACCTCCAAATCCATCTCAAATGTTCCAAAATCACTATCAACCATGAACTGTACATAAAACTCATCTTTCTTTATCCTGGTAGAAAAAGAATGAGCCTCATGAATCCTGTCGTCTTCATACAAGGCTTCTTTTATGCGACGTGCGATATCCATCTGGGCATAATCCATATCCCCACCAAATAAAGCATCTAACTCTACACCGTATCGATGATCATAAATCGTATAGATGAACCGTTCAGTTGTCAGCATGCGTCTGATTGATTGCTTCAGAGCATGGATACCGTCTGTTTCTAGCAAGATATTGGTTTCATCTAGTGTTAAGCTAGGCTGTTTCTTAGCTTCGACAACATTTTTAGCGATGTTTAAAAAGTTTGTTTTAGGAGTACTCATTCATCAGAACCCCCTTTCACTTTGCGTTTGTAGTGGAAAATTTTCTTGTACAAGACATAATAAAACCCTCCACCATCTTGTCTGATGAGATGAAGGGTTTGCCCAACGTATTCAGGATCCAATGCTTCATCGGTCCATGTGACAGCAAGCATAGAATCATCTAAAACCAACTCATTGGTCAATTGGATTTTGAGGGGAGAAACCGATAAAACTACACCAGTCGTTATTTTTGCGAACTGGCGATTTTCAATGAAATTACTAATCAATTTCTTTAGATTTTCTATTACTTCCATCTACTCACTTCCTGCCATGAATAATTTAATTTCCATCGTGTGCTTTTCTGCACTGAAGGAATGAGTTGCCTCTTCAATGACATACCATCCCTTCTTCTCAATATCCTTAACATCCACATAGACTGCATGGCCTGCTAAAAAGTCAATACTTCCAATATCAGCTTTTAGACTGAACGTTTCTTTGGGACGGTTTTTCATCTTCAAGAGCATTTCGCCCCATTGCTTTATTTGCCCCTCAGTTGCTTTCTCATCCACTTTTTTCATGTACTGGAGTTTTCCCCAAGCTCCGATATTGTAGCTATCCTGATAAATGTAGACCTCTCTCTTTTTGGTTTCTTTGTTCTCTTGGATTAAGCGGACAATATTAGCACTATCCTCAATCGAACCTTCAAACTCAAAACTAGACATAAAGGATTCATTACCGATGATGTATTGGATTGGTAAGTTTTTCGGAGTCGTTAGCGTCAACTCTCCGAACTTATCATACAAAACCAGCAATTCTCCACTTTGTACCAAAGTCTCGTCCATGGCTTCTTGGATAATATCCAGAGCCTTCTTATCTTCCTTCAATTGAGGGGATAAAGTCACGGCTGGGGCTTTTAGTTCCCCAATCTTCAAATCAAAATCTCCTGCGATTGCCGAGACGATTTGATTGACATTTTTGTCCTTAGCAACAAAGTTGATATTGCGTAACAAGTACTTTATCTGGTCGTGAAAGGTCAAGGTTGTTTTGGTATCTTTTTCGTACTTGACTTTGGTCAAATAACCAAAGAATACCTCTTTATCATCTAGCTTGAAAGCAAGTGGAGAACCGTATTCAAAAGCTACTTTTGTAGAGTTGTACAAGGTAATCTCCACGCTCCAAGCTGACCCTTTTCTAGTTGTCTTGAATTCGACTTTTTCAGACACAGTTGCTAAATCCCATGTATCTCCAGTTTTATTGTTCTGATAGAATAATTGCATCATGGTATCACAAACTCCTGTCCAGGATAAATCCAATGAGGGTCTTTGATTTTGTCTTTGTTGGCTTCGTAGATTTCAGTATATCGGCTGCCATCTCCGTAAAATGTCTGAGCAATTCCCCAAAGAGTATCCCCACTAACAACCGTATGGCTTTTTTGAGCAGGTTTCTCAGTCGTAGGGCTACGTTCTTCAGTAGCTTTTGCCTGAGGTTTCTTTTTAGTAGCCTCAAGTGCTTTTTTGTCTTTAATAGTGACCTTACGTGGCTTATGAGACCGATATTGTAAGAACTTAATCTTATAAATCAGGTCATTTTCATATCCCGTCTTGGTAGAGACATCGAATTGTTCCACTATAAATTTCCCGTTAATAGCAGAACCAAAAGCACCCCCAATCATTAATTGAATAGGAGTGCCTTCTGTCTTAAATTTACGAATAGATGATACAAAGGATTCTGGAGAAACACGGCTATTCCGTTGGTAGTTTCCATCGTATCTTCCACTAGGAATAAAGGATTCGAACTCAATCGAATGAAGCTCTGGATTTCCGACAAGCGGAACGTTACCAGTATCGATGATAGCGACTGTCTCAATTCCTTGCTTGTCCTCCAGTTTGATTTCTTCTGGATTTACTGGCAATTTAATGCCTTCAATAAATATAAACATCTGCTACCTCCTTCCTAGTAAGCCATAAGGCCATCAGCGCCATTGTTCAAAGCGTCTACAATCGTTGCATTCAAATCATCCAATACGTTAGCATACTGGCCAGCGTTGTTTATGGAGTCAATGTTGGTGACAATCTCTGGTTTCAAGGTAATAAAGTTCTGTTGCCATTTCATGGTCGCAACGTCCTTAATCAGCTTGATGTATTCATCGTCCAGTTTGATTTCATCTTCAATCTTGCCGACTTTATCTAATTTACCACCAGTTGGATTGTGGTCACCGCCTTTTCCTCCGTCTCCTTGTCCAGGGACTGAACTTGCTGGGCTGAGTTCATAAGGTGTAGTGCCTTGGTCACCCAAGAAATTGTTTCCTGCACCGTTGGCATCTCCAGCTCCTTTGAAGAAACCACCGACAGCCTTATCAATCCCTTGACCGAATTTATATCCGTTATTAAAGGCCCCACCGACGCTACCAAATTCAAGATACCCCAGTTGTGGAGCCTCTAGTTCGGGAGTTTTTAAGTTAGCTTGGTGGCTAATAAGACCATCTGCCAAATGCAGACCTTCAAAGGTTTTCTTGACTGGTTTTTCCATGCTGTCAATGGCGTTCGCAATATCACCGGCAAAGTTCGTCCGACCAAGAGAAACCGTTCCAACAGCGCTTAGATTTAGACCGAACCCATTTAAGAAGCCAATCATTTTATTAAAGCCACCAAGGACAGAGTTAATCATGCCCTCGACTGCACCAATAACACTATTAACCATACTATCTACAAATCCAGCGATAGCGACCGCCATCCCTCTACCACCTTGGGCAATATCATACCATGCCATTTGACAGTTATAAGTCAATTCATTCCATAAATTTATAGCTCCCGTAATAAACCAGTCGATAAATTGCAAGATTCCTATTATAATCGTTAGAATGAAACTATAAATCCCCATACCTATCATCATGATGCCGTTAGCAACACCAAAAACAAGTTGTAGGACCATATTTATCACCCATATAATGATATTGATAATCCCGATAATCACATTCCAAATTATCATTCCAAGGGCAAATATCGCTCCCATGATGATTCCTGTAGCTGATACAGCTGCACCAGTAAGATTGTTAAACCATGCGACCAAGGCATAGAAGAGACCAATAAGAATAATGACTGCCATTACAATCAACATGATTGGATTCATTGCCATAACTGCATTAAAACCAGCCATTGCTGTTTTAGCAACGTTTGTAGCGATACTAAATAGTTTCGTTGCGATTTCTGCTGCATTCATCGCAACTACATAAGTCCCTATAGCGATTGCTACAGCAATAATAATCGGTTGAATGACAGACCAGTTGTTGATGACAAATTGAGCAATCGGAGCCAACATACTCCAAACAGCCCCAATCATATCCATGGCAAAGATAACTGCTTGGACGACATACTGAAGCACCGTGGCTACAATCTGGGCAAACTGTTGGAAAGCAGACGAGTTTACTATCTGATTAACCTTAATCGATATTGGCTCAATCGCCTTGGTCACAAAGTTCAAGAAGTTCTGCCATGCCCTGCCCCATGTCATTGGCATGTTGCGAAATTGTTGATCGATCGCTTCGCTTGCATCCAGCATGGCAGTTTTGACAATGTCAGCCGTAATCTTCCCGTCTGCTCCAAGTTTCTTAACCTCGCCACGGCTGACGCCTAACTTGTTTGCAATAGCTTGGATTAAGGCTGGTGAAGTTTCAGCTAGAGAACGCAACTCATCACCTTGCAACTTACCACTGGCCATAGCCTGAGTAAGCTGAAGCATGGCACTTTTTTGCTCTTCAATGCTTGCGCCACCAACAACAAAGGATTTGTTCATAGTTTCCAAAAAGGCAATTGTTTCACCGTTGTTTTGGAAAACATCGCCAGCTTGCATCCTCATCTTAGCGACACCGTTTGCCATGGTTGTATAGGCCGAGCCTGTACGCTGTGCGGATGTATAGATAGACTTTTGCAGTTCCTCTGTCGTCTGCGTACTATCTCGAATCATATCTAAACGAGCATGCATATTGGCGTACTCGTCTGACATGCCTATAGCTTGTTTGGTAATTTTACCGACTGCAATACCAGCTAAAGTGGTCTTCAACAAACCTTTCAAAGATACTAATCTACTTAGCTTGTTAGAAGTATTATTCGAGGCATTCCCTAAATCTCTTAGAGCCAGTTCTTCTTTTTTGAGTCCTGCAGCTGCTAGAGTTGCACTGTTGACAAACCTACCGTTGACATCAACGACTCGCCCAGCTTTATTGACAAAATATTGACCAGAATCACCAGCTTTTTTCATAGCGGATTCTTGAGCCTTCATAGCTTTATCTATGCCAGAACCTGCATTTTTGACACGCTCCATAGTTGCATAGATTCTATTTAAAGTGCCTGTGACTCTATCGGTCAAAGACATGGTTGTTTGTATATTTGCCAATAGAATCACCTCACTTCTTCATTGCTTTTTTACGTTGTAGCCCCTCTTCGTGCATGACTGCAGCGAAAAAGGCTTTTTCTTCTACATCCATATTCACAAATTCACTAGGGCGAATGTAATAGTTTACGAGGGCGAAGTAGGCAAGTTTTGCCTCCGCGTCCTCTTTTATTAGTTTTTTGCCTCGTCAACCTTGTCTTGGAATGTTTGGTTGATACCGCTGAGTTCGGTCACAGCTTCCAAAATCAAGGCGCTTTCGCCCCAGTTAAACATAGTACCGAATAACTCAGAAGCTCCCATTGCTCCATACGAATCTTGTAATTCTTTATCGTTAAGGTCAGGAACCACGATAGACGCAATACAGATTTCACGGTTATATTTAACACCGTCAAATACACGCTCTTGGCGTCCGTTGCGACCAGGCTTATTGACAAAGCAACGGTCATTGATTAAGTCCGCTTCACGAGCACTCAACACTCGAATTTTAACTGGTTCCTCAAAAGAAGGAAGCAAGACATCCTTAGTCTCTTCCCCTTTTTTATTTTGTTTCAAAAATGCTTTTAATCCACTCACCACTATTTCCTCCTTATGTTAGTATGTAATTTCTTGGAATTCTGATAAAATATCAAAATCTTGGAATGTGAAGTCCGTTTCTTCGTCAATGACCTCATCCGCTGATCCATCTAGTTTAAAGATAAGTGATTCTTTGAACAGAACCCCTTTCAAAACGATGGTATAGCGACCTGCACGAGATGTGCGGTCTTCGTTAGTACACTTGATATCAATACGAGGCAAAATACCTTGTTTGACATAGTTTAAAGCCATCGCCTTTAATTCTGGACGGTGGTAGTACATCTTCAACGAACCTGTACCTTCTGCGCCGACAATCTTACCACCCTTCATACGAGAGTTGAGAGGGGTAACATCAGCTTTTGTGTATTCAACCTTTGCTTCTAGCGAGATAAGCTCTGCTAGTTCATATTGCTTGTCATTGATTGTAAAGAAGACTGTTCCTTCCTTAGCTGACAAAGCATCTAATTGGTTCATAATAGCCATTAGCTAGTTTCTCCTTTCTTAATCACAGATAACCGTCATGTACAAGATTTCCATAGCGTCCGTCAAGACAACTGGCAAGTTTACCACGACAGATTCTTTGGTGATACCTTGTGAAATCTCAATATCTTTCGCTTTATACTCCAAGGCTTGCTTTTGAGCAAGTGGATCAAGGACCATTGTGATGATTCGCTGTTTAAACAACTCACGACCATTCACGTTGTTTGGCACTTTACCGATGAAGTAGTTCTCAAAGATATACTTGACATTGGTATTGATATTATCCATGGTGCGGACAAGTTTGTTCTTACCAAAAATACGACTGTGTTCTGCCGTATAGCTAGTAAATGAGTTCACGTCTGACAGGATAATCACTTTTTCATTTCGATAAGCAAAGATAAGCTGACCTTTATTGATGAGCTTTTCAGCCTCTGCTTCGTTCTTACGCTCACAGTCGATAGCGCCTGGATAAGACTTGAATGTATTGGATTGCAAGCCAGCCCCTGCATACTTACCAGCTACGAAGTAAACACAATCCTTAGCGCTTAGTTTCGTACCATCGCTCAATGTAACCCCGTTACCGACTGATACAACACCTTCATCGTCAGCATCCGTGTAATCATTCAAGACTGCAATGACTGAACGACCAGCGTCACGCCATTTCTTGATATGAGCCGTAACAAGTGCTTTCGTTGCACTTTCATCTGTACCCAGAGCCAAGACACGGAAGTCTTGAGTATCGAGTGCATTTAGGAAATCTTCAACCTCTGAATTGGTTGTAGCTCCATCAGTACCACCTTCAAGCAAGATTGTTTTATCTTCTGTTGTTAAAGTGCCCGTTACATTCACATAGTCATTCTTAAATGGCAAGGCTGTGATGATTTGTTTATCAACTTCTTTTCCAAAGAAAACAGTTGTTACTTCAAAGCCAGTATCAACTTGTTTCTTGAAGATAACATGAATATGATTACCAGCTAATCCTTTGTATTTAGCTGTAACGACCATATCGTTTTCTGTTTTCGTTGCCTGTAGCCCAGTGTTGTTCACACCGTTGTAGACAAGAACCTTACCGGTACCTTTCAAGGCTTCACGAATTGGAAGAAGTTCATCAATCGGTTTACCAAATAGGCGACGGAAGTTGCTTGTACCGTCAACAAGTGTGAAGGCACCAGGCTCTCCCCAAGATCCAGCAATCATAACTGCTGCAATCGTATTGTCTTCCAAAGGAACAATCACATCATCTCTTGATACGAAATTGATGTAGGCCTTTGGAACTCGTTTATTCTGTACTCTCCATTGTGCCATTAGTTAGCCACACCCTTTCTCCAGTCTTCTAAAATGCGTCTTACTTCTGCTAGTGAGTATGACTGGTCATCTTCCAGCAAAACGTTTAACAAAGTTGCATCATCTTCAAAATACTTGAGCAATGCCTCTTTACCAAATTTTTCTTCAGTGGTTGGTACCACTGGTTCGGTTACATAACCTAGTTCTTCATTCATTTCCATGAGAAGTTTCACCTATCCTTTCTAATATTTGCATTCTTGGTTCTTCTTCAACCCATCGAACGTATCGAGTGATTGTAAATGTGCATATCAAGTCATTGGCATTGTATTCCACCTTCAAATCATTGATAGGGTACTTATCCCCTAAATAACGAAAGGAAGGCGAATTAAACACCGTTTCAATCTCTTCAAACTTTTGGTATAAGTCTGTTGTTTTTTCGGTGTAGTAATGCAGCAAGACAATAAAAACCTGCTTATCGTTTTGGTTTGCCAACCGCTTTCGAGTCACAGGCTTCACATCTACAATAAAACAAGGTGTTTTCAATCCTTGCTGGATTTGTTCATCATAGACCTTGCACCCAAACACATCTTTGAGTTGCTTGATGACGAGTGGTCTAATACTATAATCCACCTAATTCCTCCTTTAGCCTCTCTTCGATTTGTTGTGTGATTTGTGGAATTTTCTGTTTAATCTGTTCTTCTGTCAGTCTCATCATGAAGCGTCCTTCCACCCAAGGATTGACCAAACGCTTGCCGATTGCAGGGACATAACGCCCTACTTGTTGACGGTGTCCACTTTCGACGAAAGAAGCGTATTCCATGGGGTTGAATGCGATAACCTCATACACATTCCCATTTTTGCTTACTTCCATCTTCCACGATTGATTTAACTTACCTGTTAAGCCCTTTGGTGTTCGTTCCTTAACCTCTTTCAAAAAGGCTAGGCCGATATCTTTAGCAGCCTGCATAAACTCAGAATCAATGATTGCCTGAGCCCGTTCAAGTCGTTTCAAGAACTCTTGAACATCACTATCATCATAACCACTCATGTCGTCTCACCACAATTTCTTGATGCGTGACATAGACCATCGGGTCTTCACTGGTCAGGTACTGAACACCATCTACGACCAATTTACTACCAGCTTTGATAGTAAATTTAGGCGAACAGAAAATCTTGTGTTCTGTCTTGAGTTGGTGCGCTTCGTTCTGCTCAGTATTCACTAAGTTACGAACAGAGACACGACAGGGAACCTTCTTGTAGATTTCTTTGAACTCTACAAAATCAGCTCCGTTTGTTTTCGTACTCTCGACAGAAGCAAACACATCCATCTTTTTATCATAGGTCCATTCAATGCTTGGTGTTGCCTGAGATAGAACATCATTGATATTCATCCTACCACCTCAACTTTCTGAACCTCTGTAGCTGACTGGTAAAGTCCAACAAGACACTTTCAGCACGTCTGGCAAGGTCTGACTTAGCCAATTCGACACGAGTATCTCCAACGGAAATATTCTTGCCTTGGACAGCTTGGTCAGGATTACAAACAACATAAACCATCTGCATGGCCACAAATCGCAACTCTAAAGGAAAATCCTCACGATTACAGTAGTTAAGAATGTTCTGCATGACTTCATCGACCCCTAACTCTTCTGGATAGCATGAATAACGTTGTTCGTACAAGTCAATCAAGGCTTGTCTAGCATCCTCATTATGCTTTTGAATTTCTTCTGATGTTCTCTTCTCCATCAGCAGAACCTCTCTTTCTACTTATCGTCCTTAGCGGATTTCTTAGCGGATTTCTTAGCTAATTTGTCAAGCTCTGCTAGAGCATTATCACGTTCAGCTAGAGCTTGGTCACGTTCAGCAACTACTGCTTTGTACTCTTGAATAGTATAAGTACGTCCATTAGTCGCTGGCTCTACTACTACATACTCACCATCTTGGATTTCAACCACATCGTAACCATCTTCAAGGAAGGTTACTTTTTCTAGTTCGTCGATATTCAATACACGATTATCTTTTTTTACTGTTAACATTTTCTATCCTCCTTTTAAGGTGCGACGACAAATGCTAGACCTTCGTGCTTAGTCTTGAATAGCAATACATCATCGTAAGATTGTTCGTAGTACAAGTAGTTACCGCTTGAAGAAGCACTTGGTGCGTCAAGTCCTACAAATTCATATTTTTGCGGTGCTGCCATACATGGAATATGAATCAAGAAGAAATGGATTTGTTTAGCAGTTGGGTCAACCTTAGCTCCATTTGTGAAGTTGTACAAGGTCTTCATACGGTCAGATGGAATAGATGGCTCAATCGTCACATCGTCCAAACGACCAATAGAACGGTCAATCACTGTACCTTGGCCGTGGATATTGACTGTACGGCCAAATTGCTTGATGTTCTTGATCATACGTTTAACTGCTGGTGTACAGAAAATAACACGACCTTCTGCTGGTACTCCAGCTTCGTCCATTTGTTCCATCAACTCATCGAAGGTTGCGAGGAAGTTTTCCTCAGTCAAATTCAATGACTTAATTTGTTTACTTTCTGTATCAAGTGCTTTCTTACGGGAGAACAATTTAGATACCATAAATTTATCCATTTCTGGAATTTTTTCAGTATCGTTGAATGTCTTAGTAATGTTAGCAATCGAAACGACATAGTCACTTTCATCAACATCTGATGGGTCTACGAGTGTTGACCAGTAACGCTCATTAGTCAATGTGTATGTTTCCCATTGATTTTCATAGTTAGCGTCAATACTAGTAATTGTGCGACGTGTACGGTCTTTACGTCCTTCCTTAATCAAAAGACGTGGTACTTTCACTTCTTTAGCTCCTGTGAACTTCAAAAGTGTATTGGATGGAGAGTTCCAAAGTTTGTTAGTGAATAACAATCCGTTTTCACTGTAACGTTCCTGCAAGCCTTGTTGGTAAGCCTGTGCATAGTTCAATGTTGCTGGCATATCTGTTCCTCTTTTCTATTTTTTGATTATAGATCTGACGTGAACGCATTAATCATCCGCGTTGTCAGGTCGTTAGCAACTGTTTCTTCTTGTGTTGTCCCGTGTGGCTTAGCACCAGCGATATGTGGTTCTACAGCCTTTTCTGGAGCAAATAAAAAGCCTTTAGATTCCTTCAAAGCCGTCAACTGTTCATCTAATCCAGTCACCGCTCCGTTGTCACCTAATCCCAATTTAGACTTATCTAGTAGACCAGACACTATTCCAGCGTCGTGAACCTTGCCGCTCAAGTGCATTTCAATAGCATGATCTAGTTGCATTGTCTTGAGTTGTTGTTCATGTTCCTTCTGTTGTGTCTTGTACTTGCTGTCCAAGTCTGAGTATTTTTGTTGTAGGTTAGCATTGCCCTCAGCGTCTTGTTTGAGCTGTTTCATGTCCTTATCACGCTCTCTCAACTGGTCTTGCAAACCCTTAGCATTGTCTTCTGCAGCAGACACCTTCGCTTGTAAGTCCTGTGTTGATTTCCCATGTTCAGACATAACTGCTTCAACTTGTTCTTCAGTCAATCCTAACTGTTCCAAAAATTTACGATTCATTTCTTTTCCTCCTGTACGTTTGTTTAACGTGGCAACGACCACGTCATTTTGGTAAAGCAAAAAAGCCTTTTAACGCCATGCTCAGGGCGAAAAGAAAACCGTACGGGATTCCATACGGTTAGAGCATAAGAAAAGCACTTAGAATTCTCTAGGTGCTTGTTGATAGATATTCTTCATATTCTTTGCGTGCATAGTCAGGCATCTTTCTCTTTGCTCTGACGATAAATTCATCAAGTGGAGTGTCATTGGTTGACCTACTAAAATTATAGAAATTGTTACTGAAACGATGAATCCATCTTTTAGAACGCTCACTTGTAAAAACGGGTGGATAATCTTTAGAAAAATCCTCCAATATCTGCGGATGATATTTCTCTAAGAATCCTTGACTAAAGAAAATCGCAACTCCTAAAAAAGCAGCTTGTTCATCTGTCGCATTCTTCAATGGTTCAAACAAGATATATTCTAAATACTTTGCTTTCAATCCACTACCTCCACTTCAATAATCCTTCGTTTAGTGTCAAAAGCCATCTCTTGCGCCGTTTCAGATAGAACCTTAAACCTTGTATTTGGTTTAATTATGAACTCTTTCTCATCGGTATGACTACTCAATTCACTGACATACGCACCAACAGATTGACCTTTTTTGATGAGTATATTCAATTGAATTTCAACATCTCCGCCTCCGAAATCCTCTATAACAGATTTATCAAGACTAGTACTCATCAATCCTTTATCAATCACCAGTGTTTTACCAACAGCATTTTCTAAAAAAATATCTTCTGATTGATTAAACAATCGATAAGTTTTAAATGTTTTTTCTGTTGTATATGTTGAGATAGCTGAAACAACCTGCTCGGCTTTCCTCTCAATATCATTATACCATTTTCTAGTCTCGTCACTTAATTTTTGTGAGTTTCCACCGGTGATTTTATCAAGAAATTCTTGTTTCCCTTCTCTCAATACATGGTTGTAGTCCTTGTACATCGCTGTTGTGTATTCATGGATAGAGTCCACTTCATAACTAGATAGATTTTTCAACCACTTCTGATAAGATTTTTGTTTCTTAAAGAAGTCGTCTATTTCATTTGGTTTATCAGCTACAAAAACCTTGTCAGCCACTTCTGGCTTAGATGCCTTAACACCTCTAAGGACAGCTTCCCCTTCACGCTCCCATCCTGCAAAGATTTCGTCCAGAGAACGTTGCTCAGTGGCTAGTTTTACTGAGCCGTCGTTTTGCAAGATATTGAAGTAAGGACTAGGTTTATCAGACTTGACTGCAGGTCTGATAGTAGAACGGCAACGAACATGAAATGGCGGTGCGGTTCTACCTGGTTCATATTCCTTAACAGAATGAACCTCGTGATTTTCTAACCTGCAAATCTCACTTGTACGACTGTCTAATACCGCTACGATTTCGTAGTGGTCGCCACCTAATTCCTTGATAGTATCTAGTGTCGCGAGATTATTATAAAAGGTCGTCTCAGTCCTGACAAGCGTATCAGCCCTATGATAGGCGACCCCTGTACGTTCAGAAAGAGCTCTAGCCATTCTATCAATAGACCAGCCTCCTGTTAGGCCTTTATTGATTGTATCGCTGATAGATTTATAAACAGCTGCATCGTGTCCCCATACATTTGTTGAGAATGTTTTACCACTCCAATTACTAGCCATCTTATGCTTAACTGCATCGACACCCAATATTGGTTTCTCTATGATTCCAAAATGAGCCAAGTTCTTAGCTTGATGGATTTTACCTTTGATGTAGACGTCGCTCAAAGCCTCTGTGACCTTGTCATGTATGCCGTCTGGCTTTCCATATAGTTCAGCTGTCAGACGCTCAATTTCGGCAAGCAAAGCCTCCTTGCGACTGATACGATGGCGATAACTCAAAGCGTCCAACAGTGGGGTCGGCGTATCAGGATTTAAAGCCATCTCACGGAATCTTTCAAGAGTTACATTCTTAAACTCTCTACGCTCTTTATCCGTCAGATATTGCTTGGCCTCCGCATGAGTCATTTTATTATCAACTGCATACCTGGCATAGAACTTCTCAATCTCAGAAACTAGCTGGTGATTATAGTCTGCTAAGGATTGGCCAATCTGGGCCATGTACCTATCAGCTACTATCTGAGCGTTGTGCTCCTGTTGTAAAGCTCGCTCAGTCCAGTACTCATCTATCTTTTTCTTGTCCTTGGTCGTCATGGTCATCCTCTACCTTTTTGAAATTAGTTTCAGAGTATGGATCTTGTCCTTGGTCCTGTTGTTCTTTCAATCGTTTCTCAACCTCTGGTTGATACCATGGATGTTGTTCACGAATACTTAGGTCGTCTAAGATACCGATTGAGTTCACACAATCTTGAATAGCTTCAGACTCGTTTGAAATGATGTCACGGTTAAAGACATAAGTAAATTTAGATGCGTCAAATGCTACTCCTTTGTTAGCTGCATACTGCTCTACAAACCAAAGGAATTGCTTGATACCTTTTTGGAACTCATTTTCTAGCTCATTACAGTCCAAATCAAGGTCTGTATAGCGCCATTTTAGAGCTTGGCCACTTGCATTTCCTAAATTATCATCTTGGGTATCAATGGCTCGTGCAGCCTCATACAAGAACTTACGAGAGCGTTCAATATCTGCTTCAACTCCGCTAGTATCATTGTCTGCTTGTAGGGTATCTACACCACCATCACTAGAAACTTTGATAGAGCGGAACTTATTCAGATTATTCATGAACTCGCCCAAATCTGCGCCCTGATAGTTTTTCAAAACATAAATCAACTTCGGCATATCTGCCAACATATCAGCATTAGTAGACATTTGAAGTTGAATATTATCAATCAAAGACTTAGTTTGGACTAAAAGACCGTCCTCATACTCGTTATAGCGGAACGGAATCAGAGGGACTTTCTCCCAAGTATAAGGAATCCGTGTGCCGTCTGCATTGACGTAATAAAAATTTCCCTTGGTCTCCTTGGATAGTGGATTGAGTTCAAGATGTGAACCTGTCCAGATATAATCTGTAATTCCTTGTTCATCGTAGTATTCTACAAAGGTTTTAGTCTTCTTCACTCCGCTTTCGTAGACGGCTTGTTTGTAGACATGCACAAAGGCAGATAGTTCCAAATGACGCTCGTCTTTCCAAAAAGGAATAATCTGTTCACTTGGGATTTTAAACAAGCGTAGACGACCATTCTCGTCGTAATAAGGCAAGCCATAAGCTATCCCTTTCATCACTGCTTCCTTACCGAGCGACTTAATCGTAGATAAAAGGTCCTCGTCAAACACACTATCTAAAAAGTCTTGCGACTTTTCTCCCTCAATCGAGATTGTCGGTTTTTTAGAAAACAAGTAACCAACCTTCTGGTCTACCAACTTCTTAAACAAGCCTAATTCAATCCTTGAGTTCGTCCGCCAGTCTACATCTACTTTCTTATTTCGAATAGCTGTGCGATTTCGATAGTAGTCGTAAGCCTCTTTCATCGTGCTTACTTTCTCAGAATTCTGATGTTCTCTTATCTCAATTTCCAGTATTTCGTTTTGGGTTGTATTCTTAATCAACAACCGCCTAATTAACCATTTAAACCAATTACTCAACATTTCTCCTTCTCCTACCAGAATGATATTCCTGGTTGTCTCATATCGTCTTCAAACGCATATCTAGTAGCGTCGATTGTGTGGTCGTTTACTTCTTCTAGCTTGGGTTTGGGATTTCCATCACGGTCAACTGCATAGTCAGCACTTTCGAACTCTCTTGCGATATTCGGTGTGCGTTCTGGATCTATCACAATTGCATCCAAATCATCCAACCAGCGTTCTCCATACTCACGACTATCAGGGCCTTTCTTAGCGCCTTGAACAAGCGGAATATTTAGCTGCAGTTTTAACTCATCAATCGACTTAGGTTCTGCGCTATCACAGGTTATCATCTGAGATTGATAACCTTTCTCACGGATTCTTTCAGCCAATTCACGGTTGCTAATCTTCACGCCGTAAATCTCATCGATAGCGTAGATAACTCGTTTCTTCTTGTCGTAATGCCATCTTACAAAGGCCAGAGGGTCATTGGCGTAACCAAAGTCGTTACCTTGTCGAATGTTATCAAACCTTGCTATCTCCTCGTCTGTAATCTTGCGGAATACCAGATTTTCAAACGGTGCTACACCCGAACCGATAGCCTCACCCAGATACTCCCAACGATAACGCTTCTCTGAACGCTCTCTCGTGGCCTCTGCTTCTTCTATAAAAGCTTGGGATATATATGGGTTATCTAAGTAAGTCGAATGGTGTACGTGGGTGTTAGGAGGTTGTATGACACTCTCATACTTCTTATTCACCCAAGACTGTTTTCTTTTTGGAGGATTGTAAGAGTAAAAGAATTTATAAAAAAGACCATCATCCAATTCTCCACGAAGAAGGGAGTTGGTGATTGTCTTTACTTCATCTTCGGTTTTAAACTCAGCTAACTCCTCAATCCAGCCTATCGCAAACGGAAAACGACTGTCTTTCAAGGATTTGATACGCTCTGGATCTTGTGCACCACGGAAGATAATATAATTCCCTCTTGGGATATAGGTTATCTTCAAAGGTGATTTATTAATCTTAAATAAATGACTAACCCCTTGCTCGCTAATCGCCCATTTCAATTGCTCATAGACCGATTGTTCTAAGGTATTATCCGTCTTACGAATACACACAGCATTGACTGGATAGCGCATAATCAGTTGAATGATAGTGTGTCCGAGATCGCTTGACTTACCAGAACCACGCCCACCTTTTTCAACCACATGTAAGATTTTAGGGTCAAACGCTGCACGCCACATAGGATAAAAAGCCTTTGGGATAAATTCACTCATTCTACGCTTCATCGCTAACTCCTATATCATCAACGAATTGAACAGCCGAAGACATCTCGATTTCTTTTCTCTCTAAATATGCTCCATTCACTTTGAATATGTGGTCCAGAGAGCGTTGCCTTTCTTCGATAGTTGGAGTAAATTCATAAGTCGTTTCAAATATTTCAACACCTTCAGCAGTCTTTACAGTTTTCTTAGAATATCCTTGTTGAGTTTCCCCTCTAGCGATACTAGCAGAGATTGCCAAGGCTTCTGCGATTGACATCGAACGTTCGTCAAAAAGTTCTTCAGTACGTTTTTTAATGTATTCAGAAATCTCAACATTTTTCAACAATCTTTGTCCTATGCTATATGCCGTTTTCTCTGAGTACCCCACCTTAATTGCAGATTGTGTTGCGTTTCTACTGATGATGTACTCATCAGCGAAGTGTTTCTGTTTATTGTTCATTTTCCATCACCACCTTTCAAAAAATCAAAAAAGCCACACGATGTGTGACCTTTCTGCAAGACGACTACTACCTTGCGTGTGTATTAAATTTTGACTTCATTTTTATTTTTTGTAGTCTTTACAACCTCTGAGGGAATCCAAACCCTCTAGCTTATAACTTATCCGGAATATAATTAGCTACGCAATCATGCAAGGTCCAGTCGCTACTGCAACCATTTTTAAGTTAATGAGTGATATATGAATGCTAAGCCTACTGCCTACCCCATTCTGGGACACAAACACTCAAATGACAGCAGCTGGAATCGAACCAACTGGTCTAGCAGTAAAACGCACGCTTGGTAAAAATTTTAAAGGAGACCCAAACAACCTGCTAACCTATCCTTACTGTCTAAGAGGCCGAAACCTCTGTATTTTTAGGAGTCCTCATGACTGTTCGTTGCCAATCATTGGATAATACTATTTTAGCACGTTAAAATTGATAATTACTCTTGACTTACTCCGCTCTTACTCCAGAATTACAACTTGTTCACCATTTCGATATAGCTCTGCAAATGCCAGTAGAGCCTTTCCAAGAATTTCATAATATGAACTTTCTGAGATTGCAAGCTCATTATATACTGTTTCATCTTTTTTAGGATACCATACAAGGTACTTCTCGTATATGATTTTACGATAGTAAGGATCATGTAAATTACTAACTGCCTGCTCAATAGCATCTATCTCTAACTCTGCATCAACTTTTCGAATTGCCAGTTTCTCCACTCGACTAGTTGCATTATTCCCAGGACACCGAGGCGTAAAAGAGTACGTAGTTGTCACCTTCTGACCATCTGTATCATTCGCTACACGACGCCAATGAGGATATCCTTCTAATACTTTCTTGGCGTTTTCTTTTGTTTTGACTTCGTTTATTTCTGGAAAGAAAGGCATCGCTCACCTCGTTTCTATTTTAACTAATGTTTTAAATTATTTTCCCATCAAAAACTAGTGTTATTGTATTGGTTTGTTTATGTTGTCTGTCATGTTAAGTCCTCCTCATAAAAATCATATCATTCAAATTCCTCCAAGCGAAATTGTTACTTTGATTTCTAAACTCTCGCTTTTTGTAAGGAATATGATGTTTATTCAAGTAGTAATATACCTGATTGTAATGTAGTCCTAATTTTTGTGCGATATCTTTTACAGCTATACCTTGATTGGCTAGCGAAACTACATCTTTGTGAAATATAGTCAAGTCTAAAA
>NZ_OXCQ01000011.1 GCF_900411395.1 Streptococcus sp. 596553 | reverse complement strand
GCCCTGCACATTGGTTCGTCTTGTTCAGTTTTCAAAGGTCTTTGTCACTCGCTTCTCTCAAGCGACAACTATATTAGTATATCACAGTCACTTTCGCTTGTCAACACTTTTTTGAAACTTTTTTAAACTTTTTTTCATCAAGTGTTACAACCGCAACATACCATAGTCCGTACGGGATTCGAACCCGTGTTACCGCCGTGAAAAGGCGGTGTCTTAACCCCTTGACCAACGGACCAGAGTTGTTATTTTCAACTCTTACTATTATACAGGCTTTTTAAACTTTGTCAACACCTTTTTTAAACTTTTTTTATTTTTTTGCATGAATTCCTAATGAGTACGGATGTCAAACTCTTTAAACACAATGCGTAAGTCCTTTAGCACTCTTTGACGCCCTCGGAAGCGTTCATCTCTTAAGACGCGTTCTAGTTCTTCTTGTTTCTCTTTACTTTGTTTGTTTCTATAATCTCTTAGTGTTTCATGAAAGAGATAATAATCATCTAGCCACAGACCGCCCTCACTTATACGATGACTTATATCACCCACTTCTTCATAAAGTTCTTTATTATATCTTCGTTTGTAGCTTTCTTGTTTACGGATATAGTCTAAAATTCGATTTCGAAACTTGGTTTTGAAATATTTCCTTAAACGTGGAATATCGTCTACTAGTCCTTCTTCTCTACTAATCAATTCATGTAAGCAAATCATACCCTCTTGGTTCCAATCCGATAGCTCCCACAAATGAAGGTAATATTCATTTCTACACTTGTATACAATTCCTTGGACTTCTTCATACATTTTTTTAAGCATAATCTTCCCCTTTCTAGATACAGTCTAACAGATTCAGAAACACTTTTGGCACATTTCATCCATTCTGCACCCTTTAGCTCCTCAACTGCACAAAAAGAGAGGTCTTGCCTCTCTTTGGGTCATAATTCTGCGATTTGGTTTAGGTTTACTTCTGCAACTGTGTCATTACCAAACATAGAGATAATCATTTTTACTTTGTTATTATCAATTTCTGTAATCTTACCAGTGTAGTCTGCAAAAGCACCATCAATAATACGTACAGTTTGACCAACCTCAACATCGAAATCAAATTCTTGAACAGTTTGTCCCATAGATATCAAAATGTCACGAATTTCTTGTTCCAATAATGGAGTTGGTTTTGATCTGTTCCCGTGTGATCCGACAAATCCTGTAACATTTGGTGTGTTTCGAACAACAAACCAAGCTTCATCTGTCATGACCATTTCTACAAGAACATAACCTGGAAAGCGATTTTCTTCTACTTCTTTTCTCTTTCCATTTTTTTCAACTTGCACTGTTTGTGTTGGAATTTCAACACGTAGAATATTATCCAACATATTGTAGGTTTGTGCACGTTGTAATAGATTTTCTTTTACCTTATTTTCATAACCAGAATAAGTTTGTAAAACAAACCATCCTTTATCAAAACTATCCATGATATTTCCTTTCATAAATAGAAGATTTCTAGTGTAAATAACTCCACTAGCCTTCTAAAAAATGTTAATAAATCGAATCAAACCTGAAACAATCAACTGGTCAAAAATGTAAATAATTACTACAAAGAAAGCTGTGTATTCCATGATAGAACGAAAATCTCTCCAGCTTTCCTTGCGAGTTGGCCATGTTGTGTCTTTAAGAAGTCTAAAAATATCTCCAATAAAACGCATCGCTCTCTCCTATCTCGTTTCTCTGTGTGTAGTGTACTTACCACAATGCTTACAAAATTTATTTACTTCTAGCCGTGTAGGCTTGGGGTTTCCACTAATCTTGATTGAATAGTTTCTCGAACCACAAACCGCACAAGCTAGGCTTGCTTTTTTTAGTGCCATAACGCCTCCATCCTATCTATTATAACAAGAAAGCTAGGCTTTGACAAGCATCTTAGCGAAATAGATTGACTACCGAATCCCATATCGTTTGAGCCTTTTCCTTAATCTTAGCATCCGAGATAGCCCGACTAGCCTCATCTACTAGACTTTGCGCACGTCCTCGAATATCAGACAAATTATCATCTGTCTGGCTATTATCATTGGTTTGTACTTGTCTTTTTGTGTTAGCTGGTGCAATTCCATTTTTCTTATATGCATTTTCAACTGTAAAGGTACTTCCTGGGGTATAAGGTAAAATGGTATTTGCAATATTTCTGAAGACATGGGCTGCACCGTTTGAAGTAGATCCTGCTAGATAGTGATTTTCATCAGTGGTCGGAAAACCAAGCCAGTGACTAATCACCACATCCGGAGTATAACCAATTACCCACTGGTCACTTGTGTATTCTGGATTAAAAACTGCTTCGGTTGTACCAGTTTTCCCTGCCATGACATAATCTGCAGGCGATGAACTAATACCAGTACCGTTGGTGAAAGTCCCCAACATCATACTGGTCATCTTATCAGCTACAGACTTATCAATCACCCGTTTTTGTGAATTTTTATGGCTCGCAATAACCTGACCACTAGCATTTTCAATTCTACTAATAAAATGAGCTTCCGGCATTAAACCTTCATTTGCAAAGGCAGCATATGCTTGAGCCATTTGAAGAGGATTGGTTTCGACACCACTTCCCAAGGCGACACCAAGAACACGGTCTACCTTTTCCATGTTGAGTCCAAATTTTTCGCCTGCCTCAAAAGCCTTATCAACACCCAAATCATTAACAGTAGCAACAGCAGGTAGATTAAGCGATTCTGCCAAGGCTTGATACATAGGAACTTCTCGACTCGTTTTGATTCCTGCATAGTTATCTACCTTATAGCTGTTATACTGCATGGTATGGTTATCCAAGAGCTTATTCAAAGCCCAACCTGCCTCAACTGCTGGCGTATAAACAACTAAAGGCTTAATTGTAGAACCAGGGCTACGTTTTGATTGGGTTGCATAGTTGAAATTCCGGAATCCAGTTTTATCATTGTCAGCAACTTGACCGACAACTCCACGAACTCCCCCTGTTTTCGGTTCGAGAGCGACACTTCCTGATTGAGCAAATGTTCCATCCTCTGCCCTCGGAAATAGCACTTTATTTTCATAGACAACCTGCATATTTGCTTGGTAGTTTTGGTCCAGCTCTGTGTAAATGCGGTAGCCATTATTGACAATTTCTTCCTCTGTTAGATTATACTTGGAAACGGCTTCGTTAACCACCGCATCAAAGTAAGAAGGATAGCGGTAATCAGAGATTTTTCCTTCATACTTATCGTGCAATTGCGAAGTCATATCAACTTCTGCAGCTTCGGTTTCTTGGTTTTTATCAATATATCCTGCTGCAACCATATTTTGTAAGACAGTGTCGCGACGATTAGTCGAATCTTGTACGGAATTCAAAGGATTATACAATTCCGGTCCTTTGAGCATCCCTGCCAGAGTCGCAGCTTGATCCAGACTCACCTCTGATGCAGAAACTCCAAAGTATTTCTTACTCGCATCTTCTACACCCCACACACCATTTCCAAAATAAGCGTTGTTAAGGTACATGGTTAGAATTTGATCCTTACTATATTTTTTGGTTAATTCTAAAGCAAGGAAAAATTCTTTCGCTTTTCTCTCAACGGTTTGATCCTGTGACAAATAGGCGTTTTTAGCTAGCTGCTGGGTAATAGTAGATCCACCACCTGAACGTCCAGCAGTGACAATCGCCAAGAAGAAACGACCATAGTTAATCCCGTCATTTTTATAGAAAGAGCGGTCTTCTGTCGCAATAACGGCATTCTGCAAATTTTTACTGATATCAGTCAATTCAACGTAGGTTCCCTTTTGACCAGACAAGGCACCAGCCTCTTTTTCTTCACGGTCAAAAATGATAGTCCGAGTTTTCAAGGCGTTTTGCAAATCGTTAACATTGGTTGACTTAGCTACAGCAAACAAATAGGTTCCAACTAGCAAGCCTGCACTCAAACCTAGTATAAGGACAATCTTTGTTAGATGATAGCGACGCCAGAATTTTCGAATTGGACCTACTTGGGCTAATTTTTTTCGATCACTACGAGAGCGACGTAAGCTAGTAGAATCAGAGTCCTCTGATTCACTTGTTTCTTTTTTAAAAAGAGAAAGAAACTTCTCAAATAATTTATCTAATTTCATGCGTTTATTTTATCATCTTCATCATAGGAAGACAAGAATTTAGCTATTTCCTATCCAAATAAGGCTTTTTTTGTTACAATATCTGTATGAAATTCACTTTTACTTTACCAGACTCTCTACCTCAAATGACGGTAAAGCAATTACTTGAGGAACAACTCCTCATCCCTAGAAAAATCCGTCATTTTTTGAGAATCAAGAAACACATTTTGATTAATCAGCGAGAAGTTCATTGGAACGAGACGGTGAAGCCTGGAGATGTTTGCCAATTGACTTTTGACGAAGAAGATTATCCCGAAAAAGAAATTCCTTGGGGCAACCCAAACCTCATTCAGGAAGTTTATCAAGATCAACACTTAATTATTGTCAACAAACCAGAGGGGATGAAAACGCATGGTAATCAGCCAAGCGAAATCGCCCTTCTTAACCATGTCAGTGCCTATGTTGGCCAAACCTGCTATGTCGTTCATCGTCTGGACATGGAAACCAGTGGTTTGGTTCTCTTTGCCAAAAATCCTTTTATCCTGCCTATTCTCAATCGCTTACTGGAGAAAAAAGAGATTTCTAGGGAATACTGGGCACTAGTTGATGGAAATATCAGCAGCAAAGAGCTTGTTTTCAGGGACAAAATCGGACGTGATCGCCATGACCGCAGAAAACGAGTAGTTGATACAAAAAATGGGCAATATGCTGAAACAAATGTAAGCAGATTAAAGCAATTCCCAAACAAAACTTCCTTGGTTCGTTGCAAACTAAAGACCGGGCGAACCCATCAGATTCGTGTGCACCTTTCGCATCATAACTTCCCTATTTTAGGCGACCCTCTCTATAATAGTAAAGGAAAATCAAATCGACTTATGCTTCATGCCTTTCGACTTTCCTTTACCCATCCACTTACATTAGAAAAATTAAGCTTCACTGCCCTTTCAGATACTTTCGAAAGAGAAATAAAAAAGAATGGATGATTGTGTCATCCATTTTTAAATATTTAAAAAGCAAGACCAGAGGCCTTGCTTTTCTATCGACTCAAGAATTATTTAGCGATTTTTGCGAAGTATTCAAGAGTACGAACAAGTTGTGCAGTGTATGACATTTCGTTGTCGTACCATGATACAACTTTAACCAATTGTTTACCGTCAACGTCAAGAACTTTAGTTTGAGTTGCGTCAAACAATGAACCGTAAGACATACCTAGGATATCTGAAGATACGATTGGATCTTCAGTGTATCCGTATGATTCGTTTGAAGCTGCTTTCATAGCTGCGTTCACTTCGTCAACAGTAACGTTCTTTTCAAGAACTGCTACCAACTCAGTTACAGAACCTGCTGGAACAGGAACACGTTGAGCAGCTCCGTCCAATTTACCGTTCAATTCTGGGATTACAAGACCGATAGCTTTTGCAGCACCAGTTGAGTTAGGAACAATGTTTACAGCACCAGCGCGAGCACGGCGAAGGTCACCACCACGGTGTGGTCCGTCAAGGATCATTTGGTCACCAGTGTAAGCGTGGATAGTAGTCATCAATCCTTCTACAACACCAAAGTTATCTTGAAGAGCTTTAGCCATAGGAGCCAAGCAGTTTGTAGTACATGAAGCACCTGAGATAACTGTTTCAGTACCGTCAAGAACGTCGTGGTTAGTGTTGAATACAACTGTTTTAACGTCGTTTCCACCAGGAGCAGTGATAACAACTTTTTTAGCTCCACCAGCGTGCAAGTGTTTTTCAGCAGCTGCTTTCTTAGCAAAGAAACCAGTAGCTTCAAGAACGATTTCTACACCGTCGTTAGCCCAGTCGATTTGTTCTGGATCACGTTCAGCAGAAACTTTGATGAATTTACCGTTAACTTCAAATCCGCCTTCTTTAACTTCAACAGTACCGTCGAAACGACCTTGAGTTGTGTCGTATTTCAACAAGTGTGCAAGCATGACTGGATCTGTAAGGTCGTTGATACGAGTAACTTCAACACCTTCTACGTTTTGGATACGACGGAAAGCAAGACGACCGATACGTCCGAAACCGTTAATACCAACTTTAACTACCATTAGTGATTTCCTCCTTATGAAAATCATGAAATTTTTATTGTGAAAAGAGTAACTTGAATCACTACAAATCACCTTTCAACAAACCTATTATATAACTATTTGAGTTGAATTGCAAGTACGGGCATTGTTTTTCTATGTTAGTTTCTTTTTAAGACTGTAAATCAAGGAAATCCCTTACTATTCATATCGTAGCGATTCTACAGGATCCATTTTACTAATTTTACGTGCTGGGAAGTAGGCTGAGACATAGCCAAGTAAGAGAGCGAAAGCTAGAGTTCCTAAAACAGATAACAAATTTAATTCAAAAACCTTCGTGATGGATGGGTAAAAGTGACTTACAATCACATTCGCCAAACTTCCCACCCCTTGTGCAACCAAAAATGCCAGCAGCAAGGCAATGCCTACAATCCAAATAGCCTCGTAAATAAAAATCCCTTTGACATCGCGATTTTGATAACCAACTGCCTTCATGACACCTATTTCCTTAGAACGTTGCATGATATTGATGTAAATGATGATACCAATCATGACCGCTGCTACCACAATAGCTTGTGATGAAAGTACAATCAACAATCCCTGAATGACACGAATAAAAGTAATCACAATATCAAGAACCTTCTGTTGAGAAAGAACAGTATACTTCTTGTTTTTCTGCAATTCTTCTGTTATCGCTTTTGTTTGTGATGGATCTTTGAGTTCCAAGATAAAATAAGATACAGCTTTTGTAAATCCAGCCTCTTTCAAAATCGTTTCCATTTGATGAGACGGCATGAAACTGTTGCTGTCCTCCAAGTCATCTTCATCATTGATTACACGTACAATCTTTGTTTGAAATTGAGCAGTCTTGCTAGCTTCAGCATCATTTTCTACAATGCTGGCTGAGACTGATTTGCCAATAATATCACTAGCTGTCAGATTTTTTCCTGTCTGTTCATTCCAATTTTTTAGTAAACTGCTTGGAATCGTCAATCCCTGTTCATTTGAATCAGTATAGAGGGAACCGGCTAATACTTTGTCCGCCTCATTACTACTAACAGAGATACTTGTATCCTCATAGAGACTCACCACTTGAGCATAAGAAGGCATCGTTTGACTCAGATCCATTTCTTGACCATCTATAGTAATATTTGACATGATCATCCCAAAAGGACTCTCCAAATATTTAATAGTTTCTTTGCCAACTGTATCCGTGATATAGTTCTTATCATCTTGGTTCAAAAAGCCTCGTCCAACATTTTTTGTGTTTAAAGCAATCTGAACTTGAGAAGGGATTTGACCTCCATTCGTATTTTCATCAATCATCGAAATCAATGCATTTCCCAAGCCGAAAGAAATTAAGACTCCTACAAAACCGATTGAAGTTGCTAGCGCAATCAATAGGTTACGCCACTTTCTTTCCATAAAGTTATTTAAAGAAAGCTTGAATTTATTTTTCAATGATAATCCTTTATTTTTTGACTTCTTCAACGACTTCACCATCCTTCATTTTGATAATCACATCTGCATATTCGGCAACCTCTGGATTATGGGTTACAATCAGTACTGTTTTCCCTGTTTGGGCTAATTTTTTAAATACTTCCAATACCATTTCTTGGGATTGAGAATCCAGCGAACCCGTTGGCTCATCTGCTACAATCATATCTGGCTGATTTACCAGTGCACGCGCGATTGCTACGCGTTGCTTTTGCCCGCCAGAAAGCTGTTTAACATTTTTAGCTACAAAAGGCTCCATGCCTAAGTTACTTAATTGCTCCTTTGCAATCATTGTCATCTCCCTGTCAGATAAATCTTTGACATAGAGAGGTAATTTGACATTGTCCAAGACAGACTGATGAGGAATGAGGTTAAAGTTTTGAAACACAAATCCAATCTTATCTTTACGAAATTGAGTTAGTTCAATCTCTGATAAGTCACGGAGGGATTCCCCTTTAAACTCTAAATCTCCTTCATATTGTCTATCTAAACCACTGATGATGTTTAGTAGACTGGTTTTGCCACAGCCTGACGGACCATAAATCGCTGTAATTTTACCTTTTGCAATCTGCAGGTTTATATTTCTTAGAGCCTGCTCTTGATGTTTACCGTCCAAAGTGTAAAACTTTGAAATATTTTTAATGGATAAAATGGACATTCTTTCCCCCTTATTTAAAACTGTTATCGTCATACATCATAATTATAGAAAAGCCTTCAAGCGACATCAGCACTGATTGCCACTATGAACCTACTGCTTAGAATTTTTTCTCTATTGCCTAGTTTGCTTCTGGATGTATATCAAGTAATACTCTTCGAAAATCAAATTCAAACCACGTCAACGTCGCCTTGCCGTACTCAAGTACAGCCTGCGGCTAGTTTCCTAATTTGCTCTTTGATTTTCATTGAGTATAAAATTCATTGTAACAAAAAAGCGGCATTCCCTCAATGACAGAAATGTCACTCCTATAAAGCATTTAACAATACCTTTCTAAGTCTTCGCTCCATTCCTTATCTAAACTAACGAGTAACTTCTCATTACCAAACATCCTCGCCATCATTTTTGCTTCTTCATACTTTTGTTTGGCTGTATCATAATCCGTCTGAATATAATATTTCCACTCCACCATCAAGACAATCGGTTGTTTTTGAAAATCTCGTGTTTTTTGCCCTATTTTATTTAAGGTCTTGACTGCCCTCTTAAAATAATGAAACAGCCCCATAATTTCTATACAAGCTAAAGAAGCTAACAAGGAATCTCTAAGTAAGTCCAAACAATCGAACTCTATCTTATCAACCTGAGAACTTAGTTTGTCATGAAAACAAAGAATGGTTTCATGCTCAGATTCTTTTATCTCACCCATATTTAAACCATCCATTAACTGACAGTTGAAATACAGTCTCAGTTTCAACAAGTCCTCAGCCCTATATACATCTCTGGATAGTAAATCTTGAAGACTGTCCTCAATCACACTGCTTCCATATAAAGAATTACTAGTCATTCTCACTGCATCTATAGCTTGAAGACAATCCACTAGCACTTTCTCATCACGTGGCAAATCATCATAAAAGCTCTCAAAAATCTCATCAAAATATTCTTCCTTTTGTTCTTGCAACTCCTTGTCTCCGTAGTCAGGGTGATGTAAAAGAAAGTACTTTAATTCTTGATAACGCTTGGGTAATTCCTTATAATCTGGCATCAAGACGTAGGACGGAATTTCTAATCGATCTGCAATATATTCTAGTGTTTTTATCGTCGGGCGAAATTCTCCTTTTTCAATCCGCACCAACTGACGCACTGATAATTCAGACTCATCCCCGCAAAAAACTGGACGACTAAGTCCTTTTTCTTCTCTTAAGCCTCTTACTTTTTCACCAAAACTGTTCATTCCTTCGGTTTTCTCCTATATTTTAAAAATATAATTTTTTATATTCTATCATAGTTTGGTGAAAACGACAAAAAAGAGACAGGAAATTCCTGTCTCTAGGCTGATAACAATTATTTACGGCGTCCTGGTCTTTCTTTGTAGCCATAGTAAGAATCTTCGATGATTTCTTGCATGTGGTCAACCATTGGAAGACGTGGGTTAGCTGGTGAACATTGGTCTTCATAAGCAAGGAAGGCCAATTCACGTGAATGCTCTTTCCATTCTTTTTCATCAATTCCTTGTGCTTTGAAGTTCATTTGGATACCTACGCGCTCACCAAGTTCGTAGACAGCTTTTGCGTAAGATTCCACACCTTCTTCTGGAGTAGAAGCTGGAAGGCCAAGCATGCGTGCGATATCTTGGTATTTTTCATCTGCACGGTAGTAGTTGTACTTAGGCCATGTTGCTGTCTTAGCTGGACGTGTACCGTTGTAGCGGATGACGTATGGAAGCAAGATAGCATTTGTACGACCGTGGATTGTGTGGAATTGCGCACCAATCTTATGAGCCATTGAGTGAGAAATACCTAGGAAGGCATTGGCAAAGGCCATACCAGCAATAGTTGAAGCGTTATGCATTTTCTCACGTGAGTGGAAGTCTGCATTCTTAACTGAGCTTTCAAGGTTTTCGAATACAAGCTTGATAGCTTGAAGTGCAAGACCGTCAGTGTAGTCGCTAGCCATTTGTGATACGTAAGCTTCAGTCGCGTGGGTCAATACGTCCATACCAGTATCAGCAGCAACAAATCCAGGAACTGTCAATACCAAAGCAGGGTCTACGATTGCCACAGTTGGTGTCAATGAGTAGTCAGCGATTGGGTATTTACGGTTATTCGCTTTATCAGAGATAACGGCAAATGGTGTTACTTCAGACCCTGTACCAGATGTAGTTGGAATCGCGATGAATTTAGTCTTCTTACCAAGCAATGGGAATTTGAAGGCACGTTTACGGATATCCATGAATTTTTGAACAAGGTCACGGAAGTCCACTTCTGGTTGTTCGTAGAAGAGCCACATTACTTTAGCAGCATCCATTGGAGATCCACCACCGAGAGCGATGATTGTATCTGGTTTGAAGGCACGCATAATCTCAGTACCACGGTTGACAGTTGTGATATCTGGATCTGGTTCTACATCAGCAAAGATTTGGTAAACAACCTTATTGCGACGAAGGTCAAGTTGCTCGATGATACGATCAAGGAAACCAAGCTCTACCATGGCATGGTCAGTAACGATCATGACACGTTCAACGTCACGACATTTTTGAAGGTATTGAATTGAATCACGTTCAAAGTATGTTTTTGAAGGAAGTTTCATCCATTGCATGTTATTTCTCCGTCTTCCGACTTTTTTGATATTCAAGAGGTTAATGGCACTAACGTTATCCCCAACTGAGTTGCGTCCGTAAGAACCACATCCAAGTGTCAATGATGGCAAGAAGGCATTGTAAACGTCCCCGATACCACCGAAAGTAGAAGGTGAGTTACAGATAACACGAATAGCTTTAACAGCTTTACCAAATTCTTTAGTCAATTCTTCGTCAGCTGTATGGATGGCTGCTGAGTGACCAAGACCGTTAAATTCAACCATTTGACGAGCCTTAGTAATACCATCTTCACGGCTTTCAGATTTCAAAACTGCGATAACTGGTGACAATTTTTCACGAGTCAATGGCTCGTTTTCACCAACTTCTTTACATTCTGCAGCAAGAATGTTTGTTCCTTCTGGAACTGTAAATCCTGCTTGTTCTGCAATCCAAGTTGCTGGTTTACCAACGATGTCAGCGTTCAATTTTGCACCAGCACAGTTTTTGCTGTTTGCTTTCACGCCGAAGCAGAATTCTTCAAGAAGAGCTTTTTCTTTCTTGTTTACAAAGTAAGTGTGGTAAGATTTGAACTCTGCTACAAATTCATCGTAAATTTCTTTGTCAATGATAACTGCTTGTTCAGATGCACAGACCATACCGTTATCAAATGATTTAGACATAACGATATCGTGTGCTGCTTGACGGATATTTGCTGATTTTTCAACATAAGCTGGAACGTTACCAGCACCTACCCCAAGAGCTGGTTTACCACATGAGTATGCGGCTTTAACCATAGCATTACCACCTGTTGCAAGGATTGTTGCAATACCTTCGTGGTTCATAAGGGCACTAGTTGCTTCCATAGATGGTTCAGTGATCCACTGTACACAGTTTTCAGGAGCTCCAGCTGCGATAGCTGCATCGCGGACGATACGAGCTGCATGAGCAGATGATTCTTGTGCTGATGGGTGGAAAGCAAAGACGATTGGATTACGTGTCTTCAATGAAATCAATGATTTGAAGATTGCTGTTGATGTTGGGTTTGTTGTAGGAGTAATACCACAAACAACACCAACTGGTTCAGCAATCAGGGTCAATCCTGTTACATCGTCTTCTTCAATAACACCAACTGTTTTAGTGTGGCGCATGTTGTTTACTACGTGTTCACAAGCAAACAAGTTCTTAGTTGCCTTATCTTCGAATACACCACGTCCTGTTTCTTCAAAGGCATGTAAAGCCAATTCTCCGTGGGCATCCAAAGCTGCTACTGACGCTTTAGCTACGATGTAGTCAACCTGCTCTTGATCCAACTTACGCATTTCTTCAAGGGCAACTAGAGCTTTTTGCACCAATCCATCGACATGCTTTTCAGCAGCGAGTTTCTTTTCCTCTGGTGTCACAGTTTTTTTATCAGCCATATTTTCCTCCATAGCTTTCAAGGATTCAATCCTTTGTTAATTTTTTCACAAGTTTATTATAACGTATTATTTCAACTTTGTAAACAGTTTCATAAACATTTCACAAAGAATTTTTAGCACCTTGTGAAATGTTTGTTATTTTCTTTGCTTATCAAGTTTTTTCTTTAGAGTTTGTGAAATTTATTTCAAATATTTTTTTATTTCACAAACTTGCTTGGAAGAGAGACTTGGAAAGAAAGGGATTTGCAGGTAAGCGCTTACTTTAACATTCTAACAATACCTCCTTTGATAAGGAGGCTTTATTTTTGTTGAAAAACGCCTTGTTTAAAAGTCCCTTCATAAACGACTTCTTGTTCTGTTGTTAGTTTTCCTTTTCCTTCAGCCTGACCATTTACAAAATCACCTTCGTAGGTCCAGCCTTCTTTGGATTGAAAGGTGCCTTTTCCGTTGAAGGCTCCATTGTTGAAACCACCTGTATATTGGTCTCCATTTTGGAAGGTAATGGTACCTTGCCCATTCATTTTACCACGGACAAGACTGCCATCGTAAACAATCGTTCCATTATCAAGCTTTAGAACACCTTTTCCGGGAATATTTAGAAAAAAGACGAGTACAGCACAGAAAACAATGGTAACTACTGCCAAAAGCTCTAAACGTGGACGAGTCAGATAGACACGATACTTTTCGTAAAAATTCTTAAGATTTTCCACCTTCACTCTCCTTTTCTAAACGTTTTAACCAAGCTTGACAACCCTCCTGAACACGCTGATAGGTTTCCTCAAAATCTCCTGTATACCAAGGATCTGGAACACTTTCAGATGCAAATGAGTAAATCTTATCTTGACAGTCTACTGGACACATCTGACGTAAGTCAGAAACATTTGAAGCATCCATGCCGATAATATAATCAAAGGCTTCAAAATCTTCCTTACTAATCTGAAGCGATGTTTTGGCTTTGTTATAAGGAATCTCATACTCTTGAAAAATCCCTTGAGTTCCCTTATGAATCGGATTGCCATGTTCCCAAGAAGAAGTCGCTCGACTTTGGATTTCATAATTATCTGTCATTGATTTCATCACAAACTCGGCCATAGGGCTGCGGCAAATATTTCCTAGACAGACAAAGACTAATTTTTTCATCCCATTTCCTTTCTTTTATAGAAAAACGGGAGTTCGTAATCCCGTCTTATTTTTCAATTGCACCTTCGAGTGAAGCTGTTTCTTTAAGTGGTAATACGGTCTTGATAGCAGCTAGTTCAAAAGTCAAGTAAACTCCATCTACATCAAGAACAATTGTTTTCTTCTCCGTATCTACTTCATCGACTGTTCCATAAAGTCCACCGATTGTAATCACTTCATAGCCTTTTTGTAGTTTATTCAAGCTTTCCATACGTTTTTGCGCTTGTTTCTTTTGAGAGCGTTGCGTAAAGAACATCAAGCCCACCATAGCCACAAGAATGATTAAAAATGTATATTGTGATTCCATTATATTCTCCTTTGTCTTTTACATAGGACTACTATATCAAATTTCGGCTACTTTTACAAGATTGTACCTTACTTTTCTGGTAAGAAAAACCAGAGCTTACGCCCTGATTTTTAGGATTATTTCAAGTTTTGAACCACTTTTACAAGATTTTCTACAGTAAAGCCATATTCTGCCAATACTTTTGGTGCTGGGGCAGAGGCTCCGAAGGTATCAATACCGAGAACGGCACCATCGAGACCAACGTATTTGTACCAGTTTTGACTTGCACCCATTTCGACTGCAACACGACGGCGAACTGCATTTGGAAGAATTTCTTCCTTGTAAGCTACATCTTGTTTATCAAAGACATCTGTAGATGGCATGCTGACTACGCGGACTTTTTCACCTTGACTAGCCAATTCTTTGGCAGCTGAGACAGCAAGATTGACCTCTGAACCTGTCGCAATCAAGATGGTATCAAAGTCTGCTGCATTTTCATAGACAACATAGGCACCTTTTGCAACCTTGTCGAAGTCTGTTCCCTCTTCAACAGTCAAGTTTTGACGTGTCAAGACAAGGGCAGTTGGTGTTTTCTCACTTGTCACTGCAAGGTACCAAGCTGCTTGCGTTTCACGCGCATCTGCTGGACGGAAAACGTTTAGATTTGGCATGGCACGAAGACCTGCCAAATGTTCCACCGGTTCATGCGTTGGACCGTCTTCTCCAACTGCGATTGAATCGTGGGTAAAGACATAAGTCACAGGAAGACCTTGCAAGGCTGACAAGCGGACAGCTGCCTTCACATAGTCAGAGAAGACGAAGAAAGTTCCACCGTATACACGAAGTCCACCATGAAGGGCCATCCCGTTCAAGATCGTTCCCATTGCAAATTCACGAACACCAAACTGAATGTTACGGTTCAAGCGATTGGCATCGTCTTGAAGTCCGTCAGTTTTGATATAAGTCATATTTGAGTGAGCTAGGTCAGCTGATCCACCTAGGAAGGTTGGTAACTTAGCTGCCACAACATTCAAGGCATCTTGGCTTGAATTACGAGTTGCTTGAGAGAAACCATTTTCTAAAGCTGGGAAGTCTGCTGGAGTCACTTCAACTGGATCACGTCCATCAATAATGGCTTCTACTTCTGCAGCCAATTCTGGATGCGCTTCTTTATAATCAGCAACTAATTTTGTCCAAGCTTCATAAGCTGATGCGCCACGGTCTGCAACATGTTCTTTGAAATCATCATATACTTGTTCTGGGATTTCAAATGGTTCATAGTCCCAACCAAGTGCTTGGCGAGTTGCTGCAGTTTCATCTGCTCCAAGAGGAGCACCGTGTACAGCATTAGTTCCTTGTTTGTTTGGAGAACCGTATCCAATCACAGTCTTCACTTCAATCAAAGATGGTTTGCCTGAAGCTTTAGCTGTTTCGATAGCAGCTTGGATTGCTTCCAAGTCTGTTCCATCTTCAACCAAGGCAGTATGCCAACCGTAGGCATTGTAACGGTCACGAACACTTTCTGTAAAGGAATCTTTTGTCTCACCATCCAAGTTGATGTCATTTGAATCATAAAGAACAACCAACTTGTCTAGTTTTTGCAAGCCTGCGTATGAAGCCGCCTCACTTGAAACACCTTCCATCAAATCTCCGTCTCCACAAATAACGTAAGTGTAGTGGTCAAAGATATTGTAGCCTTCGCGGTTATATTTAGCTGCCAAGAAACGTTCTGCTTGGGCAAAACCAGTAGCAGTTGAAATCCCTTGACCTAGAGGACCTGTCGTAGCATCAATCCCTGCTGTATGGCCAAATTCTGGGTGACCTGGTGTTTTTGAACCCCATTGACGGAAACTCTTGATTTCATCCATGCTGACATCTTCAAAACCAGAAAGGTGAAGAAGGGCATAAAGAAGCATTGAACCATGACCGGCTGAAAGAATGAAACGGTCGCGGTTAATCCAGTTTGGTTGAGCTGGATTGATACGAAGTTGTTTTGTAAAGAGGCTGTAAGCCATCGGAGCTGCTCCCATGACCACACCTGGGTGACCTGAGTTGGCTTTGTTGATAGCGTCAATACCTAGGAAACGAATTGCATTAACAGATAGATTTGACATAGAATTTCCTTTCTATTTGAGGTGATTATTAGATCACACATTCTATCTTACTATTATATGAAAAAATACATAGAATAGCAATTAAACAATTCGACGCTAGATAAGTCTCCTATTTTCTACTCTCTGGTCGCCTGATAATAGGGAAGCAAGCGTTCATAAGCTTCTTCTAATTTTTCTAAAATCACTTCTAATGATTGATTTTCTATAAAAGAAACATCTGCCTTAACTAAAACTTTTCGGATTTCCTGATTGGATAGTTTATTTCTTAAAATTTGACGATTTTCTTCGTTCGCCTCCCACCGTTGACTTTGGCCATCAGAGTAGGCTAGATAATAAATTCCTTTAACGGTTGGAATGTCTAAAACCTTGGCTTGTTTCTCCAAAGTTTGCTCATCCTTCTTACGTTCGATAAAACTAACTTCAAATGACACTCCAAAATCAGAAGAGCTTCCATACAAACGAAGAGCCAACATAGGCTCTGTCACTTGTCCGTCTCTCTGTAGATAAACCCAAAAATGTGGTCGCAAACGCTGCGCTTGGTTCATCCACTGGCTAGTCTGTTGAAGTTGCCATTCTGGATGGCTTGCTTGAAAGGCTTTAGCCAGTTCTGTAAAAGCCTTTCGTGCCTCTTGACCTTTGTGGCGCAATGCCAGCATCTTCTCTCGCTCTGCTCCCGCTTTATCAGGATTACGGTACTGGATCCCTGCAAAGTCTAAATAATCTCTTATCTTATTCAACATCCGTTTCATCTCCTCTAGCTAGCAAAAAATCAGGTCAAGCCTGATTTTACTTATTCTGTATCTACAACGACATAGCGATTTGGCTCGTCACCTTCAGAGTAACTGGTCACGCCATCCATACGTGAAATAATACGGTGGATAATCTTGCGTTCACTATTTGACATAGGATCTGTTTGATGACTACGTCCTTCTTCTAAAACACGAGTCGCCAATTTTTGAGCATAGGTCTGCAAGACTTCTGCACGGTGTTCAACATAATCATTGACATTGATTGTAATGTAGAAGGTTCTTGAATAGCGGTTATAAAGATAATTTTGAGCCAATAGTTGCAAGGCTTTCAAGACTTTACCGTGGTAGCCGATAATACGACCTGGTTCGTTAGTGTCAATTTGCAAATTGATACTACGACGGTTATAATCATTTGAAAGCGTGGCTTCAACATCCATGTCATCCACAATCGCTTGAACATAGGCAGTCACATCCGTAGCCACCTGGGCAATATCAAAGCTCGGCTCAACTTTCAAGCCCATCTCTGTCAAGTCTTGATTTTCAGTTTGGTCTTGCTCAGTTTCAAGGTCATCAGCGCCCGCTTCTTCCCTCATCGCTTCCTCGATTTGAAGTTCATTTAAAATCTCAATGTGACCAGTTTCTTCTAAGATAGTGCTGGCATGTCTTTCATGTTTTAAGATTTCGGCCTTGACTTCATCAGAAATACCTTGACCTTCCTCTTCAATCTTTTTAATTGCTTCTACAACATGACCCAAGTCAACAGTTGCTTCACTGACTGTTTTAACAGGCTCATTCAAATCATTGATTTGTTTTGGAACTCCCTTTACAGCTTGTTGGTTTGCTTTTACAACAGTCGTTTCACTAATAGCTTCAATGTCAACCTGAGCTGGTTTTTTACCAAATAAACCAAGAAAGCCCTTTTTCTCCCTAGAAATGACTTTAATATGTGCCTTCTTCCTTGGAATATCTAATTCTTTCAATCCTTTTTGGATTGCTTCTTCAACAGTTGAACCTGTAAATACTACCATTACCAGATTCCTCCTTATTATTTCGTTTTCTGAGCCTTTTTCTTGGCTTTTCTTTTTCTATTTTCCAAATCTTTTTGTGCCTGTACTAGAGCCTTGCGCTCTGCGATAATCTTGAATGGATTGTTCAAGAAATAGGTTTGCAAGACTTGGTAAGCATTGGACACTGTCCAGTATAGGGCGACTCCACCTGGTGCATAAACTGCAAAGATAAAAATCAAGACTGGAATCCCATACATCATCGCAGTCGTAGCCCCATTACGCTCAGACAAGGCTTTGTTGGACAACCAAGTACTTAAAAAGGTGAATACTGCTGCTAAAATCGGAAGAACAAGGGTTGTATCTACACCACCAAGGTTAATCCATAAGAAATGACCTGTCTTCAAAAAGTCAACTCTTGATAGAGCTTGGAACAAGGCTAAAATAACCGGCATCTGAATCAAAATCGGCCAAAGAGAATCTGACTGTCTGACACCCATTTCTTTAAAGACTTTACGCATTTCCTGCTCTAGCTTGGTTCTGCTTTCCATATCTCGACCTGGATATTGTTCTCGAAGCGCCTTAATGCGTGGCTGAGCTTCCTGCATTTTCCTAGAAGCCACCATTTGCACTTGGAAGACTGGCAAGAGCACTGTACGAATCAAGACCGTAAAGAGAATAATCCCCACTCCGATACTGATATCAAACGATAAAAAGCGAATGATTTCCGCAAAGGAGTAAACAAATTTACTCCAAAAATCAGCCGAATCGGCTGTAATATCACTAGTTGCCCCATTAGTCGCACAGGCTGTCATGATTAACAGAGACAGTCCTAGCAAACTAGTCAACTTTAGTTTCTTTTTCACTCCCATTTCCTTCCCGGTAAATCTTTGATAATTTTAATACATGGAGTAGATTTTTCTCCATCTCTGCGTATTCCAAGGTTTCAACCCCTTTTCGAGCAATGACAACAAAGTCTACATCTTCTACCAGACTCCCTTTTGCATTCTGGATAATATGTCTAATTCGTCGCTTGATTTGATTTCTAGTGACGGCATTCCCCAGCTTTTTGCTAACTGATAGACCTACTCGAAAATGGTTTTTCTGGTTTTCTAATTGGTAGACAACAAATTTGCGATTAGCAAAACTTGTCCCTTCCTTGAAAATTGCCTTAAAATCTTTCTCTCTTTTTACACGAAAGTTTTTCTTCAAAACTCAACTCCATCTATTAAATTACTACTATTATACCATATTTTTCAAAAAAGCCAATCATAGCAAGGTTTTGGACAATTTCATCAGAAAAAGGAGCCGGAAAATCTCTTTCCCAACTCCTTGTACGGAATATTTTTCTGATTTTAGTTATTTTTTCAAGCGTTCAACATCACGGGCAATGACCAATTCTTCATCTGTTGGAATAACCAATACACGGATCTTCGCTGCATCTGTTGAGATGTCTCCTGTCACACCAAAGACATTCTTTTCTGGATCAACATCACAGCCAAACCAAGAGATACCTGAAATAACATCTTCACGTACATCGGTTGCATTTTCTCCTACACCCGCTGTAAAGATAATAGCATCTGCTCCGTTTAGGACTGCGAGGTATTGACCGATATGTTTTTGGATACGGTCAACATACATTTCATAAGCCAAGCTAGCATCATGATCTCCTGCTTCTTTCGCAGCAATCACATCACGCATATCACTAGAATTAGCAGAAACTCCCAAAAGACCTGATTCACGATTAAGGACGCGACTAATGTCTTCAGGCGTGTTAAAATCCTCTGTATATTGCATTAAATAAGGAATGATAGCTGGGTCAATATCTCCTGTACGAGTACCCATCATCACACCACCAAGTGGAGTGAAGCCCATTGAAGTATCGACAGATTGACCATCCTTAACAGCTGTAATAGAAGCACCATTACCGATGTGGCAAGTAATCAATTTCAAGTCCTCTAATGGACGGCCCAAGAGTTTTGCTGCTTCTCCTGCTACAAACTGGTGACTTGTACCGTGGGCACCATATTTACGCACCTTGTTTTCTGTGTAATATTTTGTTGGTAGAGGGTAGCGATAAGCTTTCTCTGGCATACTTGTGTGGAAGGAAGTATCAAAAACAACTACACTCGTAATGTCTGGCAACAATTCCTTGAAAGCACGAACACCTGCCGCATTGGCTGGATTGTGAAGAGGAGCCAACAAGCTCAACTCTTCAACTTTTTCTAAAACATCTCCTTCAACGACTGTTGATTCTTTGAAATATTCTCCACCTGCAACAACACGGTGACCAACACCTGTAATCTCGTCATAAGCCTTGATAATATCGAAACGAATCAAGTCATCCAATAAGATTTTAACAGCTTGTGTGTGATTTTCGATATCCAAAATTTGTTGTTCAGAACGGCCATCAAATTTTACAGTTGAAATTGAATCTTTCAAACCGATACGTTCAATCAAACCTTTCGCCAATACTTTTTCTTCTGGCATTAAGTATAATTGCCATTTCAAACTTGAACTTCCTGCATTGATTGCGATTGTTTTTGTCATTATCAATTACCTCTTTTAAGCGTTTTCAACTATTATAACAAAATCTATTTTATATTTCAGTACCTTGAGTCCATTTTTGAAAATTTTCTTTAAATTTCATTAAAACACTTGCATCTTGCAAGCTAGCAAGTGGATAAACAAAAGGCTCTACTGCTATTTCATTTTTCTTCTGTAAGATAAAAATAGTCTTAGATTGGTTGGCATTAGCAAAGAGATTTTCAGGCAGACTGATGATAGCAACCAGACTTGCCTCCTCTTTCAACCAGCCTTTCAACAAATCACTTTGAGGGCTGGTCAACAAATCACTCGGAGCGAGAAAAATAGCATATCCATCTGACTTGAGGTACTTAAGCCCTTGTTCCATGAGCAAGTGATGGGCGTAAGTATGTTCTTGACTAGAAGCAACTTGATGGCGCGACGCAACGGCATCATCAGGATAATAGCCAACAGGCAAGTCGCTGATGACCACATCACTTTCTTTGAGCATTTGTGGACGAACGGCATCTCCTTGGACAAAGCCAGCCTGCAAACCAATTACATCTGCCATGCTTGCTGCCAAATCAATCAGCAAATCATCCACTTCCATTCCCAAGTAATCCACCTTTTTATCAAGCGAGGTCAAGAAAGTAGCGCCCAGAATTCCCATGCCAGAACCCATTTCGAGGATAGTGATTTCTTCCTCTTTAAACAACTCTTCCACAATAAACACCAAAAGTAAAGCCATAGCATCTGGTGTAAACTGGTGATTTGCCTGCAAGGGTTCTGTTTGCCCAGCCTTCATCAAGAGAAATTGGTAGGTCTTGAGCCATTCTTCTTTGCGAAGCGCTAAACGCTTAAGAGCTTGATTGTTCCCTTTGACCTGCTCTAGCTCAGTTTCACCGTCCAGATAGATGCTATTTTGCTCCACCAAGGCGTCATAAAAGTTGGTCGCCAAATCACTTTGAATGACTTGGACATTCTCTAGTAAATACGTATAAGCTTGTTCAATTTTTTCAAAATCCATATTCCTATCTTATCAAATTTCCCTTCTTTTTTCCATCCTTATAGAAAAATCACTCCCTGACTAGGCGAGTGATTTTTGGGCTACTGTAAAAAAGAGTTCTGAATAATTTCCTTGAAACAGGTCTTCAGCGCTATAGAGGATCTGACTATGCACAGATGAAAAACCATGCTCAATTAGCCTGTTTTCCAGTTCAGCTAAATCAAATCCATGATGGTTAGCTTCTGTCTTGATAAAATCAGCAACGAGGAGTTGTCCATCTTCCTTCAAATGTTGATGAAACAGTGAGAGAGCCGCATCCAAATCAGGCATATGATGAAGAACCCGACAAACAACAATGAGGTCAAATTGCTGCTCCAAGGGATTTTTCAATAAATCTTGCTCCAAAAACTGGATATTCTTGATGTCTTGTCGCTCCGCTTTCAAACGAGCTTGCTCCAGCATTTTCTCTGAAATATCCACCAATGTTACAGACTTTGCTTGTTTGGCCAGAGGCAAGGCTAATAGCCCCGTCCCTCCACCGAAATCCAAAATTTCTTTGTCTGATAGAAGATCAATCTGTTTCTCGACTGCTTGACAAACCAAGTTTGCAAGAAAGATATTTTTAGGGGAATCGAAAGTTTCTGCTTTGTGGTTAAAATCATGTTTCATATTTTTAGTTTAGCACAAAGTAGCTTGATTAGCTAGGAATTCTCTTTCTTTTCAGGCTTCTCTTCTGATTTTTTCTTCTCCGCTTTTTCGCTTGAATCGGTCGCTACCTCTTCCTTTTTATCCTTTTTCTCTTCTTTGATTTTGACTGAAGGAAAGATGAATTCATATTGTCTCTTAGGCGTACGAACCCTTGTCACCAAGTTTGTTTTCTTGTTTTGATAGCTTACCTGACCCAGATTAAAGACCTGTTCCCCGCTTTCTTGCTCGGCTTTATCCTTGGTTCGTTTAGCCATGGCAAAAGCAATCAGTTTTTCTTTATTCAAAGCATAGTCTTGATAGTGGGCGACTTGTCGGTTCAAGTAAAATTGTAACAAAAGACTAAAAATGGCTGCCATGCTGACTGCATAGAGGAGAACACCTGCCTTAACTTTTTTCTTTTTCCACACGATAGATGAACTCCCTTTCTAAGCCTTTTTGGAATTGAAAACGAAAGCGCACCAGTTGATTGTCCTCTGTAATCTGCGCAGATTTGAGACCATAAACCATAGGCTGATAACCCCGTCCACTGGCATCGGTTTTCCGAAAATCGTCTGACTTTGACTTACCGATGGCGATGTCCTTGCCATCCTGCTTCATATAAATGCGATTGTCTTCCACTTTTTCAAACTGCGAACGGTCTAATTCTGCCTCCAGCTGGTCCACAAACAAGAGCCACTCTTTTTGTTCGCTTTGTTGCTGGTAGCGGACTTCTGAAATGAGGAGCTGACTCATGGCTCGAAAGAGGAGTAAGCTTCCACTGATGACAATGAGGGCAATCAGGGATTCTAATAAGGTAAAAGCCTTAACCTTATGGCTCTCTGATAGCCAACAACTGTTCTGAACCATGATAAACCTCCAATCCCTTTTCGCTAGAAAACACCTGAATCTCAACTCCATTTATGTTTACCTGATTTTGACCTGTCTGCAAGGCCATCTTAGCGACACGCACAACTTCTTCCTTTTGCAAGATTTTTGCTTCCTCTTGCCTATTTTTCTGAATTTGTCCCAAAAGGAGGGTCGCAATGCTGGCAAAGATAGCTAGAGCGACCACTGCTTCCAGTAAAATCACTGCCCTAATTTTTTGTTTCCTTAATGCGTTTAATTTTTCCATTTCCTAGATATAACTGATAGCGAATCATTCCTTTACTGGTCTGAAATTCAACCTTAGCCAGGGACGAATTGCCCCCAGTTCGGTCAAATGTGATACTTTGTCCCGATGGTGCCTGAATTCCTTTAGGAACTGTCAACTTTTGACTGCCATTACTGATTGTCTGCCCATCTAAGTTTAGACTAGTCTTTTGCTGACTAGCTACACTGCGTTTTTGGGTTTCCCGATAGAGTTCTTCAAACTCCATAAAGAAAATCTGCTCCTCTACCGCTGCAAAAGTGGACTGAACAGAGCCTGACAAGCCCAAGGCTACGATACTCACAAGTCCCAAAACCAAGAGACTTTCCAGCATGGTAAAGGCCTTAATCTGCAACGGTTTGACTGGTATTTTGTTTAGCATGGTATTCTTTATAAGCTTTAGCCTGTTCTTCTGTGATTCGCCCATCTGCTTGTAACTTGCTTAGGCTAGCATCTTCATTTTTATCCAAGCTATAAAGCTCTGCCTGGCTTTCCACCACCTTAACAACAGCAGCTTTTCCTTTGTCGTTGACTGCTTCTTTTTGTTTGGTCAGATTAGGTACAAAGAGCAAGAGAAGCACGCTGATGATGAGCAAGACCACCAACATTTCCACAAGTGTGAAAGCCTTCACTTTCACTTTTTTCAAGAATGTCATCATTTTTTTCATTTTAAAAATTTACCTCCATATTGTGATACATGGGCATGAGCATTGCCGCATAAAGTAAAACGATAATCAGAGCCACAAAGATAAAGACCAGTGGCTGCACCAAATTCATGGTGCGGTTGACTCGGGTAAAAAAGGCTTCCCAAGTTTTTTCAGCATAGATTTCCAACTCACTACCCAGCTTGGACTTGACTTCCCCATACTCGATGATGAGACTCAATTCCTTCCTAAAGAAAGGATAGGTTCCTATAGTTTGAGAAAATTCTCGACCATTTTGGAGAGCATGAGCCAAATCTTGACCGATTTCTTTAAAGAGCTGGGAACCTTGTTCCTGCATCATCTGAAAAATCTGCGTCAACTCCATTCCCTGCGAAATCATATTCCCCCACTCACGCGCATAATAGGCTGTCAAATAAGTCTGCACAAAGATTCCAAAAAAGGGAAGGCGTGCTAAGATAGAAAAGACACGCATCTTAGAACTTCTTTTATAAAAAGTGAGTGCTAAAAGGACACCTACTGAAACAAACCCTACCATTCCTAGAAAGATTTGTGGCAGATTTCCGATAATTTGGGTGGCAATATTGCTGCTATCCAGTTGTGGTAGTAGATAGTTCCGTAGTCCCAGCATAATTAAGAGAAGAAAACCCAGCAAAATCAAGGGATAGGTCGCTACTTCAATTAATTTTTTCTTTACCTTGGCCAGATTGTCTAGATATTCTTCTATCTTTCCCAAACTCAGGTGGAGATTTCCATGGACTTCCGCTAGGGATAACTGAGTGACAATGGCACTTGAAAAGCCCAAACTTTCCATCATTTCTGAGAATGATTTCCCTTGAGACAAGCCCGTGCGCATCTGGGTCACACACTGCTTGTCCAATAAGGCACTCCTATCTAAAAAGGAGATGGTCTCCACCAGATGAAAACCACTGGAAAAGAGATTGTTAAACAAGGTGATGATATTTTTTTGCTTAGCTGTAGCTAATTTTTTCCGTTTCAGCCTGAAGACTTGTGATATGTCCATCTTTAAGAAGCTGGTCAATCTGTTCATTCCAGCTAGTTGGCTGGTGTTCTTGATAGTCTTTGTTGGCAAAGTCAACGATTCCTCCTCCCCCGATTAATCTCTGATAGCAGACTCCTTGCAGAACGACTGCCAATTCCTCCTCACTCACACCCAACTCCAACAGGCGCTCATAAACACCTCGAATACTCTTGGCGTGAATGGTTGAAAAGACTGTCGCCCCTGTCAAACTAGCTCTGACCACTGCACGCGCCGTCTCGCTGTCACGAATTTCTCCGATAATCAAGAGATCTGGTCGATGACGCAAGGAAAGTTTGATTAGATTTTCATAGGTCAACCCGATTGCTTCGTTCAACTGCAACTGGAGCATGTCGTCCTGCTTGATTTCTACAGGGTCTTCGATGGACATGACTTGTTGCCCTTTAAAGAGAGATTTAGCCAATTCGTGCATCAAGGTTGTCTTGCCACTTCCGACTGGACCAGCAAAAAGATAGAGTCCCCGTTGCCTGTACTGCTTGCCCAGTTCTTCAATATCCTGAAACCAAAAATGCAAATCCTGCTCCTCATCATGCAACAAGCGAATAACTAAACTCTCGTGCCCTCGATAATCGCCTACAGTAGATAGACGTAGAGATGCCATCTTCTGGTCATAGGCATAATCACAGGAACCCAGTTGACTACGTCGCTTTTCTCCCACATTCATACCCGCCACAAACTTGAAGTGGCTGATGACGGCCGCAAACTTTTCAAAATCATAACAACCAATTCTACAGCGCTCGTCTCCCACCCTCATATAAAGCTCATAGGCGTCTAACTTGGGGACAAAATAAATGTCTTGCGCTCCTTTTTTCCGAGCCGAACGAATGATTTCTTGTGCAATTTCTTGAACCATACTTACCTCCTCACCTATACTATTCGCAAAGATTTGGAAAAATAAAAAAAGCAACTCCAAAAAAGTTACTTTTTCTCTATTTTAATTTCATACGGCAAGAACGGTGCCTTTCCTTACCGGTTTGTTTTTCATAGCCTGGGCGTAGTTTTTCATCTGGAATAACCTGCTCATCCTGTAAAAGAGCCAAAGAATGGTATTGTTGTAAATACTCATCACATTCATCACACCAGCGTTGGTCTTCTGGATCCCAAAAAATGGTCATCAAATCACTTCTACTTTTATAAAGAGGAGATTCTTGTTCTAATTTAAACCAGCAAGTTTTGTAGTATTTGAGAGCATCATAATACTGGTCAAATTTCTTACTAGCTACAATATCTTCTTCCCAACCTTCTAAGAACCACCACGGTTCAAAATCTCCGTACATTTCTATAACACGATACATATTCATTCATTCCTTTGTACCGTATATTATAACCAATTCCGCCAAACAAGGAAAGAAATATGCTCATTTCTTAATTTTTTGATAAAAAATCCAGTCATCTGATGGATAACTGAATTTCTATTTACTTGTGTTCCAAAATCTTTTTACTACCTAGGCTTCAGAAATATCGTTTTCGATAATAACCTTAATGGCATGGTGGTCTGCTGCCTTACTGAAAACTTCATAGGCTTTTTCAATTTCACTGAGTTTGAAATAGTGAGTTACCAATTTTTCTGGTTCAATCTTATGACTTTCAAGAGCTTTCAACAATTGTGGAGTGGTATTTGTAGATACCAAACCGGTTGTTACATTGATGTTGCGAATCCAAAGTTTGTCTAAATCGAATTCAACTGGTTTACCATGTACACCACAGTTGGCAACTGTTCCGTCTATACCGATAATCTTTTGACAGAAATCAAATGTTGCAGGAATACCAACAGCTTCAATAGCGACATCCACACCACGTCCATCTGTCAAATCATAAATTTCTTTAATGGCTTTTTCAGGATCTGAAGAATTAACCTTATGAGTCGCACCAAATGATACAGCAGTTTCCAAGCGGTTATCGTCTAAGTCCACCATAATCAATTTAGCTGGTGAATAGAATTGAGCTGTCAAAAGAGCTGCTAAACCAACTGGTCCTGAACCAATAATGGCTACACTACAACCAGGTTCTACTTTCCCTTTCAAGACACCAATTTCATACCCAGTAGGCAAAATGTCTGATAACATAACCAAGGCTTCATCTGACAAGTCTTCTGGAGTGTGGTAAAGAGTGTTATCTGCATGAGGGACACGTAGATATTCAGCCTGCATACCATCAATCAAGTGACCGAAAATCCAGCCCCCTTCGTCTTCACAGTGGGCATAAATTCCTTTTTTACAGTAGTAGCATTTACCACAGGCACAGACACAAGAAATCAAGACCTTATCGCCTTTTTTGAAGTTAGAAACTCCTTCCCCAACTTCTTCAACAATCCCAATCCCTTCGTGACCAAGAATGGTACCACTTTGGCAAGCAGGAACATCCCCTTTGATAATATGGAGGTCTGTTCCACAAATAGTAGTTTTTACGATACGTACAATAGCGTCTGTTGGCTTGCGAATCACTGGTTTGTCTACATCAACAAAAGAAGCAAGTCCTGGTTTAACATAAGTATAGGCTTTCATAAAGCACTCCTCCTTTTTTATTTGTACTATTTATAATATAATTGTAAACCTTTTCATTTGCTTGTTCAAGATTTTTTGTGATATTTTTAACTTTTTCATTTACCGGTAAAGCAATGTAGATAAGAAAGCAGAAGCTAATCTCTAACTTCTGCTTTCTCTCTTATGCTTGATAACGTTTCACACCGTCTAGGTAGGTTGCTACCAATTCCAAATCTTTATCTAATACGATGAAGTCAGCGTCGTAGCCTTCACGGATTTGCCCACAGACATCATCAATGTGAACAGATTTTGCTGGGTTGAGGCTGGCCATCATGACTGCTTCATGCGGATTCGCAATTCCCCATTCAACAACATTTTTCAAACCGTCTTTAAGTTTGAGGATAGAACCTGCCAAATTACCAGTAGATTTGAGACGTGCAGTTCCATTTGCTACTACAACAGGGAATTCTCCCAACATATAGTCACCGTCTTCAAGCCCACCAGCTGTCATACAGTCCGTAATAAGAGCGATGTTTTCTGTCCCCTTTTGCTTAAGTAAAATCTCACAAGCTTTTGGATCTACGTGATAACCATCACAAATCAATTCTGCGTAAGTATGTGGGAGCTCATACATAGCTCCTACCATACCTAGTTCGCGGTGTGTTAAACCACGCATCCCATTATAGGCATGTACCCATACACTAGCTCCAGCATCAACTGCCTTCTTAGCTTGTTCAAATGTCGCATCTGAGTGTCCAAGTGCAACTGTCACACCTTCACCTGTAATAGTACGTACAAAATCTTCCACCCCATCACGTTCTGGTGCAATAGCGATCTTATTTAGCATCCCTTTTGCAGCATCCTGCCAAGAATGAAACTCCTCAACACCCGGGTCTCTCATATAAGTTGGATTTTGTGCCCCCTTAAAAGTTTCTGTGAAATATGGACCTTCATAATAAATCCCACGAATCTTAGCACCACTTGCTTCTTTATAATGGTTTCCAAGATTTTCAGTGACTGCAAGCAATTGCTCATAAGTGGCTGTTAAAGTTGTGGGCAAGAAACTGGTAACACCGGTACTAAGAAGTCCTTCACTCATAGTATGCAATGTACCTTCAATGTTGTTGTCCATCACATCTACACCTGCATATCCATGAATATGAGTATCCACAAGACCTGGTGCAATGCTATAACCAGTATAGTCAAGAACCTCTGCTCCTTCAGGAATTTGATCCACATGTTTCCCAAATTTGCCATCAACAAGTTCTAAGTACCCACCGCGACGAATGCCAAATGGATAGAAAAACTGATCCGCTTTAACGTAATTAGGCATAATAATGACCTCCTTAAAAGATTGATTCTACAATTTATTATGTCAATTACATTATAAACCTTTCTTTTTTATTTGTAAATGGTATAGACCTATTTTCCGGAGATATTTTAAAAGAGCTGGATTTCTCCAACTCTTTTCTCTGTAATACAGGTTATTTTGATTTGACTGGCTTGTCTTGAGCCGTCTGCAAAGCTGTGGCAATCGTATCTGCATACAATTTAGCTCCTGCTTCAATAGTGCTAGTGTCACTTCCGAAATGGACTTGGTCTGTTCCTGCCCAGATTTCTGGATGTTCTTTCGCAACTTGATTCCAATCAGCAACTGTGATATAAGGTGTCTTCTCTGCCAATTCTCTCATATAGGCAGCAGCCTTCTCAACGATTGCATAGGTCTCTTTTGTTTTATCTCCTTCATAAGGTGTCACCAAAATCATATGGTGGCCCTTAGGAAGATTTTTTACGATACTATCCCAATCTTCCTTGTAATTTTCAGGATTATTTACCCCAGTCGCAATGACCACCATCTTAGGTAAAAATTTATTCTGGCTATTATTTAGCATGATTTCATTGGCAGTCTTAGTTGTTCTGCTAACTTGTGCATTAATCTGTGCTCCAGGAAGAGCTGTCTGCAAAGCTGTATTTGCCCTTAGAGCCACCGAATCACCAATTAACATAGTACCATCAGCAATTCCTAAACTATCAGCTTCTGCCCGTTCTGCCATCACCTTGGTCTGGCTAATATTTGTTGCAGCTTGCTTCAAGCCATTGACAGTTAAATCTGTCTCAAACGCTCCCACTTGTGGTGCCAACAAAGTTACTAAGAGGACAATGAAGGCCAAGATTCCTGTACTTGTTGCAAGGATTGTTTGAATATAAGGCAGGGGACGAAGAGTTTGTAAAATAGGTGTGCTCTTTCCTGCAATCCAAGGTTCCAATACATAAAATGAAAGACTGGCAAATCCATAAGAACAAATCAAAGTCAGTAACACAGCAAAAAGATTTGATGTCAACTGTGAGAAAATGATATAAAAAGGCCAATGGAAGAGATAAACTGCATAGCTAGTATCTGCTAAAAAGCTGATCATCTTTGGCTCCTGCATGTTAGGAGTCTTTTCATGTAAGACACGCACTGCCAGAATCATAGCAAGAGCTGCAAGACTGGCAAGCAAGAAGCCTATAAGATAGGCAAAAAGATAAGTGAATTTGACAAAGAAGGTCAAAATGAGTAAGAAGCCAAAACCTCCGGCAAAAATCAACAAGGTCTTTCGTAAATCCCAGATTTTATCCAACTGCTTGACGAGGGAAGTCGTCTGACGAACGCCTACAATAGTTGCTAGGATACTTCCCAAAAAGAATGGATAGACATGAGTTAAACTGGAGAAGTAAACAGAGGAATAAGAGGTTACTAGAAAACTACCAATAAACATAGAGAAGAAGCTGATCAAGAAGGCAACAGCAGACAAGAGAAAGACCATCCCCTTCAACTGACCATTTGATTTAGCCTGTTTGGATAAGAACCAAACTGCCAATCCCCAAAGAATATAGTAGTGAACCTCAACGGCCAAGCTCCAATTATGAACAAACAAATGAGGAATGAACTGAGATTCATAACTCCCACCTGTTAGAAGTTCATAGAAGTTGGTCATAAAGCCTAAAACACCCGCAATCTGACCGCCAATTCCAGCCACATAATCTTGCCGAACCAAGAAAGTAAAAGGCATGGTCACCAAGACCATCAAAACCACAGGTGGCACAATCCGATAAAAACGTCTCCTAAAAAATCCTATCAAATCAATCTCATGATTTTTAGAAAATTCTTCGATGAGTAGAGCTGTAATCAGGAAACCTGAAAATGTGAAAAAGACATCTACCCCGAAAAATCCTCCAGGAAAGATCGTCTGAAAGAAATGATACAAGAGTACCAAAAGTAAACCTGTAATCCTAATCAAGGAAAACCATTTAATGCGCATACGAGTTTATTCTTCCTTTCATTGTACACTTTATTCTATCAAAAAAAGAAGAAAAATCCCAAGAGAAAACTTAGGATTTTTAGCTTATATCTATTCCGTTTTAGAAATTACGCCCTGACTTATTATAGCCATATTTTTCAACAAAATACTCACGGAATTCCAAGAGATTGTCATCCATGATGGCTTGTCGCACTTGCTTCATCAGGTTAAGCAAGAAGTAAAGATTGTGGTAGCTAGTCAAGCGGATACCAAAGGTTTCATCAGCCTTGAGCAGGTGACGAAGATAAGCGCGTGTATAGTTCTTACATGTGTAGCAATCACATTCAGGATCCAGTGGTGTAAAGTCCTCAGCAAACTGGGCATTTTTGACAACCAAACGTCCCTGACTAGTCATACAAGTCCCATTACGAGCGATACGAGTCGGCAAGACACAGTCAAACATATCTACCCCACGAATCACCCCATCAATCAAGCTATCTGGCGCTCCCACACCCATCAAATAGCGAGGTTTATTTTCAGGCAGCAGTTGAGTTGTAAAGTCCAAGACTGCATTCATCTCTTCGTGGGTTTCTCCCACCGCCAAACCACCGATAGAGTAACCTGGAAAGTCCATGCTGACAAGGTCATGAGCTGATTGGCGACGCAAGTCTTCAAATCCTGCCCCCTGCACAATCCCAAACAAACCTTGGTCATGTGGACGACGGTGAGCCTTCAAACCACGCTCAGCCCAACGACTGGTACGCTCGATTGATTTCTTAACGTAGTCGTATGGTTGATAAAACTGAGGACATTCGTCAAAGGACATCATGATGTCTGAGCCCAGATTATTCTGAATAGAGATAGCTTTTTCTGGTGATAGGAACATCTTAGAACCATTGAGATGGTTTTTAAAGGTTACCCCTTCTTCTGTGATATTACGGCTATCTGCTAAGGAATAAACCTGAAAACCACCACTATCCGTCAAGATTGGCTGGTCCCAGTTCATGAACTTGTGGAGACCGCCTGCGCGTGCAATGAGTTCATCTCCAGGACGTAGCCAGAGATGATAGGTGTTTGATAGGATAATTCCCGAACCCATCTCCTTCAATTCTTCAGGCGACTGAGTTTTGACAGTGGCTTGAGTTCCAACTGGCATAAACATAGGTGTCGGGAAGGTACCGTGGGGAGTGATGATTTCGCCCAGACGAGCTCCCGTGTGTTTTTCTTTCTTAATCAAACGATATTTGATTGGTGAATCTGACATTTTTTACCTCCGAAGCTGGGAAAGACAGTCCCAGTTCATACTTTGTGCCCAAGGGCATACTGTATGATTTTATCAAAAAAAGTAGGAACTGTCACGAACTATGGTATAATAAGAGAATGAACTATCCAAAAATTGATTTAAAAACAATTCGTCAGGAGTCAAAACATTTTCAGGCTGAAAATCCCCGCCTCTTTCTCGTCTATCTTTTACCTAGTATACTGGTCATCTTGTCTGGCTTCCTCAATCCCTTAGAGCGCATCAACGAGAGTGTTTTAGAACAACCCGTTTTAAGCGTGTTTGGCCATGTATTCCAAGCATACCTTTTTCCTCTATTAGTCTCCTTTATCGGGACTATTCTTTTGACCAGTTCCGTCTATGCAACACTGACACTCATGAAAGATTCTAAAACGGAGCCATCTGTAAAAAACAGCCTAGCTCTCTTTGATGAGGAGCGCTTTTCTCAAACCTTTTTGACCCTACTTCTCAAACGTTTCTATCTCTTTTTATGGAGTATCCCTAATTTACTTGGGATTTACTTCCTATTTTATAGTAGCTTTTTAGCCAAAAAATTCGTCACCCTACATCCTGAGTTTCCAAATCTAGATCTCTCATCAGTTGAAACCGAGCGTTTCCTCATGACCTTTGGTCTTTATTTTCTAGCAAGTATCCTCTTGATGATTGTCGGAAATAGTCTCTATATTCCACAATACTATGCCTATTCTCAGGTAGAATTTCTCCTCTGTGACACTCTAGACTTGGGACAAGCCAAACCAGGACAAATCCTTAAAACCAGCCGTTTCTTAATGAAAGGTTACAAATTTCAGAGCTTTGTCCTAGACTTACAACTCCTTCCTTGGTATTTCCTCAATTGGATTACCTTTGGGATTGCTAGTTTCTCACTCCTACCCTACATTCAAATCAATAAAATAATTTTTTACCGAGCAGTATTGGCTCGAAAACGTCCAAAAGCTTGAAGGTTTTCCCTCAAGCTTTTTTCTATCAATGAGTTTCTCCGCCTACCAACTTGAGGTCCTGATCTCCATGTTCGATAATGGCGCCGATTGCCGCTTCTATCCCTCGCCTAATATCCACTAAACTCATAGCTGGGGTAGTCGGTCGATTCACCACCTGTTCCATCATATAAGGAATATGCATAAAACCCGCCTTAACATGTGGAAATTTCTTTTCTACCAAATAGAGGACTTGATACATCAAATGATTGCAGACAAAAGTCCCTGCCGTATTGGAAACAGAGGCCGGCAATCCCTCTTTTTTTATAGCTTGAACCATCGCTTTAATCGGCAAACTACTAAAATAGGCCGAGGCACCGTCTGGACGAATGGGAAGGTCAATCGGTTGATTACCTTCGTTATCAGGAATGCGTGCATCGTCTTGGTTAATGGCCACTCGTTCAGGTGTCAAGCTAGATCTTCCACCTGCTTGCCCAATACAAAGGACAAAATCAGGTTGATAACGACTCATCTCTTCTTCCAATACTTGAGCCGATTTGTGAAAAACTGTCGGCAGCTCTAGCCAACGGACCTCAGCATCATGGATTTCAGCTGGTAAACCTTTAATGGCCTCCAAAGCTGGATTAACCTTTTCCCCTCCAAAGGGCTCAAAACCTGTCACTAATACTTTCATTTCTAACTCCTCAAAACCAATTCAATGAGACTTTTTTCTTAAAAACAAGTATAACATATTTCCCTTATTCTGGAGTAAAAAGGACTAGAGAGGCTAGGATTGATTTTTGAGTTTATTTAAAGAATAAAATACTAATCAAGGCCAAAATAGCTGGTCCACCTTGCTTCAAAATAATTTTCTTATCTGCTGTGAGAGAGCCATAAGCCGCAGCACCAATCACAAATAAAACAAAAATAGTCACAATTTCTAAATTCTGCGAGAAATAAATGCCATACAAGAGAAAGACTCCTAGCAAAGCATTATAAATCCCTTGATTTTTAAACAATGAACTTACTGACGGACGAGCCAGTTCTTCCTTGTCCATGTTAAAGACACGACTAGTCGCTTCTGATTGCGTTGCAATACTTTCCAAATAAAAAATGTAAAAATGCTCCAAAGCAACAATCGTTGCTAAAATGATTGTAATAATTGACATCTATTTCTCCTTAAATTTCTATATTCTCAATACCCAAAACCAATTTATTTAATAAACGGTTGAGCTCTGTTCTCTCAGACTCTGTTAAGATACTTTCCATCGCTTCTTTAACCTTGATATGCTGCAGAGGCGGATTCATCACTAACTGCTCCTTGGCATACTTCGTAGCCTCTACCAACACTTCCCGCTGATTTTCAGGATTACGATGACGCTCCACCAAACCTTCCTTTTCCAAAATCTTGAAATGTCGGGTCAAAGCAGCCTGATCAATCTTCAAACGCTCCTGAACCGCCATTTGGTTACAAGGAGAATGCTCCAGCAAAAACAGTAACATCTGATACCGTGTCAAACTAATCCCAAGTCTTTTTTCAAACAATTGCGTACTCGCTTGCTCAGACAAGCGGAGTTGATAAAGTAAATCTTGAATCTCTATCATTTCTTCCTTCTTTCTATTGATTTATCAATACTTGACTAATCAATTATAATGCAAAGCAAAATAGATTGCAAGAATTATGATTCAATCATTACAAAATGGTAACTTCCATTTCCCATTCATATTGATACTCAATGAAAATCAAAGAGCAAACTAGGAAGCTAGCCGTAGGTTGCTCAAAGCACAGCTTTGAGGTTGTAGTTAAAACTGACGTGGTTTGAAGAGATTTTCGAAGAGTATGACAAAGAAAAAACGAACGAGACTCGCTTCCTATCACGAAAGCTATATCTCATTCGTCAAAATGATATTACAAAGTCTGGTTTATCCATTCATTGAAACGTGAACGTGATCATAGTGATTTTCTGTCACGCTACCACGGTCTGGCATTGGATTCCAAGTATTAGCTGGCCCATATTTGCTATCGAATGGAGCATAGAAACGTTGTTTCCAGATGATGTAACTAATTCCACGGCTAGCCATGTTTTGAATAGCGTATTCTGCAATCTTATCCCCTAGTTCTGAGCTTTCTGGTACCATAAAGTCGATAGCCAAACCTTTTCCGTGATTCCACTGTCTCCTGGACGGTAACCACTAAAGGATGTGATGCCAAACAAGTTAGCAATTTCTTCTTTAAAGGCAGCTGTTTGTGGTTGAAGACCTGCATTTTCAGATTTCGCTACTGCCAATCCAGCATAATCAGGCGCAGCTGGAGCTGTGTAAGTTGTTGAAACTATCTTCGTCTCTTCTGGTTGATAAGTAGAAACTGTTGGTGTATCTTCATTTAATGAGACTTCTTTTTCTTCTACGGGCGCTGTAGTTGCTTCTACTGCTGATTCAGCTTGAGGACTTGCTTGTGCTTCCTGTTTTTCAGCTTGAGGTGTTACCTGAGAAGCTGCTTCTGCAACTGCACTACTTGTTTCGGCTATTTGCTCCTCTGGGGTAGAAGTCTCTGTAGATGGTGCCACTTCTTCTGAAGCAGTCACTGTCTCTGTAACTTCTGAACTTGTTGCTACTTCTTTTGTACTTGTAGTTTCTACCGCTTTTGGAGATTCTGCAATGGGTTGAGAAAGATCTGCAACTTGAACAGTTTGATCATCTACGGTTACTTGATTGCTTGTCAAATCTGCTGTTGCAGTTGTCACTTCTTCACTAGAAGCTGCTCGAGGAGTTTGGATTTCAACTTCTGTTACTTCTTCAGCTTCATTAACAGTCGTTGTCAAAACAGTTTCTGGGAAAATCAAGTCCATATTAGTGATTTTATTCAAATTCGCAAGAACTGTAACATCTACACCCAGGGCTTCTGCAATGGTGCTCAAGGTATCACCGTACTGAACGGTATAACTTGTTTTGTTGTCCGTTTTAGTCAAATCGTTTTGGATTTGCTCAACACTACGTGCAGTCCAAAGGACTTCTTCTGCTTGAGTTGCCAATACTGGGGCAAATGACAAGGCTACTGTTGAGGCTAATAATATTCTTTTCTTCATTCTTTCAAATTCCTTTCAAATGAATACCTGTCTATGATAACACAAAAAGAGCAGAAAAAAAGCCCTCTCGGGCCTATTTAACAGAACTGTCTATTCGTTGTAACAAAATCGATTACTTGAAATAGTTTGTTAAGTCTCTGTCACAAAACTGACACAATCTTATCGTTACTTACTCTCAAAAATATGAGGAATGTCTGTTAGTACTTGAATCCTATGATTGCCTTCATAAGTTGACTCTAAAAAGTTGATACTTCGAATCCCACTATTCTGGGCAAATTCCACATCCAGAGTCCGATCCCCTATATAATAAGTTTTCTCAGGATTCAGCTGATACTTGTCTAGTAGATATATGGTCGCTTCTAGACTTGGCTTGCGCGCAAAGCCACTCTGACTGGTTAGAATCTCTGTAAAATAGGACTCCAACCCCAAGTCTCTGAGAATGGCAAAAGCATTATCTCCTTTATGAGTGTAGACAAACTGTTGAATTCCTACTTGGTCTGCCCAAGTTAGCACATCACGCGCACCTGGCATCAAAACTACCTGAGCATTCTTCTCAGCCAAACTCTGGGCACGCACCTGATTTAGCACTTCCACATCCAGTTTTCTCTCTTCCGCCACCTGCACAAGCAAATCCTGAACAGAATACTTGAGGATAAACTCTCTCACCTGCTCCTTATCATAAGGAATAGAAAACTGAGCAAAAGTTTCCTCAATCCCTGACAAAATTGCTTCATAAGAGTCCAATAAAGTCCCGTCTAAATCCCAAATAAAAGCTGTTTTTTGCATTTCCTATCCTTTCAATCTCATATAGCGCTGGTAACGATAACGTAGAAATAACCAGCGAAAACCATTATCCAAAAGGGTTCCGGCCCAAATACCGGGCAAGCCCCAACCAAGCACAATCCCCATCAGATATCCTGTTCCAATACGGATACACCACATTCCTATACTTGTCGCATAAAAGGGAAGCCGAGCATTGCCCAAACCCTGCCAGACTGCTGTATAGATGACTGTTCCTATCGTCATAGGAGTACCAAGTAGTGAAAACAGTGTCACTAGAACACTAGCCTCAACCGCTAGAGGATCAGTCGTATAGAGATGAGTTAGTGGTACACCCAAGGCATAGATACTGAAGGTCAAGGGTAACATGAGGACCAGAGAAAGCCAAAAGGTTTGCTTGCTCAAACTAGCTACTCTTTCCCAATTATCCTCTCCAACTGCTCGGGCCACTAGCATGACCGTTGCCGTAGCGACGCCAAAGGCAGGCATGTAGTTAAACTGGGTCAAGACTTCTCCGACTGCATTCCCAGCAACTGCCTCCGTTCCAAAAGAAACGACCAAGGCAATGATAACGACATCACCAGCCCGCATCATAAGCCGCTCTCCAGCTGCTGGCAAAGCTAAGATCAATAGTTCCTTATCTAAACCAAAAGTCGGTTTCTCAAAAGGCAGCTTTAATTGCGACCATAAAATCACAAGACCAACCAAACGAGACAGAATAGTCCCCCAAGCAACACCAGCTATCCCCATATCCAGAACAAAAATAGCTAGACTGGAAAAGAGAATATTCAAAGCATTTGACAAGAGACTAACATAAAGAGGCAAACGTGGATTATGCGTTGCACGAATCAAGGCTCCCAGACTAGTCATTAAACCTAAGAGAACAATCGATCCGCCTACCAAAGATAGATACAGTCCACCACTCTCAGCTACATCCCTCTCCGTCCCCAAAAGTCCTAGCATCTCTTGCCCAGCGAAGATGGACAAAAATCCTAAAAGGAAACTTACTAGTAAGGTAATCTTCAAGGCTTCAGTCACATGATATGCTAGCATAGATTGATCCTTCTGCCCCAAACTTTTTGAAATAACACTGGAAATAGCAGCTCCCAGAGCGATGAAAATCGCCTGGTAAATCGTGATAATATTGCCAGCTACTGATACACCCGAAATGGCTATCAAGCCCAAATGGGCTACCAAGTAACTGTCCACCATTCCCATGAGCATCTGCAAAAAGTTTTCGCCCATAGCTGGCAAAGCAATATTAAGAATGTCTTTATTTTTCTTAAACAATCCTTCCTCCTGATGAAAAGAAACTCAGTTGGTTTCCCAACCGAGTTTACTCCTTCCGTCTTAAAGTCCTAAATAAGCCTCAACCGCTGCTTGCATATCCGCAGCCGCCACAGTTGTCTTGTGACGAACTGGCGCTGTTTCAAGGCCATCAACTGCTGATGGCACAGCCACTCCTGAGATTTCATGCAATTGAGCCAAAGCTTCAAAGTCAGTTAAGCCTGCTTTTCCTGTTACTGCTTCGACTGCAACCACTGGGAACTTGTAAGGACTAGCTGTTGAAGCAATCACTGTCTTAGTCACATCGTCAGTAGCCACTTGGTATTTCTTATAAACTGCCGAGGCAACCGCCGTATGTGGATCCTCGATATAAGAATCTGACTCATAAACACGCTTGATTTCTGCCGCTGTTTCTTCCTCAGTCGCATATTCAGCTGCAAAGAGGTTAAGAATCTCTGCATCAAAGTCTGTCAACTCATATTGTCCTTGCTTGTTCAAGGCATTCATGAGTTCAGCTGTTTTAACCGCATCATTACCCAAAAGATGGAAAATCAAACGCTCCAAGTTTGAAGATACCAAGATATCCATAGATGGACTAGTTGTTACCTTAAACTCACGCTTCTTGTCGTAAACACGTGTCTTGAAGAAGTCTGTCAAAACATTGTTGTCATTTGAAGCACAGATTAATTTGCCAACTGGTAGGCCGATTTGTTTGGCATAAAAGGCAGCCAAGATATTTCCAAAGTTTCCTGTTGGTACTGTGAAGTTGACCTTATCACCAGCCACAATCTCACCAGTCTTAACCAACTGAGCATAGGCATAAACATAATAAACAATCTGTGGTACCAAACGACCAATATTCATAGAGTTTGCAGATGAAAATTGCAACTTGTTTGCAGCCAATTTTTCACGAAGAGCCATATCGTTAAACATATGCTTCACATTTGTTTGCGCATCGTCAAAGTTACCATCAATAGCAATAACATGAGTATTGTCGCCAGTTTGAGTGGTCATTTGCAACTCTTGTACCTTGCTGACACCATCCTTTGGATAAAAGACAATAATCTCAGTACCAGGAACATCCGCAAACCCTGCCATAGCAGCTTTCCCAGTATCACCAGATGTCGCTGTTAAGATGACAATCTTGTTCTCCAAACCATGCTTCTTAGCAGCTGTTGTCATAAAGTATGGCAAAATAGACAGGGCCATATCCTTAAAAGCAATTGTTGAACCATGGAAAAGTTCCAAGTTATATTGCCCGTCTAATTTCACTAATGGTGCGATAGCTGGAGTATCAAACTTGCTATCGTAGGCATTGTTGATACAGTAGTCCAACTCTTCAGCTGTAAAGTCATCTAAAAATGCTGACAAAACTAACTTAGCAACTTCCTGATAAGAAGCATCTTTCAATTTGTCAAAGTCCAAATCTACCTTTGGATAAGTAAGCGGTGTAAACAAACCACCATCCGTCGCCAAACCTTGCAAAATTGCTTGGCTAGCAGTTACTGTATTTTTCGCATCACGCGTTGATTGATAAACTAATGTCATTACTCTCTATCCTTTATCTATAGTCTCTTCCATTATATCATGATTTTTCAGAAAATTCTCCCTTTATAAAAGAAATTATAGTCCCAATTCTTTCTTCAAAGGCTCTAAATAGATCATTTCTTGCTTATTTCTCATCACTAGCCCTTCTTCAGCTAGCAGGAGTAAGTCTTTGGAAAATTCAATAATCGCAGTTTCTTCCTGATCTGTAAGCTTTTTCTTAGAAAATTGTCGTCTTAAAAATTTGTAATTTCTCCCAAATTCTTTAAAGAAAGGTGCTGTTTCTAAGTAAGCTACTAACTTATCTAAATTAACCAACAATCCCAAGTGAAAGGCAGCAGAAGCGAAAGTTCTATCAAGTGGCTGTGTACACACACTACGAAACTCAACTGTTCCTCGAGTCGTTAAGTCTTGGTACTGGTAACTACGATGAGTTTCAAAATCCTTCTCTTGAGGGTAAATAAGAATCTCATCCCCATTCAGAGCAAAAGCTTGGATTTCAGATGTAGCCAAATAGTCCCTTGCCTGAATCGGATAAAAATAATAGGTTTGTCCATCACGTTCCGCAGTAAAAATCGCAGAATGATCTAGATAGTCAAAAAAATCATCCTCACCGTTAAAGAGTCTAGCATTAACCCCAACATTTTCTGGATAGAGACCATGCATGGATTCTTCCCAGAAAATATCCCTTGAAATTTTCGTATCCCAATCTGCACCTGAAAACTCAGAATTGGCAAATAAATATGCCTTAACTGCTTCAATTTGAGTAAAAGCATTCATCACACGTAAGTAATTGGATTTTGAAACATCCAGCTGAACCTGACTCCCACAGATAAAAGCACCATATTCAGGGAAATGATGTAAATCTGATTTAGTCACATTGCTACTCAAATTCAAATAGTCCATCAACATCTGATAGCGTGGATAAGCCACTGGACAATTCTCATTTTTATCCCAGTTGGGATGAATACCGCAACCAACGATAGCATGATTGGATTCGCCTAATTGTCTCTGAATTACATTCATATAATTATTGAAACGATTTTCGACCTCTTGAATCGTTTCAGCCTTACCAAATGCAAACTCAATCGTTGTATAGGAAACTTCAAATAAAATAGCATCCTGACTTATCGGATCTACTAACTGGATAGGATTGCCAAAATCATCTACCTTTGCTACAGTGAAATCAAAATAAGAAACTAAATATCGGAATAAGTGCTTGATAACTTCAACATCTGTAGCATCCCCTTCCAAGTTTACAACAGGATATTCCAGCTCAACTCCAATAAACAATTCAGGATTTTCTTTAATATTTTTCAAATACCGATGTTTTAATAAATCGATAGAACGAGACATACTATCCTACTCTTTCTTAATCTAAATAAAATTTGAATAACTATTATTATACCAAAAATAACATAAAAAAGGAACGAAGACTTACAACGTTCCTTATCGCTATACTATACCGGCGGCCAACAAACTAGCGTTAAAATAAGTTAAAATAAATAAGTAAAAAGCGTTCAAATCAAGATATTATCACACGCTAGTTAGTATTGAAATTAAGGAAATTGACCAGCGGTTGACCAAATAAATTTTTAGTTTTTACTGTAATTTCAAAGTTAAAAAATTTAATAATTACAATTTTTGATACATAGTTCGATACCGTGTTCGGCGCAATTGGTATAGTCCAGTATTCATTCTCAAAACTAGTTTAAATAGCGTAGTCTTTTAAACTAGTTTTGTGAATCCAAAAAATCTTCCTACATATGTAAGAAGATTTTTTAATTATTCTACAATTGTATAATCGCCACTATCTAACAAATCTATTACTTTTTGGACAAACTGAGTTGAAAGTAAATCTACTATATCAGCTCCATGAGTTTGAAAATTCTCATCTATTTCTTTGACTTCTAATTGAGTATTTTTTTCTGCCCTTTCTTCTGTAATTGGGGTATGAAAACTATATTCACCAATTTCATAATAAAAGAAATAAAAATATTCTTTCTCACCCAAGCTATAATCAAAAAACTCAACTTCCCTATTTCTATCGTAGTCATAATAACTATTTTCCCAAGTTATTTCATTTCTTTTTTCATCATATAGTTTTGCATAATTTTTTTGATAACTATAGACACGTTGTGTTTTCTCCCCTACATACTGTTTATGAATTAATTTTGGGCTGAAGTTTAATAATAAATCTTCTTTCATGCTAGAATATTTTTGTTTCTGTTCTTTTGCATTTTCAATATTATTTTCTTTGTATTTGTAGAACCCAGCTTGCTTATAATCTTCTATTTTATCTCGATAGTTTTTTGCTCTTTTATTAACAGAATATATACATTCTGCAATAATTTGATTTGTTATTTCTTTATTCTTAATTAAATCAGTATATTTCTTAGGAGTTCTCATTTTTTTACCCTCACATTATTTCTTTCTTCTAATATATTTTAACAAAAAATCTTCCTACTTGTAGTAAGAAGATTTTTTATTTCTTAGCCTATTCAGTAAATTGGTCTATCCTACCCACTCACCGTTAGCATTGACTGTATAGCCATCTGGTGTAGTGGTGTTTACTGCTAGAGCTCCTGAACTGTAGGCATAGTACCATTTACCAGAAACTGTAAACCAGCCTGTTTTCATAGCACCTGACTGGTCAAGATAATACCATGAGCCATTTTCTTTAACCCAGCCTGTAGCCAGTGAACCTGAGTTGTTCAAATAGTACCATGTACCGTTGTCTTTTACCCAGCCTCTAGCCATTGAGCCTGAGTTGTTCAAGTAATACCATGTGCCACCAGTCTTGACCCATCCAGTTTGCATCCAACCTGCGTGGTCAAAGTAATACCAAGTACCCTTGATTTGTTCCCAGCCGTTGGTTGTATATGAACCGTCAGCATGTTTGTACCACCAGCGACCAGCTGACTCAATCCAGTTACCAGCTTGTGAAGCTTTTGAGTCTTCTACTTTCTTGATTTCTGTATCTGTTTTCTTATCCGCTTGTTTCCCTGCAAGATACTCCAGATACCAACCTGATAAATTGTAGTAGTCTTTTCTTTCAGCCTTGACTAACTTATCAAACTCTTCTTGGATTTCAGCTAATTTAGCTTGTTCAGCTTGCAATTTAGCTGTAACGGCATCAAATTTTTCTTGTGCCAATTTTGCAGAAGATTTTGCTTGAGTCAATTTTGTTTCTAAATCAGCTACTTTTGCTTGCGCATCTGCAAGATTCTTATCTGCGTTTAGATAAGCACTCAATTCTGTTGCAATTGCTTTCGCATCTGACACCAATTGGTCTTTTTCTGCATGTAGTTTTGCTTGTTCGTCTTGAAGAGCTTTTAACTTGTTTTCTTCTGCTTGCAATTTTGCTTGCGCATTTGTAAGAGCAGTTTCAGCATCTTTTTGGGCAGTTTTAGCTGTAGCTAGTTCATCTTTAGCTGTTTCAAGAGCAGTTTGTTTTTCTGCTTGGCTTCTTGAGAAGTTTTCAACAGCTGTTTCAGCAGTTGCTTTACGTTCTTGTGCATTTTTCAAAGCAAGGTTTGCTAATTGCAAGTTCTTTTCAGCAACTTCTGTTTGAAGTGGACTAGCTGATTTGTTTGCCAATTCTTTTTCAGCATCTGTTTTCGCGTCAAGTGCAGAAGCATATTTGCGTGAAGCTTCTGCCAATTCTGCTTTAGCATTTGTAAGAGCAGTTTGAGCTTGGCTGTTTTGTTTTTGTGCTTCAGCTAGTTTTGCTTCAAGTTGGGCAAGGTCTTGGTTGAGGTTGATTTTATGTTTACCATCGCTACCAAATGAGTTGACAAACCAACGTTTACCATTGATATTAGCGACAGTCATTGCAACACCACCACCGTTTAGGTTGTTATTCAAATGTCCCCAATTAGCATGTTTATCAAGGAATGAATAATTTTTGAAAGCACGTAATGCAGAATTTTTCAAATCTTGCATTGTTGAAATATCATCACTAGCATAAATTGAAGCTAAGTTTTCTACACCATTGTTTTCGCGAATATGACCAGCCATAGCAGGGTCAGTTCCACGAGCTTCATAGGCTTTTGCCATTTTCTTGCTATGTTCAAGTGTATCTTGAGCAGCATAAGCTCTATATGTTGTAGGATATCCCATATTTTCTTGCAAGACATTTACTAATTTAGCATAGAAATCACTAACTTCAGCAATTTCAGCATCTGTTAAATTATCAATATCCACTTTACGGTTGGCATCGTTTTTGTTGAAATCAACTGTAAGAGCTTTATACATTTTAGCAGCTGTAAGCATCATTAAACGATTAGCTTTACCATCTTCTTTCCAACTGTTATTTGCATAATAGCTAAGTGCATCTTTAAATGTGATATAGTTCTTATCAAGACCATAGTAAGCTTTTTCTTCATCTGTCAAATGGTGAACTGGATTTCCCATATGAATAACAGCTTCACCAGAGCGAGCTTTTTCTGCATCCAAGGAAGTTTGAGCTTCTTTTTCTTTAGACGCTGTAGCATCTGCTTTTTTTTGGATAGAATCCACTTTATTTTGGTCGGCGTCCATCATTTCTTTAGCTAATTTCAAGGCGTCATTTTTGACATTCACATTGTTCTCAGCTTGTTTGATGGCATCTGCGCGGTCACTATCTGCTTTCTTAGCAGTTTCGACAGCTGTTGTTGCGCTTGAGATATTGGCATTGGCTTGTTCAATATCTTTTTCAGCTTGGGTAAGTGAGGCTTTTGCTTCGCCAAGTCCTGAACCATTTAGCGCGTCTTCAGCTGATTTTACATTCGCTTCTTTAGCGGTTACTGTTTTATCCGCTTCAGCTTTCTTACTTGTTGCGCTTGCAACGTTAGCTGTTTCACTTGCTACAGTTTCAGTTTGTGCTTTAATCGCTTCAGTAGATGCTTCAGTTGCTTTTTGATTGGCTTCTTGAGCTTTTACATTAGCGTCTTGTTTAGTTTTTGTAGCAGTGATATTTTCTTCTGTAGCATTTGCTTTAACAGCTTCCGCTGACTTCAAGTTCTCTTTAGCGCTTGTCAAAGCAGTTTCGGTAGTTGTAACAGCTTGGTTAGCAGAAGTAGCTTCAGCTTTTGCTGTTTCACTTTCAGCTTCAACTTGCTTAACAGTAGACGCTTGAGCATCAAGAGAAGGCTTGACATCAGAAGATTTCTTCACTTCTGGTTTTGCGTCAGCTACAGGTTTAGAAACAAGAGCTGGTTCATTGACAGCAGTTGCATCAACTGCTGTTGTAGTAGTTGCTTCTTGAGCAAATGCAGTTCCACCAACAGACGCAAGCGCAATAGCTGTTGAGGTTGTGAGGGTTTTCAGTTTCTTCATCATTTTCTCCTTTGATGGCTGATAAAATGAGCTAATTTTTATAGTTTTACTACACTATTTTATCATTATATGGTGTAATGTTCAACACTTATATAGTATACAAGTGTAATTTGTACTACTTATTATTTATAATGTTTATCTTTAAAATAATATTAGGTAAAGGTAAAAACTATGAATCAAAACAACTTACAAACATTTATTGCAAAAAGAATTAGATATTTGCGACTAACCAAAGGACTTAGCCAAGAAAAACTTTCTGAACTGGCTGGTTTGGGTTCTAAACATATACATAATATTGAAAATGAAAAATATAATTTTCAAATACAAACGTTAAACAAAATCATAACGGCTCTTGAGGTAGATGAAAAAACATTTTTTAATTTCGATTTTCCAGAAAAGAGTAAAGAAATTGAAAAGATTATTAATCAACTTGAACAAATACCAGAACCACAAAAAACAGATATAATTGATGCAATAGCAACCTTATTGAATAACATAAACAACCGCTAAAAATTCTAGCGGTTGTTTTTTTTACATATCTAATTTTTTCAAATCTGCGCTCATTTGTTCAGTAGATATCATAGTTTCTTCTACTTTCTCTTCTGATTCTCTAAAATATTCTTCATCAAATTTTACAAAATCAAATCCATATTTGAATAAATTTTTGTTGTTCTTTCGATATCCTAAGCGTTCATCTTGTCTTCTCTGAATCTTATCTAAACCACTGACAAATTTTGAAACTTGTTCAAGTATCATTCTTTGTTCTTCATCCAAATAATGTTCTAATACTTGCCCCTTTTCTAGTACTACTTCATTCAAGGATTTCTTTTGTATAATACTTGTTCTATATTCTCTATAATCAGCATTCAAAAATAAATTTGAATGCTGATAAACCTGAATTCCTAAAGAATCTTCTGTTTTCTTGTTATCAAAAATAACTTCTTTATACACTCGCTCCGCAAAATCAATTATTCTATTATCTAATTTTTTCAAATAATATTTTTTTTCAATAAAGAATTCTTTAAATACTCTATAAAATTTTTCTTCTACTTCTTTTTGATAAAGTCTTGAAATAACTTTAAATAAATTCTTATCAAAAATATCAAATGCAACAATACCATCAGATAAGTCTGCTTCGATTTCTTTTTTAGCTAATTCACTTGAAAACAAGACAGACTCTTTCAAAACTTCGAGCATATTTGATTTCAATTGTTGCTCTCTAATTGTTTTAAAATCAGAAGCGTTAATAGATTCAAAAACAATTAAATAAAAGATTGAAGGGAGCAATTTCTTCCAGTCTTCTTCATTACCCCACAGCAATTCAGAAATACTTAAATTCATATTCTTAGAAAGCAACTCTAAAACATTTTCAGAGAGATGACTTCGACCATCTTTCATTAATCGACTCATTTTTTGCTTAGCTGTCTCTTTGTTTCCTCCATAGTATGCAAACATATCAGATACTTTTCCAATTCTTTCATCATGTAGAAACATATACCAATAATATTTTTTTCCTTGCTGTAACTGTTCAGCTTTAAAATTTTTGATTTTTTCAGGTACTGCATCAATCGTTGAACGATTTATAAACTCTACTGTGTTTTTAAACATTTAATGTCCTACTTTCTATAAGTTTATATTTAGAGTATAACACAATAGATTGTACGTTGCAACCGATTTTATAATTTATTTTCAAAACTTTATTGTACAACTATTTCTTCCTTTATATATACTAGTTTTATATTACATAATTATTTTAGTTGTATCATAGTTCTTTGAATATCCTTTTGTTTTATTTCAATTCAATACAATTAGATTTTTGATATACTTATCTTGTGAATGATGAATCACTTAATTTCATTTCATGTCACATGATTAAAATAGTTGTATGAGAATGTTTTTAAATGTCTGTTTTTTCTCTCAATCGACAGTCAATCTTAATCATGATACACTTAAAATGTAAATAAAGAAGGTTCAAATATTTACAAGAAAGCTTTAAAAGAAAGAACTAGCTTCAAGCTAGTAAAGGTAAAACTAATGGAAAAATTATTGCAAACAGGCTTATTTGGAAGCAATTCAAAACAATCAGGCGATTCAATTGTAAACGACCGTCGTACTGCCCCAGCTCTTACTAATATCTCAACTTGCGTAGCTGTTAGCGTTACTGAGCCACAGCCATTCTTCCCAATTATCGGTTTTGAGAAAAATAGTAATGGTAAAAACGCCCCAGTCTTTTCAGACAAATCAATCGGCTACGAAGTGTTTCTTTCGATGCCTCGCGATGACGGTTCGGTTAAATTGATTAGTCTTGTTGTTCCAAGTTTGGAGATTGCGAACAAGATTCAGTTTAGACATTTATATCAGTTAGTCAATCCCAGAGGAAAAAACAAGTATAAAAGTTATGATGTTATAGAAGTTTGGGCTGAAGATGTCAACGAAGTTAGTTTAAAGTAAAGAGGAAATAGATATGAAAGACATTTTTAAAGAATTAGATGATTTAACAGCTTTAGACTTGCCCATTGAACTACGAAAGATTTTATCAGCATACATTAATTCTGAAGTTGAAGGACGAGTTTCATCTTTCGTGAATTTGAGTCTAGTTTACTCAGATGGACGTTACACTGATTTTATTCGCTCGTATATGTATTTGGAATTCAAGCGCCGCAACATGTTAAATGAAATGAAAGAGATATGTAGGTATTTATGATTAGGTACAGGTTAAATGAAAATACAGGTCATTTAATGCCGAATTTCCCAAGTTTTGTAACTCTACTCCAAATTTTTGGAGTTGGGTTACTATCGGTTGGGATTGTTGTTAGATGGTTAGTATTTAAAGGAATAAGTATTGGTATTTTAAAATTTGGATTCATTTTTGAAGTAATGGGAATAGCTGTCTTGCTTTGGGTTAATCTTGTTTTACTGGTTCGATTTGTTTTGAGACTATCAAAAATTGGCTCAATATCTTTATACTATCAATTAAGATTGATAGAACGACAGACACACAAAGCATTGTTAGATTCAGTAACTGCGAATCGCAAAGTTGGTAGCAAATTCATAGATGTTAGTAAAGCGCATGCGAGCTTCGAGAAGCTAAGCAGGCGCATCACGGTTAAAATCAAAAAATTAGCTGACCAGACTAATGAAGATTTAGAAAAGTTTGCGGAAATGTTATCAGCTTGTTTAGTGGGTAAAAATCGTTCTTTGATTGTTTTAGATTATTGGTTAAGTGAAGATAATACAGAGTTTATTTACTTATTAGATGATATTGTGGAAGCAAAAGCAAGACAGCTACGACCTAAAAGTATAACAGAATTAAGACCGTCAAATGATTTTGAAATAACAGTTGAAGAAGGCTTAACATTTTCACTTCTAAAAAATATTCACGCTCTCATAGTTGGAAACACATCCAGTTCTAAGACAACATTTTTGAAATCGTTACTCTCTCAAGTTTTTATGTTTGATTCAGAGGTTGATTTAACAATCTTAGATGTAAAATCGGAGTTTAGTTCATGGGAGTTTCTTCAAAAAGGTGTGATTCTTTCTGATAGTGAAGAGATTTTAGCATATTTTGAAGAATTGTTGGAATTAGTTATGAAACGTGAAAAAGAAATTGCAAAATTATCAGCACGTGATGACATTACTGGCGCAATTTTTGTGAATTTCGGTAAAGAGATGAAAATGAAGTTGTGTGTTATCGAAGAGTATTCAGCTATGCTTTCGAGCATTACAGATAATAAGATGAGAAAAAGGGTTCAAGATTTGGTTTTGTCCATTGTGTCTCGCTCTCGCTCTAGTGGTGTCTATATCTGTATCTGTATGCAACAACCGCGTTCTGAGTTGCTTTCAACAGCTATTAGAGATAACTTAGGTGTTCGTATCTGTTTGTCAAATGGCGCTATAACGGACGAATTGGCTCGCATGGTATTTGGAGAAACAGATAATATTGATAATCATGCGCCCAGATTTGCTGGCTATATCATGACTAGTGATGGACAGTTCAGCAAACCACGGAAATTTTGGAACATTAATCTACACGAACACGGTTTGGAAAAGATTAGTACATTTAAAAGAGCATTCTTATACGGTCAACGATTAAGAAAAAAGCGTGAATAATGGGTTACTAGCATTCATGGGGGTCTAGTAATGACCCCCTTCCCACCCCAGAGCAATTAGAAGAAGGAGTTATGTTATATGATTCAATGTGATGTTGATGAAATTTCATTTGTATTTTTGCCTGATTTCAATGAAATGATGTCTAATTATGAAGCATTTGCTTCTAATATCTGTTTAAAAATTGATGAATTATTGGAATTAGAAAAGTACACGGTTAACTATAAGTTAAATGAAAAAGGATTTGCAGGCTACAATTATATTGTCAATTTTGATGAATTTGAAATTCTGTTATGTTTTAACACGGATAGCCCAAGGATGGGAATTTTTCTCAAATTCTCGGGTCAAGGTTTAAAACATTACATGAAACGAAGGGACGAAGATAATCAAAAAATTTCGTATCGTCAATTAGTTCAAAAAATTTTTGAATTAGAAAATTATTTTAGCGGTAGTTGTAGAGTTTCAAAAATTGATTTTGCGATTGATTTTATAGATGAAGGTTTGAAAGTGAATCAGATTCATCAGGAGTTAAATAAGTCAACAATAAAATCAAAATATGTTGACAGTTTTACAAATACAATCAAATTGAGAAAGAATCAGTCAAATATCAGCACTATCAATACTAACAACAGGGTAGAAACAATTTATGTTGGTAGCAAAGCAAACAAGGGAAATTCTCTACTTCTGCGCATCTATGATAAAAAACTGGAACAGGAGAAAAAGAAAGGTATCTATTATGACGAAGCCCTAAAATGTCAAGATTGGGTGCGATTTGAAATGTCAATTAGGCAGGGTTACGCTAATCAAACTGGTCTAGATATTTTAAAATGTAGAAACGATAAAGAACTATCGAGCCTGATTTTTCAACGATTTACGGACAAATATTTATTTTTCAAAAATGATGAATTATGGGATATTTCAAAAGTTATGTTGGAATATGTTTCAACCGATTTTGATTTATTGAGGTCAAAACCAAGGCGAAAAAATGACTTATTAGCTACCTATATTTACTTATTGAAAAACAGTGGTTTAGAATCGTTTTTATACAAGATTCAAAAAATCTATGGTGAGGAAGCAATTTCTGAATTTTTCAAGAATGTTTTGATTCATTTCAAAACAAAGTATAAACCCTCTCCTGATACGATTATATTTTTAAATAATCGAAAAGATGAACTAAAGAAAGAAAAGAAGCCGTGGGATGTATTCAAGTAAAACGATGAAAGGAAAACTTATATGACGGATAAAATCTCAATTAAAATAGAAAATTTGGAAGTGAATCTTCCTAAAACACACATTATAGTAGAGAAAGATGAATATCTTGACTTAAAGAAGCAAGCCTCAAAAGGGAAATATATTAGCTTAGATGATGTCTTAAACATGTTATCAGTATCTCGCCCTTGGTTATTAAAACATGTTCTTTATCAGCCTGATATTCGCTCAAAAATCGATATTGATAAAAACAAGGATGGTTTTGTGAAATATCCAGATAATCAAGGCGGACGGTACTACTTCTTAGCCAGCAAAACAAAACAATTTTTTGAAGAAAACTTTGCAGAAATCTTTAGTTTATGATACGATAATCAAGATAATATCTTGGTTATCGTCTTTAGAGAAGAGGTAATCATGTCAGTTTCATTCAGAAAACGAGGAAAGAAGAATTTATGGGATTATAGAATTTTTGATAAAAATAAAAAGGTAGTTGCTTCAAATTCAGGCTTTAAAACAAAAAGAGAAGCAGAAATTGAAGCGTTAGCTCTTGAGTTAAAATTGCTCAATGGTGCAATAATTGATAAAAATATTACATTCTATGCTCTATGGGAAAAGTGGTTAGAATTAACAGTTAAACCACTCGGAAAAGCAGAGTCTACATTTAATAAACATTTATTGCGTGGTAAGTTTATCAAAGAATATTTCAAAGACAAACCAGCTTTAAAAATTAAAGCAAGCGAATACCAAGGTTTTATAAACAAGTACGCTGAAACAAATTGTCGTGACAATGTTAGTAGAATGAATGCGGAAATTAGAAATGTGATTGTATTTGCGAAACGAGATAAGCTTAATATAGAAGATTTTACTGAAGGTGTCATTATTTCAGGTCGTCCCCCTAAAAAAAGAAGAGATGAAAAATATATTCATAGCTTTGATGACTATCAAAAACTAGTAACATATTTAGAAAACAATCTTGATTTAACTACTTCTATAGTTCCATATTTACTATTAATTCAACTAAAAACAGGAATGCGTGCAGGAGAGGTTGCAGGTCTCACATGGGATTGTGTGTTGTGGGAAAATTCAGAAATCAAAACTTATAGACGATATGATACAGCTAGAAAACGATGGGCAAACCCAAAAACAGAAGAATCAATCCGTACAATTCCTGTTGATAATGATACTTTAACTATTCTAAAAAAATTAAAACAAGAACAAACTGTATTCATTGAAAACGGTACAATTACAAATAACGAAAATATGATTTTAGTAGATTTGAATTATAAGATTGTAACAAATGCAGGAATAAATAAGCATCTAAAACAAATTTTAAAAGATTTGAAAATTTATCCTCAAACTATGACAAGCACAGGTCTGAGACACACGTATTGTTCAACAATGTTAGCAATGGGTGTTGATATTTGGGCAGTCTCAAAATTAATGGGGCATCGAGATATTAAGCAAATAACTGAAACTTACGGCCATCTGATAAAGGAAAAAGCAGATATTGAAAATAACAAAGTTCGTGCTGTTTTGACGAGTTTAGTTAAGAAATAGAATTATTGACCAAAAGTTGACCAAATCAAAAAGGAACGCCGATTTATCAACGTTCCTTAACTCTATACTATACCGGCGGCCGGGGTCGAACCGGCACGTCCTTGCGGACACTGGATTTTGAGTCCAGCGCGTCTGCCAATTCCGCCACGCCGGCAAATAGTAACTGGGGTAGCTGGATTCGAACCAACGCATGAGGGAGTCAAAGTCCCTTGCCTTACCGCTTGGCTATACCCCAATAATATAAAATAGGCGAGTGATGGGGATCGAACCCACGCATGCCAGAGCCACAATCTGGTGTGTTAACCACTTCACCACACCCGCCATAATTCTATTAACACGGGCAGTAGGAATTGAACCCACACTGAAGGTTTTGGAGACCTTAGTTCTACCTTTAAACTATGCCCGTAAAATGGAAGGGGAGGGATTCGAACCCCCGAACCCGAAGGAGCGGATTTACAGTCCGCCGCGTTTAGCCTCTTCGCTACCCTTCCAAAATATATAAATGGCGCGAGACGGAATCGAACCGCCGACACATGGAGCTTCAATCCATTGCTCTACCAACTGAGCTACCGAGCCTTATTGCGGGAGCAGGATTTGAACCTACGACCTTCGGGTTATGAGCCCGACGAGCTACCGAGCTGCTCCATCCCGCGTTAATATAAAAGGAGGATGTGGGATTCGAACCCACGCACGCTTTTACACGCCTGACGGTTTTCAAGACCGTTCCCTTCAGCCGGACTTGGGTAATCCTCCAAAATAGTTTATACGGGAACAAGCCCGTGTCCTATTAGTGAACAGATAATATTCCAATCCCCTACTAATGGACTAAACACTATGGGCACGAGTGGACTCGAACCACCGACCTCACGCTTATCAGGCGTGCGCTCTAACCACCTGAGCTACGCGCCCAAGTTAAAAACTTGGTACAAAGAACAAAGTTCAAAGCGGGTGACGAGAATCGAACTCGCGACAACAGCTTGGAAGGCTGTAGTTTTACCACTAAACTACACCCGCTAAAATGGGAGTTAACGGGATCGAACCGCTGACCCTCTGCTTGTAAGGCAGATGCTCTCCCAGCTGAGCTAAACTCCCTAGAGCTAAGCGACTTCCATATCTCACAGGGGGCAACCCCCAACTACTTCCGGC
>NZ_OXCQ01000013.1 GCF_900411395.1 Streptococcus sp. 596553 | reverse complement strand
TTAAATTCAAAGAAAGACGAAAAAGTAAGCTACCTTCCATCCCTAAAGAAGCTAAAAAAGGCCGTTCCTATGAGGATTTCCAAAACTATTTAGCACTGAATCAACTAGACTCTTGGCTGGAAATGGACACAGTTATGGGGAGAATGGGAGGTAAAGTCCTACTCACCTTCAATCTATCTTTCTGTAACTTTATCTTCGCTAGACTTCTGGATAATAAAACTGCCCTTGAGGTTACCAAACATCTCTATGACATCAAGAACACTCTTCACCAAGCGGACAAAGATTTCTTCCAACTCTTCCCTGTCATTCTTACCGATAATGGTGGAGAGTTTGCCAGGGTTGATGACATCGAAATGGATGTGCGAGGAGAGAGTAAACTCTTCTTTTGTGACCCTAATCGCTCTGACCAGAAAGGGAGAATTGAGAAAAATCACACGCTGATTCGCGACATTCTACCTAAAGGAACTTCTTTTGACAATTTAACTCAAGAGGACATCAATCTCGTCTGCTCTCATGTCAACAGCGTCAAACGTGCTGCTTTGAATGGAAAGTCAGCTTATGAACTCTTTGCCTTTACTTATGGAGAAGAGATTCCTAAGCTTCTCGGCATTTCTAAAATACCTGCAGAAGACGTCTGTCAGTCGTCTACATTACTCCAACATAAGTTCTAAAAACTAACCTAAAACCCTATTCAAACGTCTCACACTAACTTCCACCATAGCGGAACTTAATATGAAACGCTTTCAGATGAGGGGATTTTGTGCGCTCTTTTTTTCTATTTCTTTCAGCTATAAAAGCGATGAAATCAAGCATGTTTAAAACCAATGGAACTTACCCTGACACGGATTTCCACTGGTTTTTACGATTTTTATCAGATTAACTTCCACTTGGATTAGCAGTGGAAGTTAGTTTGGGAATTTACCTTTTTTTCAAATCAACTTTTTCAAATTATAGTAAAAAGAGCCAGAATTGTACTGACTCTTCTATTGTCCATTAAACTTAGAAGCACGTTCTTCTCCCCACCAATAGGGCATTAGTTCTGCGACTTTCACTATCTTTCTTCTATCGTAGTCCATCATGAATTCTGCATCTTTATTTTCAGCGTTCAACTCTAAAAGGAATTCTCTGCACGCTCCACAAGGCATGGCTGAACTTCCACCATAAGGTGGTTTGTCTCGAAAGGCTAATACTTTTTTAACCTTAGTTTGTCCTGAAAATTGGTACATATTGAAGAGAGCTGCCCGCTCTGCGCAGAGATGGAAAACACCACAGGTTCCCTCCATACAGAATCCTGTAAATATTTGTCCATCTTCTGCTTCTACTGCAGCTACAACATGATTGGCATAAACAAAGTCTGATACTTCATGTGGATTGTATAGCTTCTGTGCTTCTTCGTACATCTTTTCCCAGATGTCCATTATTGTACCTTTCTTACTTAGAGATTTCTTTTAGCATGTTTTCGATATGCTGGATTGATTTTTCGCGGCCTAACAAGAAGATCGTATCTGGTAATTCTGGTCCATGCATTTCACCTGAAACAGCGATACGAATAGGCATGAAAAGATTTTTCCCTTTAATACCTGTTTCTTTTTGGACTGCTTTAATTTGTGGGAAGATATTCTCTGCCACAAATTCATCATCTGTCATCGCTTCAAGTTTTGCTTTGAAGGCTTCAAGAACTGTTGGGACTGTTTCACCCGCCATGACTCCGCGCTCTGCTTCGGTCAATTCTGGGAAATCTGAGAAGAAGAGATCTGTCAATGGGATAATCTCATCTACTGATTTCATTTGTGGTTTATAGAGCTCAACTAATTTTTCAGCTTTGTCAGTCAATCGACCTGCTTCCTCTAAGAATGGTTTTGCCATTTCAAAGATAGTTTCTAGGTCTGCCTTCTTGATATAATCATTGCTCATCCAGTCGAGTTTCTTCTGATCAAAGGCTGCTGGAGACTTGCTCAGGCGGTTTTCATCGAAAAGTTTAATCAATTCTTCACGAGAGAAGATTTCATCTTCGCCACCTGGGTTCCAACCAAGAAGAGCAATAAAGTTAAAGACTGCTTCTGGTAAATAGCCTTTTTTACGGTAGTCTTCAATAAACTGAAGGGTGTTGGTGTCACGTTTAGACAATTTTTTCCCAGTTTCAGAGTTGATAATCAAAGTCATGTGACCAAACTCTGGAGCTTCCCAACCAAGTGCTTCATAAACCATGAGCTGTTTTGGTGTATTAGCAATGTGGTCATCTCCACGGATTACGTGAGAAATTTGCATATCATGGTCATCGATGACAACGGCAAAGTTGTATGTTGGGTAACCGTCTTTCTTTTGGATAACCCAGTCACCACCGATATTGCCACCTTCAAATTCGATATCACCTTTGACCATATCATGCCACTTGTAGATACCTGACTCATTGACAGCCAAGCGAACTGTTGGGATGATTCCTGCTGCTTCACGTTCTGCGATGTAAGCTGCTTTTTCTTCTTCACTCATACCCAGGTATTCATTGATGTAGCGTGGTGTTTCGCCAGCTGCTTCTTGGCGTTCGCGTTCCGCTGCCAACTCTTCTTCTGTAACGTAAGATTTGTAGGCTTTTCCTTCAGCTAGCAATTGGTCGATGTATTTTTGATACAAGTCCAAACGTTCAGACTGGCGGTAATTTTCATGTGTTTCTGGGCTTTCATCCCAATCCATGCCCAACCAACGAAGGTTTTCAAGCTGTGAACGTTCACCATCTTCGACATGTCGTTTACGGTCAGTATCTTCAATACGGATAATAAAAGTTCCACCGTGATGACGTGCATAAAGGTAATTGAACAATGCTGTACGGGCATTCCCGATGTGTAGTAGTCCTGTTGGACTTGGTGCGTAACGTACGCGGATATCTTTTGACATAGTTTCTCCTATAAAGTCTCTAGGCGTCTGCCTTTTTGCTCTCTATATTATATCACAAGTCTTGGCTGAGTCCAATTTCTATGGATAAAGAGAGTAAAAAGAGTGGACAAACCACTCTTTTCTTCTATTATAGACGTGCGTTAAGTTCTTTGCTCAATTCTTCAAATCCTGGTTTTCCAAGAAGGGCAAACATGTTACGTTTGTAAGCTTCAACACCTGGTTGGTCAAATGGGTTGATAGCATTCAAGTAACTTGAAAGGGCGATAGCCAATTCGAAGAAGTAGATAGTGTAACCAAGAGTGAAGGCATCTTGCTCTGGAAGGGTCACGTACATGTTTGGTACATCACCATCTGTGTGGGCAAGAAGAACACCATCAGTTGCTTTTTTGTTTACAAAGTCAACGTCTTTTCCTTGAAGGTAACCAAGTCCGTCAAGGTCTTCTTCCAAGCTAGGGATAATCACGTTCTTACGAGGTTTGTCAACACGGATGACTGTTTCAAACATGATACGAGTTCCTTCTTGGATAAATTGACCAAGGGAGTGCAAGTCAGTTGAGAAGTTGGCTGAAGTTGGGTAGATACCTTTTTGGTCTTTTCCTTCTGATTCACCAGCCAATTGTTTCCACCATTCTGAGAAGTATTGAAGTGATGGCTCGTAGTTTACCAAGATCTCAGTTGCATAACCTTTACGGTAAAGGATGTTACGAACTGCTGCGTATTGGTAAGCTTCGTTTTCAGAGATTTTATCTGAAGTGTAGTCTTTGCGAGCTGCATTCGCACCTTCCATAAGGGCTTTGATGTCAGCTCCTGATGCAGCGATTGGAAGCAAACCAACGGCTGTCAATACTGAGAAGCGTCCACCGATGTCATCTGGAACCACAAATGTTTCCCAACCGTTAGCGTCTGCTTCAACCTTAACAGCACCTTTTTGGCGGTCAGTTGTTGCATAGATACGTTTGTTGGCTTCTTCTTGACCGTATTTCTTAACCAAGAGTTCTTTGAAGACACGGAAAGCGATAGCTGGTTCAGTTGTTGTACCTGATTTAGAAATCACGTTTACTGAGAAGTCTTTGTCTGCAACATACTCTACCAAGTCAGCAAGGTAAGTAGATGAGATTGAGTTTCCAGCGTAAAGGATTTGTGGAGCTTTACGTTCTTCTTTTGTTTGCAAGTTTGCAAAGTGGTGGTTCAAGAAGTCGATTGCTGCTTTGGCACCAAGGTAAGATCCACCGATACCGATCACAACCAAAACATCGCTGTCTGATTTGATTTGCTCAGCAGCTTTCAAGATGCGGTCAAATTCTTCGCGGTCGTAGTTTTCAGGAAGGTCCAACCATCCTAAGAAGTCGCTACCAGCACCAGTTCCTTTACGGATCAATTCATCTGCTGCTGTTACTTGTGCTTGCATGTATTCCACTTCATGTGGTGCAACAAATTTGTCTAAAACTTTTGAATAATCAAATTTAATATGTGACATGTTATTCCTCCAATATTTCTTCTTTTCTATCATAACGCTTACCTTCGTTTTTTTCAAGTTTTTTTGTCGAATTTCTCCAATTTTTATCAGAATTCAAACGTTTGCGTAAAAATTCCATATTCCAAAAATTTTGAAAAAATAAAAGAAAGAACGACCAGATACACCAGTCGTTATAGTTCATTCAATAAATACTCAAATAATTCTAAATTACCATCTTCTTCATTAACCAGAAACTCTGGATGCCACTGCAAACCGATAATGCGGTGTTCGTCGATAGATTCAATCGCTTCGATGGTCTGGTCTCTTGGATCAATAGCAGTTACACGGAAATTAGGTGCCAATTCTTTGATACTCTGACGATGGACGGAATTGACCTGACTTTCTTTCCCAAATAGCTTAGCCACCACGCTTCCCTCCACTGTCTCAATAGAGTGAGATGTTCCGAAAGGTAGTCCTTGCCAATGACCTTCGATTTCTTGATTTAGGGTTCCCCCAAAGGCAACATTGACAAGTTGAACACCGCGACAGATTGCCATAATTGGTTTATTCTGACGGAGAGCTTCCTTCAAGAGGGCCAGTTCAAACTCATCACGGACTAGATTGTAATCATCACTCTCGATGGTCTTTTTCTCTCCATAAAACTGAGGATGGACATTTTGACCGCCTGTCAAAATAAGCTTGTCAATCATTTCCACATAATCGCGTACAACTGACTCATCACCAACAGGAATGACTAAAGGGAGACCGCCGACTTGACGAATGCTCTCTGCGAATCTACAAGATACAGATGAATGAATGTTTTTGCCTTCTGCGTCTACGGGACATAGATTTGCAGCAACTCCTACAACCGTTCTAGCCATGATGTCTCTCCTTTCGAATATTAACGATAGTCCTATCATATCACTCAAAACACCTTTCGTCTAATATGTTTTTTTTAAGGATGTGATAAATATTTTTTATGGACAAGAAAAAGCTGCCCCATAGGACAACTTCTTTCTTATTCGAAGACAAATTGATTGTGATAGAGTTCTGAGTAGAATCCACCTAGTTTCAAGAGTTCATGGTGATTACCGCGTTCAATGACTTCTCCATCTTTAAGGACAATAATCTGGTCTGCATTGAGAATGGTTTTCAAGCGATGGGCAATGACAAAACTGGTTCTACCCGCTACAACCGCCTCCATAGCATGCTGAATCTTGCTTTCTGTCACCGTATCTACGTTTGAAGTTGCTTCATCTAGAATGAGGACTTCTGGATCTGTCATCAGGGTTCGAGCGATAGAAATCAATTGTTTCTGTCCAGTCGAAAAGATGCTCTGCTCATCATCTATAAGAGTATCGTATTTGTCAGGTAAACTTTCGATATAGTCGTGAATATGGGTTGCTTTGGCTGCTGACTCAACCATTTCCCGACTGGCATCTGGCACACCGAAACGGATATTGTCTCGAATGGTTCCGCTAAACAAGACCGAATCTTGCAAGACAATTCCCACCTTGCTTCTGAGACTATCCAAATCATAGTCACGAATGTCTTTGCCATCAAAATAAATACCACCAGCATCAACATCATAAAAACGATTGATGAGGTTCATAATGGTCGTTTTCCCTGACCCAGTCGGACCAACAACTGCTGTCATCTGGCCTTTAGGGGCAGAAATGCTAACATCTTTCAAAATAGGTTTATCAGGCAAGTATGAAAAATCAATATGACTAATTTCAACACCTTCTTGCAACTGAGTGAAGATTGGAGCCTTTTCAGGTCGGATTTCTTCCTCTGCGTCAAACATTTCCTGAATCCGTTCAGCACCTGTAAAGGCCAACTGGAGACTTCCCCAACTAGCTGCAACTTGAATAATAGGCTGGTAGTATTGCTGAGAAAATTGGGCAAACATAACAATCAGACCTAGGGCTGTACTTGTTTCAATAGACTTATCATTCAAAAGTACAGCTGAACCAGCAAAGATAATGATGGCTGTGTTGACCAGACTCATCCCATTCATGACAGGGAAAAGAATTCCTGAAAACATTCTTCCTTTAAAGGTTGCCTTGCGCACGCGCTCATTTTGTTCAAGAAATCCTGCCATCATATCCTCTTGAATTCCTTGCACAATCACGGCTTTTTGGCCTGAGATACTCTCATCCATATAGGCGTTGAGTTTCCCTACCTCTTTTTGTTGGAGGTTGGTGTATTTGCGGGCCATTTTCACGATGAAAATCAACATAAGAAAGGCCACTGGTGTGCTGGCAATAGTGATGAGGGCCAGGGTCACATTTCTCGAAAACATGACAAGAATCAGACCAATGTATAAAACAATATTGCTCATGACCTGAACCAGACTTTCATTAAAGGCTTGGAGAATATTATCCAAATCACTGGTAAAACGAGACAGGATATCTCCATCTTGTCGGCGGTCAAAGAAAGAAACCGTCAAGCGAGCAAGCTTACCAAAGAGACCTTTACGCATCTCGTTGGTCGACTCTGCAATCACGCGCGTCATGAGACACATGTATATGACGCTGGAGATAAATAGAACTAAAACCAGCAGACCAAGATTGACCATGATTCCTGATAGGCTTTGCCAAACAAGTTCTGGATTGCCATTTTGATAAGCTTGAACTAAATTAGCTAACTGCGTCACTGCTTGTCCAGAAAAGACTGGAAAGAGGGCTTGGGCAAGAGTCGCCAGAACAATCATCAGGATAACAACTACAAATGATAGCTTATAGACTTTAAAATAATTCCAAAAAAATTGAACTGTCTTCATTTTACTCCTCCTTTCCTTTCTGTGTTTCGTAGATTTCACGGTAAACGGCATTGTTGGCAACCAAGTCTGCATGCGTGCCTTGACCAATCAATCGTCCTTGATCTAGAACCAAGATCTTGTCTGCATGGACAACCGAGCTAATCTTTTGCGCGATGATAATGGTTGTTGTTCCCTTCAAGTCCTTATTCAAGGCTTCTTGAACCAGGCGCTCTGACTTGGCATCCAAGGCCGAGGTCGAATCGTCAAAAATCAGAATACGCGGATTGCTGACAATCCCACGCGCAATCGACATCCTTTGTTTTTGCCCACCAGAGAAGTTGGTTCCTCGTTCCTCAACTGGACTTTCAAAGGTTTTCTCCATACGATGAATGAATTCACTGGCTTGGGCAATATTGGCTGCACGCTCCATTTCAAATAGAGTGGCATCTCCTTTGCCCTGTCTCAAGTTATCTGCAATCGTTCCACTAAAGAGAATAGCACGTTGGAGAACGATAGAAACTGTTTTACGCAGGGTTCCTTCACTCACTTCTCGAATATCCCTGCCTCCGATTTTGATAGCCCCTTCCTGTGGGTCAAAAAGACGTGGAATCAATTGAGCCAAGGTTGATTTTCCTGCACCAGTCGCTCCAACGACACCAACCATCTGACCAGGTTCAATAGTAAAGCTCACATCTTTCAGCATCGGTTCCTTGTCCATTGGATAGGTAAAGGTCACATTTTCAAAACTAAGACTTCCGACTAACTCTTCATCTGGGACATCCTTGAAGGTCATGGCTGGCTCTGCGTCAAGAATTTCTCGAATACGACGCATGGAAATCATAGCACGACTGACAGAATTTCCCAAAAATCCAACCATAACAATGGTAAAGATAATCTGGCTTAGGTAATTAACGAAAGAAGCGATGGAACCAACAACAGACGGATTCGACTGAACCATTCCAGCAACCAGCCAAATAGAGAGGAAAACCGCCCCGTAGCCGACCAACATCATAAAGGGTTCCACTACTGAAAAGGCATAACCAATGTAAAGGTTTTGACCGAGAAGTTCGTCTGAAACCTCCGTAAACTTAGCAAATTGCTCTTTTTCTTGGACAAAGGACTTGACCACACGAACGCCACGCAAATTTTCCTTGGCAATGGCATTGATGCGTTCAAGAAGGGTTTGAAACTTGGCAAAACGAGGTCCCATCATTCCCATCATGACAGCAGTCAAACCAAAAATCAAGACTACCATGAGAACAATCACCCACCACAGAGAAGGTAAGGTTTGAACCGCCAAGATAAACGAACCGATGAACAAGAGGGGAAGTCTGAAAAGAATTTGGAAGGTCATCATGACGACATTCTGAATCTGGTTGATATCATTTGTCATGCGAACGACTAGATTTCCCGCATTAAATTGTTCAATATTAGCATAAGAAAATGTTTGGATTTTACGGAAGGCATCCTCTCGAAGGTCTGATGAAACTCCTTGGGCAATATAGGCTGCAAGGACAACATTGAGCCCACCAGCAACTAGACCAACCACGGCCACACCAATCAACCAAGCCCCGATACTATAAATAGCTTCATATTTTCCAGCAAGGAGGGCGTCTAACACTTCCTGCAGATAACGCGGTTGCAAAAGTGAACTAGCAACCATCAAGCCTGTCATCAGGAGCGAAGCTAAGGCCTGCCACTTGTAGGTTTTTATTTTCTGAATCAGCATACTTTCTCCTTAAAAAATAGACAAAAGGGAGCGACAATGCGTCAGCTCCTTTTCATTCTGTTTGTGTGATGTTATTCTAACAAAAAAGTGGGAACTTGTCAAAGAAGTCTCCTTGATATAGCTAGAATGACAAGTAATTCATTCTTTATAATTTTTGTTTTAACTCGACCAAGACATTCATAGCCTGCATAGGTGTCATATTGTAAACATCCAGTTTAGCTAATTCTGCTAGGATAGGATGCTCTTCTGCCGTATCAAAGAGTGAAATCTGTTCTGAGACAGTACTTGTTTGTTTCATAGGAGTAGGACTTTCTGTCCCTTGATTCTCTAACTGAGTCAAAATCTTGTCCGCCCTTGCTAAAAGGTCTACTGGCAAGCCAGCAATCTTGGCAACATGAATACCGTAGGATTTATCAGCTGGTCCTGGTTCAATCTTGTGAAGGAAGGTGACCTGCCCATCCTGCTCTAAGGTTGCCACGTGGACATTGACCAAGTGTTCCAAGCTGGACTCCAGACTAGTCAACTCATGGTAGTGGGTCGCAAAGAGGGTCTTGGCTCCGATATGTTCGTGAATGTATTCGATGATAGATTGGGCAAGAGCCATCCCATCATAAGTAGCGGTTCCCCGCCCTAACTCGTCAAAGAGAATGAGAGAATTCTTGGTTGCATGCGAAATGGCATTATTGGCCTCCATCATCTCCACCATGAAAGTTGATTGACCTGAAACCAAGTCATCGGCTGCTCCGATACGGGTAAAAATCGCATCAAAAATCGGTAAATGGGCACTTTCTGCTGGCACATAAGAACCCAACTGAGCCATAACCGCCATCATGGCTAACTGACGCATGTAGGTAGACTTCCCACTCATGTTTGGCCCTGTAATCAGTTGAATACTGGTATCTTCTGCCATCTGAATCGTATTGGGAATATAGGTCTGAGCCCCCATGACCTTTTCAACGACAGCATGGCGCCCTTTCTGGATATCAATCCGCGAATCATCTCCAAACTCAGGTCGAATCAAATGCTGGGTTTCGGCCACAACTGCTAGACTTTGCAGGACATCAACCGTCGCAATTCCTTGGGCTAGAGCTTGTAAACGTTGGATGTACTTGCTGACCTCTTCACGAATACGCATAAAGATTTCATACTCTAGGTTGGCTGACTTCTCACGCGCTTCCAGCATATCTCCCTCGATACGGGCTAATTCTTCGGTTCCAAAACGTTCTGAGTTTTTCAGCGTCGCCTTGCGGAAAAAGTGAGCAGGCACATTTCCCAGTTGAGAATTGGTCACATGGAAATAGTAGCCATCCTTTTTATTGTAGTCAATCTTGAGCGTACTGATACCAGAGTTTTCTCGCTCCTTAGCCTCAATTTCAGCAATCCAGCTAGTCCCTTCTCTGAGCACACGACGGTACTTGTCTAAGGTCTCATCAAATCCAGTGCGGATAATGCCACCTTCCGTAATCACATGAGGAGCTTCAGGAGCAATCGCTGCGCTAATCAAACTCTCCAACTCAGGGATTCCATCCAGTTGTTCAATGAGATAGGCTAGAGCAGATTGCTCCATTCCTTCTAAAATCCCACGAATCCGTGGCACACTAGACAAGGTAGTCGCCAACTGCAAGAGATCCTTGGGATTGGTCTTGCCAAAAGAAACCCGACTAGCCAAGCGTTCAATGTCATAAACACCCTTGAGACTGTCTGTCAAATCACTGCGCTCAAAGAAATGGTCGAGGAAGACCTGCACCACTTCTTGACGTTGGATGATTCGCTCCTTATCAATCAAAGGACGATGAATCCAAGACCGCAAGAGACGCATTCCCATAGCCGTTTTGGTTTCATCCAAAAGCCAAAAAAGACTGCCTTGCTTCTTGCCCGAACGAGCATTCTCAACCAAATCCAGACTAGCCTTGGTCGCATAATCCATCTGCAAGAAATCCTTGATTTCATAGCGGATAACAGGTTTGAGGTGGTTCAATTCCCTCATCTGCGTCCGATGAACATATTGGAGCAATTTACTAGATGCCGATTGCTCCACAGTTGCCAATCGTGAATCTAGTAAATGAAGGTCCTCAAAGCCTTCTTTTTCATAGGAAAGCACCAGGTTCATCTGACGGCTGAGGATTTGTTCCTCTTCCTCAGACAAGTCGTATCCCAGCACCACTTCTCGCGCCTTGAGATTACGGATTTCCCCACAAACCAGCGTGAAATCCAAAAGACCTGTCACATAAAAATCACCCGTCACCAAGTCCATATAAGCTAAGCCAAATTGATTGCCATCACGGTCTATGGCAACCAAAAAATTATTCTGACTGTCTGGCTTACTGCTATCGACCACTGTCCCTGGCGTAATGACCTGAACAACCTCTCGTTTCACAACCCCAACTGCTTGTTTAGGATCTTCCATCTGCTCAGCAATGGCTACCTTATAGCCCTGCTCAATCAAGACATCGATGTACTGTTGGGCAGAATGATAGGGAACACCCGCCATAGGAATCGGATTGTCCGCATTCTTGTTGCGACTCGTTAAGGAAATTTCCAGAATCTGCGCAGCATTGACCGCATCCTCATAAAATAATTCATAAAAATCACCCATACGAAAGAGCAAAAAAGCATCTGGATATTGCTTTTTAATATCCACATACTGTTGCATGCCGGGTGATAGCTTTTCTGTCGCCATTGTCCGTCTCTCCTTGTCAAAAATAAGTCTTGAGAGCAACTCCCAAGACCTTACTTATCTTTCATCAAATCTAGCAAACGATCTTCCATGAGTTTGGCAACGTGCTGGTCTCGACAAATGACCAATAAGGTATTGGCACCAGCAACTGTTCCTAAAATCCATTCATCCTTGTTTGCATCTACAATATTTGCCAAAACAGAAGCTTCTCCCAGTTTGGTATGAAGCACCAAGGTAAACTCTGCTCTTGCAACGCCTTCTAAATGATGAGACAAAAATTCAACCAAATCAATCTTTTCTGTCTCATTTGCTAGTACATAATACACCATATCATTTTTCTTGACCTTGGTCAAGCCGATTTCGCGCAAATCACGAGACAGGGTTGTCTGCGTCACAAAAACATTGTGCGCCTCCAACCGATCTTGAATTTCTTTTTGTGTACTTAATTTCTCCTCAGTAATCATTTTTTTTATTAACTGATGACGATCTCTTTTTCTCATAAAATCCTCTTATGTGAATATTTATAACTATTTTTATAACTATATTATACCAAAAAAATAGGAGATTTCAAAAATTTTTTCTTCTTTCTTTAAAATTGTGATAAAATAGTAGAAAAGTCCAAAAAGGAGCTCTTAATGAATACAAAAGAATTGATTGCTAGCGAATTGGCTAGCGTCATTGATAGCCTAGACCAAGAGGCTATTTTAAATTTACTGGAAACCCCTAAAAACTCAGAAATGGGAGACATTGCTTTCCCTGCTTTTTCTCTTGCAAAAGTCGAACGTAAAGCGCCTCAAATGATTGCGGCTGAACTGGCTGAAAAGATTAACAGTCAAGCCTTTGAAAAGGTTGTCGCAACAGGACCTTACGTCAACTTTTTCCTTGATAAATCTGCCATTTCTGCTCAAGTATTGCAAGCTGTTATCACTGAAAAAGAACACTATGCTGACCAAACTATTGGCAAACAAGAAAATGTTGTGATCGACATGTCTAGTCCTAATATCGCTAAACCATTCTCTATTGGTCATCTGCGCTCAACTGTTATCGGAGATAGCTTATCACATATTTTCCAAAAAATCGGTTATCAAACAGTCAAGGTCAACCATTTGGGAGACTGGGGTAAACAGTTTGGGATGTTGATTGTTGCCTACAAAAAATGGGGCGACGAAGAAGCTGTAAAAGCTCATCCAATCGATGAACTTCTTAAACTCTACGTTCGTATCAATGCTGAAGCTGAAAATGACCCTAGCTTGGATGAAGAAGCACGCGAATGGTTCCGTAAACTTGAAAATGGAGACGAGGAAGCTCTCGCTCTTTGGCAATGGTTCCGTGATGAAAGTTTAGTAGAATTTAACCGTCTTTACAATGAATTGCAAGTCGAATTTGACAGCTACAATGGGGAAGCCTTCTACAACGATAAGATGGATGCTGTTGTAGACATTCTTTCTGAAAAAGGCCTTCTTGTTGAATCAGAAGGTGCCCAAGTTGTGAATCTTGAGAAATATGGAATTGAACATCCAGCCCTTATCAAGAAATCTGATGGTGCAACTCTCTATATCACACGTGACTTAGCTGCAGCCCTTTACCGTAAAAACGAATACCAATTTGCTAAATCTATCTATGTCGTTGGTCAAGAGCAATCTGCCCACTTTAAACAGCTCAAAGCTGTTTTGCAAGAGATGGGCTACGATTGGAGTGACGACATTACCCATGTTCCTTTTGGTTTGGTTACAAAAGAAGGGAAAAAACTCTCTACTCGTAAAGGGAATGTCATCTTACTAGAGCCTACTATTGCAGAGGCCGTTAGTCGTGCCAAAGCCCAAATCGAAGCTAAAAATCCTGAACTAGAAAACAAAGACCAGGTAGCGCATGCTGTTGGGGTTGGAGCCATTAAATTCTATGACCTCAAGACCGACCGTACAAATGGGTATGACTTCGACCTAGAAGCTATGGTATCCTTCGAGGGTGAAACTGGACCTTACGTTCAATATGCCTACGCTCGTATCCAATCTATCTTGCGCAAAGCAGACTTCAAACCAGAAACAGCCGGCAACTATAGCTTGAATGATGCTGAAAGCTGGGAAATCATCAAACTCATCCAAGATTTCCCACGTATTATCAATCGTGCGGCGGATAACTTTGAACCTTCTATCATTGCCAAATTTGCAATTAGCCTGGCTCAATCCTTTAACAAATACTATGCACACACGCGTATCTTGGATGAAAACCCAGAACGCGACAGCCGTCTAGCCCTTAGCTACGCAACCGCAGTCGTTCTCAAAGAAGCCCTTCGCTTGCTTGGAGTAGAAGCGCCAGAGAAGATGTAAATCGTTACAAGAGACTGGAACTAAAGTTCCTAGTCTCTTGACGGCAATCGCTATATGGCGAATTGCCTAAACGCTTCACTAATTCACCTAACCAAATAATATCGATTTGGTTAGGCTCATGTCGTAATCTTTTAATCACTTTATTGTAAAGTAGTCTAAGTAACTAACGCCAAATCCTATCAGGTATTTGCTTAGACGCTTCACTAGTTCTGTGACATAATATTATCGATTTATGTCACAGAACGTCGTAACCAGAGATACTTGCCTAAACGCTTTACTAATTCACCAAACCAAATAATATCGAATTGGTTTGGTTCATGTTGTAATATTTTAAATTACTTGATTGCAAAGTAATCTAAGTAACTTACACTAAAGCCTATACGGATTTTGGTTTAGAGGCCTATCAAAAATCTTATCAAGTTTTGCTGACTTGTTCTGCTATTTTAGGTCCACTAAATCGATTTACTCACTACTACTTCTTTATCATACAGGGAGATTTCCTATGAGCCAATATGCTTATATCCTCGTTGTAATTAGCTTGGTTTTCCTTTTTCTGCTCAATAAGTACGAGAAGGAGAGACTTCAAAGGCTCTACCAAGAACAACTTTTAAAGGATGAAACATTTAGAGCTGACATCAAAGAGAAAATTCACACGACTGAAAATATCAATGATGTCATTGCTTACATCAATAAAACTTATCATCTGGGAATGTTGCTATCAAAAGACATTACAGATCAATTAAAATAAATCTAGCTATTCTTTAAGAAATATCAAAACCGAGACTAAGAGTTTAAGACTTCGTCTCGGTTTTTAGTATATTCAATTGAAACAAGTGTTGAAAACTTGTTGTAGCAATTCTAATATAGGGATGGATAGACTTTCAAAAATATCATTTACAAATATTTTTAAAGAAATTAAACTCCCTATATTTACTATTCTTATAGACTGTTAAATCAACATCCTCTACAACTTCTTTCACATCTATATTGACATCATAGGGCAAAGAAAGAAAATCTAAATTATAGAATTCTAGACTCATCTCTTTTAAAATAAGAAGTTCTAACAAGTATCCCTCCACTCTGATTTCAACTTGAATTATCTTAGACATGAAATTTTTTAGAATCATAAAGTCCTTTACTTGCTTTCTCTTAGGACCGACATACTCAAATCTTTTTCGTTCAAAAATAATTTTCTCCAAATGTTACACCATTTCAATAATATCATTTTCTAAATAACTGCAAAAGCAATTCTTCTTTTTAATGCAGTCTTCATTAAAATTTCCCTTGTTTAATTCTTCCAAAAATTTTTGAAATAGTGCAAATAAAAGCTCCTAGTAAAAATTCCTGTAGGAAAAATCCAAAATAAGTTCCCAACTGTAAATTTCTATTGAATGTAAATACGGAAGTTTCAGATTGAATCGTATTTTGTTCTATAAGCGTCATAGGAGTAACTCTGAAAATTCCAAACATCATTAAGGCATAGATCATTCCAAAAATAATTAATAACACCCAGCTGTGCTTACTTCTAGAAGAAATACTTCCCGATAACAAAGCTAATACTATTGACGGTATAATTTGTACGAATAACATAAATTGAAAAAGATTAAAATTATCTAGTGTAAAAAAACATATTGTAAATTCCACAATTAACATTAGAGAAAATACTCCATCTATTTTTGTAAATTTCATTTTACCTCCTTTAAATTCACATCCATCATTACCTTAGACCTTCAATAACATTTTTATTTGCTGCAACCATTGCAGGCATAATACTAAATACAATTCCAAATACACCCGTTGTGAATAGAGTAATCAAAATATGATCCAGAGTTAATGTCGTAACAAAACCACTCATGTTCATTAAAACAACAAATAATGTCGCTACTCCAATACCAGTTATAGCTCCCAGAAGCGATAAAAGAATCCCCTCCATCATATATGATTGATAAATATCAGATTTTTTAGCTCCCAAAGCTCGACGAATGGCTATCTCCTTACTACGTTCGCTAACAGAAGACAACATAGCATTCATAACCCCAAAACCAGCTACAAAAATTGAAATACTTGATAAAAGTGCAATGAAATTTAATATTGTAGTAGCTTGGGCCTTTGTTTCCTCATATACCCTTCCATTATCTATATATCCATAAGTTCCTTCCTTGCGGAATATTCCATAAGTATCTAAAGCAGATAAAGCCTTATTAATATTCTCCAACTGATTGGTTTCTACTACTAATTCATCAAAATATTCCCTTCCTCCTAAAAGTAACTCTTTGATTTCATTGGTAACCAATAAAGAAGGTAATCTTTCATTAACAGCTGATCCATAATATATTGCCTGAATTGGATATTCTTTTCCAGATATATTGATAGTCTCTCCTAAAAAAGTTTCAATATTTTCCTTTCGAGTCAATAACATGAGAGCCTTATCGCTAATAGCGACACCTCCATCTAGTTCCTCTAATGCTCTTCCTTTTAATAAAGCAGGTACAACTAAACCATTCTTATTCAAATCGCCTAATGTTCGAAAACTAAGATTCTGCTTAGAATCATTAAAATACGTTTCAGCATACAAAGCATAAGAACTGGAAGAAAGTCTTGCAGGTTTTCCAATAGTTTGCTCAACCAATTGTTTATCTTCCTGTGTAAACCCTCTAATATCCAACATATTCTGAGGAGTATAAGTCATTGTTGCTGTGTCTTCTTCTATCTTTAAATCATTACCTAATGTAGAAGTTGTATAGGAAGAACTTGATAGTATTACTAATAAAACAAATGTTGCCACTGTGATGGCTAAGGATGTCAGAATACTTTGTCTTTTATTCCTCTTTAACAACTTTAGAGTATCTATTAACAGCTTTTTAAACTTCATGTAATCCTTCTCCTTCAGATGTTAGATACCCATTTTTCATTCGATACCTTGTTCTACAATGACTGGCAACAAACTCATCGTGAGTTACTACAATAATTGTCGTTCCAGAATGATTCAAATTTTGTAGAATTTGCAATATCTCATTCCTATTTTTCTCATCTAATGCACCTGTAGGTTCATCCGCTATAAGAAATCTAGGTTTATGAGCAAGAGCTCTAATTAAAGCAACTCGTTGCTTCTGTCCGCCTGATAAATGACTTGGGTACTCATTCATCTTATCTATAAGCCCTAAGTCTTGTAATAAACTATCAATGTATTCTATATCTGGCTGTTGGTCAGAATATAGGAATGATAATAAAATATTTTCTTTAACAGTATATTCATCAATAAGATGAAATTGTTGAAAAACAAATCCAATATCACGATTACGATAACTTGCTTGTTGATTTTCATTTAACTTCTCAATACTTTTTCCGTCTAATATATATTCTCCTTTAAATTCAGAATCAATCAGTCCCAAAATATTGATAAATGTCGATTTGCCCGAACCTGATGGTCCCATTATCGATACAAATTCTCCTTCAACTACCTTAAAATTTATTTCTCTTAAAACATTATTTTTTAGCGTCCCTTGTTCGTAACTTTTGCTAATATTTTTTAGTTCTAACATAGACCTTCCCATTCTATCTTTATTATTTATAAATCCAAAAAATGGCAACAACTAGCACTAACATATGTTCTCTCCTTATTTTTTCTACAGGATTATTATACTTCTATGTTACACATTCTCCAAGGTCATAAATGTCACTAATTTCAACAACTTATCTACTAATAAGTACTCAATTAGTATAAAAAGGAACTCGATACGAACTCAATCTAAGGGAAAAACATAATAACTCTTTAAATGATAAAACGCATAATATCAAGTTTTTAAACACCTGATATCATGCGTTTTTATGATTTCGAAAACTTTCTCTCGGTCTTTTTAACTAGTGACATTTTTGTCACTTTTTTATTTTCTAATGTTTATTTTTAAAAAAATCCTGGAGGTCATATTGCCATTGTTTTTCTAGCTGTTCTATCAAATGACTATTATCAATCATTCTAGCAAATATTTTTGCTTCTTGAAAATAATTTTCAGCTACTGGATAATCTTTTTTTACAAATAATGAATAGCGCCACTCCCATAGTCGAATAATTGGTTTTTTCTGATAGTCGTATGACTTTGAGGTAATTTCATTTAATTTATAGAGAATATCTTCAAATTGACTGTAATTAGCAATTTTTTCAAATATTCCTAACAACAAAAGTAATGAATCTCTGATTAGAAATGAATATTCAATATCAAACATCTCAACTTGTTGTAAAATTTTATCAGCTATTACTAAGAAGGTATTCACTTCAATCTCATCTATTATCGTATCTTGGTGTACTAATCTTACCAAAAATAGCTTTATGATTAAAATATCGTTAACTTCATATTTTGATTTCAACAAAATGTGATCGAAATACTCTTGTAAAATCATTCCTAAATTGCTATCATCATTCCACCAACCAAAGTCATCATATGCTTGTAAAACATCTATGATAAATCTTTCTTCCTCAGGTAGCCTATCATAATACTCTTCAAAAATCTTATCAAAAACACTCTCTTTCTTTTGGGCGATAGTTTCATCTTCGTATGTAGGAGTCCTCATCAAGAAATACTTCAATTCTAGGTATTCCTTATCCAACTCTATATAACTTGGCATCAACTTGTAATCTTCAACTCCCAAACGCTCAGCGATATATTTTAACTTTGTTAGTGTTGGTCTGGATTCTCCATTTTCAATTCTAATTAATTGACGGATACTTAATTCAGACTCATCACCACAAAATTCTGAACGACTGATTTTTTTAGCCAAACGTAATCTTTTAATTTTTTCGCCAAACTCTCGCAACCTACAAGAACCTCCTGAGTTGTTTACCTCTATTATAGCATATACTGAATCAAACTATCTATCAGATTTCTTCTCACTTTAACTAAAGACTAAGACTTTAATACTTCGTCTCGGTTTTTATATATTTTTCAAGTCACAAAGCCACCACTCTCCAGTAATGCAAGTGCAAAATCCTCTAGAATATGATAGAATAAGAGAAAGAACTCTATTAAGGAGGAAATCATGGAAAAACAAACCGTCGCCGTCTTGGGGCCTGGTTCTTGGGGAACTGCCCTTTCACAAGTCTTAAATGACAATGGACACGAGGTACGTATTTGGGGAAATCTTCCCGAGCAAATCAATGAAATTAATACACACCATACTAATAAGCACTACTTTAAAGATGTCGTTCTAGATGAAAGTATCATTGCCTACACTGACTTAGCAGAAACATTGAAAGATGTGGATGCGATTTTGTTTGTTGTCCCAACAAAAGTGACACGACTTGTTGCCCAACAAGTTGCAAAAACCTTAGATCATAAGGCTATCATCATGCACGCTTCAAAGGGATTAGAGCCTGATAGTCATAAACGATTATCAACCATCCTTGAAGAAGAGATTCCTGAACAGCTCCGCAGTGATATTGTCGTTGTTTCAGGGCCTAGTCATGCGGAAGAAACCATTGTGCGTGACCTAACTTTAATCACTGCTGCTTCTAAAGATTTACAAACGGCTCAATACGTTCAAGAACTCTTTAGTAATCACTACTTCCGACTTTATACCAATACGGATGTTATCGGGGTTGAAACCGCTGGTGCTCTTAAAAACATTATCGCTGTTGGCGCCGGAGCTTTACATGGTTTGGGATTTGGTGACAATGCCAAGGCAGCCATCATCGCTCGAGGCTTGGCAGAAATTACCCGCTTAGGAGTAGCACTCGGGGCCAGTCCATTGACCTATAGTGGCTTATCTGGTGTGGGAGATTTGATCGTAACGGGAACTTCCATCCACTCTCGTAACTGGAGAGCCGGAGATGCTCTTGGTCGTGGAGAATCTCTAGCTGATATCGAAGCCAATATGGGCATGGTAATCGAAGGAATCTCAACGACTCGAGCAGCCTATGAACTAGCGCAAGAACTTGGAGTCTATATGCCCATTACACAAGCCATTTACCAAGTTATCTACCACGGAACCAATATCAAAGATGCTATTTATGACATCATGAACAATGAATTTAAAGCAGAAAATGAGTGGTCTTAACTCTCTAAAGAAAGGATTCTTATGACATCAAAAGTTAGAAAGGCAGTCATCCCTGCCGCTGGACTCGGGACTCGATTTTTACCAGCAACCAAGGCCCTTGCCAAAGAAATGTTGCCAATCGTAGACAAACCAACTATCCAGTTTATCGTCGAAGAAGCTCTCAAATCAGGTATTGAAGATATTCTGGTTGTCACTGGTAAGTCAAAACGTTCTATTGAGGACCACTTTGACTCAAACTTTGAGCTTGAATACAATCTTAAGGAAAAAGGCAAAACGGATTTGTTAAAATTGGTAGATGAAGCAACTGGTATGCGCCTTCATTTCATCCGCCAAACTCACCCTCGTGGTCTTGGAGATGCTGTCCTACAAGCCAAAGCTTTTGTGGGGAATGAGCCCTTCGTTGTTATGCTGGGCGATGACCTTATGGACATTACAGATGAGAATGCCGTTCCTTTGACAAAACAATTGATGAATGATTACGAAAAGACACACGCATCAACCATTGCTGTCATGCCCGTACCACATGAAGACGTTTCATCATATGGAGTCATTGCTCCTCAAGGCGAAGGAATCAATGGACTCTATAGCGTTGAAACTTTCGTTGAAAAACCAGCTCCCGAAGATGCACCAAGTGATTTAGCGATTATCGGTCGCTATCTTCTCACACCAGAAATTTTTGATATTCTCGAAAAGCAAGCTCCTGGCGCTGGAAATGAAATCCAGCTTACCGACGCTATTGATACCCTTAATAAAACACAACGTGTTTTCGCCCGTGAATTTACAGGAGCTCGTTACGACGTTGGGGATAAGTTTGGATTTATGAAAACATCTATTGACTACGCCCTCAAACATCCACAAGTCAAAGATGACTTGAAGGATTACCTCATCCAACTTGGAAAAGAATTGGCTGAGAAGGAATAATACTCTTTGAAAATCTCTTCAAACCACGTCAGCGTCGCCTTACCGTAGGTATGGTTACTGACTTCATCAGTTCTATCCGCAACCTCAAAACAGTGTTTTGAGCTGACTTCGTCAGTTCTATCTACAACCTCAAAGCAGTGCTTTGAGCAACCTGCGGCTAGCTTCCTAGTTTGCTCTTTGATTTTCATTGAGTATAAAATAAAAAGATAAGGTTCAAAAATCGCCTTATCTTTTTTCATTACACAAATTTTCATCCCATTCCCTTGTAGAGAAGTAAGACAGCGAGTCCTACGAACAAGACTACCGCTCCTAATCTCTGACTAGCGCTATACATCCGTCTTTCTCCTCTAACTGGAAAGATAACTGCTAGAAATGCGCCACCAACTGCACCTCCGATATGACCTGCTAGACTGATTCCTGGAATCAGAACACTTCCAATAATGTTAATCACAAAAAGTGTCAGATAAGATTGCCCCAACTGCTGGATATAAGGATTACGCGTTGCATAGCGAAGAACAATAATCGCAGCAAATAGCCCATAGAGAGAAGTAGAAGCTCCTGCTGCTAAGGATTTTGGACTAAATACAAAAACAAAGAGATTGCCCATCATTCCAGATAAGAGATAGAGAAAGCAAAACTTCTTGGATCCGAAAATCTCCTCTACTTGCCTACCAAGATAATAGAGCGAAAGCATATTAACAATGAAATGCTCCCACCCAATATGAACAAAAATAGCAGAGAAGAGACGCCAAACCTGCTCGGGAAAGAGCCGAATAACAGGCCCATACATAGCTCCAAATCGAAATAGGGTATCTGCCCTGTAAAAGTTTCCTCCTGTGGTCACCAACATTAGTAGAAATACCAAGGTCGTCACTAAGAGGAAGAAACTCGTCACAGGGTAACGCCTATCAAAGATTTCTTTCATCAATCAGAACCTCCTGAACAGGAATATCATGCTTTTCAGGGATAAAGTCCTGAACTTGATAATGATAAACCGTACTCAAAGTATGACCAGTAAACTGTTCCAGATAGCGGTCATAATAACCTCCGCCATAGCCAATTCGATAACCCTTTGTCGTAAAAGCCAGCCCCGGAACATGAATCAAATCAATCTTAGAGGCATCCAATACTTCCAAATCTCCCTGTGGTTCCAGTAAGCCAAAGGAAGTTTTTACCAACTGCTGCGGATCATAGACCACAAAGTCCATGTGCCCCTTGGGATAGGTTTTGGGTATCAGAACCTTCTTGCCATCCTTCAGCGCCTGCTCAATCAATCCCTGCGTTTGAAACTCATGAGGAAAAGAGAGATAGGTTGCAATAACCTTGGCTTCTTGGTAAAAGGGGTGTTGTAACAATCGCTCGGTTAAAGCTTGCTCTATAGCCTGTTTTTGCTCTTGAGATATAGTCTTCATTTCTTGCAAGACTTGCTTGCGTAATTCTGCTTTCATAGACAATTCCTCTACTCTGCTGCCTTCTTTTTCAGGAAACTAGAGACCGCATCCACCCCAATAGATAAAGCCTCTTCCTTAGGACTCATTTGAGGGTGATGAAGAGCGTAGGGACTATCGATACCTAGCCAAAACATAACACCATCAACCTTTGAAAGAAGATAACCAAAGTCTTCACCTGTCATAGCAGGCTCGATATCAATCAGCTCGATTCCGTCTTTTTCTTCAAAGAAATCCATCAGTTCACGCGCCAAGGCTGGATTGTTCTCAACAGGTAGGTATCCACCTTGCTTGAGTTCCACTTCAACTTCCATATCAAAGGCAGCTGCAACTCCTTCTGCAACTGTTTTGACCCGCTTTTGCACCAAGAGGCTCATATCCTGAGTTAAGGCACGAATAGTTCCATGTAAAAAGGCTGTGTCTGTGATGACATTGTTGGTTGTTCCAGCCTGAAAAACGCCAAAGGTCACCACTGCTCCCTCGATTGGGTTGACATTGCGGCTGACAACTGACTGCACTTGGGTTACAAAGTAACTAGCCGCCACCAAAGCGTCATTGGCTTCATGCGGAAAGGCTGCGTGGCCACCTTTGCCTTTGAAACGAATCTTCACCTCACAAGTCCCTGCAAAAAGTGTATGAGTATTGGTCGCAATCTGGCCAACTTTCAGATCTGGACGGACATGGAGGCCATAAAACTGGTCTGGCAACCAGTCTCCAAAAGCGCCATCCTCATACATGAGCATGCCACCAGCTTCATTTTCTTCAGCAGGCTGAAATAGGAAGAGTAGATTGTTCTTTGGTTGCTCCTCAAGGGCGCGCTCAAGACAGCCCAAGGCAATGGTCATGTGGAAATCATGTCCACAAGCATGCATACTACCTTGGTGCTGAGAAGCGAAAGGAAATCCTGTTTGTTCAACGATAGGCAGACCATCAATATCTGTCCGCCAACCAATGGTCCTCTCTGGCTGACTTCCCTGCAAATAGACCAAAATACCTGTCCGCCAAGTACGAACTTGAACAAACTTCTTGCCCGCAGTCAATTTCTCAATCACATCTAGCAAATAAGCATGAGTCTTGAACTCCTCCAAGCCAATCTCTGGAATCTGGTGCAAATCTCGTCTAGTCTGAATCAAATCTAACATCTATCTGTCCTCCTATATAGCAGAAAGAGGCTGGAAGAAGGGTTCCGCCTCTATTTTTCTTTTACAATTATAAGGTACGAAGCGCATCTTCTAGCGCTGTTTTTTGTTGGGTTTGGGCATCAATCTCTTTGATGATACGAGCTGGAACACCTGCTACTACTACGTTTTCTGGGACATCTTGGGTAACAATAGCTCCTGCTGCGACAACTGAACCACTACCGATTTGAACTCCTTCGATGACCACTGCATTAGCGCCGATAAGAACATTATCTCCAACACGGACTGGTTCTGCGCTAGCTGGCTCAATCACACCTGCAAGAACGGCACCTGCACCAACGTGACTGTTTTTCCCAACAATAGCACGGCCACCAAGGATAGCCCCCATGTCAATCATGGTTCCTGCACCAATTTCAGCACCGATATTGATGACTGCTCCCATCATGATAACAGCACTGTCACCAATTTCAACTTGATCACGGATAATCGCACCTGGCTCGATACGAGCATTGATAGCACGTTTATCTAGCAAAGGAACGGCAGAATTACGAGCGTCTTGCTCAACAACATAGTCTTGATTTTCTACCAAACCATCGAGAAGCGGAGCAACATCTTTCCAGTCTCCAAATAAGACATTCCCTAGTTTAACAATAGAGCTAGGTACAGCAGTTGCAAGTTCTCCCTCAAAGGTTACTTTCACACTGGTTTTCTTTTCAGCATTGGCGATAAATTGAATAATTTCTTGTGCGCTCATTTTTGTAGCAGTCATAAAAGGCCTCTCATTCTTTATAATGATAACTATTCTACCAAAAAAGGCCTCAAATTTGAAGCCTTTTTGTCTGTTTTTAGGTATGATTTTTTAGGGATGTGAGATAAAACGTGCTGTCGGTAAAAGCAAGCCCCTACCGATACAACCTAAAAACAATCTTCACAACTATCTCCCCGTGTTTTATTGACTATTCTAGTATAGCACACTTTTAGAATTAAGAAAAGACTTTTTATCTACTTTCTTTCGCTTCTTCTATAGACAAAAATATCATGGGTAAAATAATCAAGGCCATAGCTAGAAGAAGGGACCAATCCACTACCAATCCTAAGAACAAAACACTCAAGAGAGCAGAAGAGAGAGGTTCACTGGCGCTGATAACGGAAACCACCAGAGGAGAAACCAAGGACACTGCCTTCATGGAAATGAAAAAGGCAAAAGCCGTCCCGAAAAAAGCGATAATGAGGCAAATCAAGATACTCCAAATATCCAGAGTAAAGGAGAGCTTGTAAACCGGCGAAAGGACATTGCTAAACAAACCTGCCAAAATCATCCCCCACCCAACCGTGGGTACAAAACCATAGCGCTTCGCGAAAGGTTGGGGCAAGATAACATTAAACATAACACCCATGGCACTCAACAGACCTGTTATAAGGGCTAGTGGCGTCATGGATAACTGAGAGAGATCGCCTTTTGTCGCCATCAAGCACACGCCCAGCATGGCAATCAAAACATAGAAAATAGCACTTTTTGACGCTCGTTTTTGATAAACCAAGCGATTGTAAAAGAGGATAAAGACAGGACTGATAAACTGTAAAATAGTTGCTGTCGCTGCATTTGAGTATTCTACACAGAGATAGAAAAAATACTGAACTGAAAAAATCCCCAAAATAGCATAGGCTAAAAAGGGCAGGTAATTTTTCTTATCTCGCCAAATATCTAGCACTTGCGATTTTAATTGCATTGCAGACCAAATGAGCACAAGACTCCCTGCCAATGTCAAACGCATAGAAGTAATCCAGCCCGAAGACACCTGGTAATGAGTAAAGAAATATTCTCCTAAAATTCCACAGATTCCCCAGATTAAGCCAGATAGGAGCGAATAAATAGTTCCTTTAACAATCTTTTTCTGATACTGATTCATACCTTTATTGTAACATGAAAGGAAAAAAGAAAAAAGTGGCAATCCATTGATTAGCCACTTCATTTAGCACAGTTTATAGAACTTATCGTCTCGCCCTTGAAGAAGAAGGTCGTGTAGTACTTGAGTTACTGCTATCACTAGAACTACTACTTGAACTACTTGAACTGCTGGAGCTTGATGGAGTTGGTAGTGTGCTAACGATACTTGACCAAGCATTTTGATAATCTGACTCACTTCCTCCAATAGCAAAATGATAGCTGGTCGTAGGAGCTCCTATCTTATTAGCCCAATAGCTGGTAACAGTCGAACCTGTGACCTCTACCTCTTTTCCTTCAACAGAAACCTTCCCTGGTTTTTGACCTGTTGATTTCAAGACTTCCGATTTCACTACACTAGGATCTAAAGTAAAGCGCTCGTTCCCCCAAATGCTTGGTGAGGCTTGCTGAATCGCATTTACCAGATGAGCCATGTAATTAGAGTTATTAGAATAGCCTGCTCTACGTGACAATGAATGATTATCATCATGCCCAATCCAGCCACCTAGGGTTAATCTAGGTGTCGAAAGCATGAGCCACATATTTTCGTCTTGGTTGGTTGTACCAGTCTTCCCAATCCAATCTGCATTAGCCAGAGTAGGATTTAAAGAAGTCAGATTCGTCTTGAAGGTTGTTGTCACACGAGAGGATAGAACTTCTCGCAGCAATCCCTGCATAATCGTCGCAGTAGCTTTTGAATAGACTTGAACTGGTTTATCCTGATATTCATACACCACTCTACCATCTGCTGCTTCAATTTTAGAAATTACATGTTTTTTATGATATAGACCATTATTTGCTAGGGTCTGATAGCCATTAGTATGCTGGGCAACTGTGACTTCAATACCACCCCCCATTGGCAGGCTCTCAATACCGTACTCTGGAATCTCATAACCCATTTTTTCCATATAACCCTTGACATCAACACCCTTTTCACGGAGCATACGATAGGTCCAGTAAGCCGGGATATTCCATGAATAGTTCAGAGCTTCTCCCAAGGTCATCATTCCTGTTCCCTTGCTATTAGCATACATAATCGGATTGCCATTAGCAAAGTTTGTTGGATAGTTAGATAGAATCGTTTCGCTTCCCATCAAGCCCTGATCAATAGCAATCCCGTAGGCCAGCAAGGGCTTGGTAGTAGAAGCTGGCGAACGTTTGGTATCAAAGGCATGATTATTTTGATTTTCTTGATAATTACGACCACCTACAAAGCCTAGAATAGCACCTGTTTGGTTGTCCATCAAGACATTCCCTACTTCTACACGACCTGTTCCATCGTCTAAAAGATAGCCATAATCAGCAACCGCATTTTGCATGGCAGAATGAATTTTCTGGTCTATGGTAGTAGTAATCTTATAACCACCATTTTCAATTTCCTTGGCTGCCAAATCACGATAAAACTTCTGAGTTGCCTCATTTTTCAACTCCTTAGCGGAGACATTGTCTCTCTGAGCTAGATAGTCATACATACGTTCTTGAGCTTCTGCCAAAGTTGTAAAGTATAAATAGTCTCGTGAAATTCCTGTGACCGTGCCCGATGGTAAAAAGTCCTGTTTAAGGTCATAATCCTTGTACTGAGAATACTCGTCTTTGCTTAAGGCACCTGTACGATACATACTGTAAAGAACTGCCTTAGCCCGTCTTAAGCCAATTTCTAGGTCTTCATCACTCTTCAACTCCCCAGTATTTTCATAAGGAGAGTAGGTAATGGGACTCTGTGGAAGTCCTGCTAAAAATGCTGCTTGAGGAACCGTCAACTGACTGGCATCTACACCGAAAATCCCCTCAGCTGCCTGCTGAGCTCCTGCAATATTCTGCCCCTTATTATTTCGGCCAAAGGGAGCCACATTGAGATAGGTCGTTAAAATCTCATCCTTATTCATGGCACGTTCCAAGGCAAGAGCATCCACAATCTCTGTCGCCTTACGAGCCAAGGTCGGCGCATCCCCAACCACCTGCTGTTTAATCAGTTGCTGGGTCAAGGTTGAACCCCCACTAGAGGAACCCAAACCTACAAATTTCCCCAAGGTCGCACGAATCACCGCCTTGGGCACTACACCCTTATGTTCTTTAAAGTGTTCATCTTCCGTCGCAATGATAGCCTTCTTCAGATTTTCCGAAATTTGCTCAGATGAGATAGAAGTGCGCAACAAATCACTCTCTATGGAAGCAATCACCGTCCCGTCCGAATAGGTAATCTCTGAAATAGAAGAGATGTCCTTGACCTGATTCACCAATTCTTCTGTCTGAGGCACCCGAACCTTGTCAAATAAGGCCACTCCGTACCCCAAAGCAATCCCGGCTCCCAACATTCCTCCTATAAAACCAAGCACAAAGAGTAAGTTAAATAAGGCTTTTATACTTAGTAAAATAGCTGGAAAGATGGCTGGCCTATCTAAGGTTTTAGATTTTTTGGTACTTGAACCTTTCTTGCCAGGTCTAGCTGATTTTTTATTTTTTTGTTTTTGCTGGAAAAATTCCAGCATTTTCTGTTTTAATTCATTTAATTGATTTTGCATGGATTTCCTCACTCTATCTATTATACCATAAAAGGGAAACTTTCAATAAAATAGCCACTTTCTTCCCTATTCTGCTAGGCTATTGCCCGAGTTTATGATACAATAGGTAGAAACAATAATTTTAAAAAGGAGAAAAGACACATGCACATTTTTGATGAGCTAAAAGAGCGTGGTTTGATTTTTCAAACGACTGATGAAGAAGCTTTGCGTAAAGCCCTAGAAGAAGGTCAAGTTTCTTATTATACTGGCTACGATCCAACTGCTGACAGCCTTCACCTAGGCCACCTTGTCGCAATCTTGACAAGTCGTCGCTTGCAACTAGCAGGTCACAAACCTTATGCGCTCGTTGGCGGTGCTACTGGTCTCATCGGAGATCCGTCCTTCAAAGATGCTGAACGTAGTCTCCAAACAAAAGACACAGTAGATGGCTGGGTCAAGTCTATCCAAGGACAACTTTCTCGTTTTCTTGATTTTGAAAATGGCGAAAACAAGGCTGTCATGGTCAACAACTACGACTGGTTTGGCAGCATCAGCTTCATTGACTTCCTCCGTGATATCGGAAAATACTTCACTGTCAACTACATGATGAGCAAGGAATCTGTGAAAAAACGAATTGAAACAGGAATTTCTTACACTGAGTTCGCTTACCAAATCATGCAAGGTTACGACTTCTTCGTTCTTAACCAAGACCACAACGTAACGCTTCAAATCGGTGGTTCTGACCAGTGGGGAAATATGACAGCTGGTACCGAATTGCTTCGTCGTAAAGCTGACAAGACTGGCCACGTAATCACAGTACCGCTTATCACAGATGCAACTGGTAAGAAATTTGGTAAATCAGAAGGAAATGCCGTCTGGCTTAATCCTGAAAAGACTTCTCCATACGAAATGTACCAATTTTGGATGAACGTTATGGACGCAGACGCTGTTCGCTTCTTGAAGATTTTTACTTTCTTGTCACTTGATGAGATTGAAGACATCCGTAAACAATTTGAAGCAGCTCCACACGAACGCTTGGCACAAAAAGTCTTGGCTCGTGAAGTCGTTACACTTGTTCACGGAGAAGAAGCTTACAAAGAAGCCCTCAACATCACTGAGCAACTCTTTGCAGGAAACATCAAAAACCTTTCTGTCAAAGAGCTCAAACAAGGACTTCGTGGTGTGCCAAACTACCAAGTACAAGTAGATGAAAATCACAATATCGTGGAACTGCTCGTGTCATCTGGTGTGGTTAACTCAAAACGTCAAGCCCGTGAAGATGTCCAAAACGGAGCTATCTACGTAAACGGCGACCGTATCCAAGACCTTGACTATGTCTTGAACGACGCAGATAAGCTTGAGAACGAACTGACTGTTATCCGTCGCGGGAAGAAAAAATACTTTGTACTGACTTACTAAACTGTTCAACATTTACCTATAGAAAAAAGGAGTTGCCCTCGAGAAAGGTAACTCCTTTTTGTTGTTGATAATCACATCTATCTAGCCTTAATAGACAGGCTACGCAGGACTATGCGTAAGGTTGTTAGATTATGTAAGATAGAGAGATTTGAAGGACTGAGCCAATTAAACAAGCCAAAGCCAATCAAACTACTATTTACGACAACGGTATCTTGAATATTCTTCTTGATGAGTGTTTGCAAAGATGATGATAGCCAATCCAACTCTTGGAAGAAATCCAAACGATTATCTAACAATAAGATATCGCTCATCTGCTTAGAAATATCTGCACTCTCATTCATCACCACACCGATATCTGATAGGGTTAGAGCAGCTGAGTCATTCAACCCATCCCCAACCATCAAAATAGTGTGACCTGCTTTCTGCAGTTCCTCTACTAACTCAAATTTCCCATCAGGTTTCAAGTCTGTATAGACCTGATCAAAGGGCAAATCTTTGACTAATTCCTCTGTTCTAACCAAGGTGTCCCCTGTTGCCAGAATCAATTTTTTCCCTTGTGCCTTAAGTTTCTCCAAGGCTGCTTTTGCTTCTTTTCTCAAAGGAGTATGAATACAGAACATTCCAATCAATTCATTCTGATAAGCCAAGAATAAGAGATTGTAGTGACTCTTGTACTCTTCAATTAAAGCATGTTGTTCTGAACTGATATGAATCTGTTCATCCTGCATCAAGACATAATTCCCAATAAGAACTGGTTGCCCATCTATATGAGATTTAATCCCCTTGCTTGCGATATATTGGAGTTTCCCATGCATTTCCTCATGTTCAATCCCCTCTATCTCAGCTTGCTTGACGATGGCATTAGCAATAGGATGATAAATGTGTTCCTCAAGACAGGCACTGATTCTGAGAATATCTTCCTCACTATAGTCTCCAAAAGGTAACACCTTTTCAACTATCGGATAACTAGTTGTGATTGTTCCCGTCTTATCAAACAAGAAAGTATCAACTTCCAGATATTTCTCCAGAACATCCCCATCCTTAATCACCATTTCACGATTCAACCCCTCCTTGATAGCTGTTAAATAAGCTACAGGAGTAGAGATTTTCAAAGCACAGGAGAAATCGACCAATAGGAAAGAAATAGCCTTAGAAAAAGAACCTGTCAATAGGTAAGTCAGCCCAGCCCCCAAGAAATTATATTTGACGACCTTGTCCGCCATCTTGATGAAATAGCGTTGTTTCGTTTTCTTGTTTTCTTCAGATTTCTTCATCAACTCAATCAGTTGTAAAATCCGGCTGTTCATCTGATTATCGGTTACACGAATGCGTAACTCTCCAGTTTCTAATACTGTATTTGCACAAACCAAATCAGACTCTCTTTTTTCAACTGGAAAACTCTCTCCCGTCAAGGAACTTTCGTTGACCATACCTAAACCTGAAACTACTTGTCCATCAAACAAAATTTCATTTCCTTGAGATAGGACCAAGACATCTCCTATTTGAACATCGGAACTCTTGATACTAACGACCGTATCGCCCTGTACTAAGAATACGTCGCTCTCTTTTGCAAGAAGGCTCTGTTCTAAATCTGTTGCCGTTTTTTTCAAGGACCACTGATCTAAATGATTCCCCAAATCAAGCATAAACATGATATTGCTAGCTGTCTTGGATTGGTTCATAAACAAGGACAATAAAATCGCCGAACAGTCTAAGACTTCCATCGTTAGTTCCTTACGCGCTAGTGTTTGATAGGCTTCTCTAATATAGCCAAAAGCCTGATAACAAGTCCATATATAGCGAATAGGAGACGGCACAAGACTACGAAAAAGCACACGCTTAATCGCTGCACCTGAAACGATAGAATAGGCACTCTCTTCTCTACGAACAGGAAGAGTCATCAACTCAGAAACTTTCCCTTTATCAATTCTTTTTAAAAAGGCTTCTGCATTGTCTAATACAGAGAAGCCTTCTTTTATACGTAGGGTAAAGTGCTGTTGATCCATGTAAAACTGGATAGACTCAATTCCCTTCTCATCTCTCGCCAAGGAACGAAGATAGTCTTGAATATCCAAGGTAAGTGAAAAAGAAGATGATAGGCGGATATGTTGGTATCCTCTATGTAGCACTTTAAAAGACATATTATTCTCCTAGGCTATCTAATTGCTCTTCTTTTTTCTCTTGCTCATACAAATATTTGGCATCTTGCAAGACATCGTCTCCATGTTGTTTCACAACAGAAACAGATGCATCTAGCCCGTCTTTCAACTTGTAAGCCTTAGCCAAAGCTTTAGAATAACCTTTTTTAGCTTCCTTACTTGCTAAGATTTTCAAACCAAGGGTACCAAATGCGACACCACCCAAAAATAATGAAGATTTTTTCGCAACTTTTGCAACGGTTAGTACTTCTTTTAACATACTTATTTCCTCCTTATCATTATTATATAGCAATTTAGATATAAAAGCAATTTTATACCATAAATTGGAGTATTAGTTTTATTTCTACTGAATCTCCCATCTACTTACTCCTAAAGTTGCTTTCATTTGCCTCTTTTGATACACTTAAACTATGAATACAAATCTCAAACCCAAACTTCAGCGTTTTGCTTCTGCGACTGCCTTTGCCTGTCCTATCTGTCAAGAAAATCTGACTCTGCTAGAGACTAGTTTCAAGTGCTACAACCGTCATTCTTTTGACTTGGCGAAATTCGGCTATGTCAATCTAGCCCCTCAAATCAAGCAATCTGCCAACTACGACAAAGAAAACTTTCAAAACCGCCAACAAATCCTAGAAGCCGGCTTTTACCAAGCTATCTTAGATGCTGTATCTGACTTGCTTGCAAGCTCAAAAACTACCACAACAATCTTGGATATCGGCTGTGGCGAAGGTTTCTACTCTCGCAAACTCCAAGAAAGTTACCCTGACAAAACCTTCTATGCCTTTGATATTTCAAAAGATTCAGTCCAAATCGCTGCCAAGAGCGAATCCAACTGGTCAGTCAATTGGTTCGTTGGCGACCTAGCTCGCCTCCCTATAAAAGACGCCAGCATGGATATCCTGCTTGATATCTTTTCACCTGCCAACTATGGAGAATTCCGCCGTGTTTTATCCAAAGACGGTATCTTGATCAAGGTCATCCCAACTGAAAGTCATCTCAAGGAAATTCGGCAAAGGGTACAGGACCAGCTGACAAACAGGGATTATTCTAACCAAGATATCAAAAATCATTTCCAAGAACACTTTACCATCCTATCTAGTCAAACTGCCTCTCTGACTAAGAGTATCACAGCAGAGCAGCTCCAAGCCCTACTCAGCATGACACCTCTTCTCTTTCACGTTGACCAGACTAAGATTGACTGGAACCAACTGACAGAGATTACCATTGAAGCAGAGATTCTGGTTGGGAAAGCATTCTAAACTAGACTTCCCAAAGGTATAAAACTTACTGAAAATCTTTAATATTACAAAAACGCATAAGAACAGGTGGTCAAAACCTCAATCTTATGCGTTTTGTTATAGTTTCCATACACATTAAGGGGAAATATTTGAAATCAGTTCTCTTAATAACCATTGAATACCATATAGTACATTTACCCCAAATATGATATAGGCCGTATAAATCAAGTATTTCGATTTCTTCTGCCTCAAAGAATAGATCTTGTACAAGATGAACAAATTTAAAATAATAAATAATAGAGACAAAATCTTCCTCCAAAAATCAATCCTAAAGGTGCACAGCTAAGCATATCCCTAAACTTTATTTTCGATTCGAGATAACAAACTTATCAATGAACAATAAGTGATATAAGGCCAGTACCAGACCCCAAAAGCTACCACGAAAAGAGATTTCTTGATGATTGAGAGGAAACAAATCATGGTTACCTATATAGAGGCAGGTCAAAATGATAAATAAAATCCAAAATAAATCCGTCCATTTATATTTTGAAAAATATTTTTTAACATAATAGCACATTTTTCTTGACTACAATAACATTATATGATAAAATGTAAGCGGATACAAATAAAAAGAAATTGCCTTATTCAATTAATATTCCTATAAGAAAGCAGATGATTCCAATGTACAAACTATAATTATCAACCCTTAATATCCAACTTAGTTATAAAAGAATGGTAGGTGATCATTATCATGAAAAAAATACTAATTACTCTATTATTTAGTTGTTTAGCATTGTTTTATTTGCCTATTTCTGTAAACGCCGATACCACTAATGACCTTGTTATAAAATTCAACGAACTGCAATTTACTGTTGAGGATTATAATATCCCTAATCCAGAAGTAATCTATTCAAAATCAGGATTCAAAGAAGTCGCAACTGTTCTTGATAGTGATACTGGAAAAGTTGTCGAAACTATCGAACTTATCCCAGATCTTTCTCGCGCTACAGTTACTTCACATACATTAAAAAGAAGTGCAACATTTGCTAGAACTACAGTTCAATTAAGCGTAAATATTGAGCTATATAATGAGGGTTCTTTCCGTCAGATTAACTCAGTTCACGGTTATTACTTAGGAATAACAAATTCTATTACAAACACATCTATTGAAGACAAAACTATTGATGTTTGGTCTACAAATGGATTCCCTACAACAAAAATAAAGTATGCTTATAATGGCACTTTAACAGCAGTTATAGAAACTAGTGGTTCAGCTCAAGTTAAAGCAGAGTTGTTAGGAGCTGGATTTACATTTGGAGGTAGTATATCAGGCAAATCTTATTATAGAGTCCCATTTGATCAAAACGGAACTATTAGTCTATACTAACTTAGGAGGTAGTCGATATTATGAATGAAAAAAAACGTACATATTTTATTTGTGCAAGTATTATTATTTCATCTATAATTTTAGGACTCTTTATTTATAAAGGAATTTATGACGGATTTGACGTTTTGGGTCAATTTACAAACGATGGCCTCAGGGTAATTAGTACTAATATTAGTACTGTTGGTAATAATATTAGTACTAATAGGTAGTTAATAGTAATAGAATTCAAACAAAAAACGGTAATTTAGTGAATGAACTGCACCCCAAAAGTTAGACAGAAAAAAATCTAACTTTTGGGGTGTTTTTATCATGAAGTTAACTTATGATGATAAAGTTCAGATCTATGAACTTAGAAAACAAGGATATAGCTTAGAGAAGCTTTCAAATAAATTTGGGATAAACAATTCTAATATTAGGTACATGATTAAATTGATTGATCGTTACGGAATAGAGTTCGTCAAAAAAGGAAAAAATCGTTACTATTCTCCTGAATTAAAACAAAAAATGATTGATAAAGTCCTACATGAAAACTGGTCTCAAGATAGAGTTTCTCTCGAATATGCTCTCCCAAATCGTGGTATGCTTCCAAATTGGATGGCACAATACAAGAAAAACGGGTATACTATTGTTGAGAAAACAAAAGGGAGACCATCTAAAATGGGACGTAAACCAAAGAAGAAACCCGAAGAGATGACAGAGTTAGAACGCCTTCAAGCAGAAAACGAGTATCTGAGAGCGGAGAATGCTATCCTAAAAAAGTTGAGAGAACTCCGCTTGAAGGAGGAAAAAGAGAAAGAAGAAAGACAGAAATTGTTCAAGAATTAATGACTGATTTTTCGTTAGATATTCTTCTAAAAACCATTAAACTCGCTCGTTCGACCTACTACTATCATTTGAAACAGCTAGACAAACCAGATAAGGATCAAAAGCTTAAAGCTGAAATTCAAGCTATTTTTACCGAACACAAAGGAAATTACGGATATCGTCGAATCCATTTAGAATTAAGAAATCGTGGTTATGTGGTCAATCATAAAAGAGTTCAACGCTTGATGAAAGTGCTCAATTTACAAGCTAGAATCCGCAAGAAACGCAAGTATTCTTCTCATAAAGGAGATGTTGGCAAGAAAGCAGACAACCTTATTCAACGTCAATTTGAAGCAGCTAAACCAATGGAAAAGTGCTATACGGATGTGACAGAATTTGCCATTCCAGCAAGCGCTCAAAAGCTTTACTTATCTCCAGTTTTAGATGGTTTTAACAGCGAAATCATCGCTTATAATCTTTCTTGTTCGCCTAATTTAGAACAAGTAAAAACGATGTTGGAACAGGCTTTCACAGAGAAACACTACGAGAATACGATTCTCCATAGTGACCAAGGCTGGCAATATCAACACGATTTTTATCACAGGTTTTTAGAGAGTAAGGGAATTCAAGCATCCATGTCACGCAAGGGCAACAGCCCAGACAACGGTATGATGGAGTCCTTCTTTGGCATTCTGAAATTGGAGATGTTTTACAGTTATGAGAAGTCGTTTCAGTCGCTTAAGCAATTGGAACAAGCTATTGTAGACTATATTGATTACTACAATAATAAACGAATTAAGGTAAAACTAAAAGGACTTAGCCCTGTGCAATACAAAACTAAATCCTTAATCTTATGCGTTTTGTTATGCAAAAATCACTGGAGTTTCTATACATATTAAGTGGAAATATTTGAAACCAGTTCTTTTAATAACCATTGAATACCATATAGTACATTTATTCCAAATATGATATAGGCCGTATAAATCAAGTATTTCGATTTCTCCCGCCTCAAAGAATAAATCTTGTACAAGATAAATAAATTTAAAATAATAAATAATAGAGACAAAATCTTCCCTCCAAAATAAATTCTAAAAGTACACAGTTAAGCATAGCCCTAATCTTTATTTTCGATTCGAGATAACAAACTTATCAATAAATAGCAAGTGATATAAGGCAAGTGTAATTCCCAATAAGCACCCATGATAAGAGATTTCTTGATGGGTAAGGGGGAAAAGAGTATTATTACCCGTCAAGAGGCATGTCAAAATAACAAATAGTATCCAAAATAAATCAGTCCATTTATATTTTGAAAAATATTTTTTCCACATAAGAACACCTTCTTTCCTATAATCATATTATAATACTTTATGTAAGCGAATACAAGAAATTTGAGGTGATTTTTAAGTAGATTTTGAAGCTGAAAGACCGTAAAAACCAGCATTTAAAGCCTTCACTGTATCTAGGATTTCCCTATTTTTAGACAAGATTGACCCAAATCCACAGCATTCAAAAAAAGCGAATTTCAATCGAAACTCGCTTTTTTACAAAATGTATTCGTATAAATTTGTATCTTAGTTCAAGTGCCAAATATCTTCGTTATACTGAGCAATTGTACGGTCAGATGAGAAGAATCCTGCTTTAGAAATGTTAACGATGACTTTATCCAACCATGCGTCACGGTCTTCGTAGTCAGCCAACATTTGCTCTTTGACTTTGATGTAGTCTTCCAAGTCAAGAAGAGTCATGAACCAGTCTTTGTTGATCAATTCATTGTAAAGACGTTCCAAGCGCTCTTTGTTTCCAGCTGCAAGAACTGCATCGCTAACGATGAAGTCAACCAATGGTTTGATAGCTTCACGAGCGTAGAATTCGCTTGATTTGTAAGCTGCTTTTGCGTAAAGGTCGATAACAGTTTCTGAATCTTCACCAAAGATGTAGATGTTTTCGTCGCCAACCAACTCAGCGATTTCCACGTTAGCACCGTCCATAGTACCAAGAGTCAAAGCTCCGTTCAACATGAATTTCATGTTACCAGTACCTGAAGCTTCTTTAGAAGCAAGTGAGATTTGTTCTGAAATATCACATGCTGGGATAAGGAAGCTTGCTGCAGTAACGTTGTAGTTTTCAACCATAACTACTTGCAAGTGTGGAGCTACTGCTGGATCGTTAGCAATAACTTCTGACATGCAAAGAATCAAGTGGATAATGTCTTGAGCGATTGTGTAGGCTGGAGCTGCTTTACCACCAAAGAAGATTGTGATTGGACGAGCAGGGATGTTACCAGCTTTGATGTCAAGGTATTTGTGGATCACGTACAAGGCGTTCATTTGTTGACGTTTGTACTCGTGAAGACGTTTGATTTGGATGTCAAAGATAGAGTTTGGATTGATTTCCACACCTTGGTGTTCTTTCAAGTGACGAGCCAATTTACGTTTGTTGTGAGCCTTGATGCTTTCCAATTTTTCTTTGACAGCTGCTTTGTCTTCATAAGACAAAAGTTTTTCAAGCTCATCTGCTTCATGGTGCCAACCATCTCCAAGAATCTCATCCAAGTAGTGAGACAATCTTGGGTTAGCATGCATGAGCCAACGACGGAAAGTGATACCGTTTGTTTTGTTGTTGAATTTTTCTGGGTAAAGGTCGTAGAAAGCTTTCAACTCAGAATTTTTCAAGATTTCAGTGTGAAGTGCTGCAACCCCGTTAACGCTGTATCCGTAGTGGATATCCATGTGGGCCATGTGAACACGTCCGCTCTCATCGATAATTTGAACAGCTGGATCTTTGTATTCTGCTTTCACGCGACGGTCCAATTCTTTAATGATTGGTACCAAGTGAGGAACCACTTCTTGCAAGAATTCAAGAGGCCATTTTTCAAGGGCTTCAGCAAGGATTGTGTGGTTAGTGTAGGCAGTCATGCTACGAACGATTGAGATTGCTTCGTCAAGCTCGATACCACGTGCAGTCAAAAGACGGATCAATTCAGGAATCACCATTGATGGGTGAGTATCGTTGATTTGTACAACTGCGTAGTCAGCAAGGTCATGCAAGTTGCTTCCTTTTTCGATTGCTTCGTCGATGATCAATTGCGCACCGTTTGAAACCATGAAGTATTGTTGGAAGATACGGAGCAATTCACCTTGACGGTCACTATCATCTGGGTAAAGGAAGAGAGTCAAGTTGCGAGCAATATCTGTCTTGTCAAAGCTGATACCGTCTTTAATAATAGAAGAATCAACTGAATCCAAGTCAAACAAACGCAAGCGGTTCTTCGTTTCTGTCTTGTAACCAGGTACATCAATATCATAAAGAGTTGATGTCAAAGTAAAGTCTGCAAATGGTACTTGGTAGCTACGGCTTGAGCGAACCAACCAGTTTTGCTCTGTCAACCATGCATTTGGAATTGTTTCTTGTTGGTTGTTTTTAAGAACTTGTTGGAAAAGACCAAAGTGGTAGTTCAGACCAACACCATCACCGTTCAAGCCAAGAGTCGCAATTGAGTCGATAAAGCAGGCAGCCAAACGTCCCAAACCACCATTACCAAGAGATGGTTCCAATTCAACTTCTTCAACTTCGATCAAGTCTTTACCTGCAGCAGCAAGTTCTTTTTTGACATCGTCGTAAAGACCAAGGTTAATCAAGTTGTTTGACAAGAGTTTACCAATCAAGAACTCAGCTGAGATATAGTAAACTTTCTTTTTACCAGTGTTAACTGGTTTTTGGCTACTTGCAAGCTTGCTGTAGTTAAGAAGAGCAAGGTAAAGCTCTTCATTGCTACATTCTGCAATGGTTTTATTGTAACGATTTTGTACAAATTCTTGTAGTGATAACATGTTTAAGATGTCTCCTGATATTGTATTATTTCTTTAATTCTACCAAATTTTCATTGATTCGGCGATAGATTGTTGTCAAGTCAAGCAAACCTTCCTCGACAGCTGGTGTCAATTGCTCTTCAGTCATACGCCAAGACCAGTTTCCACCAAGGGTAGATGGGAAGTTCATACGAGCTGTCTCATCCAATTCTAGTAAATCTTGCATAGTTGCAATTGCCATAAAGCTAACTGATGAAAAGACTGTACGAAGCATAGCATGTGGCACTGTTTCATACTCTTTACGGTTCGTGTAACGAGCCATGTACTCACGAGTCGCATCATCGATCTCGTTACGGTACCAGCCAAGAACCGTGTTGTTATCGTGTGTTCCTGTGTACATAACTGAGTTAGCAGGTGCCAAGTGTGGGCTATCGATGCTTTCGTCTTCTGGGTTGAAGGCAAATTGAAGAATCTTCATTCCTGGGAAGCCAGTACGTTCACGCAACTCGATAACTTCATCTGTCATGAAACCAAGGTCTTCTGCGATGATGTTTAACTCACCAAGTTCTTCCTTAACGGCTGCAAAGAGCTTGTAGCCAGGACCTTTCACCCACTCACCAGGTGCTGCTGTATCGGAACCAGCAGGGATTTCCCAGTAAGATTCGAAACCACGGAAGTGGTCGATACGAACGATATCGTAGATTTTGAAGCTTTCACGTAAGCGTTCAATCCACCATTTGTAGCCGTCTTTATCCATTGCTTCCCAGTCATAGATTGGGTTACCCCAAAGCTGACCAGTTGCAGAAAACTCATCTGGTGGGCATCCTGCGATGCAAGTAGCCTTACCGTTGACATCTGTCTTGAAGAGATGTGGATTTGCCCACATATCGCTTGAATCTTCCGCTACATAGATTGGCATGTCCCCAACGATTTCGATGTGGTTGTCGTTAGCATAAGCTTTCAATTTCAACCATTGTTGGAAGAAGAAGTATTGAGTCACACGGTGGTAAACCAACTTGTCTGCCAATTGCTCACGGTAGCTTTCAAGTGCTGAAGCTTTACGAGCACGAGCATCTGCATCTGGCCATTCAGTCCAAGCAAGATTTTCAAAATGCTCTTTGATAGCCATATACTCAGCAAAGAGCTCAAGCCATGATTGGTTATCTTGAGCAAATTTCTCAAAATCTTTAACATCTCCGACTTCAAAGAAACGTTTCACCGCTTTTTCTAAAAGAGGACGACGTGCATAGTAGATTTTAGCATAGTCAACTTCAGACGCATCGCTACCAAAGTCAACTCCTTCAAGGTCACTTGCTTCCAACAAACCTTGCTCCACCAAGATATCCAAATCGATAAAATGAGTGTTTCCTGCGAAGGCTGAGAAAGATTGGTAAGGAGAATCCCCGTAACTAGTTGTTCCTAATGGAAGGATTTGCCAGTAACGTTGTTTTGTACGAACCAAGAAATCAACGAAGTCGTAAGCACTTTGACCAAATGATCCGATTCCGTAAGCTCCTGGAAGAGAAGAGATGTGCATCAACACACCACTTTGACGTTTTTTCATAATAGCACCTCATGTGTTAAAATAATGGAACGTTGCGTATTTTTGCAGACGCAAACGTTTGCGCTACTTATAAGTATACTCCTTTTCAAGCATAATTGCAAGCGTTTTTAAAAAAACTTTTTTGATTATTTTTAAGGATGTAACTTCTCAAAGTAACTTCCACTTGCCTGACCAAAGTGGAAATTAGTCTAAAACGGATTTTTATGGTGGAATTAAGTGTGAGACGTTTGAGTTAGAAACGAGGTCTACTATGACAAAACATAAACA
>NZ_OXCQ01000036.1 GCF_900411395.1 Streptococcus sp. 596553 | reverse complement strand
CCTACGGGAGGCAGCAGTGGGGAATTTTGGACAATGGGCGCAAGCCTGATCCAGCCATGCCGCGTGTCTGAAGAAGGCCTTCGGGTTGTAAAGGACTTTTGTCAGGGAAGAAAAGGCCGTTGCCAATATCGGCGGCCGATGACGGTACCTGAAGAATAAGCACCGGCTAACTACGTGCCAGCAGCCGCGGTAATACGTAGGGTGCGAGCGTTAATCGGAATTACTGGGCGTAAAGCGGGCGCAGACGGTTACTTAAGCAGGATGTGAAATCCCCGGGCTCAACCCGGGAACTGCGTTCTGAACTGGGTGACTCGAGTGTGTCAGAGGGAGGTGGAATTCCACGTGTAGCAGTGAAATGCGTAGAGATGTGGAGGAATACCGATGGCGAAGGCAGCCTCCTGGGATAACACTGACGTTCATGTCCGAAAGCGTGGGTAGCAAACAGGATTAGATACCCTGGTAGTCCACGCCC
>NZ_OXCQ01000034.1 GCF_900411395.1 Streptococcus sp. 596553 | reverse complement strand
ACATACTCTATCGTAAAAGAAGACGGTAAGTCTTATGTTCAATTCACCCCGGTAGCCACTTATACAGGAAATGTAACTCCAGTAACAGTGAAAATTGCTGATGCTAATGGAACTGAAGTAACAACAACCTATACTCCGAAGATTGTTGGAGTGAAACCAAGCGCAGAATCTTCTAAGACAAATGGAATTCAAGGCGAAACTCAAACTTCTAGCATCGTTTACAATCTAGTTAATAAAGATGAGAATGCTCTAAACTTCGTCAAAGGAACTGCGATTATAAATAGTGAGTCTAAATCAATCGAACTAGATAAAACATCTGTGAAGCTAGTAGGTGCAGAAAATGGAACTGTTAATGGTGACGGTAGCGTTACTGTAGCGAATCAGGGTACTTATAAGCTTGTTAAAGATGCAACTGGAGCCAATGCTGTTACCTTTACTCCTCTTGCTACATTTACTGGAGAAGCCCATGCTGTAACAGTAAGTATTACTGATGCTAATGGAACTGAAGCAACAACAACCTACACTCCAACAGTAACTCCTGTTAAAGCTTCAGCTGAACCTGCAACGT
>NZ_OXCQ01000014.1 GCF_900411395.1 Streptococcus sp. 596553 | reverse complement strand
CTGCGTCATAAGTAGTGGGTTTAGATGAGTTAGAACCTTGATTAGCCCCCTCATCGCCTATGGTCGGTGTTGGAGTAGCTGTTGAAGATAGTTCATTAACTCCTTCTACTTCTGTTGCTGATACCGCGCCAGCTCCGAGAAACATCAAACCAGCCGCAATCGCCACTGATGCTGCACCAAAGCTGTACTTACGAATACCGTAACGAATGTACTTCTCCGTTCTAAAATCTTGTTGACCTCTCTTCATGAGATTCAACCTCCTTTATGCATGTTTTTTAATATTGAATTGAAATATACAGACAAACAAAAAGCCCCCCCCCTTAAATTTTTTAGTAATATTAAGAGGTTATCATTTTAAAAAGGGTTGCCTAATAATTATCAATATCGTTTAATATTGTATCATACGACTATTATTAATTCAAGTTTCATCTCCATATATTTATCGTTTCAATCCAATGTTGCCTTCGATACAATAGAACGTACACAAGTTTTTAAACACTGACATCAATGTACTAGGATATGTAACTCCATTCTGAACAACTATTAGTATGAGTCTAGTAAAAGACTCAATTTTATAAGAAAAGGGAGTAAATATTTTCACGAAAAGCGCATATTATCAAGATTTTGAAAACCTGATAATATGCGTTTCCCTAATTTTTAATACTTTTTATTTAGACTAACTCATTCCGTTTTCTTTATAGCTTGTTTCTATCTATTAACAAAAATGCATTGCCATAATCATACCGTAGAAACTTAACTCCTTTTATAAAAGCTGATAATATTTCCTTTCGCTTCCAGAGATTTCTATGAAAAAAAACGCCACATGGGCGTTTTCCTGTTCTTACGGTTTGATACGGTGCAACATACGTGGGAATGGAATGGCTTCACGGATATGTTTTGTTCCTGCTGCGAAGGTTACCATACGCTCGATACCGATACCAAATCCTCCGTGTGGAACTGTACCGTATTTACGAAGGTCAAGGTAGAATTCATACTCTGTACGATCCATGCCAAGTTCATCCATCTTAGCAACTAATGCATCGTAGTCTTCCTCACGCATAGAACCACCGATGATTTCTCCGTAACCTTCTGGAGCAAGCAAGTCTGCACAAAGCACGCGCTCTGGATTTCCAGGAACTGGTTTCATGTAGAAGGCCTTGATGGCTGCTGGGTAGTTCATGACAAATGTTGGCACACCAAAGTGGTTTGAAATCCAAGTTTCATGTGGTGAACCAAAGTCATCTCCATGCTCAAGATGCTCGTAGTCAGCATCTTCATCATTTTCATGCTCTTGCAAGAGGTCAATGGCTTGATCGTAAGTGATGCGTTTGAATGGCTCTGCAATGTAGCGTTTCAAGAGTTCTGTATCACGTTCCAAAGTTTCCAAGGCTTGAGGCGCACGGTCAAGAACACCTTGTAGAAGAGCTTTCACATAAGCTTCTTGCAAGTCAAGCGACTCATCATGTGTCAAGTAGGAGTACTCTGCGTCCATCATCCAGAACTCAGTCAAGTGACGGCGCGTTTTTGATTTTTCGGCACGGAATACTGGACCAAAGTCAAAGACACGACCAAGAGCCATAGCGCCTGCTTCTAGGTAAAGCTGACCTGATTGGCTCAAGTAGGCTGGCGTTCCGAAGTAGTCTGTTTCAAAGAGTTCTGTTGAATCTTCTGCCGCGTTTCCTGAAAGGATTGGGCTATCAAACTTCATGAAACCGTTCTTGTCGAAGAACTCATAAGTTGCATAGATAATAGCGTTACGGATTTGCATCACGGCTACTTGCTTACGAGAACGAAGCCACAAGTGACGGTTGTCCATCAAAAAGTCTGTTCCGTGTTCTTTTGGTGTAATTGGGTAGTCTTGAGATTCACCGATCACTTCGATGTCTGTAATATCCAACTCATAACCAAATTTAGAACGTTCGTCTTCTTTAACAATACCTGTCACATAAACAGAAGTTTCTTGGCTCAAGCGTTTGATAACATCAAACTTCTCAAGTCCTACTTCTTCACCAAATTTTTCGACAAAGTTTGGTTTAAAAGCCACACCTTGGAAGAAGGCTGTTCCATCACGCAATTGCAAGAAGGCAATTTTCCCTTTTCCTGATTTGTTGGCAACCCAAGCGCCAATCGTCACTTCCTGACCAACATAGTCTTTTACATCAATAATCGTTACACGTTTTGTCATTATTTTTCCTTTTCTTTTTCTTTTATTTTTCCATAAATGCTTTCAAGCGTTTAACTGCTTCTTTAAGCGTGTCTAGGTCTGTCGCATAGCTGAGGCGGACATTTTCTAGCGCTCCAAATCCTGCTCCTGTAATCAAGGCCAGACCAACTTCTTCAAGAATAGCCGTTGTAAATGCTGTTACATCGCTATAACCTTTCATCTCCATGGCTTTTTTAACATTTGGAAAGAGATAGAAGGCTCCTTGTGGCTTAACGACTTCAAAACCAGGGACTTCACATAATAGCGGATAAATGGTATTGAGACGCTCCTCAAAAGCCTGACGCATGATCTCAACAGAATCCTGTGGTCCTGTTAAGGCTTCGATGGTTGCATATTGTGAAACAGCAGTTAGGTTAGAAGTTGTTTGACCTGTCAATTTGCTCATAGCAGCAATGATTTCTGGATCACCTACCGCATAACCAACTCGCCAACCCGTCATGGCATATGCCTTAGATACACCGTTGATAACAATGGTTTGCTTACGAATTGCTTCTGATAGACTTGAGATTGGAACAAATTCATTTCCATTATAAACAAGGCGACCGTATATATCATCAGCTAAAATCAGAATGTCATGCTCAACTGCCCAATTTCCGATAGCTAGTAATTCTTCACGAGTATAGATCATACCTGTCGGATTGGATGGCGAATTCAGCACCAAAACCTTGGTCTTGTCAGTACGAGCTGCTTCCAACTGCTCTACGGTCACCTTAAAGTGATTGTCTTCCTTAGCAGGAACAAAGACGGGAACGCCTTCTGCCATCTTGACCTGGTCTCCATAGCTAACCCAGTAGGGGGTTGGGATGATGACTTCATCACCTGGATTGACCACAGCCATAAAGAACGTATAGAGGGAAAACTTGGCACCTGTAGCAAAGGTAACCTCATTACTTGCGACAGAATAGCCATAGTAACGCTCGAAGTAGGTATTGACTGCTGCTTTTAACTCAGGCAAACCTGAAGCTACCGTATAGAAAGAAGCACGTCCATCTCGAATGGCTGCAACAGCTGCATCTTGAATATTTTTGGGAGTATGGAAATCGGGCTGACCTAAAGTTAAGAAAAGTACATCTTTTCCTTCAGCCTTTAACTTCTTTGCTCTTGCATCACTAGCCAGAGTCACACTTTCTTCCATTTCTAAAACACGGTTGGATAGTTTCATAGGCCCTCCTTATTGACCAATGCTCCTGTTTCAAAATCTACTAGATAAAAATCAGAGCCTGACTTGACTTCCCAGATTGGCTTGTCTTGATAACGGCCAAAGGTAATCTTGTCAATCTCGCCAGCTCCTTTTTCCTTAGAAAGAGCTTCTGCTTTTTCTTGTGAAATACCCTGATTTAGCTGATAAACGTAAATCTTATGGTCATCTTTTCCAATCAGGACAGCAAGTGCTTCTTGTTTTTTATTACGACCAAGAACGCTATAATAGGATTCCAAGCCATTGTATAAGTCAACCTGATCAGCTTGCTCTAATCCTGCATACTGCTGAGCTAATTTTTCTCCTTCACTTTTAGCTGTTTGATAAGGTTTCATACTCAGAAACACTAGATACAGAAAGGAAGCACTGATAACCACAAACAAAATCGTCATCCCTAGACCATACTGCCACAGTAGATTATTTTTTGCTTTGTTTTGTCTTTTTTTCACTCGTCTATTTTACCATCTATCTTGCTTTATTACAAGCGAATATAAGAATACTCTGCGAAAATCCAATTCAAACTTTGTCAGCGTCGCCTTGCCGTACCCAAGTACTGTCTGCGGCTTGCTTCCTAGTTTGCTCTTTGATTTTCATTGAGTATAAGAAACCAATTCTATTTCTTCCTTTAAACAAAACAGATTTTTCTTGTTTAGAACCGAGCAAGAAAAGTAAAGACAGCTCCAAAATCAACCTATTAAAAAACCTGAGCTTGGCACTCAAGTTTTCGTAATTTTTTTGATCTATGGAATCACTTTATCATCCATTCTTTTAGCCAATTTTCCTAAAAAGATAGCCAGTAGAAGGCTAATCATGACTAAAAAGAAACCTAGATAAAGAAATGCTACTACAAAGCCTAAATGGTCAATCAACCAGCCTGTCAGTGGGAAGAAGACAATCATACTCAGGCTAAACATCATAGAGTAGACACTCAGCATGGTTGCCCTTACTTCACTTGGAAGGCGCTCTTGCAAATCGTTGTCAAAAATCGGCTGAAAAAGAGCATATAGAGCATTACTAATCAAATAAACCAAAATATAGATTAGAGGTATTCCAAAGTAAGAAAGCATATAGGTGATTCCAGTCAGCAGGACGAGGATAGGGAAAAGCTTCAAGGCGGCATACTTCTTTCCAATCTTACTCGCTAGATAGACTGCGACGATATTCAAGAGACTCCCAAGTAGCATAACTGCTGAAATTTGCCAACCACTTAAATCTGGTAACTGATTTTGATAGTAAAAATAAAACATGCACATGAGTACTCCGACAATCTGAGACAAAATCATCCAGTTGAACAGCATGGGATTTCGCTTCAACTCATCCTTAACGGTCCAAATAATCTGTTTCATGCTCACACTATCAGCTTTTTCTAGCTTGACACTAGGTTCTTTCAGCATCCAAATCAGGAAAAGAACTATGATAGAAGTCGCAATCATGATATAGTAGGTCAGGTGCAATTGGCCATGGACAAAAAATCCCGCCAACACTGTCCCCAAAGACCGAGTTCCTTCTGCTACTCCTGACATAAAACTTGAAATGGATAGATAGCGCTCCTTTAGTCCAGCCTCTACAGCAGAGTCATAGACCATTGCTGCACTTGTTCCCGAATCAAAATTATAAGACAAGGCACTTATCGCCATTGCTAGTGCATAAATCCAAAAATTTCCCTGCCCAGCCAACATGAGAATAGAAGACACAATCCCTGCTATACGACTTAAATAAAGGTTGGTCTTATAGGAATAGCGGTCAGCTAACATTCCAGATGGAATTTCACAGAGAAGACTGGTAGTATGAAAAATACTTTCCAGAAGTCCAATCTGCCAAAGAGACATTCCGTTTTGACTGAGAAAGAGAATCCAAAAACTGGTAATCCCTAAAAATGCAAAAAACTCAACTCCGGCCATCAGGCCAATATTTTTCCGATAATTTCTTATTAACATCTTTTCTCCTTAACAAGTGTATTATTATTTCTTTTGTCCGTCACTTGTTAATCTTTGCCTTACATGATCTCCACCCCTTTTTAGAAGCATTCTTCAATGCCATTATTGTTCCTTTAATGATTTATGAAATGATACCGGAAAATAGCTGTTCTGCGGTTTTTATTGCGAGTTTTCTTGTTTATTTTAGCACTTATGTCATCATATTACAAGAGAATGTTAGAATACTCTTCGAAAATCAAATTCAAACCAGAACCTAAGTAAAACAGTTCTTACTTTTCCAGTCGCAAGTAACTAGAGCTTCTGTAATTTTATCATTTTCAAATTAACTTTGAGCAAATTTCTTGCAAGTTGTTTTCTTTTGTTGTAATATATTTTATAACAACGAGAGAGTTCTCGAAATTTTAAGAAAAAGGAGACACAACATGTCTAAAAAAGTATTATTTATCGTCGGATCCCTACGCCAAGGTTCTTTCAACCACCAAATGGCGCTTGAAGCTGAGAAAGCACTTTCTGGTAAAGCGGAAGTTAGCTATCTTGATTACTCAGCCCTTCCTCTCTTTAGCCAAGATTTGGAAGTTCCAACTCATCCAGCTGTAGCGGCTGCTCGTGAAGCGGTTCTCGCTGCGGATGCCATCTGGATCTTCTCTCCAGTCTACAACTTTTCTATCCCTGGAACAGTGAAAAACTTGCTTGACTGGCTATCTCGTGCCCTTGACTTGTCTGATACACGCGGCGCTTCTGCCCTTCAAGACAAGTTTGTCACCGTATCATCTGTAGCTAATGCCGGTCACGATCAACTCTTCGCTATCTACAAAGACCTCTTGCCATTTATCCGTACACAAGTCGTTGGTGATTTCACCGCTGCACGTGTTAATGACTCTGCCTGGGCAGACGGAAAATTGGTTCTCGAAGAAACAGTCCTAAACTCACTTGAAAAACAAGCGGAAGACTTGGTTAATGCTATCAAGTAACTAACATAATAAAAGCGAGCAAGACTACTTTTCTGACACTCAGAAGACTAGCTTGTTCGCTTTTTTCTCATTTATAAACTAAAATAACTGATGATACATATTGTTAAATATAAAATATCTTTTCATACTTCCTTTACAAAAACCAATTCCTGTGGCTGTGACAAATCTTCTCGGTAGTTAAATCCTGCAAAGCTTAAGCGACGAGCTTCCTCCACCGTCTGTACTTGATTTTCTATCAGGGCTGTCAGGAAGGCACCACGCGCTTTCTTGGAAATGGTTGAGTGAATCTTCAGCTGACCACCTCTATCCTCCATGAATTTGAAGGTCACCATTTTTTCTCTGATTTCCTTAGAAAATACAGTCTCAAACTCTGACGACAAGAGAGAGAAAATCATTTCTTCCTGCGTCACAGCTTCATCATAGGCTGCCTTCCAATGGCTCTTCAAAGTCTTACCTGCGACTCTTAACTTCATCAAAAAATCCAAACGGTGAGGCGCCATAGGTGACAAGGCTGGAACAACACCGTACAAAGCCGAGGTAATGAAGACATGATTTTCAAGATAGGCTTGTTCTACCTCGGTCAATTTATCTCGCTTGATGTGGCGGTACATGAGCCCATCAAAAAGTTTCAAGGCTGGATAGTGTTGAGCAGTTTGCCCTTTCAAAGCTTGGATATTTTGAAATTCTTCCTCTGCCTTCTCAGCTGATACCTTGTAAAAACTCTCCAATTGACTAGCAGAATAGAGGGCCAAGGCATCCAGCACGGCCTGACTTTCTGGTCTTAAGGAAGTTGGCTCAATACTAGGCAAATCTGTGTTCATTTCTTTTGCTGTTGGGATTAAAATTTTCATATTGATAGTGTAGCATATTTTTTAGCCACAACCAAGACATTCATCTGATACTCAATGAAAATCAAAGAGCAAACTAGGAAACTAGCCGCAGGTTGCTCAAAGCACAGCTTTGAGGTTGCAGATAAAGTTGACGTGGTTTGAAGAGATTTTCGAAGAGTATGAAAAAACTCGGTTTGACCGAGGCTTCTCTATTTATTTGGGCCATCCTAACCAGACAGCCACGAGAACAAGGGCTAGGCCAGCTAAACTTGTTAAGATAGATAAGAATTTATCTTTTTTCTCCTTGAACTGAGAAAAACCTATCTTCAAAGCGAGCAATCCAAGTAGCATTGAAGCAACCATCAAATAAAACCCCATTTCTTTGTCCTCCATTAGGCTTATTTTACCTTATTATAACATATATTTCTTAAATAAGCCTTTTTTACTGCACTTTAAAGGTCTTGAGATAATTGTCTTTTCCTACTTGACCTTCGAAGGTTTTACCATTTTCAAGATAAGGGAGGTCATCTGATACTGAGGCCTTAACCTTATATATCTTACCATCAACTTTAAAGAAGTAGACGGTGTCTCCCTTGATAACAGCTGATTTGAGGTCTGCTACCACACCCTTGATGCTTTCTATTGTTGCATTATCAATTTCAAGATCGTTTTTATTGGCGTACTTGCTAAGCAGTTCTTCCACTGTCGTAGCTACGATAACATTTTGGTACTCGACTGCGTCTACCAGAGCATACTCTTTGACCAAGCCCGCATTGTCCTTCAAGCCTATGATGTAGAGAGGCTTGTCATTGAGATTGATGAGGATTGGGAAGGTTGCCTTGTAGGATTTCTCCTGAACAGCACCTTCTGCTGATTCACGGGCTGATTCTTCGGTCGCAGAAGCCAAGCTATACTTAGTGATTTCTCCTGTTCGCATATTTTCAAGGATGAAACCAAGATTACTTTCATCTGCATTAGCCGACGTCACACCTGTGTAGAGATAGATGTCATTGCCGATAGACAAGTAGTTATAGCCCTTGGTAGTCTGGGTCACGTTTTTCTTGGAAATCATGGCATTCCAAAAACCGTCCTTGTACTTGCCGTTGTAGTTGATTTGCTCGATGGTTTCCTCAGCTGGATAGACCCTGTCCACCCATTCTGGAACATCTGCCAAGCTGTATTCCTTGGTTTCTCCATTTGTGGCATCCAAGATAATAACTGAAACAGGACGAGGAACCGCCAGTCCAAATTGCTTTTGGTAAACCGTTGCTACATAGAAAGGATTACCCTCATCGTCCACCTCGAAAGATGGAGTTTTGAAGATCTTGGTTGGGTACTTCAAGCGCAGGTGACGCTTGACATCGCGGTTAAAATACTCCGAGTCCGAATACTTGATTGGTGTCTTCAAGTCCACCAAGTCCGCATTCCCGGTTACCATGTCCACCTTGATATACTCGCCGATTCCCTTGGCTTGATTGTTAAACCACTTGATAGGATCTGCGTATTCTAGTGGCGTAACTCGATAAGGCTTCCCATCAATCGTCAATTGAGTATAGGTGTCTGCCGCTACGTACTGCGACACCTTATCTGTTAGGGAACCCAAGTAGCGGTCCCCAATTTTTTCAGCAGTACTTCTATCTAAGATTGGAACCTTACTGGTGTCAGTCTTAGGAAATTCAGTAAAGTCTTTTTCCGTAACCGTGACTACATTGGCATAATTTTTAGCCTGAAAAATGCTGGAAGTCACCAAGGAAACCAAGGCTGCTAAGAGAAGAATTCCTCCAATCGAAGCTAAAAGAACTTTCCCTAACCGATTGATTTTGAAACCCTCAAGATTTAAGTCAGCTTCCGCCTTGCCGTGGCGCACATGAACTGTTTTGACAAGGTTTATCCCCTTGCCAAAGCCAAATAAGACTGCTACAAGCAGCAAATGCCCACAGAGGAAAAAGAGAAATTCCCAGCTGGTCAGGTTAAGGGGCGGTAAAAAGATATACCAGGTCGTTGCGATAAAAATAAGTTCAAAGACTATTCGTTTCATTTGCTTTCCTCCTAAATGATTCGTCCTTCCAAGTGATCCAGTTCATGCTGGCAAATCTGAGCTGGGAAGCCTGTCAAGGTAATGGTCTGTTCCTGCCACTTGCTGTCTCGATAGACAACCCTTATGGTTTCATAACGCTTAGTAGGTCTCACACCTGTCAAGGACAAACAGCCTTCTTCTGTCTCATAAGGTCCTTCAGAGGACAGGAGCACTGGGTTAAACATGACCACAGGAACCAAGCCCAGATTAAAGATAATCACGCGCTTCTGCACCCCAATCATATTGGCAGCCAGACCAACGCAGGTCTCACGATTTGCTAAGAGTGTATCCTGCAAATCTCTGGCAAGATACAGATCATCCTGACTTGCCGGCTGAGATACCTGAGATAAAAACAAAATATCCTTCACAATTTTCTTTTCCACTTCCTCACACTCCTCTTACTTTTTACTATATTATAGCAATTATAGCACAAAAGCCAATAACTGCAAGCCCTTTCCTTCAACTGTAGCAAAAAGCCATCCGAAGATGACTTTTTTGCTACTTAATTTCTTTATAAGTTACTTCCATGCCACGATTAACAGCTGGACGATTGGCAATTTTTTCTGCCCATTTTACTAAATTCTGGTAACTTGAGGCATCCAAGAATTTTGCAGAACCTTGATAAAGGTTTCCTTGGACTAACTGTCCATACCAAGACCAGATAGCAATATCTGCAATCGTATAGTCATTGCCTGCAATATAAGGTTTCTGAGCCAATTCCTTATCCAATAAATCCAACTGGCGTTTCACTTCCATCGTAAAACGGTTAATAGGATATTCCAATTTTTCAGGGGCATAATTGAAGAAATGTCCAAATCCCCCACCTAGAAAAGGTGCTGCACCTGCTTGCCAGAATAGCCAATTCAAAACTTCTACCTTTTCCACAGGATTACTTGGTAAAAAGGTTCCAAATTTCTCAGCAAGGTATAAAAGAATATGAGCAGACTCAAAAACTCTTACATTTTCAGTCCCTGACTGGTCCAACAAGGCTGGAATCTTGGAATTTGGATTGAGCTTTACAAAGTCTGAACCGAATTGTTCCCCATCCATGATAGCAATCTTATACAAGTCGTAAGCTGCTTGCTCAAAACCAGCTTCTAGTAATTCTTCCAATAAGATAGTGACCTTCACACCATTTGGTGTTCCCAGTGAATAAAGCTGAAAAGGTTGTTCTCCTTTTGGCAAGTTTTGTTCGAAACGGGCACCTGCTGTTGGTCTATTTAAGCCCGTAAAGGCTCCTTGATTACTAGCTTCATCTTGCCATACGGTCGGTAATTGATAAGCTGACATCAGAAACCTCCCTTAAATCGCATTCTTATCAAAGCCGAGTTTACGTTGGATGAACTTAACGATTTCGACGATAATAATCATTGAGAAGCTTCCGCCCATAACGATTCCCCATTGTGACAAGTCTAGTTTTGTTACGTGGAAGATTCCTTCAAGCGGTTCTACGACGATTGTTGCCATGAGAAGGATGAAGGATACCAAGATAGACCAGTTGAAGGTCTTAGACTTGAATGGGCCAACTGTCAAGATGGATTGATAAACAGATTTCACATTGTATGCATGGAAGAGCTGAATCAAACCAAGGGTTGCAAAGGCCATCGTTAGAGCATCTGCATGAATGGCATGATTGTCACCCACATGAACTGGGTAAAGAAGGGCAAGTCCATAAACACTCATAACAATAGCTGCTTGGAGTACACCTTGATAGATGATAGAACTGAAAACACCACCTGAGAAGAAGCTTGCCTTGCGTCCACGTGGTTTATGGTTCATGACACCAGGCTCAGCAGGTTCAACACCAAGAGCAATAGCTGGGAAGGTATCCGTTACCAAGTTGATCCACAAAAGATGAACTGGCTGCAAAACATCCCAACCAAACAAGGTTGATAGGAAGATGGTCAATACTTCAGCAGTATTGGCAGAAAGTAAGTACTGAATAGTCTTTTGAATGTTTGAGAAGACCTTACGTCCTTCTTCCACTGCAACGATGATAGTCGCAAAGTTATCATCTGCAAGAATCATGTCAGATGCACCCTTAGAAACCTCTGTACCAGTGATTCCCATACCGATACCGATGTCTGCTGTTTTCAAAGCCGGAGCATCATTGACACCGTCACCTGTCATGGCAACGACTTTACCTTGTTTTTGCCAAGCCTTGACGATACGAACCTTGTGTTCTGGAGACACACGGGCATAAACAGAGTATTGACCAACTACTTTTTCAAAGTCTTCATCAGATAGTTCGTTGAGCTCAGCACCAGTTAAAACGTGGCTTTCGGTATCGTTTGCGTCAATGATTCCCAAACGTTTAGCAATAGCTTCTGCTGTGTCTTGATGGTCACCAGTAATCATGATTGGACGGATTCCAGCTTCCTTAGCCACACGAACAGCCTCAGCTGCCTCAGGACGTTCAGGGTCAATCATCCCAATCAAACCAGTAAAGATTAAATCATTTTCAAGCTCTTCAAAAGTGAGGTTTTCTGGAATGCTATCGATAATCTTATACGCACCTGCAAGGACACGTAAGGCTTGGTGGGCCATTTCAGAATTGTTTGTATGAATGAGGTTTGTAACCTTCTCGTCAATCGGAGCAATATCCCCAGCCTTATCACGAAGAACACAACGTTTCAAAAGTTGGTCTGGCGCACCCTTGACTGCTACAAGGAAACGACCGTCTGACAATGGGTGAACCGTTGACATGAGCTTACGGTCAGAATCAAATGGCAACTCAGCCACACGTGGATATTTCTCTAAGAAACCTTTAACATCGTAGCCCTTGTCCAAGGCATATTGGATAAAGGCTGTTTCGGTTGGGTCACCAATCAGGTTGCCTTCCACATCGATTTTCGTATCATTAGCCAAGACAACTGAACGAAGAAGGGGCATTTCAAGACCTAGTTCAATGTCATCAGCTGAATCATGTAGAACCGCATCGTAGAAGACTTTTTCGACGGTCATCTTGTTCATAGTCAACGTACCAGTCTTATCAGAAGCGATGATTTCAGTTGAACCAAGTGTTTCTACTGCTGGCAACTTACGAACGATAGAGTTTCGTTTTGCTAAAACTTGAGTACCAAGGGAAAGAACGATGGTAACGATAGCAGGAAGTCCTTCTGGAATGGCTGCAACGGCAAGGGCAACAGAAGTCAACAACTCACCAAGTGGACTTTTCCCTTGGATGAAGACACCCACTACAAAAGTAACAAGGGCAATGACCAAGATAGCATAGGTCAAGACCTTAGAAAGGTTGTTCAAGTTTTGTTTGAGTGGTGTATCCGTCTCATCTGCATCTTGGAGCATACCCGCGATATGACCAACTTCAGTGTACATACCTGTATTGACAACAACACCAAGACCACGACCATAAGTCACATTTGAGTTTTGGAAGGCCATGTTGACACGGTCACCAATACCAGCATCTGCAGCAAGTTCAACTGTCAAATCTTTTTCGACTGGCACAGACTCACCTGTCAGGGCAGCTTCTTCGATTTTAAGAGAGTTAGCTTCTAGCAAACGTAAGTCTGCTGGTACAACATCACCAGCTTCGAGAGCGACGATATCACCTGGTACTAATTCTTTAGAATCAATCTCAGCCATATGACCATCACGAAGAACGCGAGCAGCTGGACTAGACATGGATTTGAGGGCTTCGATCGCTTCTTCTGCTTTCCCTTCTTGGTAAACACCAAAGGCAGCGTTAATGATAACTACGGCTAAAATGATAATGGCATCTGCGATATCTTCCCCACCAGAAGTCACGACTGACAAGATTGCTGCCGCAACTAGGATGATAATCATCAAATCCTTAAATTGCTCGATGAATTTGACCAGGATTGATCGTTTCTCGCCTTCTTCGAGTTCATTGTGGCCAAATTCTGCAAGGCGCTTTTCCGCCTCACTTGATGACAAACCTTGCTCGGTCGCATCCACAGCCTTCAAGACCTCTTCAGGACTCTGAGTGTAAAACGCTTGGCGTTTTTGTTCTTTTGACATGTGTCTCCTCCTTGACATTGTGTGCAAAACAGACTCTCTTTTCCCTCATCGCATCTTTTCACGACAAACAAAAAGAGACCTGTTAATCATAACAAGTCTCGCTGTTTAAGATAGTGCCGGAAAGCATACTTTTCAGTATAAAATTCGGAATGACGACACTATCACAGGTTTCTGCCAGCTACTCCCTTGAGTAGTACTATTATACCAAATTTTGAAAAGTTTTCAAATAGTAAAAACTGCCTTGTTTGAATTTTCCCTTGAAAACCAGTATAATGGTAGAATGCTATGTGACTAGAAAGGAAGTTGAATGAAGCAATCTATCTCAAATCTCAAGTTAGCTGAGCGTGGGGCCATTATCAGCATTTCAACCTATTTGATCTTGTCTGCAGCAAAATTAGCAACAGGCCACCTCCTTCATTCATCCAGTTTGGTGGCCGATGGTTTTAACAACATATCGGACATCATTGGAAATGTGGCCCTCTTGATTGGCATTCGGATGGCGCGCCAACCTGCTGACCGAGACCACCGTTTTGGTCACTGGAAGATTGAAGATTTGGCTAGCTTAATCACTTCCATCATCATGTTTTATGTCGGCTTTGATGTGCTGAGGGATACCATTCAAAAGATTCTCAGTCGGGAAGAAACGGTCATTGATCCTCTGGGTGCAACTCTAGGAATTATGTCTGCAGCGATTATGTTTGTGGTGTATCTCTACAACACTCGCCTCAGTAAGAAATCCAACTCCAAGGCACTAAAGGCTGCCGCCAAGGACAATCTTTCTGATGCTGTTACCTCACTTGGTACGACTATTGCCATCCTAGCTAGCAGTTTCAATTATCCGATTGTAGATAAACTGGTTGCCATTATCATCACTTTCTTTATCTTGAAGACCGCCTATGATATCTTTATCGAGTCTTCCTTTAGTCTTTCAGATGGCTTTGACGATCGTCTGCTTGAGGACTATCAAAAGGCCATTATGGAAATTCCCAAGATCAGCAAGGTTAAGTCGCAAAGAGGTCGCACCTACGGTAGCAACATTTACCTTGATATTACGCTAGAAATGAATCCTGACTTATCTGTTTTTGAGAGTCATGAAATCGCGGATCAGGTCGAGTCTATGCTGGAGGAGCGTTTTGGCGTCTTTGACACCGATGTCCATATCGAGCCAGCACCTATCCCTGAGGATGAAATTTTAGACAATGTCTATAAAAAATTGCTTATGCGTGAACAATTGATTGATCAAGGAAATCAACTGGAAGAACTCTTGGCTGACGATTTTGTCTATATTCGTCAGGATGGAGAGCAGATGGATAAAGAGGCTTATAAAGCCGAAAAAGACTTGAATGCTGCTATCAAGGACATCCAAATCACTTCCATCAGTCAGAAAACAAAACTCATCTGCTATGAGTTAGATGGTATCGTCCATACCAGTATCTGGCGCCGCCACGAAACCTGGCAAAATATCTTTCATCAAGAAACCAAAAAAGAATAGAGAAATCCTGTCCATGAGACGGGATTTTTCCATTCTTCTAGCTATCAAACTCACTTAAATACTCATAGCGTTCGTATTTTTCAAGAAGTGCTTCGTTTTTCTCATCCAGTTCTTTTTGGAGAGTAGCCAGCTTACCAAAGTCAGAGCCGTTGGCCTGCATTTCCTCTTCAATCGCAGCGATACGGTTTTCCAAGGCTTCAATATCACCTTCAATGCTTGCCCACTCCTGCTTTTCTTGGTAGGTCATGCGTTTCTTCTCTTCTCGAACCTTGACTACTTTTTCCTTTTCGACCTTTTGTACTTGATTGGCCATCTCTGTTTCAAAGGCTTTTTCATCAAGATAGTCGGTGTAATGACCAAAGAAAGGACGAATCTTGCCATCTTCAAAAGCGAGAATCTTAGTCGCTACCTTATCCAAGAAATAGCGGTCGTGACTAACAGTCAAAACTGGACCAGCAAAGCCTTGTAAGAAATTCTCCAAAACTGTCAAGGTTGCAATGTCTAGGTCATTTGTCGGTTCATCCAAGAGAAGAACATTTGGTTTTTCCAAGAGCAGTTTGAGGAGATAAAGACGTTTTTTCTCGCCACCTGACAATTTCTCAATCAAGGTTCCATGCGTCGAACGTGGGAAAAGGAACTGCTCCAGCAGCTCTGCAATCGAAGTACTAGAACCACCACTGGTCTTGACCTCTTCTGCCACTTCCTGCAGGTAATTGATAACACGCTTGCTTTCATCCAAGCCCTCAATTTGCTGAGAGAAATAGGCGATGCGAACAGTTTCCCCAATCACAACTTGGCCTGCTGTCGGCTCAAGACTTCCTGCAATCAAGTTAAGGAGAGTTGATTTCCCAACACCGTTGTCCCCAACAATTCCAATACGATCTTTAGCCTGCACCAAGAGATTAAAATCTTGCAAAATAGGCTTGTTTTCATAGGCAAAGGAAACATCCTGAAACTCGATGACTTTCTTCCCAATACGACTGGTTTCAAAGTTCATAGTCAAGTCTGTCTCAGCACTACTGCCTGAAACCTCTTTCTTCAAGTCATGGAAACGATTGATACGAGCCTGCTGCTTGGTCGCACGCGCCTGCGGTTGTCTGCGCATCCAGGCCAATTCTTGCTTATAAAGTTGTTCCTTTTTGTGGAGAAGAGCCGCATCACGCTCGTCCTGTTCCGCCTTAAGGCGAACATAGTCCTGATAATTCCCCTGATATTCTGTCAAGCCTGCGCGATCCAATTCGAAAATCCGTGTTGACAAAGCGTCTAGGAAATAACGGTCGTGGGTGATAAAGAGAACTGTCTTCTTAGAATTTTTCAAAAAGAGGGTCAGCCACTCAATAGTCGCAATATCCAGATGGTTGGTCGGCTCATCCAAAAGCAAGAGGTCGTGGTTGCCAAGTAAAACTTGCGCCAATTGGACTCGTCTTCTTAGACCACCTGACAATTCTCCAACTGGAGTAGATAAATTCTGAATACCCAGCTTGCTGAGAACAGTCTTTACCTGACTCTCAATTTCCCAAGCTTGGAGAGAGTCCATTTCTGCCATGACCCGTTCCAAACGCGCCTGCTTGTCCTCACTATAGTTGAGCATGAGGAGTTCATACTCACGAATAAGCTGGATTTCCTTTAGGTCGCTGGAGAGGACCGTATCCAAAACTGTCTTGTTATCATCAAAATCAGGATCTTGAGTCAAGTAACCAATCTGGTAGTCATTCTTAGCTGAAAAGGGACTGACATCCCCATCAAAGCCAGAAACACCAGAAAGAACATCTAAAAGGGTGGTCTTGCCAGTCCCATTGACACCGATTAGACCAATTCTATCCAAGTCATGGATGATAAAGGAAATATCCTTAAAAACGGTCTTATCACCGACGGATTTACTTAGTTTTTCAACGATAAAATCACTCATTTTTTCTCCCTCAGGTAAGCATGGATGGCTTGACGGTCATTTTCCAATTCTCCATCGACAATGGCATATTCAATCTCTGTTAAAATCTCTCCCAAGTCTGGGCCCGGCTGATAGCCATATTCCTTAATCAAAATACCACCGTTGATTTGGATTTCTTTCTTGTCATGAATGCTCAAACTATGGTAAGTTTCTGTGATGACTTGCGAATTGACTTCTTTTCCTTGGGCCTGACGAAGATTTTCAGCCTGTAAAAGCAACTCCAAGTCAAAGCGATAACAATCGCGCTTGCTCAACTCTCCCTTTTCACGCAAGGCCAAAATAGTCAGCAAATCCTGAACTTGCTTAGCAAACTGGCGTGAGGTCTTCCAAGCCTTCAAAAATGGCTGCGCATTTTCAATCTCCAAAACCCACAGTAAAGCCGCCCAGGCTTGTTCAGAGGATTCAAAGGTAAAATCGGTCTCTAATTCAAATAGTCTGTTGAGCTTGTCCTGGCTAGCTGCCATATCAGGGAGATAATCATAAGCTTGACTCTCAATCATGGAAGCCAAGCCCCTTCTCCAAAACGGAGCTAGCAAGAGTTTATCAAACTCAACGAAGGTACGCTCCACAGAAATTTTCTCCAAAAGCGGTGTCAAGGTCTTCATAGCTTCAAATGTTTCTGGCTCAAGTTCAAAGCCAAGACTGGCCTGAAAACGGAAACCACGCATAATCCGCAAAGCATCTTCGTTGAAACGCTCACTAGCCACTCCAACCGCCCTCAAGACTTGCTTTTCCAAATCTTCTAAACCATGAAACAAGTCAATAATTTCTCCTGTCTCGTCCAAGGCAAAGGCATTGACTGTAAAATCACGGCGCTTGAGGTCTTCTTCTAGCGAGCGAACAAAAGAAACCGCACTAGGTCTACGATAGTCCACATAGACATCTTCTGTCCGAAAAGTGGTTACCTCATACTCCTCATCCCCATCTAAGACCAAGACGGTTCCATGCTCGATTCCGATATCGGCTGTTCGCGGAAAAATCTGCTTGGTCTCCTCTGGATAAGAAGACGTCGCAATATCCACATCATGGATAGGGCGATTGAGGAGGGCATCTCGAACAGAGCCCCCAACAAAATAGGCCTCAAAACCTGCTTCTTTAATTTTTTCTAATACTGGTAAAGCCTTCTGAAATTCAGAAGGCATTTGCGTTAATCTCATAATAAGTGTTCTAATCCATAGACAAGCTCATGACGCTTGACAACTTCTTTAATTCCCAAATTCACCCCTGTCATGAAGGAGCTGCGATCATAGGAGTCATGACGAAGGGTCAATCCTTCTCCCTGATTGCCAAAGATGACTTCCTGATGGGCTACCAAGCCTGGTAAACGAACTGAGTGAATCCGCATGCCATCAAAGTCAGCACCACGGGCACCAGTAATCAATTCTTCCTCATCAGGCGAACCTTGCTGAATAGACTCTCGAACTTCTGCCATCAATTCAGCTGTTTTAATAGCTGTTCCACTCGGGGCATCCTTTTTCTTGTCATGATGGAGCTCGATAATCTCCACATTTGGGAAATATTTGGCAGCCTGCCTTGCAAATTGCATGAGTAAAACAGCACCCAAGGCAAAATTTGGAGCGATCAAACCACCCAAATTTTGTTCACGAGAAAATGCTTTTAGCTCTGCAATTTCTTCACTTGTAAAACCTGTTGTTCCAACTACTGGAGCAAAGCCATTTTCAAGAGCAAAACGTGTATTTTCGTAGGCAACAGTTGGAGTAGTAAAATCTACCCAGACATCCGCTTCAAAGCCTGCTAAATCAACCTTATCCTTGAAAACAGGAATTCCCTGCCATTCTGACTCAGACTCAAAAGGATCCAAAACTGCTACCAAATCTAAGTCTGGATCAGCCAAGACCATCTGACAAGCAGCTTGGCCCATCTTTCCCTTAAAACCGGCAATAATTACTCGAATACTCATCTCTACTCCTGTCTAAGATACAAAGGACGTTAGCTGCACAAGAAAATAGGGAATGACGCTGACTTTCCACAAAAGGCAAGACAGGCATCTTTTTTCATGAGGCAGGTAGTCCGTGTTCAATTGCTAAGATACAAGGCATCTTAACTAGTCTAGAAGTGCCAACTAAATTACTGGAATATAACCCAGAGCAATGCTTCCTGATCCTAGGTGAGTTCCAATGACACTACCAAATGTAGCAAGTGAAACATCCGAACCCAAGCCAGAATCAAGCAAGTGCTGACGCAATTCCTCAGCCTTTTCAGGAGCATTTCCATGAATGACAATGACCCGGTATTGGCCTGAAGCCGTTGTTTCCTTGATAATTTCAATTAATCGCTTGGTTGCTTTCTTTTCGGTACGAACTTTTTCGTAAACTTCAATCACACCTTGGTCGTTGAAATAAAGGATTGGCTTAATGCTTAGCAGATTACCCAAAATGGCAGCCCCATTTGAAAGACGTCCACCTTTTACCAAATGATCCAAATCATCTACCATGATAAAAGCTGACGTACGGCTGATTTGAATGGCTAGCTTATCCTGAATGCTGGCAAAATCATCGCCCTGGTCACGCCAATTAAAGACGCTTTCAACCATGATACCCAGAGGAGCACTTGTAATTAAGGTGTCTGGAAAAGCAATGGTTAAGCCCTCATATTCATCTATCATATACTGGATATTTTGGTAAAAACCTGAAATTCCAGAAGATAGGAAAAGCCCCAAGGCATGGGTATAGCCTTGTTCTTTTAGCGAAGTTAAGATTTCATCTAACTTGGCAATACTTGGTTGACTGGTCTTAGGTAATTCAGATGCCTGAGCCATTTTTTGATAAAATTCCTCAGCAGTCAGATTGATACCTTCGACATACTCCTCACCATCAATATTGACAGGAATATCCAAGACATATAAATCTTCTCTTTGCAAGGTCTCTGCACTGAGATAGGCAGAAGAATCTGTGATAACAGCTAGTTTCATATTAGAACTCCAAATTGATTCCTGGTAAGTCTAATGCAATTTCAGTTACTTCGTAAGTCAAACGGTTGAGCATGTTCAAACATGGACGAGCCAAAGTTTCCACTTCTTCTTGGCTCAATTCACTTGGTTCATTGACAATACGGCCATCGATGTGGTTTACCTGTGAAATGGTTCCACTGATGACAAACTTATCAAATACAATCATAAAGGTCAAGATGACAATCAAGGAAGTCACTTGATTTTCTTGGTCATGTTGGAGCAATTGGAAGTTCACATCCACCTTAGTTTCAGGAGCTCCATTTTCATTTTCCCATTCAAAATTACGCGCATCAAAATGATACTGACTAACAAATTCTTGTTCACGTTTAAGATTCATGTCTTTCTCCCTTGGCTACAATATTATAAGCTATTGTACCATAATTTTTTATTTTCATCTAGTTTTCTAGGATTTAGTCAATCCCGATTTCAGCTCGAACTACGTCTGCGATAGTATCAACATAGTAGTCCACTTCTTCTGTTGTAGGCGCTTCTGCCATAACACGCAAGAGGGGCTCTGTTCCACTTGGACGAACAAGGATACGGCCATTCCCTGCCATTTCTTCTTCCATCTTCTCGATGATATCCTTGATAGCTAGCACTTCCATAGCCTTTTCCTTCATGGCATTTTCCACTCGGATATTGACTAATTTTTGTGGATAGATGGTTAGTTCTGCTGCCAACTCTGACAAGCTCTTACCAGTTTCCTTCATGATTTTAGTTAATTGGACTGCTGATAATTGACCATCACCAGTTGTATTGTAATCCATCAAGATGATGTGACCAGACTGTTCACCACCAAGGTTGTAGCCTGATTTTCGCATTTCTTCAACAACGTAACGATCGCCAACTGCAGTGACTGCCTTGTTAATACCTTCACGATCCAAGGCCTTGTGGAAGCCAAGGTTAGACATAACAGTTGTCACAATTGTATTTTGAGCCAATTGTCCTTTTTCAGAAAGGTATTTCCCGATGATGTACATGATTTTGTCACCATCAACAATCTCACCATTTTCATCAACAGCAATCAAACGGTCACTGTCTCCGTCAAAGGCCAAACCAATAGCTGAGTCACTTTCTTTGACCACTTCTTGAAGGGCTTCTGGGTGTGTAGAACCAACATTAAGGTTGATGTTAAGACCGTCTGGTGTTTCTCCAATAACCGTCAATTGAGCACCAAGATCAGCGAAAATCTGACGGGCACTTGTAGAAGCTGCCCCATTAGCTGTGTCCAAGGCAACCTTCATTCCATCAAGAGGAGTTCCAGTTGAAACAAGGTATCCTTCATACTTACGCAAGCCTTCTGGATAATCTACCAAGGTTCCCAATCCTTCTGCACTTGGACGAGGAAGAGTGTCTTCCTCAGCATCTAACAGGGCTTCAATTTCTGCTTCTTTTTCATCATCTAGTTTGAAGCCATCACCACCAAAGAACTTAATCCCATTATCAAGGGCTGGATTATGACTAGCAGAAATCATGACACCTGCACTTGCTCCCTCTGTTTTGACCAAGTAAGCTACTGCTGGCGTCGCAAGAACACCGAGTTTATAAACGTGAATCCCTACTGAAAGGAGTCCTGCCACCAAGGCAGATTCTAGCATTTCCCCTGAAATACGTGTGTCACGTCCTACAAAGACTTTCGGTGCTTCCGTTTCATGTTGACTAAGAACATAGCCTCCAAAACGTCCTAGTTTAAAGGCCAATTCTGGCGTTAGTTCTAGGTTAGCTTCTCCACGGACTCCATCAGTCCCAAAATATTTACCCATTTTTATAAAATCCTTTTCCTATTTTTAATTCGTTTTTGAACTAGTTGCTTTCGTTGACGAAGATGTCTCCGACGAACTGCTTGTGCTTGAACTTGGTGCTACTGGTTTTGTAGTGACCTTCATTGTTGTATCAAACGGAGTGATAACCACTGGTAAGACTACCCCGTTGCGGTCGATTGCCTGCAAAGGTACTGAACCACTGTAATTACCTGTTATGCGTTCGCTAGTTGGTAAAAGCGCAATAACTTTGTCAATTTTAGCTAATGTTTCCTGGTCAGTTGTGACCGAAACGCGTTCATTTGACACGGTTACACTATCAAGTTGTAGCTTGGGATCAATCTGGCTTTGGTCAACTTGTGGCACAACAATCATCCCATCTCGCTTAACCTTCTTCCCAACTTTCACTGTAATCTTTTGAGGCGTTGCCACAGCGGTCAATCCACTTGGAAGATTTTCAATGTTCAAGGGAACTTCAATCGTTCCAACACTGGCATCTGTTAGGTCAGCAGTAACCTTGAATTTACGTGTGCTTTCTTGCATTTCACTAGCTAGCGATAGGCGATTTGCACCAGTCAAGACCACTGATACTTCTGAAGCAAAACCGCTAATAAAATACTCATCACTATTATAGCGTATGTCAATAGGGACATTTGTTACTGTATTAGTATAGGTTTCCGTTTTTACCTGCCTAGCACTGGTACTGTTTTGAAAATTCGTCGCCGTAGCATAGACAAATAAGACACAAGCAAAAAAGAGTGAGGATATGATGTATAAACTATTTTTTCTCATGTTTCCATCCTCCTAGCAATCGTTCTTTAAAACTAAGACCTGCTTCCTCTTTTGGAAGTAAGATTTCACGTAATTCTGTTTCAAATTCATCAAGTGTTAGGTTGTGCTTAAAGCTTCCATTATAGGTTATCGAAATTCCTCCCGTTTCCTCTGATACGACAAAAGTCAAGGCATCTGAGACTTCTGATAAACCAATAGCCGCCCGGTGTCTGGTTCCAAATTCCTTGGAAATTCCTGTACTTTCTGTCAAGGGCAGATAGGCAGACGTCACAGCGATACGTTCTTCTCTGATAATCACCGCACCATCATGTAGGGGAGTGTTGGGAATAAAAATATTAATGAGAAGTTCTGCAGAAATCTTAGCATCCAAGGGAATTCCTGTCGAAATATACTCCTGCAAGGTACGGACACGCTGAATAGCAACCAAGGCCCCGATTTTACGAGGACTCATGTATTCAACAGACTTAACAAAGGCACGAATCATCTGTTCCTCGGCACTAATAGGGGCATTGGAAAAGAAATCTGTCGCTCTTCCCAAACGTTCCAAACCAGTCCGAATCTCTGGAGAGAAGATAACAACCGCCGCAATAACCCCATAAGTAATAATTTGATTGATTAACCAAGAAATCGTAGTCAAGCCAATCATATTTGCAAGGATTTGAGCTAAAATAAACACCAAAACTCCACGTACCAAAATCATAATCTTGGTTCCTGCAATAGCTTTTGTAAAATGATATAAAATATAAGCAACAATCAAAATATCAATCAGATTGATAGCTATCGTCCATGGACTTGCAAACAAACTGGTCCAATATTGCAGATTGGATAATTGTTGAAAATTCATCCCTGATATCCTCCCTATCAAAACACTTTCGTCCTATTATACCATTTTCTGGCATTTTTTTCCCTATCCTAGTCCATTTTACATTGAGCAAAAATATGATACAATAAACTGACTAGAAAAAACAAAGGAGAAACCATGTCTCAACTCTATGATATTACCATTGTAGGTGGTGGTCCTGTTGGGCTTTTTGCAGCCTTTTATGCCCACCTACGTCAAGCCAAGGTTCAAATCATTGACTCTCTTCCCCAGCTAGGTGGACAACCTGCTATTCTCTACCCTGAAAAAGAAATCCTAGACGTCCCAGGCTTCCCAAACCTGACTGGAGAAGAGTTGACTAATCGCTTGATTGAACAGCTAAATGGATTTGATACCCCTATTCATCTCAATGAAACGGTTCTTGAGATTGAAAAACAAGAAGAAGGATTTACCATCACGACTTCTAAAGGAAGTCACCTGACTAAAACAGTTATCATCGCTATGGGTGGCGGTGCCTTCAAACCACGTCCTTTGGAACTAGAAGGCGTTGAAGGCTATGAAAATATCCACTACCACGTTTCCAACATCCAGCAATATGCTGGTAAGAAAGTGACGATTCTTGGTGGAGGAGACTCAGCTGTGGATTGGGCTTTAGCTTTTGAAAAAATTGCGCCAACTACCCTTGTCCACCGCAGAGATAATTTCCGCGCCTTAGAACACAGTGTCCAAGCCTTGCAAGAATCATCTGTAACCATCAAGACACCATTCGTCCCTAGCCAACTCCTTGGAGATGGAAAAACGCTTGATAAACTTGAAATCACAAAAGTTAAATCTGATGAAACCGAAACGATTGACCTAGACCACCTTTTTATCAACTATGGTTTCAAATCTTCTGTCGGTAACCTCAAAAGCTGGGGGCTCGACCTCAACCGCCACAAGATTATCGTCAACAGCAAACAGGAATCCAGCCAAGCAGGTATCTATGCTATCGGTGACTGCTGCTACTATGACGGAAAAATTGACTTGATTGCGACAGGTCTCGGAGAAGCTCCAACTGCTGTCAATAATGCTATCAACTACATCGACCCTGAGCAAAAAGTACAACCAAAACACTCTACTAGTTTATAAAAAAGAACCACGAGTCACATAGGATTCGTGGTTTTAAAATGAACTACACCTCAAAAGTTAGACAGAAATACATCTAACTTCTGATATGCAGCCCACCTTCTCTTTGCTCTTGTTTGAATAAGAAATTTTTTGAAGAATCATTAGATTATACAAAGTATTCATATCAGCCTTTTAAAGCTATATAAAAACTCTCCAACTATTCTATTATACCATATAAAAAAATAAATAAATAGACTTGTTTTTTTCTTTTTTTGACGTATACTAATAATAGAAAGCGCTTCAAATAAAATAAAAGGAGGTTTTATGAGGAAAGTAAATAAGGACATTTTATTCTTAACTGGAATCATAGTTTTATGTTTTGGTTTTTTATTATTTCACATCAACCCCTATTATGCCGAACCCTATGCGACACTGAAAGAAAGAATAAATTTATTCTTTTGGCAACTATATTGGAGACCTGTAGGAACTCTCAGTATTATTTCGGGTTGCATTATAACTTTCAAAGGATTGAAAAAATAATCTTTTACTCATGAAGAAAGGAAATTTGTTATGATTAAACTGAAACTATTGTTTTTCTCTCTACTATCAAGTCTATTATTCTTAGTCACAACATCTACGGTTTTTGCTGATGTCTATCCTGGTACAAATTATGAAATTGTATCTAATCGTATTGTAAAAGATATCAACACAGGAGAGTTATTGTCATTTTATACGACTGAACTTAGAGACGCCTATTTAGAGTCTAAATCTACGTATCAGACTCGTTCTAATGCAACTGGTGTTGCAGACTATAGAACTAAATACTCTCACTCTTACAAGAAAAGCACCACATCAGGTCCTGTAAGTTCAACTGCCTATGGTGGAAAAGCTGGAGCTACTCTGACTGTAGGTGCAGGTGTTAGCTTTTCTGCTCCGGAGTCTGGAGCTGGACTTAGTTTAAATCACTCAGTCTCCCATAACGTACCACCCTACACTTATGGTTATATTAGACTAAAAGCATCTTACACAGTAAACGTTCGTAAACTAGAAGTTAGATACTTAGGCACCAACAAATGGGTTCCAGCTGGTGAAACCTCTACTATATCGAATGTTAGCGTTTGGAGCGAACTGGTCACTTGGAAATAACTCATTAGAGACTGGGTAAAAACTCAATTTCAGGAGAAAATGAAATAAATTTTCTCACAATAAAACGCATAGTATTACGGTTCAAGTCAACACCGGATATTATGCGTTTTTGATTTTAAAGAGCCAAATTTCTTAACTTAATGACATTGCTTTTTGCCCAACCTCTTTTTATTTCAAAAAAGAACCTCGCAAAACAAGAGCCTGGTTTTATAGTTCATCGGCTAATTTATTTATCTTTCTGAGTCTATGGTTGACACCACTTTTGGTCAGAGGGGTGCTGAGGCTATCTGCTAACTGCTGGATAGAGTAGTCTGGGTGCTGAATCCGCAGTTGCGCCACTTCCTGCAAATCTACTGGCAAATTTTCTAAGCCCATAATATCTTTGATTTTGCTGATATTGTTGATAGTCTTCATGCTGGCAGAAACTGTCCGAGCGATATTAGCCGTTTCAGCATTATTAGCCCGATTGAGGTCATTACGAGTTTCCCGCAAAATCTTAACCCGCTCAAAATCATCACGCGCCTTCATGGCTCCGATTACTATAAGAAAGTCCATAATATCTTCGGCACGCTGGAGATAGGTCACAGCTCCCTTCTTGCGTTCAAGAACCTTGGCATCCAGTAAAAACTGCTGGAGAAGGGAGGCAATCCCTTGCGCGTGATCCAGATAAACAGAACTGATTTCCAACTGATACTTGCCTGACTCAGGGTCACGAATGCTTCCATTTGCCAAGAAAGCACCACAGAGATAGGCACGACCTGCTTCCTCATCCGATAAAATCGCCTCATCAATACCTGTTTCCAGACCAAAGAAGGAGTCTGCCAAGTGCAAATCACTTAACAAATCCTGCACCTTTTCATCTGTAAAAACGGTATAGACCCGATTCTTGCGGAGATTGCTTCTTTGGTGGTGACGGATTTCCGATTTGATTTCATAGAAATGGAGAAAGGACTCATAGAGGTGACGAGCCAGTTTGGCATTTTCTGTCACGACGGACAAGGTCAAGCCCGAAGTCGAGAGACCGATACTACCAGACATCTTGATAATGGCAGATAATTCATGCCGGCTCAGATGGTGTTGACCCAGAATTTCTTCTTTTACTGCTACTGTGAAACTCATTTTCTCACCTGTATAATCCGCATCAATTCGTCCACAATCAAATCTCCATCGTGGAAGGCACCCCCATTTTCCAGACGAAGGAAGTTGGATGAAATCACACGCGGAACTTGCTGACAAAGACCAGCAAAATCATGTTCCACCTGCACCAAGTATTCATCAAAACGGTTGGAATTCATGTATTCCTGAGGCACTTTTTCGATATTCACCAAGACAGTATCGATAAAAGGTCGACCAAGGTGACGATGCAGGACCTCCACGTGGTCACTATCTGTAAAATGTTCTGTCTCCCCACGTTGGGTCATGATATTGCAGACATAGGCGATTTCTGCCTTAGTTTCCAAAAGCGCCTGCCCGATTTCCTTAATCACGATATTGGGCAAAATAGAGGTAAAGAGAGAACCAGGGCCGAGAACAATCATGTCACTTTCAAGAATGGTCTGCACTACTCGACGTCTAGCCAGAGGCGTATCATCGTTGAGGGTATTGGTCACATAGACATGGTCAATCATGCCTGGATGGTCTGCAATATGACTCTCTCCAGCCACTTCTGTCCCATCCTGAAAGACTGCATGCAGGGTCAAAGGATGGTCACTGGAAGGATAAATCTTCCCAGTCGTATGGAAAAATTTACTCAGCAACTGCATGGCATTATAGGTCGAACCCTGCATTTCTGACAGGCCAGCGATAATGAGATTTCCCAATGGATGGCCAGCAAAGGCTCCAGCATCCTCAGAAAAGCGGTATTGAAAGACCTTTTCATAAAACTTAGGCATATCCGACATGGCCACAAGGACATTGCGAAGATCACCTGGCGGTGTCAACTGCTGCATATTTTTTCGGAGTTCACCTGATGAACCACCATCATCCGCCACCGTTACGATAGCAGCGATTTCCACATCTTTTTCACGCAGACTTTTAAGAATGACAGGGATCCCAGTCCCTCCACCAATCACCGTTATCTTTGGTTTTCTCATGAACGGTTTACCGTTTCCTTTCTTCGATCTTTGTCGCGATGCCCTTCATTGACAGGCCAATTCTTGGATAAGTCCTGCGCCAAGCGTTTAGCAAAGGCCACACTACGGTGTTGCCCACCCGTACAACCCATAGCAATGGTCAAAACGGACTTACCTTCCTTTTGGTAACTTGGCAAAATTGGCTCAATCAAGGCCAACAAATGCTGATAAAAATCTTCTGACTCAGGATGATTCATGACATAGTCATAAACAGGTTCATCCACACCCGTTTGGTTTCTCAGCTCTGGAAGGTAATATGGATTTGGCAAAAAGCGCACATCAAAAACCAAGTCTGCATCAATTGGGATTCCATATTTAAAGCCGAAAGACATGACTTCGATACGGAAAGACTGGGCTTGTTCTTGATCTGAAAACTGCTCTGCAATGGTTTTACGTAGCTCACGAGGAGTGAGTTCAGTTGTATCCACCACATTTTGGCTCATATTTTTCAAAGGTGCCAAGAGTTCACGTTCCAGCTTGATTCCATCCAAAATCCGTCCATCTGCAGCTAATGGGTGACTCCTTCTGGTTTCCTTGTAACGGGCTACCAATTCCTTATCTGCTGCGTCCAAAAAGAGAATTTTAAAGTCCAGTTCTTCCTTGTTTTCCAACTCATCCAAAACAGTTTGAATCTCCGAGAAGAAAGAACGGCTACGCATATCCACTACCAAGGCCAACTTGGGATCGTCTTCCTTAGTTTCCACCAACTGCAAAAACTTAGGCAAGAGAGCTGGCGGCATATTATCAATAGTAAAATAACCCAAATCTTCGAAGGACTGAATGGCAACTGTTTTCCCTGCACCACTCATTCCTGTCACAATCACCAAGTGAAGTTGTTTCTTTGTCATCTTTTTCTCCTTATATCAAAAGAAGTTTGGCAACACCAAACTTCAACTAGCTTATCCAATCTCTGCGATGACTTCAATTTCGACTTTTACATCACGAGGAAGACGAGCTACCTCTACTGCTGAACGAGCTGGAAATTCCTCTGTAAAGGCCGTTTGGTAAACCTCGTTAAAAGGAACAAAATCGTTCATATCGCTCAAGAAGCAAGTTGTTTTGACAACATGGTCAAAGTCTGTTCCTGCCTCTGCCAAAATAGCACCGATGTTTTTCAAGACTTGTTCTGTCTGTTCTTGGATTGTTTCTCCAACGATTTCCCCAGTTTCAGGAGATAGGGGAACTTGACCGCTAGCAAACAAAAGGTTGCCAACGATTTTTCCTTGAACATATGGTCCGATAGCCTTTGGAGCTTTGTCTGTATGAATTGTTTTTGCCATTTTCTTTTCCTCACAATTTTTCTAAGATTGCATCCCAAGCCTCATCCATCCCTGCCTTGCTGACAGATGAAAAGAGGATGAAGTCGTCACTTGGGTCAAAGTTTAATTTCTTTTTGATTGCTGATTCGTGCTTGTTCCATTTACCACGTGGAATCTTGTCTGCCTTGGTCGCAACGATGATGACCGGAATCTCATAGTACTTGAGAAATTCGTACATCTGCACATCATCTGCTGACGGGTCATGACGAAGGTCAACTAAACTGACTACCGCACGGAGATTTTCTCGAGTTGTCAGATACTCCTCAATCATACGCCCCCACTTTTCACGTTCCTTTTTGGAAACGCGGGCATAACCATAACCAGGCACATCCACAAAGCGCATCTTGTCGTCAATGTTAAAGAAGTTAAGAAGCTGGGTTTTACCAGGTTTACCTGATGTTCGGGCTAGATTCTTACGATTCAACATAGTGTTGATAAAGCTAGACTTACCAACATTGGAACGCCCTGCTAGGGCAATCTCTGGCAGTTCATCCTGTGGGTAGTGGGATTTATTCGCCGCACTGAGCAAGATTTCAGCATTATGTGTATTCAGTTCCATAGTCACCTCTAGGCTGTTTCTAGGATTGGTTTATCCGTTCCATCGACAGCTTCTTTAGTGATGCGGACCAATTTCACATTTTCCTGACTCGGTACTTCAAACATAACGTCCAGCATGGTTTCCTCGATGATGGAGCGAAGACCACGCGCCCCTGTCTTCCGTTCGATGGCCTTATTGGCAATTTCTTGAAGGGCTTCGTCGTCAAATTCCAACTCAACGTCGTCATAAGATAACAAGGTTTGGTATTGTTTGACCAAGGCATTTCTTGGCTCTTTCAAGATACGAACCAAGTCATCGACCGTCAATTGCTCAAGAGCAGCAAAGACAGGCAAGCGTCCAATCAATTCTGGAATAATCCCGAATTTTTGAATATCTTCTGCGATGATTTCTTGCATGTAAGAGCTATTTTCATCAATCGCTTTATTATTTTGACCAAATCCGATGACTTTTTCTCCCAGACGTTGTTTGACAATTTCTTCAATGCCATCAAAGGCACCACCCACGATGAAGAGGATATTTTTAGTATCCACTTGAATCATCTCTTGTTGCGGATGTTTGCGTCCACCTTGAGGCGGCACGCTTGCAATTGTTCCCTCTATAATCTTGAGAAGAGCTTGTTGCACCCCTTCACCAGAAACATCACGTGTGATAGACACGTTTTCGCTCTTCTTGGCAATCTTGTCAATTTCATCCACGTAGATAATGCCACGCTCTGCACGTTCAATGTTAAAGTCAGCAGCCTGCAAGAGTTTAAGGAGGATATTTTCCACGTCCTCACCCACATAACCAGCCTCCGTCAGAGCTGTCGCATCCGCAATAGCAAAAGGCACATTCAAGCTCTTAGCCAAGGTCTGGGCAAGGAAAGTTTTCCCTGAACCAGTTGGACCAATCATCAAGATGTTTGACTTCTGCAAGTCCACATCCTCTGACTCTTCACGCGTATCGTGGAAATTGATGCGTTTGTAGTGGTTGTATACTGCTACTGCCAAGGCACGTTTGGCACGATCTTGACCGATTACATAGTGATTCAATATGTGGAGGAGTTCGATTGGTTTTGGAACTTCTGACAAGTCTGCCAAGACTTCCTCAGCCAACTCCTCCCGAATGATTTCCTGGGCCAACTCCACACATTCATTACAAATAAAAGCATTGTTCCCAGCGATTATTTTTTGTACTTCTTCTTGGCTTTTGCCACAAAATGAGCAATAAACCATCATATCATTATTCCTATTTGTAGGCATGATTTCCTTCCGTTCTATTCTATACTGTCATTTTATCTAAAATAAGGTCATGTAAAAAGCATGGATACTATTGACCAAATTGGTAAAGGCATTTAACCAGAGCAGGACAGAAAGTCCATAGCGCTTTTTACGAAAAGCCTGTGCTCCTGCAAGCAAGCAGACCAAGCACAGCATGGCTGTGAAAAAACCAAATAAACTCCGTTCCATTAGACTTCCTTTCTCTTGCGGTATTGGATGGTAAAATCATAAGGATTTTTCTCATCTTTGGCGTAAAATTTGCTTGAAACTGTCTCAAAAAGAGACAAGTCAAACTCCTCAGGAAAATAGGTATCTCCCTCCACCCGAGCATGAATGTGAGTCACAATCACTTCATCCAAATAGGACTCAAAAGCCTGAAAAATCTGCTTCCCACCGAGAATGTAGAGATTCTTTTCTTGAACCTGATACCAGTCCAAGACAGACTGGACATCGTGAAAAGTAGCAACCCCATCTATCTTTTCTTCTAGGTTACGTGTCAAAATCAAGGTCTCACGTTTTGGAAGCAAGCGACGCCCTATCCCATCAAAGGTCACGCGCCCCATCAAGATAGCATGATTCAGAGTTGTTTCCTTGAAATGTTGCAGTTCTGCTGGCAAATGCCAAGGCAGACGATTGTCCTTACCAATCACACCCTCTTCATCCTGGGCCCAAATAGCTACGATTTTCTTAGTCATGCTTCCATCCTTTTTACTGATAGTACTATTTTATCAAAAAACTCAAAAAAAGACTGGTTTGGAATAGCTTACAAAATAGAAAAAATCTGTAAGAAATTTCCTACAGATTTATCTATGTTGCCTTGTTTCTTACAAACCAGGTGCTTGTCCAAGTTCTGCGGCAAGCATCCAAACTGTTTTCTCAAGTTCAGCCTTAGCACCAACAAAAATATCGTTTGTAACATCATCGCCTTCTTCGTCAGTCACATCCAACGCTTTTTGGAAAAGAGTGATGAGGTAGCGATAAATAGCTAGAACACGTTCCAAGCTTTCTTCAACATTACGGTATTCACCAGCTTCTTCTTCGATTTCACTGTTTTGAAGGAACTCTGTCAAAGTAGAGTATGGTTTACCACCGAGTGTAATCAATCGTTCACTGATTTCATCTAAATGACCATCAAGAGCATCCATGTACTCATCCATTTTTGGATGCCATACCATAAAACCGCGTCCACGCATGTACCAGTGCACTTGATGAAGAGCAATATGCGCTACATACAAATCTGCAACAGCTTGATTCAAAACTTCCTTTGTTTTTGCCAATGCTACTGGCGCTGCTTTTGTTAATGTTGCGACATCTTTTGCTGCTTCTTTTTTCAATTCTACCATTTTATTTTACCTCATTCATTATTTTTATGTAACCACTTCTTAATGATTACTACCTTAGTATACTACTAAAAATAACCAATAGCAAGCCAAATGACCCACATGAGAAAAGTTGCAATAGACTGATAATTTAAGAATTCTTTAGAATAAAACACAGTCCCCTTACACATCTCTTAACTGCGACAAAATAAAGAAAAAGAGGATGCAATTTTCTTGCACACTCCTTTTTCAAACTTATATCTTAATACCAAACGCTGACGTCAACACGACCACGAATTCCTTTCATGTATTCAGAAGAGGTATACTGCCAACCTTTTTCTCCTGAATAATGAGGATTTTCCCATTCTAAAGCATTGGTATAGGCCGCTACCCAGTTTACATGTTTTAAAATATCTGGGTGTTTTAAACGCGTCTGTAATAAACTACGATAGCTATAGACATACACATTTTGATAGCCCGCCTGCTTCATCGTCTCCATGTACTTGTTGATAATCTTAACCCAAGTACCTGTATCACTCGGAGCACGCTTACTTTTATTCACATACTCCCAGTTCTCAACATCATAGTAGATAGGGTAAGACAAGTTCATATTGTATTTCTTCAGAAGTTCAATGGTCTGTTCAGCGTCATTCTCAGCATCGGTCTCATTTTCAGCATAGGTATAGAGATAGACACCATAAGGAATTCCCAGACGGTTTAACTCCTTAATGTTATGCGCCAATTCCTTGTCTTCTTTACCGCTATAACCTAGACGAACAATGACACCATCCACCTCGTTCTCATCAATAACCTTTTTCCAATCATTGATACGACCATTGTGCTCACTAATATCAATAACTTTCTTAGCATGTTCGGTTCCCACTTGCTCTTCTCTATTATTAAAGAAATAGCGTTTACCATCTCTGTGAACCCAGCCGACATTCAAATCTTTCTTTTCTTTGAGCTCACCAGAAGCCGCAAAGATATAGCGAGCACCATCCATAATCACTTCATCAGTCGCCATGGCACCACTTCCAGTCAAATAGTAGTTGCCTTGCCACTCATTCCGCGCCATATAGCCCCACTTCTTGAAATAGTACCATTTGCCGCCCACTTTTTGCCACTCTTGGTTGGCATAAGTTCCATCGGATTTTAGATAAAAATAAGCAGAATAAGCCGGATCATAAAGCCATTCATTTTGCATCATGGCACCTTGACCATTCAAGAAATAACTTCCTTGCCATTGGCTTTTAGCCATGTAACCCCACTTCTTGAAGTAATACCACTTATTTCCAATCAATTGCCATTCTTGATGAGCATAAGCCCCATCTGACTTAAGATAAAACCAACTCTTGTAATTACTGTCATAGATCCACTCGTTTTGGGCCATATAGCCACCTGATTTCAGGTAGTAATTTCCATGCCATTCATTCTGCGTGTAACGACCATCTGAATTAATATAAAACCAAGCCTTGTAGTAGTTGTCAAAAATCCATTCACTTTGAGCTTTAGAACCATCAGCCTTTACATAATAATCCCCATCCCAGTGGGCAGAGACACTGTTTCTCTGTTCATTGCTACTAGTTGATGAAGTCCCTGTTGATAGACTAGATTTTTCTGAAACTGTGCTTCCACTTGTTTCATCTGCCTCAATTCCTGAAACTCTTGCGCCAAGTAAGCAGAGACTTGCTAGCCCTATACATACAATTTTTGTTTTCAATCTTTCCTCTCCTATAAAAAATGGAACAGGCACCTGAATGCTGTTCCACCTAGCTTTTGCTACTGATTATTTTACAAAGTCAAGCAAAGCCAAGAAGCTTTCAGCTTCAAGTGACGCACCACCTACAAGGGCACCGTCAACGTCTGGACAAGCCATGTATGAAGTAACGTTCTCAGGTTTAACAGAACCACCGTATTGAACACGAACTTTGTCCGCAACTTCTTGACCGAAGTCAGCAGCTACAACGTCACGAACAACTTTACACATTTTTTGTGCATCGTCTTGTGAAGCTGATTTACCAGTACCGATAGCCCAGATTGGCTCATAAGCGATAACTGATGCAGCAACTTGTTCAGCAGTCAATCCAGCCAATGCAGCAGATACTTGAGCACCTACAAATTCAGCAGCTTTACCAGCTTCGTAAGTTTCAAGTGACTCACCACAACAGATGATTGGAAGCATACCGTTTGCAAAGATTGCTTTTGCTTTTTTGTTGATATCTTCGTCAGTTTCATGGAAGTAGTCACGGCGTTCTGAGTGACCGATAACAACGTAGTCAGTACCGATTTCTTTCAAAACTTGTGGGCTAGTTTCACCAGTGAAAGCACCTGCATTTTCAAAGTAGCAGTTTTGAGCAGCAACTTTAAGGTTTGAACCTTTAGCAGCAGCAAGAACAGTTGTCAAATCAAGAGCTGGAGCTGCGATACCTGCTTCAACAAGGTCTGATGAAGGAAGTTTTGACGCAACTGCTTCAACGAATGCTTTAGCTTCTTCTGGATTTTTGTTCATTTTCCAGTTACCAGCGATAAATGGTTTACGTGACATTTCACATACCTCTTTTTTCAATTTATTTTCTATTTATTTTATCACAATTAGACACAGCTTGCAAATCTTACTCGGATTTCAAGTCTGCTTACATGGATTAATCCTTCCAGAGATCCATAGCATTTCTAAAATCTGCGGATACCTGTGTCAACTGAGGATTGCTTGCTTCTCTCTCTGCCCGCTTAGCCTCGATTTGAGCCACACTCTTGATACCTTCATGGCGCCAGTTTCTCAAAATCGCCTGAATGTACTTCCAGTTTGCTTTTCCATTCAAAACAGCTTCACGAAGAGCTTCCTTAATCAAGTCAGCACTGGTTCCATCTTCTTTTAGGGTCTTAGTCAAATCTTCAATTTCAAAAGGTGTCAACAAGCGTCCTAATTCCTGCTGGAAGGTTTCTACCAAATCCTTGAGCTGATTTTGAGGTGTCAACTGGTCTGAACTTGAATGAGCGACTCCAAGCAAGTCATCCAGACGTTCCAAAGCCAAACTAGCATCAAAAAGCAATTCAATTTCACCATTCAATTCAATCGTTCGATACTGGAGAAGTCCCCTCTCCGTCAGATTAGAAATGGACTGGTTGACATCCGAAATTTCCTTGCCAATCCTGTCAGCAATCTGGCTTGGCGACATTTCTTCCAAGCCTGTCGTATTTTGCAAATAGAAAAATTGCCAGACCAGAAAATCATCGCTGGAAGGAAAGAGTTCCTTAAAATGCAAGAGCAGGGTACTCGGTAAAACCAAGTTCCCTGATTTAAAAGCGTCTAAATATGTCATAATTCCTCTTATAAATATCCAAATGCGGATGCATCATCTTCTATTTTTCTCCAGTCAAAAGGAGTTTCCTGATAGACCGCATAGTTCACCCAGTTACTGAAAAAGAGGGCTGCCGATGAAGACCAACAAAGACAAGGCGTCTGATTAACATCATCATCCTTAAAATAATTTTCTGGAATATGAGGATCTAAACCTGCATCACGATCCCTAAAATACTCTTTTGCCAAGGTATCACGGTCATATTCCAAATGCCCAAAACTATAAATTTCTCGTAAATCACGACTGGCCAAAATCGAAACCCCAACCTGTGGCCCTTCTGATAAAATCTCGAGATTGGTTTTGTTTAAGACTTCTTCCTTAGAAATCTCCGTGTGCCGTGAATGAGGGGATACATAGCTATCGTCAAAGCCTCTAAAAAGAAGGTGCCCTTCTTTTAAAGCATCCTGAGGATAAATACCTGATAACTTACTGTCCATCTGGTATTTTTCTACCCCATAGCGTAGGTAGAGCCCAGCCTGAGCCCCCCAACAGATATGAAGCGTCGAATAGACATGAGTCTTGGACCACTCAAGCACCTGGCTAAATTCCTCCCAATAGTCCACTTCCTCAAATGGTAAATGTTCAACTGGAGCACCCGTGATAATCATCCCATCAAAATACTCATCCTTGACTTCAGGAAAAGTTTTATAAAAGGTCTCCATGTGCTCTGAACGAGTTGTCTTAGAACGGTGGCTCTCCATATAGAGAAAATCAATATCCAGTTGTAGGGGGGTATTAGCCAAGTGGCGTAACAACTGGGTTTCTGTGACCATTTTCTGTGGCATGAGATTTAAAATTAAAATCTTCAAAGGACGAATATCTTGGTGAGCAGCACGTTGATCATCCATGACAAAGATGTTCTCTGTCCGTAAAATCTCAACAGCTGGCAATTTTTTATCAATTCGAATCGGCATAACCCTCTCCTAACTGTATTCTTTCAGGAATCATTGCATATGTTTGAAGCCAAATCTCAAACACTTAGTCCTTTTATTATACTGCAAGAAGATATAGTTTTCAATTATAGTTTTTCTCTAACTAGCTATAGTCTATTTTTATATCCTAATGTAGAGAAAACAGCCCTAGGGACTGTTTTTCATTAATAATGCATCAAAACTTTGTAATCGTAGTCACCGATTTTTTCACGGCCGTTCAATTCATCCAATTCAACAAGGAAGGCACAACCTGCTACAACACCACCAAGTTTTTCAATCATCTCGATGGTTGCCTTAACAGTTCCACCTGTTGCCAAGAGGTCATCTACAATAAGAACACGTTGACCTGGCTTGATGGCATCCGCATGCATAGTCAAGGTATCAACACCGTACTCTTTTTCATAGTCAGCAGAAATGACTTCACGTGGTAATTTACCTGGCTTACGAACAGGGGCAAAACCAATTCCCAACTCAAAGGCAACTGGACAGCCCACGATAAATCCACGAGCCTCAGGCCCTACAATCATGTCTATTTTCTTGTCAGTAGCATACTGAACAATTTCACGAACAGCGTAGCTATATGCATTTCCATCAGCCATCAAAGGACTGATATCACGGAAGGTAATCCCTTCCTTTGGATAATTTTCAATTGTTGCAATGTAATCTTTTAAATTCATCTTTTTCTTTCTTTCAAAGTTTTTTACTCTCTATTATACCATACTTTCTAGTAAAGAAGAAAGAGAAAACAATATTTCATCTGCTAGTCACCCTATAAGGCAAATAAGATGACCATTTTTATTCAAAGGGTATCACAAGATAGATGCATAATATGACTTCCCTAGCAAAAAGGAGAGAAGCATTTTGTTTCTCTCCTTAGATTAACTGATATCTCTCCACTACAATTGATAAAGAGATATCTTTTCTTGTAGTGCTTTGAATTTTATTTATTTTAGTAGACTGTTTTTTCAGTTTCTACATCAAAGAAGTGTGCTTTGTTCAAGTCAAATCCAAGTTCAACTGTTGCACCTGTTTGCAAGTAGTCACGAGCATCAACTTTTGCAACAAATTCATCTTTACCAACTTGGCAGTAAAGGTGAGATTCTGAACCAAGCAGTTCTGATACAGAGATAGTCGCTTTTACAACACAGTCTGGGAATGTTTCAAGGAAAGCAGGTTCTGCATTCACGTCTTCTGGACGAATACCGAAGATCAATTCTTTACCTTCGTAGCCTTTTTCACGAAGAACTTTCAAAGCACCTTCTGGAACTTTCAAACGGAAACCATCAGAAATAATTTCACTTCCAACCAATTTCACATTGATGAAGTTCATAGCTGGGCTTCCGATGAATCCTGCTACGAATTTATTAACTGGGTTTTTGTAAACTTCTTGAGGAGTACCGATTTGTTCAACACGTCCGATAGTACCTGTACCAGCAGGGTTCTTAGTTGCTGACATGATAACGATACGGTCTGCAAGTGTCATCGCTTCTGTTTGGTCGTGAGTTACGTAGATAGTAGTAGCTCCGATACGACGGTGGATTTTCGCAATCTCAGCACGCATTGATACACGAAGTTTAGCATCCAAGTTTGACAAAGGTTCGTCCATCAAGAATACTTTTGCATCACGGACGATGGCACGACCCATGGCAACACGTTGACGTTGACCACCTGAAAGGTCAGCTGGTTTACGTTCCAAAAATTCTTTCAATCCAAGAATTTCAGCTGCTTCTTGCACACGTTTGTCGATGTCTTCTTTGCTGTATTTACGCAATTTCAAACCGAAAGCCATGTTGTCATAAACAGTCATGTGTGGGTAAAGAGCGTAGTTTTGGAATACCATGGCGATGTCACGGTCTTTTGGAGCTACGTCGTTGACAACCACGCCATCGATAGATGCAGTACCTTCTGTGATGTCTTCAAGACCAGCAATCATACGGAGTGTAGTTGATTTACCACATCCTGAAGGACCTACGAAAACGATAAATTCTTTATCTTTGATGTTCAAGTTGAAATCTTCAACTGAATAGTGTTCGCTGTTTGGATATTTTTTGTAAATATTTTTAAGATTTAATTCTACCATGAGGTGAACTCCTTTTGTCTTTTGATAATTATATTATAGATGAAAACGCTTTACATTTCTATGGCAAGGTGACCAAAAAAACAAAAAAGTTCTGTGCAACTTGCACAAAACTTTAGAGAATATCGGAGAATTTTAAGAAGATAATCTTTATTATTCTTCTATACAAAAGACAAAAGCAGAAACAAGGATTAGTTTTCCCATATTTTCGCTGATTCTCCACTACATTTGACTGGATTCTAATTTTTTAGAGAAATACAAAAGAGCTAGCCTAAGCTAACTCTTATCCTATGCGGAGAGAGGGACTTGAACCCTCACGACCTAAAGCGGTCACAGGATCCTTAGTCCTGCGCGTCTGCCAATTCCGCCATCCCCGCGTCGATTACTTTACTAGTATATCAACTTTTGGGATACTTGTCAACACTTTTTTTCAAAATTTTTCATTTCATCTACCAAATTACTCAGAAAGTTCATTTAGATTTTCATCTACCAACTTAGCTCCAAGTGTATTTTTGAAATGACCTAGGGCAAATTGATGATTTTCAGGCCAGATAGAAGCAACAGCTGGTTTAACAATCTCGATGTCATATCCTAGATTATAGGCATCTATAGCTGTATGCAGGACACAAATATCCGTCAAGACTCCTGTTAAAATAACTGTAGACACTCTACGCTCTCTCAAACGAATATCTAGGTCAGTCCCTGAAAAAGCTGAGTAATGGCGTTTATCCATCCAAAAGACACGACTGTCTGAACCATGCTCTTGATAAAAGATCCCCAAATCTCCATATAAATTCCGTCCACTAGTCCCAATCAGATTATGAGGCGGGAATAGTTTACTTTCTGGATGGAAACAATCGTTTTCTTCATGAGCATCGATAGTAAAGAAGATGTAATCTCCGCGTTCAAAAGCTAATCGAGTCACCTTGCTAATGGCTTCCGAAATAGCTTGAGCTGGAGCACCTGCTGTCAATTTACCACTGTCGGCAACAAAATCTTCTGTATAATCAATCGAAATCAAAGCTTTAGTCATTAGTAATCTCTTTTCTTCACTTCTTCAAAAATATCTGAAATCAAGACCTTAAGGTAGGTTCCCTTCATTCCAAGCGAGCGACTTTCAATAATCCCAGCGGACTCAAGTTTACGAAGGGCATTGACAATCACAGAGCGGGTAATTCCGATACGGTCTGCAATTACAGACGCAGTTAACTGCCCTTCATTTCCATTTAATTCCCCTAAAATTGCGGAAACTGCACGAAGTTCTGAGTAAGAAAGGGTATTAACCGCCATGGTAACAGCAGTACGGCGACGGATATTTTTCTCATCTTCTTCACGCTGGAAGTTAAGAAGCTGAATCCCAACAACGGTACTGGCAATCTCAACCAAAATCAAATCTTCATCTTCGAATTTTTTATCATTGCGCCAAATAATCAAAGAACCAAGGCGAATCCCCGATACATGAATCGGTGCAATAGTCGTCAAGCCATCTGGAAAATCGTCTCTACTCTCAACAGGGAAAATACTCATATCATGCTCAACAGGCAAATTTGCTTCTGTTTCGTAAATCATATTAGCCCCTTGAACGTAGTCATCTGGGAAAATCTTAGTTTGGAAGAATTGCTCTACGCGATCTGTATTTGTTTTATAACGCATAAAATAGCCAAGCAGACGTCCCTTACTATTGATAATGCAGGCATTGCAATGAATAATATCCGCTAACTGACGCGTAATAGCGTTGTAAGGCAGCTCATCCTGCAACTGCTCCTCTGAGCGCTTCAAAATTGATGTAATCTTTCTTGTTTTTTCTAATAAATGTGCCATTTTTCACCTCGAATTTAATCGCTATCATTATAACATAAAAACGTCTCTTTTTCAATAATTATCTGAAAATTCCTTATTGACTTGCAATTTTTAAAAACCTGTAACTTCTCAAAGTAACTTCCACTTGCCTGACCAAAGTGGAAATTAGTCTAAAACGGATTTTTATGGTGGAATTAAGTGTGAGACGTTTGAGTTAGAAACGAGGTCTACTATGACAAAACATAAACA
>NZ_OXCQ01000018.1 GCF_900411395.1 Streptococcus sp. 596553 | reverse complement strand
CGGATCTAGCTCGTAATCCTTTTACAAGACCAACCTTGATTGACTTAGATAAGGTATTTATGTTGGATAATACGGTCATTCCGACTTCTTATCTAGCCAGACGGCGACGCAATGTCTCAGAAGAATTGTACGAGGAAATTTTGGATCACTTAGTCCAACCACGGCTGATTTTGCTGAACAAGTCTGAGTTTATGCAACTCAATCCAGGAACTTATTAGGAGGTAGAAGATGGCAAATAAAGCAGTAAATGACTTTATACTAGCTATGGATTATGATAAAAAGAAACTCTTGACCCATCAGGGAGAGAGTATTGAAAATCGTTTCATCAAAGAGGGGAATCAGTTACCCGATGAGTTTGTTGTTATCGAAAGAAAGAAGCGGAGCTTGTCGACAAACACAAGTGATATTTCCGTGACGGCTACCAACGATAGTCGCCTCTATCCTGGAGCGCTTCTCGTAGTGGATGAGACCTTGTTAGAGAATAATCCCACTCTTCTTGCGGTCGATCGTGCCCCGATGACTTATAGTATTGATTTGCCTGGTTTGGCAAGTAGTGATAGCTTTCTCCAAGTAGAAGACCCTAGCAATTCAAGTGTTCGCGGAGCGGTAAATGATTTGTTGGCCAAATGGCATCAAGATTATGGTCAGGTCAATAATGTCCCAGCTAGAATGCAGTATGAAAAAATCACGGCTCACAGCATGGAACAACTCAAGGTCAAGTTTGGTTCTGACTTTGAAAAGACAGGGAATTCTCTTGATATTGATTTTAACTCTGTCCATTCGGGCGAAAAGCAGATTCAGATTGTTAATTTTAAGCAGATTTATTATACAGTCAGCGTAGATGCTGTTAAAAATCCAGGAGATGTGTTTCAAGATACTGTAACGGTAGAGGATTTAAGACAGAGAGGAATTTCTGCAGAGCGTCCTTTGGTCTATATTTCGAGTGTTGCTTATGGGCGCCAAGTCTATCTCAAGTTGGAAACCACGAGTAAGAGTGATGAAGTAGAGGCTGCTTTTGAAGCTTTGATAAAAGGAGTCAAGGTGGCTCCTCAGACAGAGTGGAAGCAGATTTTGGACAATACAGAAGTGAAGGCGGTTATTTTAGGGGGCGACCCAAGTTCGGGTGCCCGAGTTGTAACAGGCAAGGTGGATATGGTAGAGGACTTGATTCAAGAAGGCAGTCGCTTTACAGCCGATCATCCAGGTTTGCCGATTTCCTACACAACTTCTTTTTTACGGGACAATGTAGTTGCGACCTTTCAAAACAGTACAGACTATGTTGAGACTAAGGTGACAGCTTACAGAAACGGAGATTTACTCTTGGATCATAGTGGTGCCTATGTTGCCCAATATTACATTACTTGGGATGAATTATCCTATGATTATCAAGGTAAAGAAGTTTTGACTCCTAAGGCTTGGGACAGAAATGGCCAGGATTTGACGGCTCACTTTACTACTAGTATTCCTTTAAAAGGGAATGTTCGCAATCTCTCTGTCAAAATTAGAGAGTGTACCGGGCTTGCCTGGGAATGGTGGCGTACGGTTTATGAAAAAACCGATTTGCCACTAGTGCATAAGCGGACGATTTCTATTTGGGGAACGACTCTTTATCCTCAGGTAGAAGATAAGGTAGAAAATGACTAGGAGAGAAGAATGCTTGCGACAAAAAGAGGCAATGATCTCTCTGCGAATATCTGAAAGTTTATCTCTTGCCTAGCGATTTCCATTGGAGTAGGCTCGTGATGTTAAAATGAGTCTATCAAACAGGATGTGTAAAAAAGTAAAAAGGGTAGTGAAAATCCTTGCTATACAGGGAATTAGCTACCTTTTACTTGTTTTAGAAGTGCCGTTGTACTAGTCTAACTTCAATATCATGTAAAATCAAAAAGAGCATAAATTTCTGTTTCGGGAACATATAAATTATAGTTTTGTTTAGAAACTCTTCTATTGATTTCTTAGAATACAATAGTGCCTATAAGAACTGTTGAATTTCAAAGTATTTACTTGAACTATCATATGTCTGGAGTAGACTGTCAACAAAAGCTGCAGTATGATTGTTTTTGTCGCTTATATCTACAACCTCAAAACAGTAGCTTGAGCGGACTTTGTCAAACTTGGCTGAAACTTTCTATTTGCAGATAATGGTCTAGTTTGTTTTTTGAATGTTGATAAGGATGGAAAGGCAAGGAAATCTTGGCAACTAAAGTGCTCTCCTAGCTCGATTTGCTTAATAAAATCCATTTCCTCTAGTGAAAATCGAAAAAACTTGTGTTATAATAAGAAAGATTAAAATGTGAAAAAAGGAGATTCCTAATGGGACGTAAATGGGCCAATATCGTAGCCAAGAAAACGGCTAAAGATGGAGCTAACTCTAAAGTATATGCAAAATTTGGTGTAGAAATCTATGTAGCAGCTAAAAAAGGTGATCCAGACCCAGAATCAAACTCAGCCTTGAAATTCGTGATCGACCGTGCTAAACAAGCCCAAGTGCCAAAACACGTTATCGATAAGGCTTTGGACAAGGCTAAGGGAAACACAGACGAAACCTTTACAGAAGGACGTTACGAAGGTTTTGGACCAAATGGTTCTATGTTGATCGTGGATACTTTGACTTCAAACGTTAACCGTACAGCGGCTAATGTTCGTGCAGCTTTTGGTAAAAATGGAGGAAACATGGGCGCTTCAGGTTCGGTTTCATACCTCTTCGATAACAAGGGTGTTATCGTATTTGCAGGTGAAGATGCGGATGCAGTCTTTGAGCAATTGCTAGAAGCGGATGTGGATGTGGACGATGTGGAGGCAGAAGAAGGTACAATCACAGTTTACACAGCTCCAACTGATCTTCATAAGGCTATCGTTGCTTTACGTGAATCAGGTATCGAAGAATTCCAAGTGACTGAATTGGAAATGATTCCTCAGTCAGAAGTGGAATTGTCAGGCGATGACCTTGAAACCTTTGAAAAACTTTACAGCGTTCTTGAGGACGACGAAGACGTACAAAAAATCTACACGAACGTAGACGGATTCTAGTGACAAAAAAATAACCCTTGGAAATACTGGATTTTCAAGGGTTATTATTATTTTGTGCGAATGAAAGGGGCAGGAAAGGGGCAAAATTAAAAAGTACTATCTAACGTTTCTACGAGTTTACCCTCCATATCTTGTGTAGTGTGGGAGTATATTTCTAAAGTCATTTTTGCGTTTGAGTGACCAACACGATCCATTATTGATTTGATAGGTAATCCAGACTCTGCTAAAAACGAGATGTGAGAATGTCTGAAAATATGACTAGATAAATTTTTTTCTATTCCAGCTTTCGCACCGTATTTTTTTATAATTTGAATAAAAGATGCTAATGTTATTGGGCTATTCCAGACTTCTAAGCAAAAGATATAATCATCATCTTTTAGCGGCTGATGGCGTTCAGTGAGGCGGATCACTTGACGCTGTATGGCCTCTATAACCGCATCTGATACCAATATTGTTCTAATGGATTTTGCGGTTTTTGGCAATGTTTTTATTTTGTTTACTGAATCAAAATTACCTGTAATCTCAATTTTTTTATTTTGGAAGTCTATATTTTTGAGTTGTAATGCTGTCAACTCTCCATATCTCATACCAGTAAGAGCAAGAACCGTTACCATATCGGCATATTTTTGTTGATACGGTTGATTGTTTAGTGCGTCTATTAATGTTTTGATTTCTTGCATAGTCAAAAACTTGTTGCGCTTTTTTTCAATATCTTCTAAAGTTTCCGGCTTTTTAGGAATAACCGTGTAATTAACCTCGTTATTTCCGATATAGGAGTATTGAACTGCATAATTGAAGACGCTTTTGAGTCTGCTGCGGACTCTATAAGCTGTATGATAGCCATTGCTATCAATAATATTTTCAATCTTGCTCTGGATATATCGTCTATCGATATTAGCTAGTAAAGTGTCAGATGGTATTTCTTTTTTCATAGTTGCATCAACAAAAGTATAATTGTGTTTTGTAGATGCCTTTACTGTTTGCGCCCATGATTTATAGAAAAGGTTATAGATTTCTTCAAATGTAATGCTTTCTACTTGTTTTGTGCTGAGTTTTTTATTTATCTTCTCTTGCAACAAGATAGCAGCTTGATTTCTTGCCTGGGGAGTTTTCTTCTCCATGGTCACTGAAACTTTTTTTAATTTCTCAGTATAAGGGTCTTTATATCGCTCAAAAAATTTGTATTTTCCGTTGGGAAGTTCTTCCATCCACATTGCGTTTACCTCACTTTTTTGTTAAAATGGGTATAAGAAAAAGAGCTTTTTAATGCTTTTTTTCTTACCACTAGCCTCACACTCTCGGTCTGCAAACTTCTGAGCGTGGGGCTTTTTTGAGTTGTTTCCAAAATGGAAACAGTTGCTAGATAAAAAGAAAAGTAGCCGTATCAAATACGGCTACCATCACGATATGGATCTAAAATCCAAATGTAAACTTTATGGAGCTAAACTCCTAATAGCTGTATTGTAATATAATTATTAAAAAATGTCAAGAGATTAGAAAAGGTATAATTCTTTTAACTTTTCGTTAATTTTGTCCAATGTGTTATCAGATACTTTCATTTTTCCGATTGGATCTAATCTATTTTTCTTTAAAATTCTATCTTTGCTGATTGTTTGAAGGTTATTACACTTGGCATAAGAACGCTTAATGTATTTTTTGTAATATTGAGTTAATTCAATAACGTCAGTTATTTCTGATTGTGTCCGTTTAAGGTTGTCACCGTCTATTATCTTAGGTTGAATTATTTCGTTTGAAAATTGTTCTGTATAAGCTTGGTAGACATCCAATAAGGCAGCTTCAGTAATTGCATTATTGGAATCTAAATATTTTAGGTAGGCAAATAATTCTTTGTGTAATTTTTCAATATATTCATCAAGCAAAATAGAAGGATATTCCGCAATGACTTCGTCTATGAGTACAGTATCTATTTGATTTTTAGATGTTAGAGGAATTACTGTAAGTGTTTTTTTATAGGGACTATCTACTTTGTCTAAGACAATAGCCCAATGATTATTTGATAATTCTCCGCCTATATTTACACCGAACTCTACGAATATCAGAGAGCCACGACTGAATTTCCAATATTTTCTTTTTTGAGTCTTAGCTTCAAATAAGAATTGTTCAGATTGTCTTTTAACTGCTGGTGCAAGAAATCGGTATTTAGAAGATGTATGTTTTGCTTTACCAAGTTTATAGAGTTTTTCAACTTCTATGTAGTTTTGTTTGGTTTGTTCAAAATATGGATTTTCTTTGTTCATTTTATTCCCCTCTATACACCCCGATAACCGCATAGATCTTGATGTGTGTGTCTTCGGCTGGTGGGAAGTCTAGAATGATGTCTTCATACTTGTCATTGAGTGACACTAGGCGTAAGCGTCCGTTTTCGGTATATATCTTCTTGAAGTAAGAACGGTCTCCGTATGCGATAACTGCCAAATCGCCGTTGTAGGTGGTCAGTCCTTTGTCTACTAAATAGAGAATATCTCCGTCTTGGTAGTCAGGCTGCATGGAGTCTCCGCTGACCTTAGTCGCAATATCGTGACGTGGTGGTTGCTCGTCAACCTCTATAGTCTCTCTGTCTGTATCGTCATAACCAAATCCGTAGTTGAATCCGCTAGCTGCTGCCGTCTCAGATACTACCTCAACTTGGTACAAGCTGATAACTTCCGATACTTCGTTTATCTTCGCTTCTTCTTCGTTTTTCTGCTCTTTCAGAAGATCCTCAGACGTTCGTAGAACGATTTTTTTATTTTCAGTGTTTAATTTTCGAGCTGTGTTTGTAATTTCTTCTAAAAGGGAGTCTGACGGTTGAGCAGTAGAAATTTTGTTTTCGATAAGGTCAGATTTATTTATATTAAAATAGTTTGCCAAAAGTTCAATTTTACCAATCCGAGGATAAGTTATTCCTTTTAGCCAGTCACGAACTGTAGTGTATTTCAAATCCAAGTCTGCACATAATGTATTTCTGTCTACTCCTTTTTGCTCCATGTAAAAACTTAGATTATTGGCAAAAATTTCTTTGTTTTCGACTTTCATTTCCGCCCCTCCTTACATAGTATATTTTACGGCAAAAACGCAAAAAAGTAAAGAATAAAATAAAAAAATGCGAAAAAAACGCAAAAAACACTTGACATTGCGGTTAAACCGCAGTATAATATAATCAAGCTTAAGGGAAAGGAGGTAAGGCAAATGATGGAACACATCATAAAAAGCCTAGCAACCAAGGACACTGCAACCGTCATCTTGGTACTAGGCTTAACCAGAGAAGCACGTTTGTGGCACAAACAAATCTTAGAACACAAACGTAAGCTTCAAAATAAAAAGTAGAGAAAGGGGCAGAAGCCCCAACCTCTACTTGATAGTGTACCATCATTTGCCGTGAAAAGCAATGAGCGAAGAAACTGGATTGATAATCCTAGCAGGATTTGTGATTGTATCTTTTACTATTCGTCAGATAGTGAAGTACCGATATGATAAAAAAGATAAGGAGTAGGAAATATGACCGAACTAGAAACTCTAAAGGAAGAGATAGAAAAAAATGTAGCCATGGTAAATTACCTCAAAGGCTACATTAAGGGATTAGAAGAAAGGTTAGTTCGTCTAGAGCAAGCTAATTAGTATTATTAGGAGAAAATACGTTAGGGTATTTATTCTGCAACTCAAAGAATTTCTCTAGTTTTTCAGGATTTTGGAAGGCCATCATGATAATATCTTCTTGAGTTGTAGAATGATTAGTCTTTGAAATATTTTTCACTTCATGTGACAATTTTTCGACAGCGTCATAAATATTGTTAATTGTAGATGTTAATTGCGAGAATTCTTGAGTTGTAACGTAGTCCTTTCCATCATTATTTTTGTTTTTCAATGTTGAAAAATCTAAAGTTTCCTCGGTTTTTTGAATTCGTTCAATAGTTTTTTGAACAGAATCCAGCATATTTGTACCGCTGGCATTTTTTAAATCATACTGAATGATATTGATTGTCCGAATATCAAATGGAATATCTTCATCAGTTTGTTGTCTTAAAAATATAGTTGGTAAATCTAAGGCTTTACGATAGCCAAGTTCCAAAAAGACATTTGGATTATTTCCTGTTATATCAACAATAGCTAGGTCTGAATCTGATAAAGCCTTAAATATTTTTTCATCTATTTTATCAGAATGATATAGTTCATCGGCTCTTGTCACATCATACTTATCAGATAATGCTGGTTTAATAATGTGTTTTAAAACACTATCTGAATGATTCCTGATTTCTGATTTTTCTTGACCAATAGCGGAAACTACAAAACAAGTTTTTTTAGACATGAGATTTCTCCAATCGTTTTATTTTGATTATACCACATTTGAAAGCGAGTTAGAATTGGAAGATAAGATCATTGAACTTGCTGATTACTTCATCAGCGAGAACACAACGTACAGAGAAGCAAAAATAGCGTGTGAGAAGCTATTTAGACAAGTCAGCCATGAGATTGAACTCAGGGCGATGGAAAGTCAGATTAGATGAACTTAGATAAGGAGGTGGTAATGTGCAAAAAATGACTTTAAAAACACTAAGAACACTCAAAAATTGGAGACAAAGTGATGCAGCAGAAGCTGTAAATGTTTCGGTTGATACATGGGGGCATTGGGAACGTGGAATAACAGAGCCAAGTGTTTCAAAAGCGTATCAAATCGCTAATGTTTTTGAAGTATCAGTGGATGATATTATTTTTTTGCCCGATATTGCGGTTTAACCGTAACAATGTAATTAAAACCAAAAAAGCACCTGACGGCAATCAGGTACTCAACGGAAAGATTTGAGGAGGACGGATGGAAGAATTTATTGATGCTCTTGAACAAGAAAAAGACCACCTTGAAAAAATCATTAAGGTAGTCAGCTCTGGTGGTAAATTTCTGAGATTGCCGTATCAAAAAAAGTCACGCTCGATTAGTGAGAATCTGAAATTGATTTCTCAAAATCTTGATAGACTGAGTGAGCAAGTTCGATAAACCAAGCTTCGGCATCCATGATTTCAAGATGACGAAAGAAACCTGTTTTGGTTTCCAGTTCGGAATCGTGTGCATAACGTAATATTTCTCTAGCAAAGATGGTTTCAAAATCAAAGTCTTTACCATCATCGTAGATGTCGCGTTTGCTTGCTATTGTCAAATATTCTTTAAAAGTTATAAGGTTAACTCCTTTCTGTTTATATTATAGCAGAAATGGAGATTAGAAATAGAAAGGAGGATGGATGGAAGAACCAGACAAGTACCTTGAAATCTCTGGCAATATTGCTGGACGTATTGAACTGGAAACAGAAAAAGACCTACTTGTCCGTAGAGCGATGGTCATTGATGGACACATCGGTTTATGCGAACAAGCGGTCTACGTTGATAAGAAAGTGCTAGATAGCTACTGGGTCAAGATAGTAGAGTTATCTACTATTCCTGAAACCATCAACAGCGTTGACAGCACTGATTTGGTTAGGAAATGGTTGAACATGTAGGAAATAGAGGAGAAGGAAGATGAACGAACTAGGACTAATCATAGTAACAATCGTAAATGTAGTTTGTGCTGTAATAAATCTATTTTGCTTTATTAAAGACAGGATGGAATGATTTGTGTTTGAAAATGAAACGAATTCTCTTGCTAGTCTTGACCTTGATTTTACACGGTAAACTATCCAAGTAATAAGAATAAGTAATACTGCTATGGGGGAAAATAATTTCATCAACTTCGAAAGGATAGGAATGTAAATCATCTTTTCTCAAAATAAACTTTTGAAGTATTTGAAAAGGGAGGCTATCATATGGTTCGAAATGATTATCTTTTATTTCCTTTCCGTCATCATCGAACAATTGAATACTTTTGATTGTGTATGTGTTGTTACTTGGGTTAACAAGCTTAAAAGAATATTTGTAAGGTGCTTCATTTGACACTTCCATCGCATAGGCATCTGTTATCAATAATCGAGCTCTATTTATAAAAATTGAGTAAAACAGACCTGTGACACCCGTTATAGCACCAATCCATGCAGCAGAAATATTCAAAATATCAATCAAACTAAACATCAGAATTACCTCGTTTTTGATTTCATTATACCACAAACAGAAAGGAGTAGAGATGAGACCAATAGGACATCGGCTTAATGTTGAAGTTTCTGGTATTGAAGAATTCAAGGAAGCCTGTAAAGAAGTATCAAAAAAAGCCGAAGAATTGCAAGAAGCAATCGATCGACTTAGTCTTATTGAAGTTGAATTAAAAGCCAAGCTTGTCAATGATTAGACTTTCTGTCTAAGGCAAAACAAAAAAGCACCTAACGAAGTCAGGCGCTCATCAAAAATTACTAATTGAATTATAACACGAAAGGAGTAAAAATGGAAGCAGTTGAAATTGTAAGAATTAAAGATGTGATTATTGAAAAAGTCTCTGCTAATGATGAAGAATTAGAACACATCTTTGGATGCTCAAAGCGACAAGCGGGAGACATGAGACGCGAGATGAAAAAGCTACCTAGCCAACAGAAACATCTTAGGAATGATGGCCAACTTGTCACGATTAAAGGTTTTGATGCTTATCTGCAATACAGAGGAACTCGAACTTGGAAGAAAGAAATGGCGAAAAGCAAGAAAATGAGGTCAGTTGGATGAACCTACTAGCAAGAATTAAAAACTACTTTTCGGAAGATGTCGAAGAAACTAATATTGACTGGAAAGAGGTCGCTTTGGATCTCAATCAATCACTGATTGAAACACAAGAAAAACTTCAAGAATCAAATCAAGAAATCGCAGACTTGAAGAAAATCGTAGCAATCTACAAAGAAAAGGAAAACGCAAAATGATGGAATACATTTACCTGGTAACAATCGTAGGGATTGGACTATGGTCGCTAGTGAATACACTGGATGACCACGCTGAAATGAAGCGGCAAGAGCGTCAGCGAATAGCTAACAATGTCGCACGGATGAACCTGAGAAGTTCAGGTAAACAATTTACATATGATGTGGAACCGCCCGAAGGGTTGAAATAAGGAGAAGAAACATGACTCAAGCGGAACGAATCAGGGAATATTATAGAGAGCACCCTGCTGCCTCATGCGATGAAGTGGCTGAGGTTGTCGGTACAACAAATAGTAATGTGAGGGCGAATTTGGCCAAAGACATCAAGGCAGGCAGATGCGTTCGCTTGGAAGATAAGTCATACGACTACTCGCCTTACTATAACCATACACAGGCACTCACTGAATTGGTTGATTGGAAGAATGATACTAGACGTGAGTGGGTGGAAATGCTGACAAGAGCAGCAGAGAAAGAAACTGATAGCAACGTTATGCGTTTGCTAATCAAAGAAGCAAATAAATTGATGAAAGAGGTGACGAAGTAATGGCCAGTTTATACGAACTAACAGGTCAGTTCCTGACAATTTATCAAATGGATATTGATGACGAAACAAAAACGGACACTCTTGAGGCTATCGATTGGCAAGAACAATTCGAACAGAAAGCAGAAGGATATGCCCATGTTATCAAGAATTTAGAAGCCGACGTGGCCATGTACAAGGCTGAGGAAGAGAGCTTCAAAGCGAAGAAACAGGCAGCACAGAAAAAACTGGATTATGTCAAGGATAACATTATGACAGCTATAATGTCACAGGTCAAACCGAAGTTAAGAGTGGTGCCCTGATTATAAAAATTGCTAAGAATCCAGAATCAGTCAAGGTCAACGAAGATGACCTTCCGAAAAAATATTTTACAAAAAAAGTGACGCTTGCGCCGGACAAAAAAACACTCAAAGAGTTGCTTAAATCTGGTAAGAAAATTAAAGGTGCGGAGCTTGTCCGGACAGAAAAGTTGGTGATTAAGTAATGGAATTGATGAATAAAACACGAGTAACAGATTCACTAGCTGTTGTGATTGGACCAGAATCGATTGAAGTACTTGTTACTGAAGGTTTTCTATTTGATGTTGCAATTCGCTTTGTAAAAGTAGATGAAACAAATCTTGATCAAGGAAATGAAAAGCCGGTATTTACTCCAGAGTACAAGCTGGTAACAGTCGCTAAATATAAGGAAAAACCTATCTTTGAATCGGAAGAAGATATTCGAAAATTCGAAAAACAAGCAAAAGAAGTTAAATTGCTATTTGCCTTTGCAAAGGTGAATAAACAAAATTGGTTTAACACTGCCCTTTATCCAGGAGTGCTGACTGAGAAAGTTGGTGTTTGATGAAAATTTTAGCTATTGATCCAAGCAGTAATAAAATTGAAACCAGCACAACAGGAGTTGTCTTGTTGGATAATGCAAAGCTTGTTGACTATTGGGTAGTACCTTATGGCGCTCAAAACTTTAAAAACTGGTTCAAAGAGATTGGGCGCGGTCTTGAGTTCGACATAGTGGTCGTTGAAAAATTTGAGGTTAGGGACAATGATTATTCCAGGGACAACTCAGTTGTAGAAACTATTGCAGCCATTGAACTATGCTATCCGGACTTGGTTCTGCAGCGTAACGCAGGTTATCAGACAGATATACCAAATGACTTGCTGAAAGCTCTTGGGTTATGGTCCTTTGAAAAAAGCCACCACAACGATGTGAGGGCAGCTGCAAGGCTTGGGCTCTTCTATGCCCAGAGGAAAGATATTGAGGAGGTGATTGTGGACATTGGCAATCGAATTACGCAAATGGCAAGCTGAAGCAGTTAAACGAAGCGACCGTAATTGCCCTGGGATTTTCCTTGAGGCGTATGGGGGGCGTGGTAAGACCATCTGTGCTTTTGAAATAGCAAAGCACAAGAAAGCCAAAAAGGTCCTAGTAATCAATAATCGGTTGGCCATCCTGGATGGTTGGAGCAGCACTTATCAAAATCTAGGCTACAATACTGATTTTGAATTAGAAACCATGACGGACCGTAGATTACAGAACAGACTTGCAAGCGATGAGTCTATTGAGTGTGATGTGTTCATTATTGATGAGTGGCAGAATATGTCTAGTGATGCCAATGTGAAGGCTTATCAAAAGGTCAAACGTGGCTATACTGTAGGATTGTCAGCAACGCCCATCAGGAAGAAGGGACAAAACTTCTACCCGCTTGAAAAAACATTTTTTGGAATGGCTGATCCTAATCAAAAGGAAAACTGGCAACTAGCCCACGGCAAGATGAAGTATTCCAAGTTCAGCTATTCTAAGCAAGAGTGGGATGACTTCCGAGATTATGAAAGCTATGTAAGTAATCTGCCAAATTTTTTCCGCTGGGAAGAAGTAGAAGCTATTGAGGAAGCGGAGGAAAACAACGGATTTGAGGTTGTCTTTGAACCCATCTGGTGTCTAACAGCTAATCCGGAGGAATTAGAACAATTTAGGAAATTGAACATCGTTGGGAAAAATGGTAAATATGCCATGGCCAAACAAACATTTGGTCGAAAGACTTTTGAACGATATCTTACTCAGACAGGTTTTGAGATTGACTTTCCAAAGTTGAAAGCAGTTAATGCAGATACTCCAATGCTACTTCAATTGGATCTTCTGCTGACCAGTAAGACAGATATGTTGATAGTTAGCAAATCCAAGCAGATTGTAGAGGTCATTCGAGAACGTCATCCAGAAATTGGTATTTGGACTGGAGATAAGAAGGACTCCCTCGAACAGACAAATGTGGTTGCTACAAGCCAGGTGTTGGGTGTAGGGGTTGATGGCCTTCAGCATAAATTTAAAACTATTGTGGTCCTGGACCCTGTTAATCCATCGGATGGAGATTATGACGATTATCGCCAACTTTTATGGCGAGTAATAGGCAGCCGTCAACAACATGACGTGCGTGTCATTGAATTTTATTTCTAAGGAGAATCAAAATGAAACTTTCAAGTGATTATATTGTAATGCGTAACAAAGAAAACGGACAGTTTTTAAATGAACTCAAGAACAATCGTTCTTCATTAGCTACAAAGGCCGTTTTTGTGGACAATATTCAGAGTGCTCTTACAATGCCATACAATTCTTATCTCGAACAGAAAACAGCGGTAAAAGCAGCGGCCAAAGTACACGGAATGGAGGTTGTTCGGGTTAAGGCTACATTTGATCTAACTTATCCAAATGGTGGCGATGTTCAAAAAATCGAGCGTCAAAATACTAAGCCTGATTTGTTTGATCTATTGAGAAGTTTATAAAGGGGGATTTATGGTAACAAAACAACAATCCTCAATCTTTGTTACTTTACAGAGCATCCAGCAGAGTTTGGTTGCTCCGAAAGGACAGTATAATAGCTTTGGGAAGTACAGCTATCGGAGCGCTGAGGACATCTTAGAAGCGCTGAAGCCAATCTTGCAGGAACATGATGCGGTGTTGATTTTGCAAGACGGAATTGTGCAGATTGGTGATAGGTACTATGTCGAAGCAACTGCGACTCTTTATGCAGTTGGTGAAACCATTGGGACTACAGCATATGCTAGAGAAGATGATAGCAAAAAAGGGATGGATGGTAGTCAAGTCACAGGTGCTGCATCCAGCTATGCACGTAAATACGCGCTAAACGGACTCTTTATGATTGATGACAATAAGGATCCTGATACGGATGAATATCATAATCAGAATAACCAAACAGGCCGTACATCGCAAAAACCAGCTCAAAAAACAAATAGCCAGCAAGAGCAACCGGGCAAAGCTCCAGCTAAAAGTAACGGATTCAAAACCATTACAGGAGCACAGGCTAAAACCATTCGGACAGAACTCAAAAATATGGCAGAAGCTACAGGGAGTCCTGCTGCAACAATTGGAAAATGGTTCATCGATAAGATGGGTGTTGACAAACCTGAAAGCATCCCAGCTGGCCGTTTGAAAGAAGCTGAGCAGATTATCGCAGATGCGAAGAAAGCGAAAGGTATTGAATAATGGAAAAGAAGTATGTCGAACTTAATAGCGAGGAATCTTTGACTGGTACACAGTTGCTTATCGGAAAACAGGTATTAACTGCCTTGTTTGATATTATTACAGATGATAATAAGCAAGGTGTCGTTTTACCAATCTCTATCAATGAACATAACTTTAGCCTTGCGATTGAAAGGACGGAATCAAATGATTAACAATGCTGTACTTGTAGGGCGCATGACCCGTGATGCTGAACTCCGCTATACACCGCAAAATGTAGCAGTTGCGACTTTTACTCTTGCAGTAAACCGTACATTTAAGAGTCAAAATGGTGAGCGTGAGGCTGACTTTATCAACTGCGTTATGTGGCGCCAACAAGCCGAAAATCTTGCAAACTGGGCTAAAAAAGGCTCACTTATCGGGGTGACAGGCCGTATTCAGACTCGTAGTTACGATAACCAGCAAGGACAACGTGTCTACGTAACAGAAGTCGTGGCTGAGAATTTCCAAATGTTGGAAAGCCGTAATCAACAAAGTTCGAATGATACATTTGGGAATGACAACCCGATGGATATTCAAGACGATGATTTGCCGTTCTAAGGAGTAACTAAAATGGGAATGAAAGAATATGCTCTCAAATATCAAAAAGCGGGGTTTTCCGTAATTCCCGTAGTGCCTAACGGAAAGCAACCAGCGATTAAATTTGCAGATAAGCCACCAATGACTGCCCAGGAAATTGAAAATTACTGGAATCAGTATCCGGATAGCAATATTGCTGTTCGGACTGACAAATTTTTCGTAATCGATATTGACTTACATGGCAAGCATAACGGCTATGAGAGTCTGGCCAATTGGGAGCATCTGAACTTGATAACTCCAACACTTCAGGCGAAGACAGCCAGTGGCGGTAAACATATTTTTTATTTTAAACATCCTGATGTGTCCATGACCCAGATGATTAAATTTCTGCCCGGTGTGGATATCAAAGCGCATCCAAACAATTACGTAGTGGTAGCTCCGTCTAAAACTCCCAAAGGTGTCTATACTTGGGACAAGAAAAAGTCTAAAGAGGGTGGCACTATGGTTACGGCTAGTCGTTCTCTTGTTATGGCCATTAAGAAGGAATACAACAAAAAGAACTCTGGTAGTGACCTGGATAATATCTACTATCAAATTAGTAAAGGTGCTGGTAAGCGAAACAGGACAACAGAACTCTTTGAAATGGTTGTCCTAGGGTTTGGTAATGAAGGTAGCAGGAATGATACGCTCGCAAAGTTTGTCGGCGGACTCTTGAGTCGGTCAGTTGATCCAAACTATATCTTAACACTTGCAGAAACAGCCAATAATAATTCGGTAGAACCTCTTAGTCATAAAGAATTAAGTAGAACTGTCGAATCCATGATCAAGAAACACATGAGGGGGGGTGGCCAGAATAGGTGATGTCGTGAATATTTCAATTAAGCAGTTTTCACGTAGGAAGAAAAAAATATTGAACGAGGAAGGCGAAGAGATTGAAATTGAATCTATCGTGGCCGACAGTCCCAGAAATGTTCTGCTTGCAATGAAGAGCGATAACAAGCTCAACGACTTTCTCAGGCACAATGAATTTACTGGAGAACATGAAATTGTAGAGGATGTCAAACTAGATGCTATTCAGTTAAGAAAGGGGCAGTTACCGTCTGCCTTTGAATCCTATTTGAGTGTATACTTGGAAAATCACTTCAAGACAGTTTTCAAGGCTGGAGCATTAAGAGACGGTATCGAAGCATTTTTTGCAGAAAAAACCTACAATCCGGTTAAGGAATATATGGAAAATGCTTATGAGTCATGGGATCATAAAGAACGACTTGCCCAGGTATTTCAAACTTGGTTGGGTGCAGAGGATAGCATCTTTGTTCAGAAAATAGCTATTATGTTCTTTGTTGGTGCGGTATCTAAGGTTTTTAATCCCTGGGTCAAATTTGACTACACGCTCGATTTGGTCGGTGGTCAAGGTGCCGGTAAGACCACATTCTTGCAAAAGATAGCTGTTGACTGGTACACGGATTCGGCTAAAGACTTTATGGATAAAGATAACTATGAGATCATGCTAAAATCCCTGATTGTCAACGATGATGAGATGGTCGCGTCCAGAAAGACTACTTTTGATGAGTTAAAAGCGTTCGTGACTAAAACAGAACTTTCTTTCCGTAGATCCTACGGTCGCAGAGCCGAAAAATTTCCTAAAAACTTTGTTATCGCAAGGACCAGCAATAAAATCGAGTACCTGGGAGACAAGACTGGTGAACGGCGCTTTCTGCCTGTGCTGGTAGATGCAGGCCAACAGTTTGTCAAGCCGTTTGATATGACAGATCATGATGTGCTCCAGCTTTGGGGTGAAGCAGTCGCTATTTACAAAAAAGGATTTATGCTTACCTTTGATGATGAGTTCGAAAATGAGCTTGCGGTCTATAAGGAGAGCTTCACTTATAAAGATGAGGCAGAATCACAGGTATACGACTATCTTGAAATGCTGGTTCCAGAAGAGTGGGAAGACTTCTCAGTCACTCAACAGCATCAATATACCTGGTTCTATTTCAATGATGGCAGCTATCGCAATGAGTCCGGCCTGATATATGAAGGTGTGAAGCTTCAATCGAGTGTGTCTGCCAAACAGATATTAAAGAATGTTTTTGACATTGATAGTGCGAGAGGTGAAAAGATTGCTAGGAAAATCAAGTTGATTATGGACAACAATCAGGATTGGGAATACAAAATAAAGAAGGTTAAAGGTAAGACACTACGTGCATATTTTAGAAAAAATATACAAACAGAAGTGATGTAACCTTAGCGAAAATGATGTAACCTTTTAGGCAAAAAACGGTCAAAAATCGTGTTTCGGTTACATCAGGTTACATCATTGATGTAACCGCAGGAAAAACCAGTTATATCAAGGGTTTGAGTGCTGTTTTTGATAAAATTTTTAAAAAAGTGATGTAACCCTCCTAAACCCTTGATACTACTGCTGTTTTAGGGTGTCTATTAGTAAGGTTACATCATTTATATAAAATATTTAATAAGTAAAAATAGCAAGTGCTATAAACGTTGATATAACAGCATTCTTGTTTTTTATAAAATATGTTTTGCGAAAAGTGATGTAACCTGTAACCTTAGAAAAAATATTCACAAAATAAGCCTATTATTTAATAAATAAAGGAGAGAAAATGTCATACACAGTAACACTATATTTTGACAACATGGTAGACGAAACTCACTTTTTTAAGAAAGAAGGAGATGCTGCTAAATGCAAGGCTCAACTCGAGAGCAAGTATCGAGGTGAGCGAATATATAAAGTAAAGATGGAGGAGATGGAGTGATGAGTTATGATTTGGAAATCTTAGCGAAAATAGAAAACGGAGATTATATTCGTATCGCTGAACCTAAATATAGTTCTCCGACCTACAATCTCGGGAAGATGTTTAGAATTGCTATGGATTGGGATTTTGACCAAGACACTACGTACAACATAGCTGATGTTTTAGATAACATTCAACGCGGTATCTCTGAATTAGAACAGTATCCTGAAAAATATGTAAAGTATGAACCTGTAAATAAATGGGGAACGGTCAATGATGCATTAGATGTTTTGAAATCGTTAAGGGATTGTATTTTAGAACAAGATATTGACACGAAATATTTATATATGAGGTGGTAACATGAAACGACCTGAACGATACCCGTACACACGAAGCCAATGGGTTGAAGAAACCGTTGATCACTATACGTATAAAAGTGATATTTGCTATACAAGTCACATTTTAGAAAATAGACTTACTGGAGAAACTAAGAGCAAGGAAGTTGAGTGATGGGAGATATACGAATACTAGACGCTTGTTGTGGCAGTCGTATGTTTTGGTTTGATAAAAATGAGAGTCATACAACTTTCATGGACATCAGACAAGAAAAATTTGAAATACATGGAAAAAAGGTAAACGTAAACCCTGACGTTGTCGGAGATTTTCGTGATATGCCATTCGATGATGAAACATTTAATCTAGTAGTATTTGATCCGCCACATTTAAAATGGGCAGGTCAAAACTCAATTATGCGATCACAATATGGCCAGCTGGATAAAATTACCTGGTCGGAAGATTTAGCCAAGGGTTTTGAAGAATGTATGAGAGTTCTAAAAGTTGGAGGTACTCTAGTTTTCAAATGGTCTGATTGTCAAATCAACGTTAAAGAAGTTCTTAAATCTGTACCTTTTAAACCATTGTTTGGGCAACAAAGAGGTACTACGCATTGGATGGCGTTTATGAAATTTGAGGAGGTCACAGATTGAAACGATTCATAGCAATCTGGATATTATTGTCTGCTGGACTAAACATCTGGCAGATGGATAGGATTCGAGATTTGGAAGAGAAGAAGCCGATGGTGATCTATAAAGCTGACAACCAAGGCGCTGAGGTATTTGGTAAAGTCGTCGAGAAAGGACGACATGGCAAGCTATACACGCTTACCATTCGTGATTACGGTGTGTTCGTGGTTACGAAGGAGCAGTGGGATAAAGTTAAGGTTGGGGATGAGGTGTTACTATGACAGAAACTATTAAACTACCAGACTATTATGAGCCTGATTGGAAAAATGCAAGGTACGGGTCGTTGGAAGAGCTTAAAGAATTGTTGCTCTTTAAGCGTATTGTGAAATGGGATAAGGACTTTTTGCTGCTTGAAGACGGCACAAAGGTCACTATTGAAATGTCTGAAAGTGATTGCTGTGCCTCAGCAGGTGGGGAGTTCCAAGATGTATCACTTGACGCTGTGATTACTAATGTTGAAATTGGAGAACCGGAAGAAATCCCCGACCATTGGGGAACTGGTTATAAAAACAAAGTAACTATCTTCCATAATCAGAACCCTGTAGCTATTGCCAATTGTGAAGCAGAGCATAACGGCTATTATTACAGCGTAGGCTCTTTAGTGATTGGTGATATTCATTTTCCAGTTGTTAATGCTTAGGAGGATTTAACATGATTCCAAAATTTAGAGCGTGGGATACCACAAATAAAGAGATGTTTAAAGACACTTTCTCAATAACAGAAAGTGGGCAAGTTGTAGTGGTTGAACAGGAGGATGTCATGTGCCCTCCAGATTATGTTTTTGTTGATAATCTAGTCATCATGCAATCAACAGATATGGTTGATAGGGATGGCAATATTATCTTTGATGGCGATATAGTCAAAATGTCTAAGGATGTCTATTCTGAACCGACTTATTACGAGGTTGTAAGGCATTATGGAGGAGCCTATCGTCTTGAATCTAAACAACACGGATGTGAACTGTGGCTACGACATACTGATTGCGAGGTCGTGGGAAATGTATATGAAAACAAGGAGTTACTAGATGCCTGACGTAGAATGGATTATGGAGAATTGCCATATGATGCGTGACAATGGTATCTGGGCAGGAGAGAAACAGATTTCCTACGCTAGTCCAGATGGGCAATATACGTATTACATCAACAAGAGAAAAGATGGCACTTATTATTTACATGGAGCGTATAAACATTATGGCAGGACGTAGATGGACGGAAGACGAGGTTGATTATCTGGAGTGGTACGTCTTGTCCAGAGAAGAGCATGATTTAACACAGGCTTGCAAGTTTTTGGATAGAAGTTACCAAGCAGTTCGGTCAAAATTAGCCAAACTCCAGAAATACAATC
>NZ_OXCQ01000019.1 GCF_900411395.1 Streptococcus sp. 596553 | reverse complement strand
GCCCTGCACATTGGTTCGTCTTGTTCAGTTTTCAAAGGTCTTTGTCACTTACTTCTCTCAAGCGACAACTATATTAGTATATCACAGTCGCTTTCGCTTGTCAACACTTTTTTGAAATTTTTTTAAAACTTTTTTCATCAAGTGTTTCCAACTGCAACATACCATAGTCCGTACGGGATTCGAACCCGTGTTACCGCCGTGAAAAGGCGGTGTCTTAACCCCTTGACCAACGGACCAGAGTTGTTATTTTCAACTCTTACTATTATACAGTCTTTTTCAGACTTGTCAACACCTTTTTTAAAATTTTTTAATTAATTTTACAACTGCTTCAGTTCGAGCGGTGTGTGGGAACATATCGACCGACTGGATATAATGGATATCGTAGACTTCTACTAATCTTACCAAATCCCTTGCCAAAGTTGAAACATTACATGAAATATAAACCATTTTTTCTGGCACATAGGTAAGAATAGTGTCTAACAACTTATCATCCAGACCTGTACGCGGTGGATCCACAATCAGTGCATCTGCTCGGTATCCTTCCTTGTACCAACGAGGAATAATCTCTTCTGCTGTTCCAGCTTCATAATGAGTATTGTCAAATCCCATTCTTTTAGCATTTCGCTTGGCATCTTCAATAGCTTCTGGAATAATATCCATACCTCTGAGTGTTTTAACTTTCTTTGCAAAGGCAAATCCAATTGTTCCAACTCCACAATAAGCATCAATCAAATGATCTTCTTTATTAACATCCAAGGCTTTTACCGCCTCGTTATAAAGAACTTCTGTTTGTTCAGGATTTAGTTGATAGAAAGCTCGAGGAGATAGTGAAAATTCATAATCGAGTACACCTTCTTGAATACTCTCTTGTCCCCAGATAATCTCTGTCTTTTCACCATATATTTCACTTGTTTTAGCTGTATTTGTATTTACAGCTACTGTCACAACTTCTGGAAAATCTTTAACTAAATCTTTTACCAGTTTTGTGAAATTAAGCTGGCAGTTTGTAACAATAATAATCTGAACCTGTCCAGTCTTTCTTGCTCGTCGGACCATAATAGTCCTAACACCAAGAACTTTTCTCTCATCGGTGATTGGAATCTGGTGATAAGTAAGTAATTCTGCTAGACGATTAGCAATCACTTGGGTTTCCTTGTCTTGTACCAGGCAGTCTTTCAACTCTACTAAATAGTGAGAGTTTTGTGCATACAGACCTGCCTTGACCTGATTTTTAAATTTTCGAGTCTGAACTTGTAACTTAGCACGGTAGTACTTTGGTTCCTGCATTCCAATAGTTGGACGGATTTCATAGTTTTCATATCCTGCAGGGGCAAATTTTTTCAGCGCTTGGTAAAGTAAGTCCGTCTTGAATTCCAGTTGTTTATCATAATGCAGGTGCATGATTTGGCAGCCTCCGCACTCATTGTAAATAGTACAAGCTGGCACAACTCGGAATTTAGACTTCTTGTTGACCTTTAGTAATTTTGCTTCAACAAAGTTGCGTCTAATAGAAGTAATCTGACAATAGATATCTTCTCCTTTTAGTGCTCCAGGTACAAAAACTAACGTTTTTTGGTAAAAGCCGATTCCCTCACCATTAATTCCCATGCGCTTGATTTTTAATGGTATTTTTTGTTTCACTTTCAGATTCATACCCCTATCTTATCACATTTTGAGTTATAATAGAACTATGAAAATCACAAAACTTGAAAAGAAAAAAAGACTCTATCTGATGGAGCTTGATAATGACGATAAATGCTACATTACTGAAGATACTATTGTTCGTTTTATGTTATCAAGAGATAAGGTGATAAGTGAAGAAGAATTGAAAGAGATTCAGGACTTTGCTCAATTTTCTTATGGTAAGAATCTGGCCCTCTACCACTTATCCTTTAAAGCACGTACTGAAAAAGAAATCAGAGAATATCTGAAAAAATACGATATCGATGAAAACATCCTTTCTCAAGTCATTGCTAATCTTAAAGAAGATAAGTGGATTAATGATAGCCAGTACGCTTATGCTATCATCAATGCCAATCAACTTTCAGGAGACAAGGGTCCTTATGTACTGACTCAGAAACTAGCTCAAAAAGGGATTTCAAAATCTACTATAGAAGAGAACTTGAAAGAATTTGATTTTTTTGAAGTTGCTCAACGTGTAGCTAATAAACTATTGAAAAAATATGAGGGAAAACTTCCAGCTCGTGCCTTGCAAGATAAGATAATCCAAAATCTGACCAACAAGGGGTTTTCCTATTCTGATGCTAAAACTGCCTTTGACCAGTTGGATAGTCAAGTTGATCAAGAAACGACTCAGGAACTCATCTTCAAGGAACTTGATAAGCAATATGCTAAATATGCCCGAAAATATGAAGGATACGAACTTAAACAGCGTTTAACTCAAGTTTTAGCACGAAAAGGCTACGATTTTTCGGATATAGCGAGCGCTCTCAGAGAATATCTTTAATATTTTCATGTAAAATTCACAGATTTTAGGTAATTTTATGGTACAATAGTAAACGATAAACTTATAAATTGTAGAAAGTTGGTTAGTTATGAAACTTCCAAAAGAAGGCGACTTTATTACAATTCAAAGTTATAAGCATGATGGGAGTCTCCACCGAACTTGGCGGGACACCATGGTACTAAAAACAACAGAAAACGCCATTATTGGTGTCAACGATCATACACTTGTTACCGAAAGTGATGGTCGTCGTTGGGTCACTCGAGAACCGGCTATTGTTTACTTTCACAAGAAATATTGGTTTAATATCATTGCCATGATTCGCGATAATGGAATTTCCTACTATTGCAATATGGCTAGCCCCTACTATCTGGATGAAGAAGCTCTGAAGTATATTGATTACGATTTGGATGTTAAAATTTTTACAGATGGGGAAAAACGTCTCTTGGACGTTGAGGAGTATGAGCGCCACAAACGCAAAATGAATTATTCTGATGACTTGGACTATATTTTAAAAGAACATGTCAAAATTCTTGTTGATTGGATTAACAATGGACGAGGTCCTTTCTCCGAAGCCTATGTAAACATTTGGTACAAGCGCTATGTAGAACTAAAGAATCGGTAAAGTTGTCAAACTAGGGTGAAAGCCCTGGTTTTTTTATTTTAAAAACCCAGCTTTACAGCTGGGTTGATTTCTATATATCTAATTTCGTAACAGTAAATTTGATGTGGGAATAGTCTTTTTCAACATCCTTATCCAGCAAGAACGCTGTGGCGTCCTTCTTAACTTGAACTAGGTCAATATTCTGGGCCTGTGCTGCATAGACGCATCCACAATAACATTGACGGTAGATGTCATACTCTTCACACATCTCTACTGAACGTTTGTAGCCTTGATTTTTCTTGAAATCGCTGGGAAGATAGTGAGTGGTATAAATCTTTTGCACATCGATTCCGATGCTATTAATGGTTTGAGAATTCTTATGAGGACTGATGGTCAAGGCTGAACCGAAGTAGTCAAAGCCCAAATCCATAGCCACTTGCGCTGTCTTATCCAGTCGGTAGTCAAAGCAAACCTTGCAACGGTCGCCACCTTCTGGCTCTTCCTCTAGTCCCCTAACTAATTTTCGGTATTCATTTGGCTCGTAGGGAGCTTCTAGATACTGGACCGTATTTCCAGTCCGCTCATTAAAATCACTGACAAATTTCTTGGTAACATAAGCTCGCTTGTGGTATTCTGCCTTGGGATGGATATTAGAATTGGCAAAATAGATGGTCACATCTGCATACTTGGTCAAATATTCTAGGGTATAGGTACTACAAGGGGCACAGCAAACATGCATGAGAATGGTTGGCCGTTGCTCATTTTTCTCCCATACTTGTACCATCTTCTGCATGACACGGTCATAATTAATCTTCTGATTGGGGTTCATCTTGCTCAGAATTTCTTCTACATCGATCATGTTCTTCTCCTTTTTCTAGTCTTATTTTATCATATAAGTTAGGAGAGCTCAAATCAATTTAGAAGTGAATATCACAAAAAGAGGGTTAGTCATTCCCTCCTTTTGTGTTTTTTATAAGTTGTTTTCTATAGAAATCTTACATCATGCCGCCCATCATGCTTGGATCCATTGCTGGAGCTGGGGCCACTGGTTCTGGTTTATTGGCTACGACTGCTTCCGTAGTTAAAATCAAGCTGGCTACAGATGCTGCGTTTTGTAGGGCTGAACGGCTAACTTTAACTGGGTCGATAATCCCTTGATCAATCATGTTAACCCACTCACCAGTTGCTGCGTTGAAGCCTGTACCAACTTCAGCATTTTTCAAACGATCGATGACGATAGAGCCTTCAAATCCTGCATTGTGGGCAATCTGACGAACAGGTTCTTCCAAAGCACGGAGAACGATATTGCGTCCTGTTGCTTCGTCTCCTGTCAATTCCAAGGCAGCAACAGCTGGAATGACATTTACAAGAGCAGTTCCACCACCTGCAACAATACCTTCTTCAACAGCTGCACGAGTAGCGTTGAGGGCATCTTCAATGCGGAGTTTCATTTCTTTCAACTCAGTTTCAGTTGCGGCTCCGACCTTAATAACCGCCACACCACCTGACAATTTTGCCAAGCGTTCTTGCAATTTTTCACGGTCAAACTCAGAAGTTGTGGTTTCGATTTGAGACTTGATAACCGCAACACGGTGAGAAATCGCTTCAGGATTTCCAGCACCTTCTACGATAACCGTACTATCTTTGTCTACGGTCACTCTAGCTGCTTGACCAAGAGCTTCAATTGTCGCATCTTTCAACTCAAGACCAAGGTCTTCTGTGATAACTGTTCCGCCTGTTAAGATGGCAATGTCTTCGAGCATAGCTTTGCGGCGGTCACCAAAACCAGGTGCCTTGACCGCTACCACGTTGAAGGTTCCACGAATCTTGTTCAAAACAAGAGTTGGAAGAGCTTCACCATCTACATCATCCGCAATAATCAAGAGTGGACGATTGCTTTGGAGAATGCTTTCTAGAAGTGGTAAGATTTCTTGGATATTTGAAATCTTCTTATCAGTAATCAAAATGTATGGATTTTCAAGGTCAGCTACCATTTTTTCGCTATCTGTTACCATATACTGTGAAAGATAACCACGGTCAAACTGCATTCCTTCCACAACTTCAAGTTCTGTTTCCATACCACGTGATTCTTCGATAGTAATGACTCCATCTTTGCCAACTTTTTCCATGGCTTCAGAGATGTACTCACCAACTTTTTCAGAACGAGAAGATACGGCTGCAACCTGAGCGATAGCTTCTTTGTTGGCAACAGGGATGGCGTTGTTTTTCAAAGCTTCTACTGCTGCTGTAACTGCTGTTTCAATCCCACGACGAATTCCGATTGGATTGGCACCTGCTGTGACGTTTTTGATTCCTTCGCGGACAATTGCTTGGGTCAAGACTGTTGCAGTTGTCGTTCCGTCACCTGCGATATCGTTGGTTTTTGAAGCTACTTCTGAGACCAATTTGGCACCCATATTTTCAAAATGGTCTTCCAATTCGATTTCTTTGGCAATAGTTACACCGTCATTGGTGATGAGTGGTGAACCGAATGATTTTTCAAGAACAACATTACGGCCTTTTGGTCCCAAGGTTACTTTAACAGTGTCTGCAAGGATATCGACACCACGGACCATAGCTGAACGGGCATCTGATGAAAATTTAATTTCTTTTGACATACTTACTTTCTCCTTCTATTCTTCAATGATTGCCAAGATGTTAGCTTCCCCTACGATGATGTACTTTTCATCGCCGTCTTTGACATCAAGACCTGCGTGAGCTTCAACTAAGACACGGTCTCCAGGCTTAACACTTGGAGCTACCAAGTCACCGTTCAAGGTACGAACACCTTGTCCAGTAGCCACAACTTGAGCTGTTTTGGTTTTTTCTTGGGCTGAACCTGCGAGGACAAAACCTCCAACAGTTTGTTCTTTTTCTTCTACTTTTAAGACCACACGGTCCCCTAATGGTTTCAACATCTGATTTCCTCCATAATGAGATAGATATTATTAGCACTCTTTATATCTGAGTGCTAATTTATAGTTCTATTGTATCACTTGGTCAGAAATAGTCAAGAAAAAAGTCTGACTTTCTCAAGATAAAAAGCCTGAGACCAACTCAGACTTTTTAATGTTTAAAATGGCAATTCCTCCTCTTCCAAAACCAAATCTGCCAAATCTTGGCCTGCATTATTTTCACGCATGGCACGTTGGGCACGACTTTCCAAGAGTTGGAATCCTGTGACAAGTACTTCGGTCACGTAGTTCATCTGGCCATTTTTCTCAAAGCGACGGGTACGAAGTTCTCCATCCACAGAGATAAGACTACCTTTTGTTGCATAGCTTGCCAAGCTTTCTGCTAGTCTGCCCCATAGGACCATATTGACAAAATCAGCTTCGCGTTCCCCGTTTTGGTCTTTGTAACGACGATTTACAGCGATAGTTGCTCGCGCTACTGACTTGTCATTGTTGGTTTTGTGCAATTCTGGTGTAGACGTTAAACGTCCAATTAAGATAACTTTATTATACATATTTTTTCCTCCTACTTATCTATTCGTAGGAAATCAAAAAAGTTACAGAAATTTGTAACTTTTCGAGGAAATTTTTTAGTTTTTATGAACCATGAAACCTGTCGCCTGTTGATTGGCCATAATGGTCATATCTGTAATCTGCACACGATGAGGTTGACTGGTCACATAGACTACTGTGTCTGCAATATCCTGAGCTTGCAAGGCTTCTATTCCTTGGTAAACGGACGCAGCCCGCTCTTTATCACCGTGAAAACGCACTGTAGAAAAATCTGTTTCGACAATTCCAGGCTGAATGGTCGTCACCTTGATATCCGTTGCGATGGTATCAATTCGCAGACCATCTGAAAAGGTCTTAACTGCTGCCTTGGTAGCTGAGTAAACAGCGGCACCTGCATAGGCGTAGATTCCTGCGGTTGACCCCATGTTGATGATATGTCCTTGATTGGCTTTTACCATTGCTGGCAAGAAAGAGCGAGTGACTGCCATCAAACCTTTGACATTGGTATCCAGCATGGTCAACATATCCAGCTCTTCATAGTCCTGATAGGGAGCCAAGCCAAGAGCCAGACCGGCATTGTTGACCAGAATATCAATCTTCCCTATCGTTTCTAGAATACTGGAGCAAACAGTCTTCACCATAGTCATATCCGTGACATCTAGTGGAAAGGTCCAGACGGTTTGATTTGGAAAGACTTCTGCAAACTCCGACTTAAGAGCTTCTAGTCTATCTGTCCGTCGTCCTGTTAGAACGACATTCTCACCCTGCTCCAGATAAGCACGCGCAATTGCTTCACCGATTCCTGATGTCGCTCCTGTAATCACTACATTTTTTGCCATCTTATTTCCTTCTATCTGCTCTATCAGATACTGACAACTTCCTAGGCAGTCCAGTGTTTAGCTGGGTCGAATGGTGTTCCGACAACTTGGTCTTCTGATAATTCAATAATACCACGTTTTTGCGGAGCATTTGGCAGATACAATTCACGAGGACTGCACATCATGCCAAAACTCTTTTCACCACGAAGTTCGCCTGGGAAAATGAGGTTGCCTTTGGGCATCATAGCTCCAGGAAGAGCCACAATGGTTTTCAACCCAAGACGCGCATTAGGAGCCCCTGCAACGATTTGTACAGTCTTGTCACTTGATACTGCAACTTGGCAGATGTTGAGGTGGTCACTATCTGGATGGGCTACCATCTCGACAATCTCACCAACAACAAACTTAGGTTCCTTGTCATTGACAATTTCTTCTGTAAATCCTTCCGTCTGCAATTCTTGATTCAAACGAGCGACTTGCTCATCTGATAAAAAGACTTGACCGCGCTCTGCAATTTCAAAGAAACTTGAAACTTCAAAAATATTCCAAGCCACTGTTTCCCCATTATCTTTGAGGAAAACACGAGCCACCTTGCCTTTGCGCTCCACATCCAGTTTGGCATCTCCGCTATTTTTCACGATGACCATAAGGACATCACCGACATGTTCTTTGTTATATGTAAAAATCATTGTTTATATTTTCTCCTATTTCAGTCCTGCTAAAAAGTCATTAATTTGTTGCTTGCTTTTACGGTCGCGATTGACAAAACGGCCGATTTCCTTGTCCTTTTCTAGAACAACAAGGCTAGGAATTCCGTAAACATCCCAGAGTTTAGCCAAATCCATATACTGGTCTCGGTCCACTCGAATAAAGGTGAACTCTGGATTGGTCTCCTCAATTTCTGGTAAGGCAGGATAGATATAACGGCAATCGCCACACCAGTCCGCCACAAAAAGGAAAACCTTCTTGCCATCTTTTTCTACTAAAGATGCCAATTCTTCTAAACTTTCTGGCTGTATCATAAGACTTCCTCCTCATAGACTAGGTCTTCATTTTCATAGACAAAGGTATAGTGACGGCCATCTTCAAAAATGACGCCACCAACCAAGCTCTCTAGACTGCTTTCATAGACTTGAACATAGAGGGTCGCAATTTCCCCCATGTCTGAAAAATGGTCTCGCACAATCGCTGTCAACTCTTCCTGAGTCTTCATGAGCTTACGGTCATCTGCAACTTTTTTCGTAGCAAGGGCAAGGCTCCCAATACCAAGCAGAGCCAGACCTGCCATCCACATTTTTTTAGCTTTCATACCATTCATTTTAACACAAAAAAGGCTTTAGGACAAATGAGGAAGCAGCAGAAAAGCAAGTAAAAAGCCTCTTCCTTTAAGGAAAAGGACTTCTTATACTCAATGAAAATCAAAGAGCAAACTAGGAAGCTAGCCGCAGGCTGCTCAAAGCACTACTTTGAGGTTGTAGATAGAACTGACGAAGTCAGCTCAAAGCACTGTTTTGAGGTTGTGGATGAATCTGACGTGGTTTGAAGAAATTTTCTAAGAGTATTATTCTTATTGCCAGGCACCTGAGTTGCCAACGTAGTAACCATCAGGTGTGTAGGTATTGCGAAGCATCTTACCTGATGAAGCTAGATAATACCACTTGCCATTATCTTTGACCCAATCATTCGCTAACATGGCACCAGAAGAACTTACATAATACCATTCTCCCTTGTCATAAACCCAAGTGCTTGCTCTCATGGAGCCTGAGCAATTAGAGGCCAAAAAAACTGTCCAATATCATTCATTTTTTTAAAACATTTGACACTACATCATCCACGCTGTAAGACATAGATACATCAAACGTAAGAGCCAAAATATCGAAAAATATACAACTTTTAAAGGCAACATTTCATTTTTTAAAGTCTAACAACAATAGAACGGAAATCAGAGCAAGGCATCAATTTCCTACTCTTAGTACGTCTATTTTGATGGTTGAAGTGAAGATTTTTTTACTTAACGTAGACAAGCTCCAGCTTCCCAAAAGCCACATCTCCACGGATAATCAAGGTTTTGCTGGTTGGGGCTAGAGTGGTATCTGCCTTAGCTACACCACAGAAAGTTTCTACTTTTAAATCAACTCTCCAATGTTGGGGAACAAAGATAACTGCATTGCCAAAACCAACTTCTACTTTCAGGGTTGCAGTATCTCCTAAAATCTCTGCATTGTCGTAATATATCTTAGCATTTCCGAAGCCAACTTCTACTTGATCCTCTACCAATTCTTGGTCTTGCTTGTAGAAAGTCCCTGTTCCAAAAGCAACTTCCTTATCTGTAAGAATGTTTTTTTCACCATCATACCACCATTTTTTTCCATTCCAAGTTCTGTTAGAATGAGTGAGTGCGCTGACACCCATTACGATTAAAATACTAGCTAAAATAAGCGAAATAGGAGATAGCTGAATCCAATCATAAAAAAGATTCACTATATTTAATGCTGTTAATGCTAAAAAAGTGGCACTTGTCCAATGATGCCTAAGGGAAGATTCTATTGCCTTATACAATAGAAAAGCGATAAAGACAAAAGGAGAATACTTAGTCTCCAAAGATGGAACACCATAATGTCCCTGTAATAAAATCCATGCTGCCAATACTAGCAACACAATACCAAATGCTTTCTTTTTCATGTTCTTACCTCATGTTTCTTAGATTTTCTTTTAGGAGGGATTGATAGTACCGCGACACGTGAACCTCCTTGTGGGTCTGATAAAAGGAAATGGTGCCCGTTCCTGAAAAGGACTTGTCCACCGAATAGATTTGCCGAATATTAGCAATCGTTGACTTGGATACCCGACTAAAATAGCGAGGAAGGATAGACTCTAACTCATAGAGTTTGAGCCGAACTTCGTAGGCATCTTTCTGGGTATGGGCATAAATCTTGCTACCTTCTGTCTCAAAGAAGAGAATTTCCGATAAGTCCAGATAATATTCACCTGTTCCCTTGTAAAAAATCAACCGAGGAGACTTGGACTCTTGCAAGAGTCGCTGTAAATCCGCAATCTCATCTGTCAAAGCCGCTGCCTTGATGACAATTTCAGTTTCATCTAAATTGCTGTCAATTTCGATTCGTAACTTCATTCCATCTCCTTTCTGACTCTACTATATCAAAGCCAAAATAAGAAAACAAGAGCAAAAAAGCAAGTGGTTACTTTAGCCACGTAAGTGGTTGTAAGGTTACCTTAACTTACAGGTCAAAATAGAAAGAAAATCACACCCCACGCAAGACCACAAATATAACCAACCACTACATCCTTGGGAAAATGCACTCCACTCAAGACTCTCACTAGACCGAGGAGGACTGAAAAGACCAACAAGATAACCCCTACAGATAAACTAGCATGTAAGCAAGCCATGGAGATAATGGTGGCTGAAAAGACATGACGACTGGGCATAGACTGACCAGGACTATCTCTGTCAAGCAAGGGTTTAATATCCCATTCCTCATAAGGTCTAGGGGCATTGATTTTCTTACGAAGAAAGGACAAAATCACAAAACCTGATGCAGGGATAAACACATAGATTCCGACCTGTTTCCCAAGTCCTTCTTGGAGATAGGTAGTAACTAACAAGGTTAGATAAACTATAGGCATAACTACCGTCATGAATCGATTGAAAGTTCTTAACAAACTCAGAAGAAAGGGCTTATTTTCAATCTTATCAGCAATATGGTCATACCATTCTTGATAATTTTTCATATATTTTCTCATTACTTACTCAAATTTTGCTTATAGGGAAGCACTTGTCTTCTAGTATAGTGCAGAAAAAGAAGGCCGTCAAGCCTTCTTTCGATTTATTCTTCTGCCTCATCTTCTGTGAACTGACTGTTATAGAGATCTGCGTAGAAACCAGCTTGCGCCATCAGCTCATCATGATTTCCTTGCTCGATGATATTACCATCTTTCATGACGAGAATAAGATCAGCATTTCGGATAGTAGACAAGCGGTGGGCGATGACAAAGGAAGTTCTGCCCTCCATCAAACGATCCATGGCTTTCTGGATTAACTCTTCCGTCCGAGTATCAACAGAAGAAGTCGCCTCATCTAGGATTAGGAGTGGTGCATCTTTCAACAAAGCACGAGCGATAGTCAAGAGTTGTTTTTGTCCGACAGACAAGGTCACTGTGTCGTCCAAGACTGTATCGTAACCATCTGGTAGGGTCATAATAAAGTGGTGAATCCCTACAGCCTTGCTGGCTTCAATCACGCGCTCATCACTAATCCCCTCTTGGTTATAGATGAGATTATCTCGGATAGTACCTTCAAAGAGCCAAGTATCCTGCAAGACCATTGAAAAGGCATCGTGTACTTCCGATCGCTTCATATCCTTGGTATCCACACCATCGATACGGATACTCCCCTTATCAATCTCATAAAACTTCATCAAAAGATTGACAATGGTTGTCTTACCAGCTCCAGTCGGTCCGACAATGGCAACCTTTTGCCCTGCATGAGCGGTCGCAGAAAAGTCATGGATGATAGTTCTCTCTGGTGTGTAACCAAAGGAAACTCGATCAAAGACCACTTGACCTTTCATATCGCTCAATTGTCTTTCTTTATGGGATTCGTCTCCCATTTCCTCTTCAGCTAGAAATTCGAAGACACGTCCCATGGCTGCACTAGCCTGCTGCAAACTAGTAATCCCTTGGGCGATTTGTGAAAGAGGCTGAGAAAAGATACGAACGTAGGCCATAAAGGCAACGATAATCCCGATACTAATCCGCCCATTCAGAGCCAAGGCTGCACCAACGATAATCACTAAGGCATAGCTAAAGTTCCCAATAAACATCATAATCGGCATCATAATCCCTGAAATAAACTGAGATTTCCAAATACTGTCATACAGACGATGGTTTAATTTCGCAAATTCTTCTTTCGTACTTTCGATGGCATTGTAACTGGTCACCACATTATGGCCAGAGTACATTTCCTCCACATAGCCATTGACAGCTGCCAAATCTTGTTGCTGACTCTTAAAAAAGCCCTGGGATTTGCCCATAAAGACAGACACGAAAGCAAAACCGATAAGAGTTGACACAACCGTCACCAAGGCTAAAATCCAGTTCATCCCAAACATGGTCACCAAGACTGCCACGACCAGTAAAGTGGATGAAAGAACTGTTCCCAGACTTTGATTGAGGGACTGGGCTGCAGTATCAACATCATTGGTTACACGAGACAAGGTATCTCCTTGAGAGTGTCCATCAAAATATCCCAATGGTAGGCTATTGATTTTCTCTGCAATAGCTCTTCTCAAACGCTCTGAAAAACGTTGAATAGCTGTTGTAAACAGAAAGGCCTGCAAATAATTTGATAGGAGTCCAATCACATAGATGACGGCTAAAAAACTACCAATGGCTGCAACCGCCGCGACATCCACACTTGTTTCCAGACCACTGGCAATAATATTAGTCATTTCCTTGATGCGGGTTGGACCATATACAGTAATGATATTGGATACGATTGTTGCTAGAAAGGCAATCAAAAGGGCAAACTGGAGACCTGCAAGATAGGGTTTACTCTGTTTCCAAAGAGACATTTTCTTATTTTCCATGTTCCAATTCCTCCTTCGATAGTTGTGAATAGGCAATTTCTTGGTAAACTTCGTTATTAGCTAGAAGTTCCCTGTGGGTACCTTGTCCCACGACTTTACCTTGATCCAAGACCAAAATCAAATCTGCATCCATAATCGTTGAAATACGCTGTGCAACGATAAGCTTGGTCATAGACTTAGTTTTCTCTGCTAGCTCTTGGCGTAGGATACGGTCTGTCTTGTAGTCCAAGGCTGAGAAGGAGTCATCAAAGATGAGGATTTCTGGCTTCCGAGCTAAGGCACGCGCAATGGCCAGACGCTGTCTTTGACCACCTGAGAAGTTGGTTCCTCCTTGGGCCACTTCTGACACTAAGCCCGCTTCCTTGTCTTCGATAAAGTTCTTAGACTGGGCCAACTCCAAGGCTTGCCACATAGCCTGCTCACTAAGTGGTGTTTCTTGACTTTGTCCAAAGTCCAAATTGCCCTTAACATCACCTGAAAAGAGAACCGCTTTCTGGGGAATATAACCAACCTTGTTGCGCAAATCTTCTAAGGCATAGCCTTGAACATTGACACCGTCCACCAGAATTTCTCCTTCTGACACATCGTAGAATCGTGGAATCAGATTGACCAGAGTTGATTTACCAGAACCTGTTGACCCAATAAAGGCCACTGTTTGACCAGCTTCCGCTTTAAAGCTAACATTCTCAATAACCGCCTCCGAATTTGCCGCATAGCGGAAGGTCACATCCTTAAATTCGACCTGACCTTTGAGGTTTTCATCAGCCAGCTGTACTTGAGCAGGATTTTGGATAGAAGAATGCAAATCTAAAACTTGATTAATTCGCTTAGCAGAGACCATAGTTCGGGGAAGAACGATGAAGAGTGCTCCCATGAGAAGGAAGCCCATGACAACCTGCATGGCATAAGACATAAAAACAATCATGTCACTAAAGAGAGGCAGACGCGCTATCGGAGTAGCGTCGTTAATCACATAGGCCCCAATCCAGTAAATCGCCACACTCAAACCACTTGAAATCCCCATCATGATAGGGTTCAAAATAGCCATAAGACGGTTGACAAACAAATTCAAGCGTGTCAATTCATCATTTGCTGCAGCAAATTTTTCATTTTGGTAATCCTCTGCATTGTAGGCACGAACGACACGAATACCTGTTAAACTTTCACGAGTGATACTGTTCAGTTTATCAGTCAGCCCCTGAATCAAGGACTGTTTTGGAAAGGCCAGTGTCATCAAAACAGTAGTCATCAAAACGTTAACAATCACTGCCACAAGTACGGCCCAGAGCCAGTATTCTGAATGGCCTAAAATCTTCCCGATAGCCCAGATAGCCATAATCGGACCACGTGTAACTACTTGCAAGCCCATGGTAATCAACATCTGAACTTGAGTAATGTCATTGGTGGTACGAGTTAGGAGACTGGGAATAGAGAATTTCTTAATCTCTGTCTGCGAGTAATCCAAAACTCGGTTAAAAATATCACTTCTCAGCCTACTAGTATAAGAAGCTGCCACTCGGGATGCAAAAAATCCAACTGCAACTACGGACAAGAAGGCAAGAAAGGACATTCCCACCATCATGCTTGCCGGCTGCCACAACTCATCTAAATTAGTTCCTTGACTACCTAGCAAATCCGTAATTTTCGAGATATAGGTTGGCACTTCCAACTCCAGATAGACCGAAAAGCAAGTAAAGAGAATAGCTAGTAAAATCATCCCCCATTCTTTTCTACTAATTCGTTTGGCTAATTTCTTCATTATCTCCTCCTATTCTTTTGATATTTTCCTGTAGTTGACTGAGAACTTTCTCAAAAATCAGTAATTCATCTTCATCAATGTCTTCCATCAACTGCTTGTCTATCCGTTCAAAAAAAGCCTTAACCTGTTGCATCTGAGAACGTGCTTTGTCCGTCAAACGAACAAATTTTGCCCGCTTATCGCTAGGACTCGCCTCCAATTCCACCAAACCATTTTGCACCATACGCTTAACCAGATTACTAGCAACAGACTTGGTAATATTGAGTTCCTGCTCGATATCTTTAATCAAGACCAAGTCTTGGTTTTTCTCACGATTATCCAAAAAACGCACAACCTGACCTTGAGGCCCACCCATAAATTCAATACCACAACGTTTGGCTTCCTTTTGCACCATCAGATGAATCTGATGACCAAAACGCTTAAAGACTAACATCGGCTTATCCATACTTACTCCTTTCTAACCATTGCATTTAGTTCTCCTAGGAACTAAATAAGTTTTCATGAGAACTATTTTATCATTTTCAGAAAAGATGTCAAGAAAAAGTTTCCAAGAGAACTATTTTCTTGATTAAAAAAATCCCAAGTGATTTTTTCACTTAGGATTATGTTCTCTAGGTTAAATTAGAACCCGTCTACTTTTACAAATACCTTTACATCGTTTTACTATATCTTACAACACCTTTTAAAACAGCTATATTTTGAGCTTTTAAATAAATGTTTTTACATCACTTTACAGAGATTTACGACACTTTTGCCCCTTTTTTGCCCCTTTTAAAACAAAAAAACCGCAAGCCTGAGCCTGCGGTTAGTGTAATCTATTTTGAAGTCTTTCTATTTTGTAGTAATGAGCCCTTCTGGCTCTACTGTGAACTCTGGCTTATCTGCCATTGTTCCGTCTGGTTTGATGTAGTACCAGCCTGTTCCGTCTGCGGACTGGACGAAGGCGTTTGATACCATGGCACCTTCTTTACCGTCTAAGTAGTACCAAGTCTCCTTGTACTTGACCCATCCTGTCTTCATAGCGCCCTCTGTGTCAAAATAATACCACTTATCAGCGATTTTCTTCCAGCCTGTCGCCATTTCACCTGACTGGTCAAAGTAGTACCAGTTGCCGTCAGTGTGCTGCTTCCAGCGGTCCGCAAGCATGTAGCCTGAGCCATCGAAGTAATACCAGGTTCCGTTGATTTTCTCAAACTTGTCTTTTGGATAAGAGCCGTCTGAGTGTACGTACCAATAGCCTGTATCATTCTTCTGCCAGCCTGCTTCAATTGTCAAGCCGTTTTCAA
>NZ_OXCQ01000035.1 GCF_900411395.1 Streptococcus sp. 596553 | reverse complement strand
AATTCTTCTGAGACATTGCGTCGCCGTCTGGCTAGATAAGAAGTCGGAATGACCGTATTATCCAACATAAATACCTTATCTAAGTCAATCAAGGTTGGTCTTGTAAAAGGATTACGAGCTAAATCCGGCTCTTCTATCATAAAGTTCTTGACCAAACGTCTGGTCAAGAGAGCTGGTTTGAAGGTCTGATTTTTAACCAACTCTTTGTTTTTAGTCATGCTGTTGTCAATACAAATATACATATGATTCTTCACAGCCAAATCGCTACTAATAGTCGGAAAAGGCAAATAAAGAGCTACAACATCTCCTCTCTTAATCAAGCAAGAGCACCCCCTTTTCTCCTAATGTAACATAGACAGGATTGACCAAGTCTTCTGATTGGCTCAGAATTTCCAAAGTTTGAGTTTGGCGCCCTGTCAATTTAGTAGCATCTTGTCTCTTCAATACAAAATGCTTGTCGCCAATTACCTTGACACTATAATCCTTCTCCAAAGCTGACTGGTAAATCCACATCAGATATTGTCTGTCCTGAGAACTCAAGAGAGAAGGATGTTCAAGTCTCCC
>NZ_OXCQ01000032.1 GCF_900411395.1 Streptococcus sp. 596553 | reverse complement strand
TCCATTTCCAGCCAAGAGTCTAGTTGATTCAGTGCTAAATAGTTTTGGAAATCCTCATAGGAACGGCCTTTTTTAGCTTCTTTAGGGATGGAAGGTAGCTTACTTTTTCGTCTTTCTTTGAATTTAACGGCTCTGGCAAGATCAATCGGAGCGATAGATAGGTACCCTTTTCGGATGTGTCGATAGACAGTTGAGGAGCTGACATCAAGGTTATGAGTTTTGAGAATATGATAGATGTGTTGTCCTTTTTTAACCCCATCAGAAATGACTTTGTCCATGTCCCAGAAGGTCTTGGAATTGAGGGGAGTTCCTTCACGAGCTTCTCCAAGAGTTTGTTCGTATTGTTTTTGAGCTTGCTTAGCGAGGTAGAAGATCTTCTTATAGCCACAATTCTGTCTTCTTTTAGGGCAGCCGTTACAGACAAAGGGAGCTTTGTCGAGTAGAGGGCAAGGAAGGTTATGGCATGTAGACTCTCGGACTTGTCTGTTTCGTTTGACTTCTTTAGAAACAGTAGTCGGGTCTTTTAGAATGGATTGTCCAATAGCTTTGAAGGTTTCACTGCGCTCTAAACCTAATTGGATATCATTACGGTCTGAAAGGGTAAGGTGTTTATGTTTTGTCATAGTAGACCTCGTTTCTAACTCAAACGTCTCACACTTAATTCCACCATAAAAATCCGTTTTAGACTAATTTCCACTTTGGTCAGGCAAGTGGAAGTTACTTTGAGAAGTTA
>NZ_OXCQ01000022.1 GCF_900411395.1 Streptococcus sp. 596553 | reverse complement strand
TTCTCGCCAAATGACGACTTCTACCACATCTATTGACATTATGGGTCTGCAAGCTGCTTATGCTAATTTGCATACTGACCAAGAACGTGATTACTTCATGCAGCGTTACCATGATGTTATTTCTTCATTTGGAGGTAAAACCTCTTATGACGCTGACAACCGTCCTTTACTTGTCATGCGCTCTAATCTCTGGGCATCTGGCTATGATGTTGATGGAACTGACCAAACGTCGTTAGGCCAGTTTTCTGGTCGTGTTCAACAGACCTATAAACATTCTGTGCCGCGTTTCTTTGTTCCTGAGCATGGCACTATGTTTACTCTTGCGCTTGTTCGTTTTCCGCCTACTGCGACTAAAGAGATTCAGTACCTTAACGCTAAAGGTGCTTTGACTTATACCGATATTGCTGGCGACCCTGTTTTGTATGGCAACTTGCCGCCGCGTGAAATTTCTATGAAGGATGTTTTCCGTTCTGGTGATTCGTCTAAGAAGTTTAAGATTGCTGAGGGTCAGTGGTATCGTTATGCGCCTTCGTATGTTTCTCCTGCTTATCACCTTCTTGAAGGCTTCCCATTCATTCAGGAACCGCCTTCTGGTGATTTGCAAGAACGCGTACTTATTCGCCACCATGATTATGACCAGTGTTTCCAGTCCGTTCAGTTGTTGCAGTGGAATAGTCAGGTTAAATTTAATGTGACCGTTTATCGCAATCTGCCGACCACTCGCGATTCAATCATGACTTCGTGATAAAAGATTGAGTGTGAGGTTATAACGCCGAAGCGGTAAAAATTTTAATTTTTGCCGCTGAGGGGTTGACCAAGCGAAGCGCGGTAGGTTTTCTGCTTAGGAGTTTAATCATGTTTCAGACTTTTATTTCTCGCCATAATTCAAACTTTTTTTCTGATAAGCTGGTTCTCACTTCTGTTACTCCAGCTTCTTCGGCACCTGTTTTACAGACACCTAAAGCTACATCGTCAACGTTATATTTTGATAGTTTGACGGTTAATGCTGGTAATGGTGGTTTTCTTCATTGCATTCAGATGGATACATCTGTCAACGCCGCTAATCAGGTTGTTTCTGTTGGTGCTGATATTGCTTTTGATGCCGACCCTAAATTTTTTGCCTGTTTGGTTCGCTTTGAGTCTTCTTCGGTTCCGACTACCCTCCCGACTGCCTATGATGTTTATCCTTTGGATGGTCGCCATGATGGTGGTTATTATACCGTCAAGGACTGTGTGACTATTGACGTCCTTCCCCGTACGCCGGGCAATAATGTTTATGTTGGTTTCATGGTTTGGTCTAACTTTACCGCTACTAAATGCCGCGGATTGGTTTCGCTGAATCAGGTTATTAAAGAGATTATTTGTCTCCAGCCACTTAAGTGAGGTGATTTATGTTTGGTGCTATTGCTGGCGGTATTGCTTCTGCTCTTGCTGGTGGCGCCATGTCTAAATTGTTTGGAGGCGGTCAAAAAGCCGCCTCCGGTGGCATTCAAGGTGATGTGCTTGCTACCGATAACAATACTGTAGGCATGGGTGATGCTGGTATTAAATCTGCCATTCAAGGCTCTAATGTTCCTAACCCTGATGAGGCCGTCCCTAGTTTTGTTTCTGGTGCTATGGCTAAAGCTGGTAAAGGACTTCTTGAAGGTACGTTGCAGGCTGGCACTTCTGCCGTTTCTGATAAGTTGCTTGATTTGGTTGGACTTGGTGGCAAGTCTGCCGCTGATAAAGGAAAGGATACTCGTGATTATCTTGCTGCTGCATTTCCTGAGCTTAATGCTTGGGAGCGTGCTGGTGCTGATGCTTCCTCTGCTGGTATGGTTGACGCCGGATTTGAGAATCAAAAAGAGCTTACTAAAATGCAACTGGACAATCAGAAAGAGATTGCCGAGATGCAAAATGAGACTCAAAAAGAGATTGCTGGCATTCAGTCGGCGACTTCACGCCAGAATACGAAAGACCAGGTATATGCACAAAATGAGATGCTTGCTTATCAACAGAAGGAGTCTACTGCTCGCGTTGCGTCTATTATGGAAAACACCAATCTTTCCAAGCAACAGCAGGTTTCCGAGATTATGCGCCAAATGCTTACTCAAGCTCAAACGGCTGGTCAGTATTTTACCAATGACCAAATCAAAGAAATGACTCGCAAGGTTAGTGCTGAGGTTGACTTAGTTCATCAGCAAACGCAGAATCAGCGGTATGGCTCTTCTCATATTGGCGCTACTGCAAAGGATATTTCTAATGTCGTCACTGATGCTGCTTCTGGTGTGGTTGATATTTTTCATGGTATTGATAAAGCTGTTGCCGATACTTGGAACAATTTCTGGAAAGACGGTAAAGCTGATGGTATTGGCTCTAATTTGTCTAGGAAATAACCGTCAGGATTGACACCCTCCCAATTGTATGTTTTCATGCCTCCAAATCTTGGAGGCTTTTTTATGGTTCGTTCTTATTACCCTTCTGAATGTCACGCTGATTATTTTGACTTTGAGCGTATCGAGGCTCTTAAACCTGCTATTGAGGCTTGTGGCATTTCTACTCTTTCTCAATCCCCAATGCTTGGCTTCCATAAGCAGATGGATAACCGCATCAAGCTCTTGGAAGAGATTCTGTCTTTTCGTATGCAGGGCGTTGAGTTCGATAATGGTGATATGTATGTTGACGGCCATAAGGCTGCTTCTGACGTTCGTGATGAGTTTGTATCTGTTACTGAGAAGTTAATGGATGAATTGGCACAATGCTACAATGTGCTCCCCCAACTTGATATTAATAACACTATAGACCACCGCCCCGAAGGGGACGAAAAATGGTTTTTAGAGAACGAGAAGACGGTTACGCAGTTTTGCCGCAAGCTGGCTGCTGAACGCCCTCTTAAGGATATTCGCGATGAGTATAATTACCCCAAAAAGAAAGGTATTAAGGATGAGTGTTCAAGATTGCTGGAGGCCTCCACTATGAAATCGCGTAGAGGCTTTGCTATTCAGCGTTTGATGAATGCAATGCGACAGGCTCATGCTGATGGTTGGTTTATCGTTTTTGACACTCTCACGTTGGCTGACGACCGATTAGAGGCGTTTTATGATAATCCCAATGCTTTGCGTGACTATTTTCGTGATATTGGTCGTATGGTTCTTGCTGCCGAGGGTCGCAAGGCTAATGATTCACACGCCGACTGCTATCAGTATTTTTGTGTGCCTGAGTATGGTACAGCTAATGGCCGTCTTCATTTCCATGCGGTGCACTTTATGCGGACACTTCCTACAGGTAGCGTTGACCCTAATTTTGGTCGTCGGGTACGCAATCGCCGCCAGTTAAATAGCTTGCAAAATACGTGGCCTTATGGTTACAGTATGCCCATCGCAGTTCGCTACACGCAGGACGCTTTTTCACGTTCTGGTTGGTTGTGGCCTGTTGATGCTAAAGGTGAGCCGCTTAAAGCTACCAGTTATATGGCTGTTGGTTTCTATGTGGCTAAATACGTTAACAAAAAGTCAGATATGGACCTTGCTGCTAAAGGTCTAGGAGCTAAAGAATGGAACAACTCACTAAAAACCAAGCTGTCGCTACTTCCCAAGAAGCTGTTCAGAATCAGAATGAGCCGCAACTTCGGGATGAAAATGCTCACAATGACAAATCTGTCCACGGAGTGCTTAATCCAACTTACCAAGCTGGGTTACGACGCGACGCCGTTCAACCAGATATTGAAGCAGAACGCAAAAAGAGAGATGAGATTGAGGCTGGGAAAAGTTACTGTAGCCGACGTTTTGGCGGCGCAACCTGTGACGACAAATCTGCTCAAATTTATGCGCGCTTCGATAAAAATGATTGGCGTATCCAACCTGCAGAGTTTTATCGCTTCCATGACGCAGAAGTTAACACTTTCGGATATTTCTGATGAGTCGAAAAATTATCTTGATAAAGCAGGAATTACTACTGCTTGTTTACGAATTAAATCGAAGTGGACTGCTGGCGGAAAATGAGAAAATTCGACCTATCCTTGCGCAGCTCGAGAAGCTCTTACTTTGCGACCTTTCGCCATCAACTAACGATTCTGTCAAAAACTGACGCGTTGGATGAGGAGAAGTGGCTTAATATGCTTGGCACGTTCGTCAAGGACTGGTTTAGATATGAGTCACATTTTGTTCATGGTAGAGATTCTCTTGTTGACATTTTAAAAGAGCGTGGATTACTATCTGAGTCCGATGCTGTTCAACCACTAATAGGTAAGAAATCATGAGTCAAGTTACTGAACAATCCGTACGTTTCCAGACCGCTTTGGCCTCTATTAAGCTCATTCAGGCTTCTGCCGTTTTGGATTTAACCGAAGATGATTTCGATTTTCTGACGAGTAACAAAGTTTGGATTGCTACTGACCGCTCTCGTGCTCGTCGCTGCGTTGAGGCTTGCGTTTATGGTACGCTGGACTTTGTAGGATACCCTCGCTTTCCTGCTCCTGTTGAGTTTATTGCTGCCGTCATTGCTTATTATGTTCATCCCGTCAACATTCAAACGGCCTGTCTCATCATGGAAGGCGCTGAATTTACGGAAAACATTATTAATGGCGTCGAGCGTCCGGTTAAAGCCGCTGAATTGTTCGCGTTTACCTTGCGTGTACGCGCAGGAAACACTGACGTTCTTACTGACGCAGAAGAAAACGTGCGTCAAAAATTACGTGCAGAAGGAGTGATGTAATGTCTAAAGGTAAAAAACGTTCTGGCGCTCGCCCTGGTCGTCCGCAGCCGTTGCGAGGTACTAAAGGCAAGCGTAAAGGCGCTCGTCTTTGGTATGTAGGTGGTCAACAATTTTAATTGCAGGGGCTTCGGCCCCTTACTTGAGGATAAATTATGTCTAATATTCAAACTGGCGCCGAGCGTATGCCGCATGACCTTTCCCATCTTGGCTTCCTTGCTGGTCAGATTGGTCGTCTTATTACCATTTCAACTACTCCGGTTATCGCTGGCGACTCCTTCGAGATGGACGCCGTTGGCGCTCTCCGTCTTTCTCCATTGCGTCGTGGCCTTGCTATTGACTCTACTGTAGACATTTTTACTTTTTATGTCCCTCATCGTCACGTTTATGGTGAACAGTGGATTAAGTTCATGAAGGATGGTGTTAATGCCACTCCTCTCCCGACTGTTAACACTACTGGTTATATTGACCATGCCGCTTTTCTTGGCACGATTAACCCTGATACCAATAAAATCCCTAAGCATTTGTTTCAGGGTTATTTGAATATCTATAACAACTATTTTAAAGCGCCGTGGATGCCTGACCGTACCGAGGCTAACCCTAATGAGCTTAATCAAGATGATGCTCGTTATGGTTTCCGTTGCTGCCATCTCAAAAACATTTGGACTGCTCCGCTTCCTCCTGAGACTGAGCTTTCTCGCCAAATGACGACTTCTACCACATCTATTGACATTATGGGTCTGCAAGCTGCTTATGCTAATTTGCATACTGACCAAGAACGTGATTACTTCATGCAGCGTTACCATGATGTTATTTCTTCA
>NZ_OXCQ01000047.1 GCF_900411395.1 Streptococcus sp. 596553 | reverse complement strand
TCCAGCCTGCTTAGCTTTCTCAACTCCTGCTTGGTCAGTCGCTTCATTGACCTTGCGTTTCGCTTCTGCCAAGGCGTCTTCAACCTTCTTAATCGCCGCTTTCTTCTCTTCTGTTGTTAAGTGCTGAACCGTGTCAAATGACGCTTTCTTCGTATTCGCTGTATTATCCAGAGAGG
>NZ_OXCQ01000049.1 GCF_900411395.1 Streptococcus sp. 596553 | reverse complement strand
TTACCGATAATGGTGGAGAGTTTGCCAGGGTTGATGACATCGAAATGGATGTGCGAGGAGAGAGTAAACTCTTCTTTTGTGACCCTAATCGCTCTGACCAGAAAGGGAGAATTGAGAAAAATCACACGCTGATTCGCGACATTCTACCTAAAGGAACTTCTTTTG
>NZ_OXCQ01000050.1 GCF_900411395.1 Streptococcus sp. 596553 | reverse complement strand
AACGCGATTGCCTCTCTGGATAATACAGCGAATACGAAGAAAGCGTCATTTGACACGGTTCAGCACTTAACAACAGAAGAGAAGAAAGCGGCGATTAAGAAGGTTGAAGACGCCTTGGCAGAAGCGAAACGCAAGGT